>NZ_JBWKKJ010000004.1:0-622426 GCF_056431605.1 Streptomyces sp. NPDC045846 | reverse complement strand
GAACGGGGTTATCCAGGACGGCTCCGATGCCGTGATCACACCAGCCACGACAAGATCATCTCACCTGTGACCTGCAGTTACGGGACAAGTCTTAGACATGAACACAACCCTTCGGCTCGCCCAGCAGCCCGAGGCCGACGAGCTGCTCGGCCGCAGCCCGCTGGCCGCCCTGGTCGGCATGCTGCTCGACCAGCAGGTCCCGATGGAATGGGCGTTCTCCGGCCCGTACACGATCGCCCAGCGCATGCGGGTGGACGATCTCGACGCCGGGGCCATCGCCGCGTACGACCCGGAGGCCTTCGCCGAGCTCCTCAAGGAGAAGCCGGCCGTCCACCGCTACCCGGGGTCCATGGCCAAGCGGATCCAGCAGCTGTGCCAGTTCCTGGTGGAGGAGTACGGGGGTGACGCGGCCGGGGTCTGGACGGGTGTGACCTCCGGGGCCGAGCTCCTGGCCCGGCTCCAGGCGCTGCCCGGCTTCGGCGAGCAGAAGGCGAAGATCTTCCTCGCGCTCCTGGGCAAGCAGCTCGGGGTCCGCCCCTCGGGGTGGCGCGAGGCCGCGGGGCCGTACGGCGAGCCGGACTGCTTCCGGTCGGTGGCCGACATCACGGGGCCGGAGTCTCTGACGAAGGTGCGGGCGTACAAGCAGGGGGTGAAGGCGGCGAAGCCGCCCAAGTAAACCCGGGGTGCCCTGGGCAACCCGGGCGGTTGAAGGGTTCCTGGGGGCTGCGCCCCCAGACCCCCTTCCCGGGGCTCCGCCCCGGACCCCGTTCGCGCCTTGAGGGCGCTCGTCCTCAAACGCCGGACGGGCTGGGTATGCCAGCGACCTCCCTGCCATTGGCCAGCCCCGGCCAAGGAGCAACCCCGCAGGGGCGCGGGGAACTGCGCGAGCAACCACACGCACCCCGCAGACAAAAGCGCATCTCAGGCCGCCCGAGAAAGCACACGCACTCGCCCACACCGCCCAAAGGCCGAGGCGCGTTCCAAGGGATGCGAGGAAACCGCGAGACCAGCCACACACCACCCACGGGCAAAAACGCATTCAGGGACGCGAGGAACCGCGCAAACAGCCCCCACCCCCAGGGTGAAACCTCCGGCACACCCCCGCGGCGGGGTGGGGCCGGGGGGCTACCTTCGGCGGGTTCCGAAGAGTGAGCGGGAGATCTCGCGGCCGAGCTGCGTCCCCACGGACCTCGCCAGCGAGCGGAAGATCCCGCTGCTCACCACCTGCTCCGCCAGCGACGCGTCCTTCTTCGGGTGGGCGGCGGGACCCTTTCCGGGGGCGGGGTGGTCGAGGGCGGCCGTCACCGCCTGGGCCTGCCTCGCCTGCTCCGCCGCGGACAGCTTCTCGAAGGCCGATTCGCGGTCGACCGGCTCCGCGTAACGACCGTACAGGAGCGAGGACTTGACGGCCTGGTCGAGCGCGGCCGGGTCGATGGGCGCCATCAGGGACCGCGGCGCGCGCAGCCTCGTCGCGGCGACCGGGGTCGGGGCGCCGTTCTCGCTCAGTACGGTGACGACGGCCTCGCCCGTGCCGAGCCCCGTGAGGAGTTCTTCGAGGTCGTAGGGGGAGCGCGGGAAGGTCCGTACCGTCGCCTTCAGGGCCTTGGCGTCGTCCGGGGTGAAGGCCCGCAGCGCGTGCTGGACGCGGTTGCCGAGCTGGGCGAGGACGTCGCCGGGGACGTCCTTGGGGGTCTGGGTGACGAAGAAGACGCCGACGCCCTTGGAGCGGATCAGCCGCACGGTCTGGGTGATCGACTCCAGGAACGCCTTCGAGGCACCGTTGAACAGCAGGTGCGCCTCGTCGAAGAAGAAGACGAGCCGGGGCCGGTCCACGTCCCCGACCTCGGGCAGTTTCTGGAAGAGGTCGGCGAGCAGCCACATCAGGAACGTGGAGAAGAGCTGGGGTTTGTCCTGGACGGCGGGCAGTTCGAGGACCGACACCAGGCCCCGGCCGTCCGGCGCGAGCCGCGTCAGTTCGCTCGTGTCGAACTCCGGCTCTCCGAAGAACGATTCCGCTCCCTGCTGCTCGAACGCGGTGACCGATCGCAGGATCACCCCGGCCGTCGCCGGGGACAGGCCGCCGATCTGTTTGAGTTCCGCCTTTCCCACGTCGGAGACGAGGAATCCGACGACCGCCTTGAGGTCCTTCAGGTCGTACAGCTCGAGGCCCTTGGTGTCGGCGTAGTGGAAGATCAGCCCCAGCGACTGCTCCTGGGTCTGGTTGAGCTGGAGCACCTTCGACAGGAGTACGGGTCCGAAACTCGTGACCGTGGCGCGCAGCGGGATGCCGGGGCCGATGCCGCCGAGCCCGTAGAACTCGCAGGGGAATCCCTCCGCCTCCCAGTCCTGGCCGACCTGTGCGGAGCGTTCGGCCACCTTGTCGCCGGGCTTGCCCGGGGCCGAGATCCCGGACACGTCGCCCTTCACGTCGGCGAGGAAGACCGGCACGCCGTTGGCGGAGAGCTGTTCGGCGATGAGCTGGAGGGTCTTGGTCTTGCCGGTGCCGGTGGCCCCGGCGACCAGGCCGTGCCGGTTGAGCATGGACAGGGGGATGCGGATCGGCGCGTCCGGCAGGCACTGGCCGTCCCACAGGAGGGCGCCCAGTTCCAGCGCGGGGCCGGTGAAGGCGTATCCGGCGGCGATGTCGGCGGCGGGCGGCGGCAGCGGTGCGGCGGCCGAGGTGGGCGCGGCAGCCGAGGCAGACTCGGCGAAAGGGGCTGACGCGGCGGCCGGCGCGGGCGCGGCGGCGGGGACGGGGGGCGTGGACGTTTCGGCGGGCGCCGGTGCGGGATCCGTCGCTCCGCTTACGTCCGGCCCGGCGCCGCCCGCGGGCCCGGGCGCGGCCGCCGTCTGGTCGCTGTCGGTCATGACCGGCCCCCTGCGTCGGGTTTCCTGCGTTTTGCCCAGGATTGCACTCGTGCTCCATGGCTGCGCCCGGAGCCGGTGGCCCGGTAGGCTTTCCGTGTGATCTTCAAGCGCATCGGAAGTTCCCGGCCGTACCCCGACCACGGCCGGGAGAGCACGCGGCAGTGGGCGGACGTGGCGCCGCGCCCGGTCCGGCTCGATCAGCTCGTGACCACCAAGGGTCAGCTCGACCTGGAGACCCTCCTCGCCGAGGACTCCACGTTCTACGGCGACCTCTTCGCGCACGTCGTGAAGTGGCAGGGCGACCTCTACCTGGAGGACGGGCTGCACCGGGCGGTACGGGCGGCGCTCCAGCAGCGCCAGGTCCTGCACGCCCGTGTACTCGAAATGGACTGAGTCCGACAGCCGGGTGAGCCTTTCGGACCCTTTGAGGCGCATACGGGCGCACACGCGCGCCAACCGTTGATCATTTAGTAGGCATCGTCCCGGGTCGGCACTACCCTGCGCCTATGAGCATGCTCACTCCCCCCGGCATGGGCGGAAAGTACCGCATCAAGGGTGACGCGTACCCGCGGATGCGACGTCCCCGTAAGCGCGGCCGACTGGTCCTCGCGCTCGTCGGCGCGGTCGTGGCCCTCGGCCTGATCGGCTGGGGGACGATCCAGCTCATCGACGTGTTCGGGGGTGGCGGCGGCAAGGCCAAGGCCTCCGCCGGGCACCAGAAGGACTGCCCGTCGCCAGTGGCGTCGGGCGCGCCGCAGGCGCTGCCCAAGCCCGCGCAGATCACCGTCAACGTCTACAACGCGACCCCGCGCGGTGGCCTCGCCAAGTCGGTGGCCGACGAGCTGAAGAAGCGCGGCTTCGCGATCGGCAAGGTCGGCAACGCGCCCGCCGAGTACGACAAGAAGGTCCCGGGCAACGGGGTGCTGCTCGGCGCCCCCACGGCGACCCGCGGCCCCTTCTCCGTGCTGGGCGCACAGCTCAAGGGCGCGGCCCAGAAGACCGACAAGCGCGACACGCCGGACGTCGACCTGATCCTGGGCACCACGTTCGCCGACCTGAACACGCCGAAGGACGCGGACACGGCCCTGGCCGCCCTGGCCAAGCCCGCACCCGCGCCCTCGGGGAAGTGCTGAGAACGGTTCGGGAGAGCTAGTCGGCGGTGCCGTACATCCGGTCGCCCGCGTCGCCCAGGCCCGGCACGATGTAGCCGTGCTCGTTGAGGCGCTCGTCGACCGAGGCGGTCACCACGGTCACCGGCGTGCCCGCCAGCTCGCGCTCCATGACCTCGACGCCCTCGGGGGCGGCGAGCAGCACCACGGCGGTCACGTCGTCGGCGCCGCGCTTGATGAGCTCGCGGATCGCCGCGACCAGCGTGCCGCCGGTCGCCAGCATCGGGTCGAGCACGTACACCTGACGGCCGGAGAGGTCCTCGGGCATCCGGGTCGCGTACGTGGAGGCCTCCAGGGTCTCCTCGTTGCGGATCATGCCGAGGAAGCCCACCTCGGCGGTCGGCAGCAGGCGCACCATGCCGTCGAGCATGCCGAGACCGGCCCGCAGGATCGGGACCACCAGCGGACGCGGGTACGAGAGCTTCACGCCCGTCGTCGGCGTCACCGGGGTCTCGATGTCCACCTGCTCGGTGCGCACGTCCCGGGTGGCCTCGTAGGCGAGCAGGGTGACCAGCTCGTCGGCGAGCCGCCGGAAGGTCGGGGAGTCGGTGCGCTTGTCGCGCAGCGTGGTGAGCTTGTGCGCCACGAGAGGGTGGTCGACGACATGGATCCGCATGACGTCCACAGTAACCGGGGCGTAGCGGCCCCGCGTCCCACCTGTTGTCGGTTCACGCTGGCGTCAAGCGCCCGAACGGGGGGAAGGTGGGAGGCAGGAACCGACCCGGGGCGGTGTGAGCCAATGCCGGACGAGCACGACGCGGAGCGACAACCGGAGAGCGACGCGGAGCGGCGGCGACGGCGCGCCCAGTTCCTGCGTGAGCTGCACGAGGCGAAGGCGCTGCGCGACCGGGTCCAGCCCCGGCGCGCCCGCGCGGCCCGTATGCGCCAGGCCATGCGCATGCGAACCTTCCGCTGGTGACCCGTGAATCCGGCGCTCTGGGGCCGGGATCGCGGCGATCGGGAAGCGTGACCGCGGCGGCCCGGAACCCGTGAAGACGGCGACCGGAAAAACGCAACCGCGGAAGAACTCTCGCAACCGCGGTGTTTTCTGCCACGATTCCGAATGAAGCCACAGCCGGGGGGACCCCCAACCGGCACGCCTATGACCAGTGGGAGAGTCACGGTGTACTTCGCCGCACTGCTCGCGCGCACCGAAGACGGGTGGGAAGCGAGCGACACAGAGCTCGACGATGTGGAGACGCTGTCCGATCTGGCCGATCTGGCCCGGGAAGCAGCCGCCGACGGGGCCGACGACACGGTGCTCGTCTTCATCGAGCAGGAGGACGCCTGGTTCGGCGTCGTCCGCGTCGACGGCGAGGAGGACCCCCGCGTCTTCGTCTCCAACGCCGCCGTCGCAGCCCGCTCCTCGTACGGGGCCATGCTCACCGACGAACTGCTCGGCCACGACCAGGACGACGAGGAGGACGAGCTGGACACCCTTGACCTCGACGGCACGGAGGACGGATACGACGACGAAGGGGACGAGGCGGTCGACGTCGCGGAGGAGCCGGACGGCGGGGACGACCCGTCGGACAGCGCCGTGCCGGCCGGGCCGCTCGGCGAGAGCGCGATCCTCGCCGACCTCGGGGTGAGCGAGCGCCGGCTCCTCGCCCTCGACGGCGACGCCCTCGTGACGATCGCGGACGCGCTGGGCGCCGCCGAGGTCCTGGAGGCCGTCCGCTAGTGCTCCACCCGCACGATCCCGTACGCGACCGATGGGCGGAGCCGATGCGCTCCGCCCTGGCCGGGGCGGTCCAGGCCGAGTCGGCCGGCGATGTGCCGGTCGGCGCGGTCGTGCTCGCCCCGGACGGCTCCCTGCTGGCGTCCGGGCACAACGAGCGCGAGGCGACCGGCGATCCGACCGCGCACGCGGAGGTCCTCGCGATCCGGCGCGCTGCCCGCAGTACCGGCGCGTGGCGGCTGACCGGCTGCACGCTCGTCGTCACCCTGGAGCCGTGCGTGATGTGCGCGGGCGCCATCGTGCAGTCCCGGATCGACCGGGTCGTCTACGGGGCCCGCGACGAGAAGGCGGGCGCGGCCGGTTCGCTGTGGGACCTCGTGCGCGACCAGCGGCTCAACCACCGTCCCGAAGTGGTCTCCGGCGTCCTCGAAGAGGAGTGTTCGGCACAGCTGACGGCCTTCTTCCGGCAGCGGTGACCCAGCTCTCGCCGAACCGATTTCAAACCACGGCCCACCTTGGGCTAAGCTCTCTCTCGGTAGCGTGTCCGAGCGGCCGAAGGAGCTCGCCTCGAAAGCGAGTGTGGGGAAACTCACCGAGGGTTCAAATCCCTCCGCTACCGCTTCAGAAGGGCCCCGACAGTGTCGGGGCCCTTCTCGCGTGCCGGGTCCGCCGCGCGCCCGTGGCTACGAAAGCCCGGGCGGATACGAAGAAGCCCCGGTCGGGGGGATGACCGGGGCTTCGACGTAGGGACGGGGGGAGCGGCATCGGGGGGACAAGCCGCTCCCCCCGACGAGAACAGAACCTGCAAGTCCTGCGCCGCAGTCAGGGGGGAAGCTCGCGGCGCGGACCCCGCAGTGAGGTCCTGTTCCTCGCCCACCGCATTCCTGCCAGATGTGGTGGGCTCAGGAACCATCCTGCTCCCGCGTCACGTGCGTACCGTCGAGCAAAGGGCCCCGATCGCCGGGCCCTTGGTCCCTAAAGGCCGGGTGAGGACCGGCGGGGCGGCGGTTAGACTCACCCGACCGCACAGGGTGGCGCCGTCGCCGGGGAGGGGCAAGGCACAGTGGACGTCAAGAAGGTCCTGCTCTACATCGCCGTGGTCTTCGTGCTCTACACGATCATCACGTCGCCGGTGCAGGCCGCCGGGATGGTCCAGACCGGGTTCGAGGGCATATCGAGCGCGGCCAAGGGCGTCGGCCAGTTCATGACCAACCTGGTTCGCTGAGCCGCTCGGCCCGCACCCCGTCGTAGCCGTAGTCGTAGGAGAGTTCATGATCCGCCACCTGGTCCTGTTCAAGCTCAACGAGGGCGTCGAGCGCGACGACGAGCGCGTCGTCGCCGGCGTGAAGGCCTTCGAGGAGCTCGACGGGCTCGTTCCCGAGATCGAGTTCTGGGAGTGCGCCTGGAACATCACCGACCGGCCGATCGCGTACGACTTCGCCATCAACTCCGCCGTGGCGGACGCCGACGCGCTCAAGCGGTACATCGAGCACCCGGCGCACCAGGCCGCGGCCGGCCAGTGGCGCGAGTTCGCCACCTGGGTGATCGCCGACTACCCGTTCTGATCCGTACGCGCGCGATCCGGCCCGCGGCCCGGGCCGCGGGCGACGTGGCCCCGCACCTGAGAGGTGCGGGGCTTTTCCATGCCCCGGCCGCCCTCGAACGAGGTCGCCCCACAGGGGCCATCTGCCCCAACTTGCCCTCAACACGTGGTTATACGGTGCTTGCACACAGTGGACATGTCTTGTGATGCTATGACCGCTTTTGACGGATGAGTTGACCGAGGACTAAGGGGTGGCGTGACCGTGCCGGCCAGTACTACGCCTCAGGTGCCGCCCCAGAACGAGCCCCAGGACGCCCCCGAAGTGCCCGCCCAGGAATCCTCGGAGGGCCCCAGGGGCCCCGTCAGAACCTCCACCAGGGGTGCGGACACCCGCGCCCTCACCCAGGTGCTGTTCGGCCAGCTCAAGGGGCTCACGCCCGGCACCCCGGAACACGGCCGCGTGCGCGGCGCGCTGATCGAGGCGAACCTGCCGCTGGTGCGGTACGCGGCCGCCCGGTTCCGCAGCCGCAACGAGCCCATGGAGGACGTCGTCCAGGTCGGCACGATCGGGCTGATCAACGCGATCGACCGGTTCGACCCGGACCGCGGCGTGCAGTTCCCCACCTTCGCGATGCCCACCGTCGTGGGCGAGATCAAGCGGTACTTCCGCGACAACGTGCGCACCGTCCACGTCCCCAGGCGCCTGCACGAACTGTGGGTGCAGGTGAACGGCGCCACCGAGGACCTGACGACCCTGCACGGCCGCTCCCCCACCACCGCCGAGATCGCCGAGCGGCTCAGGATCGGCGAGGACGAGGTGCTCGCCTGCATCGAGGCGGGCCGCTCGTACCACGCGACCTCCCTCGAAGCCGCCCAGGAGGGCGACGGGCTGCCCGGGCTGCTCGACCGGCTCGGTTATGAGGATCCCGCGCTCGCCGGTGTCGAACACCGCGATCTGGTCCGCCATCTGCTCGTACAACTGCCCGAACGGGAACAGCGGATCTTGATGCTCCGCTATTACAGCAATCTGACGCAGTCCCAGATCAGTCAGGAATTGGGAGTGTCGCAGATGCATGTGTCAAGGCTCCTGGCCAGGAGCTTCGCCCGACTTCGATCCGCAAATCGAATCGAGGCATAACCGGATCGAGTGATCCGGGCTCCCCTCCCGGTCCGGCAAAAAATTTCTGACCGAAAAACCCCACACCCCCTGTTTCCTGCACGTACTCGGACCCCTCTTGTCGACATGTCACTACAGCGTGTTGCCGACATGTGACATTCTGCGGAAACCGCGTTTGCCGGGGCTCCGCCTCCGGTATTCAGGTGGAGGCTGCTTCCTCCGATGGTCGTGGCCCGACGCGACCGTCCGCGACCGCCGCAACTTCAAGGGGGTTGGCATGTCCGCAGAACAGGGCAGCTCGAAGGTGCTCACGCTCACCAAGAGCGCACCCGTACCGACCGTGCGCCGACACGCCGCAAGCACCGCAGCCATCGACACCCGCACGCTGTCCCGCTCCCTGTTCCTGCGCCTCGCCACGCTGGACGACGACAGCCCGGAGCGTACGTACGTACGCGACACCCTCATCGAGCTCAACCTGCCGCTCGTGCGGTACGCGGCCGCCCGGTTCCGCAGCCGCAACGAGCCGATGGAGGACATCGTCCAGGTCGGCACGATCGGGCTCATCAAGGCGATCGACCGGTTCGACTGCGAACGGGGCGTGGAATTCCCGACGTTCGCGATGCCCACGGTCGTCGGCGAGATCAAGCGGTTCTTCCGCGACACCTCCTGGTCGGTGCGGGTGCCGCGCCGCCTCCAGGAGCTGCGGCTCGCCCTCACCAAGGCCAGCGACGAGCTCGCCCAGAAGCTCGACCGCTCGCCGACCGTCCCCGAACTGGCCGCCGTCCTCGGCGTGTCCGAGGAGGACGTGGTCGACGGGCTCGCGGTCGGCAACGCCTACACCGCCTCGTCGCTCGACTCGCCCGCCACCGAGGACGACGGCGGCGAGGGCTCGCTCGCGGACCGGCTCGGCTACGAGGACACGGCGCTCGAAGGCGTCGAGTACCGCGAGTCGCTCAAGCCGCTGCTGGCCAAACTCCCGCCCAGGGAACGGCAGATCATCATGCTCCGCTTCTTCGCGAACATGACCCAGTCGCAGATCGGCGAGGAGGTCGGCATCTCGCAGATGCACGTCTCGCGCCTGCTCACCCGCACGCTGGCGCAGCTCCGCGAAGGCCTCATCTCGGACTGAGGCCCAACCCGGCTCGCACCCTGGTTAATTGACGCACCGTCAGCCACACTGGCGCGATGCGACGACGTGCTGCGCTCATCGGCGTTCCGGCGGTGCTGGTCCTGGGCCTGGGCGGCGCCCTCGCGGCCTGCTGCGACGGGGGCGGGCGGCCGGGGTACGTAGCGGTCGGCGCCGCGGGCACCGGGCCCTCGGCCCCGGACCGGGCGGTGCCGCCCCAGGGGGCGGTGCGCCTGGTCCCGCTGGACGGTTCGGCCGCGCCCCCACCGTCCGGCCCCTCGGGCACGTCGGCCGGTACGCCTTCGACGCCGCCCACTCCCGGAAGCCCGGCCGGGCAGCCACCCGCCGCCCCGGTGTCGTCAGGGCGGCCCAACCCCCCTGCCCCGCCCGGCCATTCACCCTCGACGGGCTCTCCGGGCACGCCGGGAGCTCCCGCCTCCCCCAGCACCCCGCCCAGCACACCCTCCGGCTCCACCGGACCCGCGCCGGGGCCCGCGGAGCTCAGCCTCGGGGCGCCCAGCCGCGCGGCGGGGGATCACCGGTGGTGCGAGAACGTGACCGTCCCGTTCCGCAACAGCGGGGGTACGGCGGTGAAGTCGGGCACCGTGGTGTTCGCGACGCACATCATCGGGCTGCTCGGGGTGGACTGGGCGACCATCACGACGAGCCAGGCACTGCCGGTGCCGATTGCGGCGGGGGCGAGTGGGGCGCGGACGTTCGGGGTGTGTGTGGATGCGTGGCGGGTGCCGTTGGGGATGCATGTGGAGACGCGGTCCGTGACGGCCAGTTGGGGGTAGGGGGCTTTGACTTCCCCACCCCGCCCCTTCCCGAGACCCTCCGGGGGTTGGGGGAAGGGAAGGCGTCTCTTCCGGGGCTCCGCCCCAAACCCCGGCGGGGGCTGCGCCCCCTGCACCCCGCCACGCGAACCTCCGGGCGTGAGGGAGGCCGACCCGTCAGGCTCTGCCCGGACCCTGCGAACGCTGCGTGTCCTGCACCCCGTGACCCTCAGGACAGAGGGAAGGGAGCCGATCCGGGGCCGGGAGGGGAGTTCGTCTGGCGGGCTTGTGGTGGGGTGGTCAGCCCAGGGCCAGCCAGGCCACCGCTGCGAGGATCGCGAGGACCGCGATCACTCCGACGATCAGGCCGACGCGCGGGCCGGCCGGGGTCGCGGCCGGGGTTGCTGCCTGGCGGCCCTGCGGCGCGCCCTCGTCTACGAAGGCGCGGAACATCTGCGTGGAGCCCGCCGGGTCGTAGTTGCCCTCGGGACCCTGGGGTGCGTGGGGGTTGTGTGCCATGGGGCAGGACCCTAGCGAAGATGGGGATCGGGCCCAACCCCCGCCCCCGCGAGAGGGCGTTCACGGCAGGCCCCGAGACGTTCGGAGAGCGGGGCCGCACCGCCCCCACCTGCGGCTTGGGTTTCCATATGCGAAGGCTTTGCGTTTCCTTTGCCGCCGAGGCTCCGATTTAGTTTGCCTTCGGCAACCAACAATCTTATGGTTGCCCTAAGCAACAAGATGTCGGGAGGTGTCCATGGCCGCGCAGAGCCTCTACGAGGAGCTGGCCCGCCAGCTCAGCGCCATCGGTGCCGTCAAGCGTGGCCTCGCGCGGATCCTGCCGCCCGAGTGCCCGGCCGGCTCGGCCGCCGTGCTCACCCTCCTGGAGCGCCACGGCGAGATGCGGATCAGCAGACTCGCCGAACTCCTCGCGGTGGACATGTCGGTGACGAGCCGTCATGTCGCGCACGTCGCGCAGCGGGGCTGGATCGAGAGGTCCGCCGACCCCGCCGACAAGCGCTCGCGGATCCTGCGGCTCACCCCCGCGGGCCAGGCCATGATCGACGATCTCGGGCTGCGCACCACGGAGATGTTCGCGCACACCCTGCGGGACTGGTCCGACGACGAGGTCGGACAGCTCAACACGATGCTGGCGCGCCTGCGCGACTCCTTCGGGGACTGCCGGGCACCCCACCTCCGGACTCCGGAGGCCCCCGAGGCGCGGGCTCCCGGAGCCCGTACACCCGCTTAGCAACACACCCGTACACCTGCCCAACAGACGTACAAGACAAGGAACTTCATGGCTACGACCACACCGGCCGGTGTGCGGGGCGGCCACGCCAAGCACGGAGGGCACGCGCCCTCCGGCGACGGCGCGCCGATGTCTCACCGGCAGATCATGGAGGCGTTGTCCGGGCTGCTGCTCGGCATGTTCGTCGCCATCCTGTCCTCGACGATCGTCTCCAACGCCCTGCCGCACATCATCAACGACCTGGGCGGCGGCCAGTCCGCCTACACCTGGGTCGTGACGGCCTCGCTGCTCGCGATGACCGCGACCACCCCGCTGTGGGGCAAGCTCTCGGACCTCTTCAGCAAGAAGCTGCTGGTCCAGATAGCCCTGGTCATCTACGTGTCCGGCTCGATCGTGGCCGGTCTCTCGCAGAGCTCGGGCATGCTCATCGCCTGCCGCGTGGTCCAGGGCGTCGGCGTCGGCGGTCTCTCCGCGCTCGCCCAGATCATCATGGCCGCCATGATCTCGCCACGTGAGCGCGGTCGTTACAGCGGCTACCTCGGTGCCACGTTCGCGGTTGCGACGGTCGGCGGACCGCTGCTCGGCGGCCTGATCACCGACACCGACTGGCTCGGCTGGCGCTGGTGCTTCTACGTCGGCGTGCCGTTCGCGGTCATCGCGCTCATCGTGCTCCAGAAGACCCTGAAGCTCCCCGTCGTGAAGCGGGACGTCAAGGTCGACTGGACCGGCGCCTTCCTGATCAGCGCCGCGGTCTCGCTGCTCCTGGTCTGGGTGACCTTCGCGGGCAACAAGTACGACTGGATCTCGTGGCAGACGTACGCCATGGTCGGCGGCTCGATCGTGCTCGGCGCGCTGTTCGTGTTCGCCGAGTCGAAGGCCAGCGAGCCGATCATCCCGCTGCGCCTCTTCCGCAACCGCACCATCACCCTGGCCTCGCTCGCCTCGCTCTTCGTGGGCGTCGCGATGTTCGCGGGCACGGTCTTCTTCTCCCAGTACTTCCAGCTGGCGCGCGGCAAGACGCCGACCATGTCCGGTGTCATGACGATCCCGATGATCGGCGGACTGTTCATCGCGTCCACCGTCTCCGGGCAGGTCATCACCAAGACCGGCAAGTGGAAGGCGTGGCTGGTCAGCGGCGGTGTGCTGGTGACGGCGGGCCTCGGTCTGCTCGGCACGATGCGCTACGACACCCCGTACTGGCACCTCGCCATCTACATGGCGCTGATGGGCCTCGGCATCGGCATGATGATGCAGAACCTGGTCCTGTGCACCCAGAACCAGGTCTCCCCGGCCGACCTCGGCTCCGCCTCCTCCGTCGTCGTCTTCTTCCGCTCCCTCGGTGGTGCGGTCGGCGTCTCGGCGCTCGGCGCGGTCATGGCCAACCGGGTCACCCACTACGT
Source organism: Streptomyces sp. NPDC045846 (assembly GCF_056431605.1). NCBI lineage: Bacteria > Bacillati > Actinomycetota > Actinomycetes > Kitasatosporales > Streptomycetaceae > Streptomyces > Streptomyces sp. NPDC045846. The sequence continues at coordinate 609,497 of NZ_JBWKKJ010000004.1, read as the reverse complement.
CACCGACGGCCTCACCGCGCTCGGCCCGCAGGGCGCCGCGGCGGCCAAGAGCAGCAGCGGCTCCGGCACCATCCCGGACCTGGCCACGCTGCCCGCGCCGATCCGCACCGTCATCGAGAGCGCGTACGGCCACGGGGTCGGCGACGTGTTCCTGTACGCGGCGCCGTGCGCGCTGCTCGCCTTCCTGATCACGCTGTTCATCAAGGAGATCCCGCTGCGGACCCGTGCGGTGGGCGCGGACGGGGCCGAGGAGGCCCCCGCCCCGGCTCCCGCGCAGGTTCCCGCCCCGGCGGCGGTCGCGGCCCCGGTGGCCACCGAGGCGCCGGTCCTGGACGGCATTCCGGTACGCGGCACGGTGCGCGCGGCCGAAGGGGCGCCGGTCGCCTCCGCGGCCGTCACCCTCATCTCGCTCGGCGGCAGCCAGCTCGGCCGCGCGGTGGCGGGGCCCGACGGCGGGTACCTGCTCGCGGCGCCGGGCGCCGGTTCGTACGTCCTGATCGCGGCCGCCGACGGCTTCCAGCCGCAGGCCTCGACCGTGGTCGTGGGCGCCGAGGCGCTCGCGTACGACATCCTCCTGTCCGGCACCAGCGGTCTGACGGGCGCGGTGAAGGCGGCCGAGACCGGGGCGCCCGTCGAGGGCGCGATGGTGATCGTGACCGATGTGCGCGGTGACCTGCTGGCCACCGGGAAGTCGGGCGCTGCGGGCGAGTTCACCTTCGGTGAGCTGGTCCCGGGCCAGGTCACGGTGGCGGTCAACGCGGACGGCTTCCGCCCGCTGGCGCTGCCGGTGGAGATCGCGGGTTACGGCGTGACCCGTGTCGAGGCCGCGCTCCAGGCCGGTGCGCTGGTCCAGGGCACGATCCGGGGCGGCGCCGACCGCCGCCCGCTGGCCGACGCGCGGGTCACGCTGCTCGACGCGGCGGGCAACGTGGTCGCGGGCGCGACGACGGGCGACGACGGCGCGTACGCCTTCGCCGACCTGAACGCCGGCGAGTACACGCTGATCGCGACCGGCTACCCGCCGGTGGCCGGTTCGCTGACCGTGACCGGCCGCGGCGTGGACGGCCACGACGTCGAACTCGCCCACCCGGGCGAGTAGTTGGGGGGCGCCCGGCCGGGCGCCCCCGCAGACCCCCGGACGCGGCCCGCTTCGAGCGGAGGCGGTCGCGCCCGGCGTGGAAATGGGCCCCGGGGATGGGGCGGCGGGCAGGGGACGGCCGGCCGTCCCGCCCCCGGGGCCCGGCCTTTGCACTTGGCCTTTTGCACTTGAGGAGAGAAAACGGGATGGGACTGCGGGCACAGGTACGGACGCGCGACGGCTGGGCGGTCTCGCACGCCGTGGTGACGATGACCGACATGACCGGCACGCAGGTGCTGCGCGCCTCGGCGGCCGAGGACGGCTCGGTGTCGGCGGACGCGGCGCTCGCGCCGGGCCCGTACACGGTGATCGTGACGGCTGTCGGGTACGCCCCCGCCGCCTCCACCGCGCTGGTGACGGCGAGCGGCCGGGCCGAGGTCGGCACGGTGGTGCTGGCCAGGCAGGGCGGCGTCGAGCTTCCGCCGCCGGGGCCCTGGACGATCGACCCGGCGCACTCGTCGGTCGGCGCGGTCGCCCAGCACCTGGGCATCTCCAGCGTGCACGGCCGGTTCGGGGAGTTCGGCGGGCGCATCGAGATCGCCGAGGACCTGGAGAAGTCGCGGGTGGAGGCGGTCATCGGCGCGGCCTCCATCGACACGGGCAACGCGATGCGCGACGGGCATCTGAAGTCCCCGGACTTCCTGGACGTCGAGCGCTTCCCGGAGATCACCTACCGCAGCACGGACCTGGTCCCGGCCGGGCCGGACCGCTGGACGGTACGGGGTGGGCTGTCGCTGCACGGCGTCCTGCGCGAGGTCGACCTCGACCTCACCTACCTGGGTACGGGGCCGGATCCGTGGGGCGGGGTGCGGGCGGCGTACCGGGCGACGGCGGAGCTGCGGCGTGAGGACTTCGCGATGTCCTACAACCAGGTTCTGCAGGCGGGGATCTCGGCGATCGGCACGACGCTGCGGGTCGAACTGGACATCCAGACCGTCCAGGGCGAAACCCTGCCAACCCTCTGACCCCGGCGCACCCCCGGCCCCCTGGCCCGCGCCCCCTGCGGCGCGCGGGGGGCCACTCGCGCAGTTCCCCGCGCCCCTGGCAGGACCGTGCTGGCCAGCATGGACATCCTCAGCAGTAGGGTGCTGGCCCACGCTGGCGACCTCAGCCCGTCCGGCGACTTCAGCAATACGGTGCTGGACCACGCTGACATCCTCAGCCCGTCCGGCGATTGAGGACGAGCGCCGTTCAGGCGCGAACGGGGTCTGGGGCAGAGCCCCAGGGCCCCTGCGGACCGTGCTGGGTCGCTCGCGCAGTTCCCCGCGCCCCTGGCAGGATCGTGCTGGCCGGCATGGACACCTCAGCCCGGTCCCCGCGCCCCTGGCAGCGTCATGCTGGCCGGCATGGACATCCTCAGCAGCACCGTGCCGGACCACGCTGACATCCTCAGCCCGTCCGGCAATTGAGGACGAGCGCCGTTCAGGCGCGAACCGGGGTCTGGGGCAGAGCCCCAGGCCCTCTGCGGACCGTGCTGGGCCGCTCGCGCAGTTCCCCGCGCCCCTGGCAGGGTCGTGCTGGCCAGCATGGACATCCTCAGCCCGGTCCCCCAGCCCCTGGCAGCGTCATGCCGGCCCGCATGTACACCTCAGCGGTCCCCCAGCCCCTGGCAGGGTCGTGCTGGACCACTCTGGCAACCTCAGCCCGTCCGGGGGTTGAGGGCGGGTGGCCTTGAGGGGTGGGCCCGGGTTGGGGTGGGGGTCGGTCAGGCGGGGTCTTGGGTGCTCAGTGCTTCGATTCCGGCCACCAGGAGCGACAGCGCGAAGTCGAAGTCCCGCTGCCGCATCTCCCCCACCGTGTCCCCACCCCGCGCGGCCATCAGCTCGGCCGCGTCCTCGAACTGCGCGCGGTACGCGGGGCGTTCGTCGAGCGCGCCCATCGCCTGGGCGAAGTACTCGTCCTGGGTGAGCCCGGCGTCCGCGCAGCGCCGTACGAACGTGCCCTCGATCGTGCCGAACCCGTACACGAACTGGAAGACCGCCGCCATCCCGCCCATCTGCCCGTGCGGCGGCAGCCCGGTGCGGGCCAGGAGCCGCTGGGCCGCGCTCGCGAAGGCCATCGCGTGCGGCCCGATGTTGAGGTAGCGGCCGATCAGCGCCGAGGCCCAGGCGTGGCGGACGAACACCGCCCGGTAGCCGCGGGCGATGGCGCGGAGCTGGTCGCGCCAGTCGGCGCTCTCGTCCGTCATGTCGGGCAGCTCGATCTCGGCGAACACCGAGTCGAGGGCGAGTTCGAGGAGGTCGTCCTTGGTGTCGACGTACCAGTACAGGGACATCGCGGTGACACCGAGCTCCGCCGCGAGCCGCCGCATGGAGAACTTGGCCGATCCCTCGGCGTCGAGGAGCCGTACGGCCTCGGCGGTGATCCGGTCCCGGTCGAGCGCCGGGCCGCCCTCGGGCGCCTCCGAGCGGCGCACCCGGTGCTCTGCCTTGCTCCCGAGCCACACGCTGGTACGCGCCGCATCCTTCGCACGGTCCGCCGCCGACACCATCGCCGCCCTCCTCGGTTCTGTTGGTCCTGCCGCCCCGTCGGGGCCCTGTGCACCGGGCCCCATCAGGGGCATGTCCGGAATTCGGGGACGCATCCCCCGACGATGCTATGCGGCGGGGGCCGCGTCGGCGGGCGCGGCCGCGCTGCGTTCCGCGCGGTGCAGCAGGACCGCCGCGAGCAGTCCGCCGGCGAGCACCGCGACCGCGCCCACCAGCTGGCTGGTCTCCAGGCCGGAGGCGAAGGCGTCGGCGATCCGGCGGCGTTCGGCGTCGCCGCGGGCGGCGGCGAGGGCGGCGGGCAGCGAGGCCGCGGCCACCGGCACGAGCGCCGCGAACCGCGAGTTGAGCACCGCGCCGAGCACCGCCACGCCGAGCCCGTTGCCGAACTCGCCCAGGGTGCCGTTCACCCCCGCGCCCACGCCCGCCTTCTCCGGCGGGATCGCGCTCATGATGGCGTTGGCCATGGCCGGCATGGAGAACGCGATGCCCGCGCCCATCACGACCAGGCCGAACAGCGTGCCGCCGTAACTGTGCCCGCCGAGCAGCGCGATCGAGGCGAGCCCGGCCGCGTTGGCGGTCATGCCGATGGCGATGGCGCGCGGGGTGCCGACCTTCACGACCAGCTTCGCGCCGACGCCCGACATGTTGAGGACGACCACGCTCAAGGCGAGCGGCGCGGTGCGCAGCCCCGCCTCCAGGGGACCGTAGCCGAGCACGAACTGGAGGTGCTGGGTGAGCAGGAACAGCGAGCCGCCCATGCCGAAGGCGACCAGGATCGACCCGGCGACCGCGCCGATGAACTTCTGGTTGCGGAAGAAGTGCATGTCCAGCATGGGGTGCTCGATGGACAGCTCCCAGCGCACGAACGCGCCGAGGAACACGACGCCGACGGCCGCCGAGGCCAGCACGTGGCCGGAGAGCCAGCCGTGGCCCGGCCCGGAGATGATCGCGTAGACCACGCCGGTCATGCCGACCGTGGAGAGCAGCGCGCCGAGCAGGTCGGGCCGGTCGCCCTGGGGGTTCTTCGACTCGGGTACGAGGGCGAGCACGGCGACCAGGCCGAGCACCGCGACGGGGATGTTGACCAGGAAGATCGCGCCCCACCAGAAGTGGTCGAGCATGACGCCGCCGATCAGCGGCCCGGCGGCGAAGCCGAGCGAGTTGACGGTGGCCCAGATGCCGATGGCCTTGACCCGGGCCTCGTCGTCGAAGATCTGGACGACGACGGCGAGCGTGGTGGTCATCAGCAGCGCCCCGCCGACGCCCATGCCCGCGCGGGCGGCGATCAGCTGTCCGGAGTTCTGAGCGAGCCCCGCGGCCAGCGAGCCCAGGCCGAAGAGCGCGAGGCCCGCCGCGAGCATCTTCTTGCGGCCGTAGCGGTCGGACGCGCTGCCCGCGGTGAGCAGCAGTCCGGACTGGACCAGCGAGTACGCGTTGATCATCCACTGGATGTCGGCGGTGGACGCGCCGAGCGAGGTGGTGAGCGAGGGGATGGCGACGTTGAGGACGGTGTTGTCGAGCAGCACCGTGAGCTGGGCGACACAGATGACGCCGAGGATCAGCCAGCGCTGCGGATGTCCGGTGGGGGTGGTGGAGGTCTCGGCTGTCGTTGCCGTCATGGCGGCTCCCTGGCTCCTTATACGGTGTAAATGAGCGAGCGATGTACACCGTAAGGGAACTCTTCTACGCCGTAAAGTGATTTACGGCCGCTAGCGTTCCGACGTGGACCTGACAATGCCTCCAGCTGCTGCGAAAGCGGCGGGCGGACAAGGGCGGGCGAGGAGACCACCCCGGCAAGGCTTGCCGAACTAAACCGTGGAATGCGTCAACTGGCGCTGGCAACAGGCTCGTTGACGCCCACGCTCGCGGCTCCGGCGCATGCGACCCCGGGCGCCGGGGCTCAGGTGCCGCCACGTGTGGCGACGTACGACATCCACGCGGGGCCGGAAAGGACGGCGTCTTCGACGGGACCGGCAGACCGCCGCCGCCCGGGTGCACCGCCCGGGTGCACCGCCAAGGCGGTGGTCGAGGCGCTTTCCTCGGACCACCGCCCCCTCGCCGCCCAGCCGCCGATCCGCCGCTGAGAGGCCTCCCTACCGCTACCTCACCGGCGAGGTCAGGTCGTAGAAGGTGGCGGTGCCGACGGTCACCTTCTTGAAGGAGGACTCGACCCAGGCGCTGATGGAGGTTCCGCCCGCCCGGCCGCCGCCGCCCGCCATCCCGCCGCCACCGGAGATGAAGTAGTGGATCTTCCCTTCGGACACGTACCTCTTGAACTGGGCGAGCGTCGGCGACGGGTCGCTTCCGTTGAAGCCGCCGACCGCCATCACCGGTTTCTGGGTGGCGAGTTGGTAGCTCGCGGCGTTCTGCGAGCCGATGGCGGCCGCGGCCCAGGTGTACCGGTCCGCGTTCTTCTTCAGGAGCGCCTCGGCACCGGCGCTCACCTTGGCGCCGTCGAGCAGCCCGCCCATGCCGCCGCGCTCACCGGGGGCGCCGCCCCAGCGGCCCTGGGCCCCGTTCTGCCCGGGCGCCTGTCCCGGGCCGCCGCCGGGCAGGCCCTGGCCCTGGCCGAAACCGCCGGGACCGCCACCCGGCAGCCCGGGGAACTCCCGGCCCGCCGCGCCGCCGAACCGCATCCGGCCGCCGCCCCCGGGCCCGCCGCCCCTGCTCGCCCCCGCGGGACCCGCCGTCACGATCGAGCCGGTGTGCCCGGTGTCGAGCGTGCTCGCCGAGTACGCGGCGGGCCCGGCCAGCGAGGCCACGAGCCCGGCCCCGGCCACCCCGAGCGCCACCCGGCGGTTCAACCGGCCCACGAGCGCGAGACCGGCCGCCGCCGCGAGCCCGCCGACGAGCACCGCCCAGCGCAGCCACGGCAGATGGTCGGGGGTACGGCCGAGCAGCACGTACGACCAGACGGCGGTGGCCGCCACCGTCACCCCGAGCGCGAGCGCCGCCCCCAGGCGCGAGCGCTCCTCCCACAGCACCGTGACGCCCATGCCGACGAGCGCCGCGATGTAGGGGGCCAGGGCCACCGTGTAGTACTGGTGGAAGATCCCGGCCATGAAGCTGAAGATCACGGCGGTCATCAGGAGCGCCCCGCCCCAGGCGAGGAAGGCGCCCCGCGCGGTGTCCGTGCGCTTCGCCCTCCAGGTGACGGCGAGGCCCGCGACCAGCAGGATCAGGGCCGCCGGGAGCAGCCAGGAGATCTGGCCGCCGACCTCGGAGTCGAACATGCGGCCGATGCCGGTCGCGCCCCAGCCACCGCCGCCTTGGCGCAGGCCCGCGGGGAGGTCCAGGCCCGCGGGCCGGGCCCCGCCGCCGACGCTGCCCGTCTCGTCGCCGCTGATCCGGCCGAGCCCGTTGTAGCCGAAGGTGAGCTCCAGGAAGGAGTTGTGCTGCGAGCCGCCGACGTACGGACGTGACGACTTGGGCCACAGCTCCACGAAGGCCACCCACCAACCGCCGGAGACGATCAACACACCGGTGGACAGGACGAGTTGACCGAGCCTGCGGCGCGGCGAGGTCGGCGCGCACACCGCGTACAGGACCGCGAGAGGCGGCAGGATCAGGAAGGCCTGGAGGGTCTTCGTCAGGAACGCGAGGCCGATCGCCACCCCGGCCCACACCAGCCACTTCGTGCGGGCGTCCTCCAGGGCGCGCAGCACGCAGTACACGGTGACCGTCATCAGGAGCGCGAGCAGCGCGTCCGGGTTGTTGAAGCGGAACATCAGCGCGGCGACCGGCGTCAGCGCGAGCACCGCGCCCGCGATCAGCCCCGCGGCCGGGCTGAACCGGCGCCGCACCGCCGCGTACAGGACGGCGACCGTGCCCACGCCCATCAGCACATCCGGCAGCAGGATCTGCCAGGAGCCGAGGCCGAAGAGGCGTACGGACAGAGCCATCGGCCACAGCGCGGCCGGGGGCTTGTCCACGGTGATCGCGTTGGCGGCGTCGAGGGAGCCGAAGAAGAAGGCCTTCCAGCTCTGGCTGCCCGCCTGGACGGCCGCCGAGTAGAAGGAGTTCGCGTACCCGGAGGCGCTGAGGTTCCAGAGGTAGGCGGCGAAGGTGACGGCCAGGAGCGCGAACAAGGCGGGCCGCGCCCACGCCGGGTCGCCGGGCCGGCCTCGCCACAGCCGGACCCGGGCGGCCCGCCGCGCCGCCGCGGCCCCCTCGCGCGTGTCGGCCGGACGGGAGGTCGTGGTCATCGTGCGTTGTCCTTCGGGTCGGGGTCGTGCGGGGCGGTCTCGGGGGCGGGGGCCGCCCGGTCGGGGAAGACCCAGGCGCGGAAGAGCAGGAAGCGAAGGACCGTCGCCGCGAGGTTCGCCGCCACCAGGACGGCCACCTCGGTGGAGTGCGCGGCATCGGCGTGGGCGGCGTCGAGGGCCGCGAGCGAGCCGCTGGTCAGCGCGAGCCCGATGGCGAAGACCGCGAGGCCCTGCGCCTGGTGGCGCACCGCCCGGTCCCGGCCGCGCACCCCGAAGGTGAGCCGCCGGTTGGCCGCGGTGTTGGCCACCGCCGACACCAACAGGGCGGCTCCGTTGGCGAGTTGGGGGCCCGTCGCGGTGCGGGCCAGCGAGTAGAGGAGCAGGTAGAAGAGGGTGGAGAGCGCACCGACCGCGCAGAACCCGACGAGCTGGCGGGCCAGCCCCCCGGGCACCCCGCTGAGCCCCCGGTCCCGGGGGTCGTCGCCGAACGGCCGCGAGAGCCGGTCCAGGGGCAGCGCGCCGACCGCGAGCGCCCGCCCGATGCGCCACACCCCCTTGAGGTCCTCCATCGCGGTGCTGACGAGGTGCACGGTGCTGGCCGGGTCGTCGACCCAGTCCACCGGCACCTCGTGGATCCGCAGCCCGGCCCGCTCGGCGAGCACCAGCATCTCCGTGTCGAAGAACCACCCGGTGTCCTCGACCATCGGCAGCAGCCGCTGCGCGACATCGCGCCGGATCGCCTTGAACCCGCACTGGGCGTCCGAGAACCGCGCCGCGAGCGAACCGCGCAGGATCAGGTTGTACGTACGCGAGATGAACTCCCGCTTGGCGCCGCGCACCACCCGCGACGAGCGGGTCAGCCGCGAGCCGATGGCGAGGTCCGAATGGCCGGAGATGAGCGGCGCGACCAGCGGGAGCAGGGCGTTGAGGTCGGTGGACAGGTCCACGTCCATGTACGCGAGCACGGGCGCGTCCGAGGCCGACCACACGGTGCGCAGCGCCCGCCCCCGCCCCTTCTCCTCCAGCCGGAAGGCCCGCACCTCGGGGATCTCCCGCTCAAGTCGCGCCGATATCGCGGGAGTCGCGTCGGTGCTGGCGTTGTCGGCCACCGTGATCCGGAAGCCGTACGGGAAGGTCCGCGCGAGGTGTTCGTGCAGCCGCCGCACACACCGCTCCAGGTCCCGCTCCTCGTTGAAGACCGGGACCGTCACATCGAGGACGGGGGCGCCGGACGCCCGCACGGGCAGGTGCTGCCGGGCCGGGAGCGCCGCCGGATGCGGCGGATGCGGCGGGCGGGGCGCGTCCGCGGTGCGCACGGTGCCGGGGGCGTCCGGGGCCCTCAGGTCCCGGGTGGCGTCCGCGTCCCGCGCGGCCCTCGCACCCCTCGGGTCCTGTGTGTCCCGCGGGTCCCCCGGGTCCCTCGGGTCCCTCGGGTCCCTCGTGGCAGAAGGTTCGGTTCGCATACGGCGACCCTCGCGGGGGCCGCTGTCACACCTGTGTGGTCGGCCTGTGCCCGGCCTGTGAGAAGCGGGGCGGGGCGACGGGCGGGCTCGGAGCGGGCAGGTCCGGCAGGGCGTGGCCGTCGGGGAGCAGCACCGGCAGGTGGACCCCGAACACCGTCCGCCCGGGACCGCTCCGTACGCTCACCCGGCCGCCGTGCGCGGTGACGACGGCCTGCACGATGGCGAGGCCGAGCCCGGTGGACCCGGCGTTGCGGGAGCGGGAGGCGTCGCCGCGGGCGAACCGCTCGAAGACGTGCGGGAGCAGCTCGGGCGGGATGCCGGGCCCGGTGTCCTCGATCTCGATGACGACCTCCGGCCCGCGCACCTCGACCCGCGCGGTGACGGCCGTCCCCGGCGGGGTGTGCGTACGGGCGTTGGCGAGCAGGTTGACCAGGACCTGCTGGAGACGCCCCCGGTCCCCGCGCACGGTGACCGGCTCCCCGGGCAGTTCGAGCAGCCAGGTGTGGTCCTGCCCGGCCGCGTGCGCGTCGCCGACCACGTCCACGACGAGCGAGGAGAGATCGGTGCTCTCGTACGAGAGCGGGCGTCCGGCATCGAGCCGCGCGAGCAGCAGCAGGTCCTCGACCAGGCCGGTCATGCGGGCGGCCTCCGACTCGATGCGGCCGAGGGAGTGCCGTGTGTCGGGTCCGATGTCCTCGCGGCCGCGCCGGGTCAGCTCGGCGTAGCCGCGGATGGAGGCGAGCGGCGTCCTCAGCTCGTGGCTGGCGTCGGCGACGAACTGTCGCACCCGCGTCTCGCTCTCCTGCCGCGCGCTGAGCGCCCCGTGCACATGGTCCAGCATCCGGTTGAGCGCGGCGCCCACCTGGCCGACCTCGGTGCGGGCGTCCGCCTCGGCCCCCGGCACCCGCTCGTGCAGCGCCACCTCGCCGCTGTGCAGGCGCAGTTCGGCGACCCGGGTGGCGGTCGCCGCGACCCGTCGCAGCGGCCGCAGGGCCACCCCGACGATGGCCGCGCCCGCGATCCCGGCGGCGACCAGCCCCGCGGCGGTCACGCAAATGACCACGAGGACAAGGGTGTTGACGGTGGAGTCGAGCCGGTCGGTGGGGAAGCCGAGGACGAAGGTGCGGTCCGCGTCCCACACGGCCCGGTAGTCGCCGAGTCCGGGGATCGTGACGGAGTGCACCCGGCCGTCCTGCGGGACGGCGGCCAGTGCCCTGGCCTGCTCGTCGGGCAGCGGCCGGGTGCGGCTCTCGCCCTCCTGCTCCGGCTGGGTGCTCCGCAGCCCCGTGAGCGCCCCGCCGGGCAGCACCGCGGCGCCGATCGTGTGCAGGGGCTGCCCCGGCCTGGAGACGATGAAGTCGAGCCGGCTCCCGTCGGACGGGCCCTGCCCCGGGCCGCCGTGCCCGGGCCCGCGCATCGGGAGGCCCGCGCGCAGCTGGTCGTCCAGCTGGCGCTGGAGGTTGGCGCCCATCGCGAGGACGGTCACCGTGCCGATGACGGCGCCCACCACGGCGAGCAGCACGACCGCCGACACCACCAGGCGGGTGCGCAGCGACCAGGACCGCCGGAGCCTGCCCACGTACTCCTACTCTCCGGGCTTGATCAGATATCCCGCGCCGCGCCGGGTGTGGATCATCGGCGAGCGCCCGGCGTCGATCTTGCGCCGCAGGTAGGAGATGTACAGCTCGACGACATTGGCCTGGCCGCCGAAGTCGTACGACCAGACCCGGTCGAGGATCTGCGCCTTGCTGAGCACCCGGCGCGGGTTGCGCATGAGGAAGCGCAGCAGCTCGAACTCGGTCGCGGTGAGGTGGATGTTGACCCCGCCCCGGGTCACGTCGTGGCTGTCCTCGTCGAGCGTGAGGTCGCCGACGGTCAGCACAGACTCGCTGCGCAGGGCGGCCGTGCCCGAGCGGCGGATGAGCCCGCGCAGCCGGGCCACGACCTCCTCCAGGCTGAACGGCTTGGTGACGTAGTCGTCGCCGCCCGCCGTGAGCCCCGCGATCCGGTCCTCCACGGAGTCCTTGGCCGTGAGGAAGAGCACCGGCACGTCCGGGAGTTCGCGGCGCAGCCGCCCGAGGACGGCGAGCCCGTCCATGTCGGGCAGCATGATGTCGAGGACCACGGCGTCCGGCCGGAAGTCCCGGGCGTCGCGCACCGCCCCGGCCCCGTCCCCGGCGCTGCGCACGTTCCAGCCTTCGTAGCGCAGCGCCATGGAGAGGAGCTCGCTGAGCGGCGCCTCGTCGTCCACCACGAGCACTCGGACGGGACTCCCGTCCGGCCTGAGCATTTCGGTCCGCCCCTGGGGCGAGGAGGTAACGGTCATGGCCCCACCCTGTGAGCGGGCCCTGAAAACATCCTTGCCCGATCCTGTGATTTCCCTGAGAAAATCCCCGGGCCGCCGCCGTACGGGGCCTCAGCCGGGCAGCCCGAAGAGCCGGGCGCCGTTGTCGTGGCAGACCGCCCGGAGCCAGTCGTCCCCCAGGCCGAGCCGCTCCAGGGCCTCCAGCTGGTGGAGGTAGGGGTAGGGAATGTTCGGGAAGTCCGTGCCGAGCAGGATCCGCTCCCCCAGGTCGAGCAGCCGCCCCCGCTCCCGCGCGGGGAAGGGCGCGCCGCGCTCGCTGAAGTCGGTGAAGGCCATGGTGGTGTCGAGCATCACCGAGCCGTACGCCTCGGCGAGGTCGAGGAAGTCGGCGTACTCGGGCATCCCCATGTGCGCGACGATCAGCCGGAGACGGGGGTGGCGGGCGAGCACCCGCCCGACCGGCCCCGGCCCGGTGTGCTTGCCGGGTGCGGGCCCCGACCCGCAGTGGATGACGACGGGCGTCCCGGCCTCGGCGAGCAGCCCCCAGACGGGGTCGAGCAGCGGGTCGCCGGGGTCGTAACCGCCCACCTGCACATGGGACTTGAAGACCCGGGCCCCCGCGTCCAGCGCCGCCCGCACATAGCCTTCGGCGCCGGGCTCGGGGAAGAAGGTGGCGGTGTGCAGGCAGCCCGGGGTCCGGGCCGCGAAGGCGGCGCCCCACTCGTTGAGCCACTCGGCCATGCGGGCCTTGTGCGGGTAGAGCATCGAGGTGAACGCGAGCACCCCGAACTCCTCCCGCAGCAGCCGCACCCGCTCCTCCTCCGCCTCCCGGTAGGTGATGGGCCACTCGACCCCGCCCACGAGCTCCCCTGCGGAGTCGAAGTACTCCCACACCTTCCTCAGCACCCGCTCGGGCATGAAGTGGGTGTGCACATCGACGAGCCCCGCCAACCCGAGCCGCCCCCAGAACGCCCGAACCCCCTCGCCCTCACCCCGGGCATCCCCGGGGTCGGCGGCACCGGTCCCCGCCGCGCCGGGGAGCCCGGCTGCCTCTCCGGCGGCGCTCTCAGCCGCGCTCAAAGCCGTAGCTCCGCTCGACCCTGGCCACGTGGACGCTGTAGCTCTCGTACCAGTGGTCCCGTCCGTTCCTCTGTGCCCGCTGGTGTTCGAGGCGGCCGCGCCAGGCGGCGATGGCCTCCTCGTCCCGGAAGTACCCGACGGTGATCCCGAGCCCGCCCGGGTTCCGCGCGCTCTCGTAGCCGAGGAACCCCGGTATCTCCGCCACCAGCGTGTGCATCTCGGCGGCGGTCTCGCCGTATCCGTTGTCGCCCTCGGTCCGCACGGAGGTGAACACCACGGCGTAGTAGGGCGGTTCGAGTCCCGAGACCGGACCCGGTACCTGCGCTTGATCGCTCATGCCCCCACCCTCGGCCGCCCTCGCGGGCCCTGTCCAGATTCCTTGCCGGAAGGGATCCGAAGGGGATCCAAGTCTTGACCCGCCCCGCTCTCCCCGGGGCCCGGCCGCCCCCTCGCGGTCCTCAGAACAGCAGGTCCTGCACCCCGCCCTCCTTGGGCAGCGCGCGGACGGGCACACTGACGCCCTCTTGTGCCCCGGCGGGGACGGCGGCGAGATCCCACCCGCTCATGAGCCGCGTGTCCAGCACGAGGACGCCCGCGTCGCCCGCATCCAGGTGGAGGTCGGGCCCGGCGGCCGCGAGGAGCCTGCCGCCCAGCACCCCGCCGTCCACCAGCTCCGTGACCACGCCGGCCGCCGGAGGGAGCCCGGAAAGCCCGAACGCCGCGCCGTGGTCGACGACTTCACACCCGATCCGCTCCAGCGACTCGGGCCAGCCGGACAGGGCGACGGCCCGAGCGTGCAGCGAGGCGACCTCCGCCGCGCGCTCGGCCACCCCGGGCAGCCGGGCCCGCACCGCCCGCTTCTCGGCGTACGGAATCCGGTCCGGCACCCCGAGCGCCGCCCTGAGCAGCTCCTCGCAGCGCCGGGCGGCCATCAGCGGGCCCCGCCCGAGCCAGCCGAAGGCCACCGCCCCCTGTTCGAGCAGCCGGGCCGGACCCCGCTCCTCGGCGGTGATGCCGACCTTGACCATCCCGCTGCCGAACCAGGCGAGGTAGACGCGGTAGGTACGCGGATCATCGACGTAGGTGTCGGCCGCGACGGAATGCGCCCGGTCGAGCCGCGCACACTCCGGGCACCGCGCCTGCGTCCCGCGCCCCGGCACCGGCGCCGCCACCGGACAGGGATTCCCCCGCGCCCCCACACAGCGCCGGACCCCCACGACCCGGAACGCCACCGCCCGCCCGAACGAGAGCGGGCTCTCCCGCCCCTCCTCCCACACCAGCCGGGGCCCGCCGGCCCCCCACCGAACCCCGGAACACCGCCACAACCCAGCCACACCCCGAAGCTACCCGCCCCCACTGACAACGCCGGGGCCCCGGGAACGCGAGAAGGCCCCCGGATCTCTCCGGGGGCCTTCTTCGCTGTGCACTCGGCAGGATTCGAACCTGCAACCTTCTGATCCGTAGTCAGATGCTCTATCCGTTAAGCTACGAGTGCTTGTGCTTCCGGGGTTTTTTCTGCCCCGTCGGCGTTGCGAGAACAACATTACATGACCTGCGCCGTGACGCGAAATCCATTGCCCCCACAGGCTCTGACCTGCGGAAATGCCCCTGCGTGAGCAAACCGGGGGGCGCGGGGCCCGGGCGGGGAAAGCACTGGGCGGGGCCGGAACGGGGCCCGAAGCGGGGCCAAGGCGCGGTGCGCGCGGTCAACGGCGGGTGCGGGCAGTCCATCGCGGGAGCGAGCGGTGACGGTTGGGCGCGTGGTCAACGGCGGGTGCGGGCGGAGGACCGCGGGCGCGCGGGCTCAAGGGCGGGTCAGGGGGCCCGGGAACGGCCGAAGCCCCGGCCGTGGGGCCGGGGCTTCGGGTGTTGCTGGCGGAGGCGGAGGGATTTGAACCCTCGATGGGCTTTAAAACCCAAACCGCATTAGCAGTGCGGCGCCATAGACCGGACTAGGCGACGCCTCCAGCACACCGTCGCGTGTGCGAGTGGTGCGTGCAGATGATGACACAGCCTTGCGGGCCGTCACCAATCGCCCCCCACGGTACTAGGCGGACCGGCACCAGAGCAAAGGCGTTCGTGTGGCGCAACGCCGGGCGTTGACGCGCGTTAGACCTCCAAAGACCCCGGGCGTCCCCGGGAGACCGAGAGTCCGCCGAAAGTCCGTCCACACGCCTGGAGATACGAGACTCATGCTGCGCCGCCTCGCCGTCACCGCCGCCGCCTCGCTCACCGCGCTCGCCGCCGCGCCCGCCGCCTCCGCGGGCCCCCTGCCCGTGCCACTGCCGCTGCTCGGCGACGGGCACACCGAGGACCGGCTCACCGTCACGATCGACCACAACCCGGGAGTCGAGGGGACGTACACGCTCGAATGCCACCCGGCGGGCGGCGACCACCCCCGCCGTCAGCAGGCCTGCGACAAACTCGACTCCCTCACGACCTGGGGCAAAGACCCCTTCGCGCCGGTACCCAAGGACGCGGTCTGCACGATGATCTACGGCGGCGCGGCCACCGCGCACATCACCGGCAGCTGGGCCGGGCGGCCCGTGGACGCGACGTACAGCCGGGCCAACGGGTGCGAGATCTCGCGGTGGGACAACATGCTGCCGGTGCTGCCGAGCGCCAGGTAGGGCACCCTGTACGCGCTCCCCGCGTACCCCTTGGTCACACAACCTTGGTGAGAGCTCCCCCTCATCCGCCGTCGCTCGCACACCGCCAGCCTTTAGACTCCCTCCCAGTGACAGGCCGCAAGGTGCAGTGGTTCAGGGAGGAAGCGTCGTCGTGAGCAGCAGGCCATCCCGAGGCGCTGCTCGCCTCGCAGCCATACTTGACGCCCTTCCGGACGGGCTCCTGCTCGTCAACTGCAACGGCACGGTCGTCAACGCCAACACCGTCGCCCTGGAGATGCTGGAGGCGCCGGGTACCGGGCTGGTGGGGCGGGGAGTTCTCGACCTGCTGCCCTCCTTCGACTCCAAGCTCATCCCCGGCTCGATGCGCCGGCCCGAGAGCGAGGACGAGCAGGGCCGCACCAAGCCGACCCGGATGATCGCGCGCCGCACCGACGGCACCGAGTTCCCGGTCGAGGTGACCAGCGCCAACCTGGAGGACGGGCGCGACGCGTACGCCTCCTACGGCAGCGGCGGCGGCCCCGGCTCGTACTCGGGCGACGAACTCCTCATGCTGGTCGTACGGGACCTTTCGGGCACCGTCGACACCGAGGCGGAGCTCGCCCGTTCGCAGCGGCAGACCGAGATGATCCTGCGCGCGGCGGCCGAGGGCGTGGTCGGCACCGACACCGACGGGCGCGTCGTCCTGGTCAACCCGGCGGCCGCGCAGATCCTCGGCTACCGCGCCAGCGACCTCGGCGGGCAGGAGCTGCACCCGCTGGTGCTGCACTCGCGCGAGGACGGCGAGCCGTTCCCGTACGAGGGGAGCCCGCTGGCCGACACCCTCAAGTCCGGGCGCAAGCACCGGGTGCGCGGGCAGGTCATCTGGACGAAGAGCGGCGCCCAGGTCCCGGTGGACCTGACGACCGCTCCGGTGCGCGACGGCGACCTGCTCGTCGGGGCCGTCATGACCTTCACCGACCGGCGCCCGTACGAGGAGCAGGCCGCCAAGCACGCCGAGGTCCTGGAGCGGGAGACCAAGCGCTACGACGCGCTCGCCGCCCGGCACCAGCAGCTGCTCTCGGTGCTGGCCGGATCGCTGCGCGGGCCGCTCGACGAGCTGCGGGGCGAACTCGCCGCGCTCGCCGCCGACGACGCGGGCCAGCTGTGGCCCGAGGCCAACCAGGTGCTGCACCACCTCGCCGCCGGGTACTCGCGCATCACCACGCTCGTCGACAACGTCCTCGGCTACCAGCGGCTCGACGCGGGCAGCGAGGAGCTCAAGAAGACCAAGGTGCTGGTCGATTCGGTGGTCGGCGCGGCTGTCGACGGCGCCGTCGAGCTGATCGGGCCGGGGCGGGCGCAGTTCGCGGTGCACACCCCGCCCATCGAGGCCGAGGTGGACGGGCCGCGCCTGTCGACGGCGCTGGCCCACCTGATCGCGGACGTGGCCGGGGTCGACGCGACGGGCAAGGCCCCGGTCGCCGCCGGCGGCTACATGGACTCCACCGTCGTCGTCGCGGCCGCGGTGCGCGGCGAGGTCGTACGTCTGGAGGTGCGCGGGCCCTACCCGGGCGGCGACCCGGTCCACGGGCCCATCGTGCGCGGCATCGTGCGGGCGCACGGCGGCGTCCTGCAGACCGTGGACGTGCCGGGCATGAGCGGCTCGGCGTACGTGCTCGAAGTGCCGCTCGGCGCGGGTGCCGGGACGGTCGAGGCCCCGGTGGCCCCCCGGCCCGACGAGGCGCTGCTTCCCGCGCAGCAGGACGGCGGCGGACGCAGGCGGGCCCGGCGGGCGTCCACGGACGCGTTCCTGGAGAGCGCGGTCACCGAGGAGGCGTCCCCGACCGGGCGGCGCCGGGCGCGGTCCGAGTCCGGCTCCGGGTCCGGTTCGGGCGGCGGGGACGGCGACGGCGGCCCGGACGGTGACCGAGCCCGGATCCCGGCCCAGCAGATCGCCTCCGGCGGCGAGAGCGCGGGCAGCGGTCCCGCGGGGAGCGCCGGAGTTCCGGGCGGCGGGGCCGCGTCCGGGTCGGGACGGCGGCGTGGGCGGCCCAGCCCCGCCGAGCAGTCCGTGGCCCGGCCCACCGGCCAGGCCGTGCGGCAGGGCATCGAACAGGGCTCGGCGCAGGCAGCCGAAGGGTCCGTCGTCACCGGCGCGGAGAGCGCCCGCGAATCGTCCGGCATGGGCCGGGCCGCGCTGGGCGAGACCGTGCCGCCGCAGGGTGTGCCCACCGAGGCCACCGGCCGCCGGGCCCGCCGCGCGCTGCCCGCCCCCGGCGCCGCCGACGCCCCGGCCACCCCCGCGGACGCCCCCGCCGAGCCGACCGGCCGCCGGGCCCGCCGAGCCCTGGGCGCCGCGCCCGGCGGAGCGGGTGCCGCGGCGGGTGGTGCTGCTGCGAGTGGTGGTGCGAACGGCTCTGCTGGTGCTGCGAGTGGTCCTTCGCGTGGTCCTTCGAGTGGTCCTGCCGCGGGTTCGACGGGTGGCTCCGCGACCAACTCCGCGAGCGGGCCGGACGGAGCGGTTCGGACGGCCTTCGCGCTGCCGCCCGCCGACGCCGACCGCGCACCGCATCCCGGCCCCGTGCCCCCGAGCCCCCTTCCGGCCCCGGGCGCGGTCCCGGCCCCGACGTCGGGAGCGGCTGACGTGTCCGCGCCCGGAACGGGGCGACATGGCTCCGCCCGGGCTGCGGGTGCCGGGCACGTGGGTGCCGGACCCGTGGGCGCTGGGCACGTGGGTGCTGGGCATGCGGATGCTGGGCACGTAGGTGCTGCGCACGTGGACGCTGGGCACGTAGGCGCACCACACGCAGGTGCTGCGCACGTGAACGCTGGGCACGTAGGCGCACCACACGCAGGTGCTGCGCACGTGAACGCTGGGCACGTAGGTGCTGGGGCTACGGGTGCCGGAGCCATGGGTGTTGAGCCCATGGGAGCCGGACACACAGGCGCGGGCCCTATGGGCGCCGGACCCACGGGCGTTGAACCCACGGGTGCTCGACCCATGGGGGCCGGACACACGGGCGCGGGCCCTATGGGCGCCGGGCCCACGGGCGTTGAACCCATGGGTGGTGAACCCACAGGGGCTCGGCCCATGAGCCCCAGCCACACAGCTGCTGGCCCCGTGGTCGCCGGACCAGTGGGCGCCGCGACCACACCCCCTGCCCCCACACCCCCCGCCGCCGAGGCCACCCCCGTGGCCCCCCGGCCCAACACCCCCGCCCCCGGCGACCCCGTGGCCGAGCACACCCCGCCGCAGCCGCACCCCGCCGAGCGGCCCGAGTGGGCCGCCCGGGCGGTTTCGGCGCCGGGTGCGCCCGGGCCCGTACCGCCGCAGGCCCAGAACCCGGTCCAGGGCAACCAGGCCGCGCCCGCCAAGCCCGCTCGGCAGCCGCTTCCCGCCGAGACTCCGCCGGGTGGCATCCCGATGGTCGGCGGGGACACCCAGGGCCGGGCGTTCAGCGTGCGGGCGCTCGGGCAGGGTGCGCCGTTCGGGCAGACGCAGGCGCAGCCGAACCAGACCTCCGGCGGTTCCCTCGGCTCCGGGCGGCGGCGCAAGCTCGGCACGCCTCCCGAGGGCGTCGAGCGGCCCGCCGAACCGGCCGCCGTCCGGCCGCATCCCGTACTGCCCTCGCCCCCTTCGGAGGGCCGGGGCCGCGCGTACGCCATCGGGGCGCCCGACGAGGGTGCCGAGGGTCCCGAGCCGCTGGACGGGCCCGGCGGCGCCGTCGAGGTGGCCAACCGGCCGCAGCCGCAGCCCGTCGACGACGAGCTGCCCCCGGAGCCGCTGGACAACCCGCGCCGGCTGCTGGTGTGGCCCGCGCCGGACGTCTCGACCCAGCAGGCGCTGAGCGAGCGCGGCTACCGGCCCGTGGTCGTGCACTCCCGCGAGGAGGTCGACGCGCAGATCGCGGCGTTCCCGGCCGCGCTGTTCGTCGACCCGCTGACCGGCCCGATCACTCGGACCGCGCTCCAGTCGCTGCGCCAGGCGGCGGTCGCGGCCGAGGTTCCGGTGCTGGTCACGGCGGGTCTCGGCCAGGCGACGCGGGAGGCGGCGTACGGCGCCGACCCGGCCGTCCTGCTCAAGGCGCTCGCGCCCCGCGACAGCGAGCAGCACCCGCCCCGGGTCCTGCTGATCGAGGAGCACGAGGAGATCGCGCTCGCGCTCACCGCGACCCTGGAGCGGCGCGGCATGCAGGTCGCGCGGGCCGCCACCGACTCCGAGGCGGTCACCCTGGCCGCCCAGATGCGGCCGAACCTGGTGGTGATGGACCTCATGCAGGTACGCCGCCGCCGGGCCGGAATCGTCGACTGGCTGCGCGCCAACGGGCAGTTGAACCACACCCCGCTGGTCGTCTACACCTCGGCCGGCATCAACCAGGCGGAGCTCCCCAAGCTCTCGTCCGGCGAGACGGTCCTGTTCCTGGCGGAACGGTCCACCAGCGGCGAGGTACAGGGCCGCATCGTGGATCTGCTGGCGAAGATCGGCACCAACTAGCCGCGTTCTGCGGCTGGTTGGGGTTTCCGACCCCGGGCGGGGTCGCGCGGACGCGTGCGCAGGCCGACGCGGTCGTGGTTCGCCGTGCACCGCTTCCGGGACGCGGTCGTCCTCGAAGGCCGACCGGGCTCCCCCCGGGGTGGGTCGGCTTCTTCGCCCACCCAGGGGCCATGCCGAATGAGCCGGCCGCCGCGCCGCCGGCCGAGCGGCCGAGCCGCCCGGGCGCGGCTAGCGCAGCTCCGTCACGTCCAGCTCGCCGTCCGCGTACTGCCTGCGGATGACCTTCTTGTCGAACTTGCCGACGCTCGTCTTCGGCACCGACTCGACCAGCGCCCACCGCTCCGGGAGCTGCCACTTGGCGATCTTTCCGGCGAGGAAGGCCTTGAGGGCGGCGTAGTCGGCGGTGGCGCCCGGCTTCAGCACGACGGTGGCGAGCGGGCGTTCGCCCCACTTGTCGTCCGGGACGGCGACGACCGCCGCCTCGGCGACCTCGGGGTGCGCCATCAGCGCGTTCTCCAGCTCCTGGCTGGAGATCCATTCGCCGCCGGACTTGATGACGTCCTTGGCGCGGTCGGTGAGGGTCAGATAGCCCTCCGGGCTGATGACGCCGACGTCCCCGGTGCGCAGCCAGCCGTCCGGGCTGAACTTGTCGGCCGGACGGAAGTCCTCGCCGCCCACGCCGCCGAAGTACGCGCCCGCGATCCAGGGCCCGCGCACCTCCAGCTCGCCCGCCGACTCGCCGTCCCAGGGCAGGAACGCGCCGTCCGGCCCGGCCAGCCGCGCCTCGACACCGGCGGGGAAGCGGCCCTGGGTGATGCGGTACGGCCATTCCTCCTCGGCGCTGAGCCCGGCGGGCGGGTTCGACATCGTGCCGAGCGGCGAGGTCTCCGTCATGCCCCAGGCGTGGCAGAGCCGTACGCCGATCTTGTCGTACGCCTCCATCAGCGAGGGCGGACAGGCCGCGCCGCCGATCGTGACGTTCCGCATCGAGGTGAGGTCGCGGGGGCGGGCGGTGACCTCGGCGAGCAGGCCCTGCCAGATGGTGGGGACGGCGGCCGCGTGCGTGGGCCGCTCGCGCTCGATCATGTCGGCGAGCGGCGCCGGTTGCAGGAAACGGTCGGGCATGAGCATGCTCACCCCGGCCATGAAGGTGGCGTGCGGCAGGCCCCAGGCGTTCACATGGAACTGCGGCACCACGACCAGCGTCGTGTCCCGGTCGGTGAGCCCCATCGACTCGGCCATGTTGACCTGCATCGAGTGCAGGTAGATCGAGCGGTGGGAGTAGACCACGCCCTTGGGATCGCCGGTGGTGCCGGAGGTGTAGCACATGGCGGCGGCGCCGCGCTCGTCCAACTGGGGCCAGTCGTACGTGGTCGGGCGGCCCGCGAGCAGCTCCTCGTACTCGTGCACCTGCGGGCCCGCGCCGTCGATGTCCTCCAGGAGGGAACGGTCGCCGGGGCCGCTCACGACGACGTGCTCCAGCGTCGGCAGGTGCGGGAGCAGCGGGGCGAGCAGGGGCAGCAACGAGCCGTTGACGATGACCACCCGGTCGGCCGCGTGGTTGACGATCCAGATCAACTGCTCGGCGGGCAGCCGCAGGTTGAGGGTGTGCAGCACCGCGCCCATGGAGGGGATCGCCAGGTACGCCTCGACGTGCTCGGCGTTGTTCCACATCAGCGTGCCGGTCGCCTGGCCGTCCTCGACGCCGAGCTCGCGCAGCGCGTGCGCCAGCTGAGCGGCCCGGGCACCGATCTCGGCGAAGCTGCGGCGGTGCGGCTCGGCCTCGCCGGTCCAGGTCGTGACCTGGGACTTGCCGTGGATCGTCGACCCGTGGGTCAGGATCCGCGAGATCAGCAGCGGTACGTCCTGCATGGTGCTCAGCACGGCGTCCTCCCGGTGAGCGCTGCGGCGCGCTCGATGGCGATAGGGGTGTGCCGATTCTGCTCACGTACCGCGCGGTATGTCACTACCCGGGAGTAGTTTCGGCCGTGCTTCCGCGAAGTTACCTGCGGAAACCTCGGATCGCCGTGGGTTCCGTGGCCCTGACCGTCACCGCGTGTGACCAGGGTGGGTGCCGGGGCGGCCGTCAGCGTATGGGTTCGAGCTCCGGGTCCTCGCGGAGCTTGCCCAGCGCGCGCGAGACCGCGCTCTTGACCGTGCCGACGGAGACTCCGAGCACCTCGGCGGTCTGCGCCTCGCTCAGATCCTCGTAGTAGCGCAGGACGACCATGGCCCGCTGACGGTCGGGCAGCTTCATGACCGCCCGCCACATCGCGTCGTGCAGCACCTGCTGATCGGCCGGGTCGGGCCCGGGCACGACCTCCGGCTCGGGCATCTCGTCACAGGCGAACTCGTCGACCTTGCGCTTGCGCCACTGCGAGGTGCGGGTGTTGAGGAGCGCGCGGCGCACGTACCCGTCGAGCGCCCGGTGGTCCTCGATCCGGTCCCAGGCGACGTACGTCTTGGTGAGGGCCGTCTGCAAGAGGTCCTCGGCATCGCTCGGGTTCGCGGTCAGCGAGCGCGCGGTGCGCAGCAGCACGGGGCCCCTGGCGCGGACGTACGCCGAGAACGACGCGTACGCGTGGTACGGCGTCGCCGCTCGGGAGGCGCTGGTGCAGACGGGCGTTGTCATGTCTCCACGCTATGAGCGCGAAGGCCCCGGGGGATCGGCCCCAGGTCCCGAAGCGGTGTCCGCCTCAGGTTGTAGGGGTGGGGGTGGCCACACCTCCTGAAGGTGGAGGACGCATCCCCGGCCCTCAGGGTTCATCGGCCGCTCCGTCGCCGCCCTCACGGCCTTTTCCAAGATCGCGGACGGCGTACGGGGCCCCTCGCGTCCGCTCGCCGACCGGCCGGGCGACGAGCGGACGCGCTCTGGCTCAGTCGATGCGGGCCACCGGGGCGTCCACCTGGTTGCGGTCCACGACCAGCCGGTATCCCCCGTGCGACTCGGCGGTGTCCCCCGCGTACTGGTGGATCCGCATGTGCTGCCAGCCGTCCTTGCGCAGCGCCGCCTCCTGGTACAGCGCGGGTCCCCCCGTGTTCCAGCGGGCGAACCAGATCGCCGCCGGCAGGTCCCGCACCCCCGCCAGGCGCGCCTGCTCCATCTGCCGTACGCCGGACCCGGCGCTGCTGTAGAACCCGGGCAGGTAGCCGCGCCCGCGCACCTCCCGGTTCCAGGCGCGCACGAAGTCCAGCGTGGTCCGGGCGCACGACGCGTTGCCCAGGTTGTACGCCTCCAGGTCGAGGTAGAGCGCGCTGCCGGGCAGGATGCCGAGGTCCCACGCCGCCTGGACGGCCTGGGCGCCCTCGGACGCGCCCTGCTTCACGGGCTGGTTGCCGATCCGCACCCCCTTCTTGTTCTCGGCGTACACGCACGGGGCCTGCGAGCCCACGAAGACGGGCAGCACCTGCCAGCCCATCTCGTGCACCTGGGTCACCCAGCTCCTGTTCAGGTTCCGCTGGACGGCGCAGTGGCGGCCGCGGCCCGCGTAGTAGATGCCGACGGCGCGGTACGGCGAACTCCGCCAGCCCCGCATCGCGGCCAGCGACGGCGTGTTGCAGGTGTCGAAGGCGGCGCCCCTGAAGGGCACGGTGGCCACCTCCGCCGCCTGCTCGTCCTGCTCGTCGTCCCAGGGCGGGGACGCGACGGCGGCCGGGGCGAGCAGCGTGACGAGGGCGAGCAGGGTGGTGGCGGAACAGGCGAGGGTCAGTCTGAGACGGCGCATGGCCCGAGTGAACGGCCGCCCGTCCCAACCGGCCACCGCTCGGCCCACCCCCTCGCCCGTCCGGGCGCAGGATCAGCCGTCCGCCCCAGTCCCGAGCCCCCGAATGCTCCTCGCGCGCCAACCCCGCTTCGCGCTGCGGCCCGCTGACGGCCGCTCAGCCGTACATCCCGGGCCCCACCCGGTTTCTGACACCGGGTCGGCACGCACCGAGGCCGGTCCCCTCCTGACGCACCCTCAGTCCTCCCTGCCCAGGACCAGCCCGGAGGTGGGGACGCCCGTGCCGGCCGTGACCAGGACGTGGGCCGCGTCGGGTATCTGGTTCACCGAAGTGCCCCGGAGCTGGCGGACCGCCTCGGCGATGCCGTTCATGCCGTGCAGATACGCCTCGCCCAGCTGGCCGCCGTGGGTGTTGAGCGGGAGCGCGTCCGCCGCCACGAAGTCGGCCGCCTCACCCGGTGTGCAGAAACCGAACTCCTCCAGCTGCATCAGCACGAATGGCGTGAAGTGGTCGTACAGGATCGCCACGTCCACCTCGGCCGGCGTCAGCCCGGACGTCCGCCACAGCTGCCGTGCCACCACCCCCATCTCCGGCAGACCGGTCAGCCCGTCCCGGTAGAAGCTGGTCATCCCCTCCTGTCTGCGCCCCGCGCCCTGGGCTGCGGCGGTGATCACGGCGGGCCGCTGCCGCAGGTCCCTGGCCCGCTCCGTGGTGGTGACGACGATCGCCTGACCGCCGTCCGTCTCCTGGCAGCAGTCCAGGAGTCGCAGCGGCTCCACGATCCAGCGCGAGGCGGCGTGGTCGGCCAGGGTGATCGGCTTGCCGTGGAAGTAGGCCGCCGGGTTGTTCGCGGCGTGGCGGCGGTCGGTGACCGCCACGTGCCCGAAGGCCTCGGGGGTCAGGTTGTAGGTGTGCAGATAGCGCTGAGCGGCCATCGCGACCCAGGACGCGGGGGTGAGCAGCCCGAACGGAAGCGACCAACCCAGCGCCGCCCCCTCCGCCGACGGCTCCCGGTGCTGCACCCCGGAACCGAAGCGGCGGCCCGAGCGCTCGTTGAACGCCCGGTAGCAGACGACCACTTCGGCCACCCCGGTGGCGACCGCGAGGGCGGCCTGCTGCACGGTGGCGCAGGCCGCGCCGCCGCCGTAGTGGACGCGCGAGAAGAAGGACAGCTCACCCATGCCGGACGCCTGCGCGACCGTGATCTCGGGACTGGTGTCCATGGTGAAGGTGACCAGGCCGTCCACGTCCGAGGGCGTGAGCCCCGCGTCGTCGAGCGCCGCGTGCACCGCCTCGACCGCCAGCTTCAGCTCGCTGCGCCCCGAGTCCTTGGAGAACTCGGTCGCCCCGATCCCGACCACGGCCGCCCGCCCCCCGAGCGAATCCCCCTTGCGTACGCTCATGACGCCGCCCCGGGCCGGGCCGGATCAGCCGAACCAGCGGCACTGGCGGGGCCGACGGGGTCGGCGCCGCCGGGGACGTCCACCCGTACGGTGCCGGTCACGTGGTGGCCCAGGCCGTTGGCGCCGGTCACCCGCACCTCGGCGACCTCGCCCTCCACCGCCGTCACCGTGCCGGTCAACGTCATGGTGTCACCGGGGTAGTTGGGTGCTCCCAGCCGTATCCTCACCGACCTCAGCCGGGCCGTGGGCCCGAAGTGATCGGTGATGTAACGCCCCATCAGACCATTCGTGGTCAGGATGTTCATGAAGATGTCGGGGGAGCCCTTCTCCCGTGCGATCACCGGATCGTGGTGCACGTCCTGGTAGTCGCGGGAGGCCACCGCCCCGGCCACGATCAGCGTCCGCGTGATCGGGATCTCCAGCGGCGCCAGCTCGTCTCCTGCCCTCATGCCCCCACCCCCTCGTCCATCGCCGCTCCCACCCCTGAGCCCACCTCCACGTCCCGCGCCGACCGGGCCCGCACGAGCCCCGGCTCCCCGGCCGGCGCCCCTGTCGACCTGCCCCGCGGCCCCTCCGCCAGCCTCTCCTTCACTATCAACTCGCCCAATTCCGATAGGAGTTCACCCCCGCACCCCAGATACGCGTCCAGCTGCCGGCCCCACAGGAAGTGCCGGTGGACGGGGTGTTCCAGGTCCGCGCCGAGACCCCCGTGCAGGTGCTGGCCCGCGTGCACGACGCGGGTGCCCGCCTCCGCCGCCCACCAGGCCGCCGTCAGCGCGTGCGTCCCGTACCGCAGGCCCTCGTCCCGCCGCCAGGCCGCCTCGTAGGAGGTGACCCGTATCGCCTCGGTGTCCATGTACGCGTCGGCGGCCCGCAGCAGGACGGCCTGGTTGGTGGAGAGCGGACGCCCGAACTGCTCGCGCGTCGTGGTGTGCCGGACCGCCCTGGCCAGCGAGCCCGCGCAGACCCCGGCCTGGAGCCCGGCGAACGCGGTGCGGGCGGTGGCCAGCACGTCCTCGTAGGCCCCCGCGCCGCCCACCCGCTCGGCCGGGGTGGCGGCGAGGGTGAGCCGCCCGGCCGACCAGGGTGCGGTCGTCTCCACCGGTTCGGTCTCCGTCTCGGCGGCGGACACCAGCCAGAGCGCGCCGTCCTCGTCGGGCAGCAGCACATGGGTGGCGTCCCGCAGCCACGGCACGAGCGGCACGACACCGGTCAACTCGCCCTCGTTCGTGGCCCGCACGCGCCCCGCCGAGGCGGGAAAGGCCCCGGTCGCCACCGCACTGCCCTCACGCAGGGCGGGCAGCAGCCGCTCGCGCTGCTCGGCCGAGCCGTGTGCCGTGAGGGCCAGGATCCCGTAGACGCAGCTCGCCGCGAACGGGACCTGGGCGGTGGTTCTGCCCTGCTCCTCCAGGGCGAGGACCAGGCCGAGCAGGCCGACCTCCTCGACGGCCGCCACGAGCCCCGCCCCGCACAGCGCCTTCCACAGCTCGCTGTCGGTCCCCGTACCGGCGGCCGTGAGCCGCTCGGGTGTCGACAGGTCGGTGAAGATCCGCTCGGCCAGCTCGCGGACCGCCGACTGCTCCTCGGTGGGCGTGAAGTCCATCAGGCCGCCTCCGCCCGGAAGACGGGAAGCTCCAACTCGGCGTCGGCGCGCAGGAATTCGAGACGTACCGGCATCCCTATCCGCACTTCGTCGGGCGCCACCCCCACCACATTGCTGACGATCCGCACCCCTTCGGCGAGCTCGATCAGGCCCACCGCATAGGGCGGGTCGAAGGCGGGGAAGGGCGGGTGGTGCATCACGACGTACGAGAAGACCGTCCCCTCGCCGCTCGCCTCCACGGTGTCCCATCGTGCCGAACCGCAGGCGTTGCACCCCGGCAGCCAGGGGAAGCGCAGCTCGGCGCAGTCACCGCAGCGCTGGATGAGCAGGCGGTGCTCGCCGACGCCCGCCCAGAACCCGGCGTTGTCCCGGTTGACGACGGGCCGGGGCCGCAGGGGCTTGGGGCCCGCTTGTTCCCCCTCCGGCGCACCCTGTGCCTCCCCCGCCTGCACCGTGGACCCTGTTGTCCGCGGTCGGCCGGATTCCTCGCGCGGGCGCGTATGCCGTTGTGCGGGCGCGTACTTGAGGATGCGGAAGCGGTGCGTCCCCGCGAGTGTGCCGTTCGCGCGGACGTCCATCCTCGTGGTGACGAAGTGCCCGGTGCCCAGTTTGGTGGTCTTGCGCGCGGAGATCGCCTCGATCACCGCGTCATAGCTGACGCGGTCGCCCGGCCGCAGGTCACGGACGTACTCCTGCTCGCAGTCCGTGGCCACCACCGAGGTGTATCCGGCGCCGTCGAGCAGCTCGAACAGCTCGTCGTAGCCGGAGGCGCGGCCCGTGCCGTCACCGTGCCCGGAGAGGCCGCCCATCGTCCAGGCCTGGAGCATCGTGGGCGGCGCTATGGCGTCCGGCCCGGTGTAGGCGGGATGCCCGTCGCCCATCGCCTCGCACCAGTGCCTGATCATCGGCGCGTTGACGAGGTCCTTGCCGACCCCGCCGGTCGCCGCCGGCTGCCCCTCGAACTTCTTCAGCCGGCCGAGGAACTCCTCCTCGTTCACCCCGCTCACCTCTTCCCCCGTGTCATCCCGAGCCGCATCGTGGCGACGATCTCCCGCTGCACCTCGCTCACCCCGCCGCCGAACGTGTTGATCTGCGCCGCCCGGTTCATCCGCTCCAGCTCCCCGTCCCCGAAGGCGCCGGGCGAGCCGCCCCGGATCAGGCCCGCGTCCCCCACGATTTCCCGACACATTCGATACGTTTCGACCGCGGACTCCGTTCCCGTGAACTTCACGCCGCTGGCGTCTCCCGGCGCCAGCCGGCCCGCCCCCACATCGCCCACCAAACGCCAGCTGAGCAGGCGATTCACCGCCAGCCGGGCATGCGTGGCGGCCACCTTCGCCTTCACCCATTCGTGGTCAACCGGGCGCCCGGAAGTCACCGGATCGGGCGTACAGGCATACGCGAGCGCCGCCTCGTAGAAGTCCTCGGCCTGCATGCCGATCGCGGCGAGCGCGACCCGCTCGTGGTTGAGCTGGTTGGTGATCAGCCCCCACCCCGCGTTCTCCTCGCCGACCAGGTTCCCCACCGGCACCCGGATGCCGTCGTAGTACGTCGCCGTGGTGGTCAGGCCGCCGACGGTCTCGATGGGCGTCCACGAGAAGCCGGGCGCGTCGGTCGGCACCAGAATGATCGAGATGCCCCGGTGCTTGGGGGCGTCGGGGTCGGTGCGGCAGGCGAGCCAGATCCAGTCGGCGTTCTGGGCGTTGGAGGTGAAGACCTTCTGCCCGTCGATCAGCCAGGATCCCTCGTCGCGCACCGCCCTGGTACGGAGCGAGGCGAGGTCGGTGCCGGCCTCCGGTTCGCTGTAGCCGATGGCGAAGACGAGGTCGCCGCTCAGGATCCGGGGCAGGAAGAACGCCTTCTGCTCCGCGCTCCCGTACTTCATCAGGGTCGGGCCGACCGTGTTCAGGGTGACCATGGAGACGGGTGCGCCCGCCCGGTAGGCCTCGTCGAAGAAGACGAACTGCTCGTCCGCGCCCCGCCCCCGGCCGCCGTACTCGACGGGCCAGCCCAGCCCGAGCAGCCCGTCGGCGCCGATCCGGCGCAGCAGCGCCCGCTGTCCGGCCGCATCCGCCCCGTGCAGCGGCCCGTCGGGCATCAACTCGGCGAAATAGGCGCGGAGTTCCGCGCGCAGCCGCTCCTGGGCTTCGGTCGGGGCGAGGTGCACGACGGCGGCCTTCCGTGCGGACGGACGGATCCGTGGACCGGCCCGGACGTACGGGCGCGATCCCGGATCAGGGTTTCTGACTGTCCGTCAGATAGCGCCCCGCTGTCAATGGTCGGGGAGACCGCCCCCGCATGCCAGCGGCCCGGGCGACCGTGCCGAAGCACTGTCACCCGGGCCGCCGATCACCCCATCGACCGGACCCTGCGGCTGGGGTGGCGCCTCACCACAGGCGGGAGAAGTTCACGGCGACGTTTCCGTTGCCCTGGTTGATCGACGTGAATGCCGAGCCGTTCACCTGAGCGGTGTTGCTCTGGTTGGTGGCCCCGGCCCCGACGGCCTGCTGCTGCGTGGTGGACGAATTTCCCCGGTTGTCGTGCCCGACCCCGCTGCCGCTGACGGTCGCGACCGCCGCGTTCGATCCGTGGCCCGCGATGGATCCGTTGTCGGCGGTGGCGACACCCGAGAAGAGGGCGGCGGCCAGAGGCAGCGCGGCAACGGCGGCGAGGACGCGGGCGGTACGGATGCTTGCCATGTCAATTCCTCCAGGAACCAGAAGTACTGCGGGTAGTTCGGCTCGTTCCAGGTCGTAAGTACGGCCTGGTCCAAGGCGGTTGGCCGACCGCCCCGGACGCTGTGACGACGTCGCTGGATCAGAGTTGCCCACCGAATCCCCGGCGAACCAGTCATCGGGGAACCTTTCGCCCGCAAGCGTGAGGACTTGTCGATAAACCCTCAATGTCGCCTCAAAGCGCTGCCCAGGATCGGTTTGCGGCGCCGGAACCGTGCCCTCCCGATGGGAGAACCGTTTCGGCCCGGATTCGGCCAACCTTTCCCGTCACCGGTAGCTCACCTGGCGGCCACCCCAGGACCACCCGGCCGTCGCCCGGCGGCGATGGGGTCGACGGCAGGCCGGGGACGGGGCCCGCGTGGCTTCCAGCGCCACCCCGGGCGCCCGGCCGAGTCCTGCCGGTCACCCCTGAAAGGGATTCCCTTTCTCGAACATTCGTACGAACATGGAGTCATGGCCACCATCGACCGGCAGGCCGCCACCCTGGCCCTCGCCCACGCCCTGTCCGCCGCCGAGCGCGGCCTGCCCGTCATCCCGCTGTCCCGCACCAAGCTCCCCGCGCTCCCCTCGCCCCACCGGGACGAGGCCCAACCGGTGCTCTGCCGGGGCGAGTGCGGGCTCCCGGGCCACGGGGTGCACGACGCGACCACCGACCCCGTCGTGGTCCGCGCTCTGTTCGCGGCCGCGCCCTGGGCCACGGGGTACGGCATCGCCTGCGGCCGGCCCCCGCACCACCTCATAGGGATCGACCTCGACACCAAGCCGCCGGAGGCCGATGCCACCGCGGCGCTCCAACACCTGGCGCTGCGGCACCTGTTCACCATTCCGGAGACCGTGGTGGTGATCACTCCGAGCGGGGGTCGGCACATCTGGCTGACCGGCCCGTCGGGCACGGTCGTGCCGAATTCCGCGAGCCGCCTCGCCCCCGGCATCGACATCCGGGGCGCCGGCGGCTACCTGGTGGGGCCGGGATCTCTGAGCAGTCGGGGCGTCTACCGGCTGGCGCCCGGCACCGCCCACCTCGGCCCGGCGCCCTGCCCCAGCGCCCTCCTCGACCTGCTCACCCCGCCCGCGCCCGCCCGCCACCACCCCCACAAGCAGGGTGATCACCAGGGGCGGGGCCTGGTCCAGTTCGTGCTGGCCGCGCACGAGGGCCAGCGCAACACCCGGCTGTTCTGGGCGGCCTGCCGCGCGTACGAGAACGGCATCGGCGCGGAGCTCACGGGCGCGCTCATCGCGGCGGCG
The DNA here is from genome assembly GCF_056431605.1 of Streptomyces sp. NPDC045846. NCBI lineage: Bacteria > Bacillati > Actinomycetota > Actinomycetes > Kitasatosporales > Streptomycetaceae > Streptomyces > Streptomyces sp. NPDC045846. The sequence goes on along the minus strand of NZ_JBWKKJ010000004.1, from coordinate 579,004 downwards.
ATCCGCACCGGTCTCACCGAACGCGAGGCCCGCGCGACGATCGCCTCCGCGGCCCGCATGAGCGCGGCCAGGTGAGGAAGGGGGCGTAACCCCGCACCGGCCGGGACGCGGTTCTGCGCGGTGCTTCGGCTCGCGGTGCGTGGTGTGGCCCGGTGAGGGGGAGGGCGGCAACCGCGGAGCCAGGGCCCGGCCGCCGTTCCGCACGGCACGGGCTCGCAGTGCGCGGGCCGCGGTGTGGCGCAGGTGGGGAAGGGGACGGGCGTAACCCCGCACCGGCCCGACCGCTGACCTGTGCGGTGCTTCGGCTCGCGGTGTGCGGGCCCCGGCGGGCGCGGCAGAGGCTTCCCCCGAAGAACCTCCGCTGCGCCCGCCGGGTGCGGACACGTCCCGATCGGCTGGGAGCACGACCCCACCAGCTCGCCCGGACGAAGAATCCGTCCCCGTGACGGGAACTCTGGCCCATGTCGCCGCATGGGGTCTTGTACAAAAGCGCGGCCTTGCGAGCGGGAGCGGCCGCCCGCGCTCCACACCCGAATCGGCCCGGCGATTCCCGGCTCAGCCCGCCAGCCATACGCTCGTGTCGGCCCGCGACGCCAGGAAGCGGCCGGGGGTCACGCCGGTCAGGGCCGTGAACTCCCGGCTCAGATGCGACTGGTCGTAGAAGCCGCAGGCGAGGGCGGCCTCCGTGGGCCGGGTGCCGGTGGTCAGCAGCCAGGTCGCCCGGCGCAGCCGCAGGATCCTCGCGACCCGCTTGGGCGTGAGCCCGAACTCCCGCCGGAACAGGGTCTCCAGATGGCGGATCGACCAGCCCGTCCGGGCGGCGACCTCCCGGATGGGGAGCGTCCCCGAGCTGCGGACGAGCAGGTCCCAGGCGCCGCGCGCGCTCGTCGCGGGGGCGCGCGAGGCGTCCGCGTCGGCGGACCACTGGAGCAGCGCGCGGTCGAGCAGCGCGAACCGCTCGGGCCATCCGGGCGCGGCCGCGAGCGCCTCGCGGAGGTCGGCCGCCCGCCCGCCGAGGACGTCGGCCGGATCGGTCACGGTGTCCGCGAGTTCGCCCAGCGGGGTTCCGAACAGCCGTTGCGCGGCCCAAGGAGCGAGCGTGACCTCCACGCCGTGCAGCCGCCCCGCGTGCCCTAGGACCCTGGCCCGGCCGTGCAGTCCGGACACCACCGAGGTGTGCACGGCCGTCCCGCCGGGGCGCCGCCCGGCCTGGCCGACGCGGATCTCGTCGCCGAACCCGATGAGCAGCGACACCTTCCCGCTCGGTACGACCAGCCGTTCGCGCGGCCCTTCACCGGCCAGCCGGAACCCTCGGTACGCGCCGACGCCCGGCCGCAGCCGTGCGTCCGGCAGCGCGTAGACCCTGCTCTCGTCGCCGCTCCCCGTACTGCCGGACCGGCACGTTCCCCCGCTCACCCACAGCTCCTCGCCCCGGGACCACCCCGGACGAATCCACTGTCGGTGCCCCTTCGCCCCAGGACCAGACCCGACGGCATCCCAGGGACGCGCACCACCATCCCAAGCCTGTGACCTGCGAAGACTCCGGTTTCACCGGGGAGGTACGGGATGCGCGCGGGGAAGTCGTTCTAGCGCGTCAGGCGATTGTCGGGCCCGTCGTGTCCCGGATAGTCGGGGTCGTCCTCGCTGGTCGGCAACGGACGATGTCCCTCGGACCAGTCATTGGTCCATCCGCAGACGCCGCACGCGTAGCGGCCATCGAGTCCCGCCACGCGGGTACCGCACTTGCGGCAGTCCGCCTCCGTGATCTCCGGAGTGAAGACGGGCTCGGGTTCGGGTAGCGGTTCCAGTTCCGGCGGCCATGGACTCATCCATCGGAGCGTACCCGGCAGGCCGCGGGGCGACCCCGGAAGATCGGCCGCGGTTGCCCCACAACCAGCTTCCGCGGTCCTTGTGATGGCGCGGCAGTACGCGGAAGCCGTCTTCCGGTCGGCGCACCCGCGAGAGCCCGCCGAAGCGATCAAGTCCCGTGCGGATCAGGGTGAGACAGCAGGCACGAAGAAGGGGCGCCCCGAAGTCGGAGCGCCCCTTGACCAGCGCGCACGCTGACCTGCTGCGGTGGGTGTGGGATTTGAACCCACGGTGACATCGCTGCCACGACGGTTTTCAAGACCGTTCCCTTAGGCCGCTCGGGCAACCCACCCACGCCCCGCCGACCAGCGGCGTAAGCGGCTACAGCCTACCGGCCGCGGTCCACTCCGTGGGCCCTCGGCCCATGCCTGGGCCGTGGGGTTCGGATTCCGCCTCAGGAGGGAGGGTTCGACGGTGGCGTGGCCGGTCCCGGGACCCGTGCGGAGGGCGCCGAAATCGTCACGAGTCCCGGGGTCGTCACGGGGCCGGGGCCCCGCGGGCGTCATGGGGTGTCAGACGTCCAGCCAGCCCGCGCGGCGGGCGTAGCTTCCGGCCTGGAAGCGGCTCTGGGCGTTGAGTTCGGCCAGCAGCTCCGCGACATGGCGGCGGTAGGTCGTCGTGGACATCGACAGGCGGCGGGCGGCGATCTCGTCCTTGAGGCCCGACTCCAGCATGCGGACGACGGAGCGGCGCAGCTCGTCCTTGGGGGAGCTCGGTGCCACGGCGTCGGGGGTCTCGCCGAAGGGGCGGGCCGAGTCCCACGCGCTCTCCCAGGAGCGGTGGAGGTAGCGCACCATGGCGGGGTCGCGGACGATCAGCGCCCCCTGGCCGGGCGGCAGTTCGGGGTCGGAGATCACCGCGGTGCCGGCGTCGAACAGGAGGAGCCGGTCGGGGACCTGGCTGACCGTGCGGAATTCCACGCCCAGCCCGGCCATGCGGGTCAGATGCTGGCGCATGTAGCCGTGCGACAGCACGGAGTGCGGGTACAGGGTGCGGCACAGAACGCCCCGGCTGACGGCCTCGGCGGTGCGCCGGTAGCCGTCCTCCAGGGCTTCCTGCGGCGGCACCTGGGGGTGGGCGGCGAGGATCTCGACCCGGGCCGAGTCCGCGATGCGCTCCAGAGCGGCGCGGATGGCGTCGAGCGTGCCGAGGTATTCGACCGGGGCCTTCGTGAAGTGGCCCTGCCAGACCTCCTCGAAGACCGGCTTCATCACCATCACCCGCGTGCTGAGCTCGTCGGCCCGCTGGCGCAGCCGCCGGATGTCTGCCTCGATGGGCCCGACCAGATGCGCCACCGCGACTTCGGGGTTGCTCGCGAGGTATCCGCCGCAGCCGTCGGTGGCGGTGTCGCCGCTTTCGCCCCGCGAGGAGGCCTGGGCCCGTCGGGGCCGCACCAGGTGGAGGGCGGTGAGATCGGCGACGGCCGCCCAGACCTCCTGCGCCGGGCGCCCCAGTTCGACCGCGGCGAGCGCCGGGTGGAGCACTCCGGTTTCCAAGGCCGTGCGATAAAGCTTTACATGCAGTTCATAAACTTGCGGAATATCCGGTTCCGATGTCTCTTCTGTCGGATTCTTCACGATCTCGACCCCCGTTGTGTGTGGGTGGAACTCGTCAGTCATTTGTCGCCACCGGATCACGGTGGCCTTACCGCTGCCGCTCCGGCAAGCTGATCTCGGAGGGCAGCGGGTTGGGCTCTCCGAGAATCACACCGGAATTATTGGGGGGTTGTTCCATAATGAACCGCAGCCGTATTGCTTCTGGATTCCTGCGCACGCTCTGCGCATCGGCCGTACTCTCGCTGGCCGGATTCGCGGCCCTTGGCGGGCACGGCACCGACGGGCGGGGGGCATCGAACACGGTCGCGTCCACGCCGCAGAAGCACACCACGGTGGCGCTGGCCAGCGATGTTATTTGGCACGGCACGGCAGCCTGACCGGAACGGTCACGGGGACCGCGGTTCCCGGAGCCGCAGGGGGCGGCCCGAGGGCGCGACATGGCGTCAGCGGAAACAGGCCCGCGCCCTATAAAAGCGGCATGGCCTCATGACGACATACCCGCACGTTCATGCTGGACCTTCCCCCGGCGCGTCCGTTCACATTCGAAAGCGCATTTATGAGTGCCTCGAAATAGGGGCACTTGCAACGCGTGGACTATATCAGAGGAACCTCAAATGAGAACGGATGCTTTGATGGAGGAAAGGGGCAGCGGCATCAAGGCGGCTGTGATCGGTTCCGGCGGTATCGGAGGTTACTTCGGCGCCCGGCTCGCCGAGGCCGGGAACGCGGTGCATTTCGTGGCGCGCGGCCCGCACCTGGCCGCGCTGCGCGAGCACGGCCTCACGGTCACCGGACCCGACGGCACCGTCACCCTGCCCCGGGTGGCCGCCTCCGCCGACACCGCCGCGGTCGGCCCGGTCGACCTCGTCGTGCTCGCCGTGAAGACCTGGCAGCTGGAGTCGGCGCTCCCCCTGCTCGGTCCGCTGATCGCGCCCGGCACCGCCGTTCTGACCCTGCAGAACGGCGTCACCGCCCCCGAGGAGACCGCCGCCGCGGTGGGCAGGGACGCCGTCCTGCCCGGTCTGGCGAAGGTCATCACCCTGCTGGAGCGTCCGGGCGTGATCCGGCACGTCGGCGGGGAGGGCTCGCTGACGTTCGGCGAGTGGGACAACCGGGACAGCCGGCGGGTGCGGGAGCTCCGCGACGCCTTCGCCGAGGCCGGTGTGCCCGTCACGGTGCCCGCCGACATCTGGCCCGAACTGTGGGCCAAGTTCCTCTTCGTCGTGGCCTTCGGCGGACTCGGCGCGGCCACCGGCGGAACCTTCGGGGACCTGCGCGCCCGGCCCGGCACCCGCCAACTCCTCGCCGACGCCATGACGGAGATCGCGCGGGTCGCCGCGGCGCACGGCGTCGCGCTGCCCGACGGCGTCGTCGAGGACACCCTCGCCTTCGTGGACCGCCAGCCCGCCGCGGGCACCTCGTCGCTCCAGCGCGACATCGCCGCGGGCCGTCCCTCCGAACTCGACGCCTGGACCGGGGCCGTGGTCCGGCTCGCGGACCGCTCCGGCGTGCCCGTCCCGCTCAACCGAACCCTGTACGAACTGCTTGCCCTGCGCGAGGACCGAGCCCGAGAGGAGGCCTGACATGACCGCGCCCCACACCACCGCGCCCCCCACCACCGCGCTCCCCACCACGGCGCCCCCCGCCACCGCCCCGGGCGCAGCCTCGCACCACACGAGCGACCTCGTCGTCATCGGCGCGGGACCGGCGGGCCTGTACGCCGCGTACTGCGCCGGGTTCCGGGGCCTGAGCAGCACGGTGGTCGACACGCTCGCCCACCCCGGCGGGCAGATCTCCGCGCTCTACCCGGAGAAGTTCCTCTACGACGTCGCCGGGCACCCCGCCGTCCGGGGCCGCGACCTGGTGGCCGCACTGCTGGCCCAGGCCGCCCCGTTCGAGCCGCGCCAGCTGCTCGGGCAGACCGCCGACACCCTGACCCGGGACGGCGGGGACTGGCTGGTCGGCACGGACGCGGGGAGCGTGGTGCGCACCGGGGCCGTCGTGATCGCCGCGGGTCTCGGCAGCTTCCGCCCGCGCACCCTGGCCTGTGCCGTTCCGTACGAGGGCCGGGGCGTGGCCTACCACGTGGCACGTCTGGAGGACCACCGCGACCAGGACGTGGTGGTCGTCGGAGGAGGAGACAGCGCCGTCGACTGGGCGCTCGCGCTCGCTCCGCTGGCCCGCAGCGTCACCCTGGTGCACCGCAGGGGTGCCTTCCGCGCCCACGCCTACAGCGTCGCCCAGCTCCACGCCTCCTGTGTCGAGGTGGTGACCGACGCCCAGGTGACCGCCTGTCACGGCGCCGGCCACCTGGCGCGCGTGGAGATCACGCGGGCCGGCACCGTCCTGGACCGGCCGGCTCAAGCCCTGGTCGCCGCGCTGGGCTTCTCCAGCACGCTCGGGCCGATCGCCGAGTGGGGGCTCGACCGGGAGAACCGCCAGATCCGGGTCGACCAGGCCATGCGCACCAACCGCCCCGGCGTGTACGCCGTCGGCGACGGCTGTACCTATCCGGGCCGGGTCCCGCTCATCTCCGTGGGGTTCGGGGAGGCCGCCACCGCCGTCAACCACGCCGCCGTGGACCTGCGCCCCGGCAGCCGCCTCGCCCCCGAGCACTCCTCCGACGCCGTCCCCTCCCCGGGCCGCCCCGTCCACCGGGACGGCCGCGCGGGAAGCGGACAGCTCCTGACGAACGCCTAGGAAGCCGCACCCCGATGATCCTCAAGAAGCTCACGCTGGAGCCGCAGGGCCTGGAGGTCATGCTGCCGGCCGGCTCCCGCCTCACCGACCTCGAATACGAGCTGCCGCAGCGCGTCATCCCCTTCGGCTGCCGGTCGGGGGCGTGCGGCGCCTGTGTGGTCGAGGTCCTGGAGGGCGCCGATTCCCTCGGCGAACCCGACCTCGACGAACTCGACTTCCTGGAAGACCTCGGCAAGTCCGGCGGCCGTCACCGCCTGGCCTGCCAGTGCCGCCTCCTGGACGCCGCGACGCTGCGCGTCGTGGACAACTGACCCAACCGCCAACACATCCGCACGGAACCGAAGGAACAACCACCGCCATGAGCAACCGAGTTGTCAACGTGGGCTACGAGAACCGCGTTCCCTTCCTGAACGCGGCGGCCTCCGCCGAGCTGCGCGCCGACATCGACCGGCAGATCGACCAGCAGGTGGACGAGTGGTACGCCAACGTGCCGCACGCCGCCCACCTGGAGAGCAAGAACGTCGACTCGGCCTACTACAAGCGCCACCTGGTCGAGACGGCGTGGCGCATCCGCCTGCTGCGCGTCGCCGAGTCGAAGGCACTGGTCGAGATCGCCAAGCGCAGCCCCGAGGCGGCGCAGGTCTGGGCCAACTACGAGCAGGAGGAGATGCTCCACGACGAGCTCTTCATCGACGACCTCGCGAAGGTCGGCGTCTCCCGCGAGGAGTTCCTCGCCACCGAGCCGTACCTGTCGACGAAGCTGCTCACCGGCTACTTCTCCTACCTCCTGGACCACGAGGGCCCGCTCGGCGTCGTCGCCTACTCCTACCTGGTGGAGTACGTGAACGTGAAGCTGGAGCCGCGCAAGCTGGTCGCGCTCAAGGAGTCCGTGGGCGAGAAGAACCTGGCCGGACAGATCAGCCACTCGCACACCGACATCAACGACGACCACCCCGGCGAGGTCTGGGCGGCGCTGCGCTTCCTGATCCGCGGCGACGAGGACATCGCGGCGCTCCGCACCTACCTGCGCGAGCACCAGTCGATCCTCGCCTCCTACTACAAGGAGCTCTACGAGGACACCATCCTCGGCGCCGAGCAGGCCGCGGAGCCGGTAGCCGTCTGACCGCGCGCCACCGCCGGGGACACCGCGGGCACCGCTCACCGGCGGCCCGCCCGCCGTGTCCCCGGCGGGGCCACCCCCACTCAGAAAGGACGGCCGGGTGAGCCACCCCACCGCCCCCGAGGACCAGTCCGCGGACCGCGGCGGCGTCCTCCTGCTCAGCCACGTCGGCTTCTCCTTCCTGGAAGACCTGATCGGGGCGCTCGACAGCCGCGGGCTCAAGACGTACGTCCTGACGTCGCTGCCGCTGCCCGAGCACCTGCCGGGGCGCCTGGAGGACCTGGCGGCGAAGGCGTACGACGTACGGGCCACCGACCGTCACGCCCTGACGCGCGACGACGTCGAGGAGCACCTCGCCGCGCTGCGCCGCCGCGGCGAACGCGTCCTCGGCTGCCTCACGGTCTGGGAGGGCTACCGCCATCTGATGGCGCACGCCAACCAGCTGCTCGGCACCGCGGACTTGACGGAGCGTCAGGTATGGGCGCTGCGCGACAAGCTCGCCCTGCGCAACGGCCTCGCCGACGCCGGCCTCAGCCGTGCCCGCGCGGTGGCGCTGACCCCCGAGTCCCTCGCCGACCGTCAGGCCGCTCAGGGCCGCCACTTCGTGAAACCGGTCAGCGGCATCGCCTCGTTCGGCACCTTCCCGCTCGGCGCGGACACCACCTGGTCCGACATCGAGCGGATGGCCGAGGAGGCCCGCCGGGACCCGGTCTACGCCTCGGCGTTCGGGGCCGACGTGCCGTTCCTCGTCGAGGACTACCTGCCGGGACGCGAGTTCAGCTTCGAGGTGCTCGTCGCCGACGGCACGGCGCACGTGGTCGCGGTGCACGAGAAGTGCGAGGTCACCGAGACCGCCGGAGCGGTCCTGGAGAACGCCTGCACCAGCCCGCCCCACTCGCTCGGCGCGGACCAGCTCGCCGCGGGTCACGCCTGGGTGCTCGGCCTCCTCGCCCACCTCGGGCTGCGCTGGGGCTGCTTCCACATCGAGGCCCGCCACCACGAGGGCCGCTGGGAGCTGATCGAGGCGAACCCCCGCGTCGGCGGCGCCCTGATCTCGCACAGCGTGAAGGCGCTCACCGGCACGGACGATCTGCTCGGCCTCTGGATCGACCTGCTGCTCGCCGCCGCGGACCCGGCCGCCCTGCTCCGCTTCACCCGGCGGCTCGCGGCGATCTCGTACGCCCCGGACGGCACCACCCCGGCCACCCGCGCCACCTTCTTCCGGGTGTTCTTCGCCGAGCGGGGCCGCATCACCCGCATCGGCCTGGCCCAGGAGCTGCCCGTACCGCCCGTCGTCGTGCAGGTGCTGCTCAAGGAGGGCGACCGGATCGACTCCGACGCGCGCGAGGTCTTCCTCGGCCAGCTCCTGTGGAGCGTCGCCCGCGACGAACAGGAGCAGCTGCTTCCCGAACTGATGCGGGCGTCCCAGGACGCCATCGAAGTCCACTACGCGATCTGAGACGCCCGGCAGATCACCCGAAGGCAGGAGACCACGATGCCGCATGCCCCGGCGCGGTTCTTGATAATCGACTACAACCTGAGCCGCATCGACGACGTCCGCCGCATGCGGGACCACGCCCACCGGGCCCACGACGCCCCGGTCACCCTGGTCCGCGCCGCTCCCACCGACGCGGACCGGCTCATCTGCGACGAGGTGATCGACCTCGACCCGCTGCGCGCCGACTTCGCCGAGGCCGGCGAGAAGCTGCTCGGCGCCCGGCGCGAGGAGTTCGGCGCGGGCATCGTCTTCTCCGACAACGCCGTGCGCGGCGGCGCCGAGCTCCTGACGCGCCTCGGTCTCGCGGTGGACGCGCCGGACCTGGCCGAGGGGGCCTTCTGCAAGCTGGCGTACCGCCGCGCCGAGGACCGGGTGCGTCAGGCGCTGGCCGCGCAGCGGGTCCTGGTGCCGGGTTTCGCGCGCGTCGAATCCCTGGCGGAGCTGCGCGCGTTCGCCCGTAGCCACCCCGACGGCTTCGTGGTCAAGCCCACCAAGGAGGGCAACAACCGCGGCGTGGTCCTCGTCCGCCCCGGCGACGACCTGGCCGCCGCCTTCGCGGAGGTGGCGCCCTATCTGTCCGGCGGCCTGATCTGCGAACAGCTCATCCCCTACCGCCGCGAGTACTCCTACGACGGCCTGGGCCCGCTGTCGTTCGTCACCGAGAAGCTGAGCGCCGCCGGCCGCTATCCGGTCGAGGTCGCCCAGGTGCTGCCCGCCCGGGTCGGCGCGGTGGGCCGGGCCACCCTGGAGCGGGCGGGACGGCAGGCCAACGTCCTGGTCGGCCAGTGCGACGGCCCGTTCCACAACGAGATCAAGCTGAGCGACGACGACCGGTACGCGGCGGTCGTCGAGCCCAACCGCCGCCCGGCGGGCATGAAGATCTGGTCGCTTGCGCACTGGGTGTACGGCATCGACCTCTACCGGGCCTGGGTGGACTCGGCCTTCGGGGCCGACCTCCCGGCCGGCCTGCCCGACCCGTCCTGCTCGGCCGCCACCGTGATGCTCGGCGTCACCGAGGACCGGCTGTTCAGCCCCGACGACGTACGGCCCGGAGCCACGCCGTTCGAGGACGCGCTCGCCGCCACCGCCGCGACGCTGGGCCTGCGCCCGGGCGAACTGACGGCCCGTGACTTCGGCTGGCTGGCCGCGGAGCGGCGCCCGCTGCACGCGGTGCCGCGCGACAACGCCGACTTCGCGGCCCAGGGCTGCCTGACGCTGCACACCGACCGGGTCGACATCCGTGACGTGGTGCGGACCCTGCGCCAGGTCTGGCCGGCCGCCCTGGACGCGAGCCGCGGCCACGACCGCGGCCGGGCCCACGCAACCGAGCTGGAGACTTGCCGATGAACATCCTGATCCTGCACCGCATCCCGTACGCCAAGATCGAGTACGCCCGGGGCATCGACCACACCCGGCACCGGGTCACCTACCTGGGCACCGGCCCGGCCCTCGCCACGCTGCCTCAGGACCTGGTGTGCGAGCGGGTGGAACGGCCCGGCGAGCGGGGGACGTTCGACGAGGCGGCCGCGTGGCTGGACGGCTCGGGGCGCGCCTTCGACCGGATCGTCTCGCTCTCCGAGTACGAACTGCTCGACGCGGCCCGGCTCCGCGAGCGGTACGGGGTGCCCGGCGCCCCGGTCGACCAGGTCACCCTCGCCCGGGACAAGGTCCTCATGAAGCGGGCCGTCGCCGAAGCCGGCCTGCGGGTGCCCCGCTTCCTCCCGCTCGCCTCCTTCCTGGAGCACGGCGGCCGCGCGCCCTGGAGCGGGGCGACCGTCCTCAAGCCGCACCGGGGCGCCTCCAGCGTCGACGTGACGGTGTTCGGCAGCGCCGCCGAAGCCCACGAGGCGCTGCGCGACGGTCGCAGCGGCGTGGCCGCGCTCGACGCCCGGGACCGGGCGGGGGCCGTCGACGACTTCGAGGTCGAGGAGTTCGTGGAGGGGCCGGTCCGCCACTACGACGGTCTCGTCGAAGGCGGCAAGGTGCTCGCCGTGGGTGCCAGCGAGTACCTCGGCACCTGCCTGGCCTACGCGCAGGGCCTGCCCATGGGCTCGTTCCAGATCGACTGCCCCGACCCGGTGCGCGACTGGGTGGCCGCCGTGCTCGCCGCGGTCCGCATCGAGGACGGCAGCTTCCACCTCGAAGCGATCGTCCACCAGGGCGAGTTGGTGTTCCTCGAGGTCGGCAACCGGGTCGGCGGCGCCGACGTGGTCGGCGTCTTCGAACGGGCCACCGGCATCCACCTCCCCTCCTGGGAGTTGCGGATCCTGCTCGGCGAGCGGGTCGCGGCACAGCTGCCGGCCCCGTCCGCCACCGGCTCCTGGTACGGGTGGTTCGTCCATCCCGGCCACCACCTGGCAGGCCAGGCCTTCGACGGCTTCGACGGGGCCGAGGCGTTCCGCACCGCGCCCGAGACGGTCACCTGGCACGAGCTCGCGCCGGGCTCCCCCCTGCCCGGCCACGTCACGTACGGCGCCCACGAGACCGCCCTGGCCGGGATCGCGCGGACCGCGTCGCCGGAGCACACCCGGCGGTGGATGGCGGACCTCTTCCGCTCCTTGCGCCTTCGCACCACCACCGGCGACGCCGGTGCCCTGAAGCAGCAGAACGGAGTACAGGCATGACCGAGCTCAGGATCCACTGGGGCTCAGCGCTGGACAGCGGGCAGAAGAAGAGCACCGAGAAGTACCGCTCGGACGTGCTCGACCTGGACGGCGCGGTGGAGTTCGCGCAGGAGGCCGACGCCCTCGGCGTGGAGTCCCTGCTGATGGCGCAGAGCTACAGCCTGCCCGATCCGCTGCCCCTGCTCGGTGCCCTGACCCGGGAGACGGAACGGGTCCGCTTCATCCTGGCCTACCGGCCGGGCCTGCTCTCCCCGACGCTCTTCGCCCAGCAGGTCAACACCGTGTCCTGGATGTCGCGGGGACGGATCGCGCTCAACCTGGTCGCCGGGATCTCCCCCGTGGAGCAGGCCTACTACGGCGACTTCCTGGCGCACGACGACCGGTACGCGCGGGCCGGCGAGTTCCTCGACGTGCTGCACCGCCTCTGGCGCGGCGAGACCCCGCTGTCGTACGAGGGGGACCACTACCGGCTCCACGACGCCCAGTTGGGGCTCGGCTTCCACGGCGGCGGCCGGCCCGAGATCTACATCAGCGGAGCCTCCGAGGTCGCCCAGCACACCGCGCTGACCTACGGCGACTGCTGGTTCCGGTACGGCGACACACCGGCCGCCATCGCCGGGGCGACCGGACCCTTCACCGAGCGGGGCGTCGGCGTCGGCCTGCGGATGCAGGTGCTGGCCCGCCCGACGCGCGAGGAGGCGCTCACCGACCTCGCCGAGGTCATGCGCGACACGGACGAGAACCACCGGGCGTTCGTGTCCCGGTTCGTGGCCGCCGCGGACTCCGCCGCCGTCAAGAACTCCCTGCGGCTCGCCGAAGAGGCGGACCACGGCTGGATGTCGCCCGTCCTGTGGTCCGGGGCGGTCGCCTACCGGGGCGGGCCCGCCCTGTGCCTGGTCGGCAGCTACGCCGAGATCGCGGCCGAGCTCATGGCGTACAAGAGCTCCGGGGTCACCCAGTTCATCTTCTCGGGCTGGCCCGCCCGCGACGAGATGCGCCACTTCTACACCGGGGTGCTGCCCCTGCTCCGCGAGCTGGAGCGCGCCGCGGAACAGCGCGCCGCCCGCCCGCGGGAAGCGGTCGCACGATGAGCGGGACACGGCCGCGCCGGGCGCTGTTCGCCGCCGGGGTGCTGCTCGGCCTGATGGCCGAACAGCTGGTCCTGTTCAGTGTTCCGCTGCTCATCTTCCAGAACACCGGCAAGGTCTCCACGCTCGGCTTCGCGTACGCGCTGGAGTGGCTGCCCTGTCTGCTGGTGTACCCGTTCGCCGGGCTGATGGCGGACCGGGACGGCGGCCCCCGGCTGTTCTCCCGCGCCAACACCGCGCGCGGCCTCGTCCTCGGCTCGACCGCGCTGCTCTGCCTGTCCGTGCCGTCGTGGACGACCGGTGCGCTGATGGTCAACGGGGCCCTGCTGTCCACCCTGGTCGCACCGGTGCGGATGTCCATCGAGAAGACCGTCCCGCAGCTCGCCACGGACGAGGACCTGCCGCGCACCCAGGCGCTGTTCCAGAACATGGAGCTGCTCGCCATGGCGCTCGGGCCCGGTCTCGCCGTCGTGGCGGTGGCGGTGATCGGCAAGATCTGGTTGCTGGGGCTCGCCGCGCTGATGTTCCTGTCGGCCGCCGCCTGCTGGCGCGGGCTGCCCCGCGGCACCCGCACCGCGGGCACGGCCACCCTGCGTGGAAGCCTGGGGGAGCTGGGGCTCGGCTGGAGACTGCTGCTCGGCAACCGGCCGGTGGTGCTGCTCGCGAGCCTGAACTTCGCCATCAACCTGGTCTTCGCCACCATGCTCGGCGCCAACGCGGCCGTCGTCACCGATGTGTTCAAGGCCCCGGAATCCTCGTTCGCGCTCCTGAACATGCTGGTCGGGATCGTCGGGCTGGCCAACCTGCTGATCACTCCGCGGCTCCTGAAGCGGTTCGGAGTGGGGCTGATCGGCGTGGTCGGCTACACCACGCTGTGCGTCTGCCTGCTCGTCCTCGGCCTCGCCCCGTCGTTCGCGGTGTACGCCCCGGCCTTCGTCGCCGCGCTGTGCGGGGTCGCGTACTTCAACGTGTTCAACCGGACCGAGCGGGTCAAGATCATCCCGCGGCAGCACCTGGGCAAGGTGATGGGGCCGTTCTTCCTCGTCGGCCTGCTCTCCTACCCGATCGGCGGCCTGCTCATCAGCACCGTCGGCGCCGCCGTCGGTCCGCAGCGCCTCGTGGCCGCCCTCGCCGTGCTGATCACCGCGTTCGGCGCGGTCGTCCTGCCGCTGACCCTCCGGAGTTTCCGCCGGGCCCTCGCGGCCCGGCCGGCCACCCCCGCACCGGCCGCCCCGGAAGCCGCCGGGGCGCGCTGAGCGACCGGCCCGCCGACGCCACCCCTTCCGTACCGAACCACCGAGGAAAACCGTGACCGCAATGGCTCAGGACCTGTCCGCCCCCGTGGACAGCGACACCTTCCGCGAGGCGATGTCGCTGCTCGCGGCCCCGCTGACCCTCGTCACCACCCGGGACCGGGACGGGCGCCGCAAGGGCTTCACCGCCTCCGCGGTGACCTCGGTGTCGCTGGATCCGCCGCTGCTCCTGGTCGGGCTCGCCAACGACTCCAGCTGCCGGGCCGCGCTCACCGAGGCCGAGGGCTTCACCGTCAACCTCCTGGGGGCCCAGCACACCGCGGTGGCCCGGCAGTTCGCCTCCCGGGGCGTCGACCGCTTCGCCGGCCTCGACTTCGACGACTGGCCCGGCAGCGGCCTGCCGTACCTGAGCGACGCGGCCGCCGTGCTGCGCTGCCGCACCCACGCCCTGCTCCCGGTCGGCGACCACCAGCTCCTCATCGGCGAGGTGACCGGGGTACGCGTCCACGGCGACTGCGAGCCGCTGCTGTGGCACCGCCGGGCCTTCCACTCCACGCGACGGGCCGGGTGAGCCATGAAGGGCCGTCATATCGCCCTCGCCGTCCTGGTCACCGCGGTCTGGGGCGTCAACTTCTCCGTGATCAAGATCGGTCTGCACGCCGTCGACCCGTTCATCCTGGCGGGTCTGCGCTTCGCGCTCTGCGCCTTCCCCGCCGTCCTGTTCATCCGCCGCCCCGACGTTCCCCGGCGCCATCTCGCAAGCTACGGGCTGGTGTTCGGGGTGGGTCTGTGGGGCGTGGTCAACCTGGGGGTGCGGACGGGGCTCTCGGCGGGGATGGCCTCGCTGGTGCTCCAGTCCAGCGCCTTCTTCACCGTCCTGCTCGGGGCCCTGGTGTTCCGGGAGGCGCTGACCCGCTTCCAGCTCGCCGGAGCCGCGGTCGCCCTGGTGGGCCTGGCCTGCACGGCGTTCATCACCGACGGCAGCGTCACCCTGGCCGGGCTCGGCCTGGTCCTGCTCGGCGCGGCCGCCTGGAGCGTCGCCAACATCATCCTCAAGAAGGCCGGGCCGAAGGACGTGCTCGGCTTCCTGGTGTGGTCCTGCCTCTTCTCGCCGGTACCGCTGTTCGCCCTTGACCTGCTGGCCAACGGGACCTCCGGCTACACCCACCTGGCGGCCCAGGTGGACCTGACGGCCGTCGCCTCGGTCCTCTTCCAGGTCTACCCCAACACCCTGTTCGGGTACTGGATGTGGAACCTGCTGCTCAGGGAGTACCCGGTCTCCACCGTCGCCCCGCTCTCCCTGCTCGTCCCGGTCTTCGGCATCGTGGGATCGATGGTGATCTTCGGCGAGCGGCTGTCCGCCCTGAAGGGCCTCTCCCTCCTGCTGATCGTCCTCGGCCTCGCCATCGGCCTGTACGGCGGCCGGATCCTCGCGGCACTGCGCCCGCCCCGCCCCGCCCGAGCCTGACGCCGCCCAACCCTTCCCTGGAGGAACCCATGCCCTCGCACCTTCCGGCCCGGCCGGCGCCGTCGATGATTCCCGGAGTGGTGGACGGGACCGTGTACCTGTCGCTGGACTCCGAGCGGAGCCTCTCGCTGCACGTCTCGATCCGGGACAGCGACGACTACATCGAGCTGATCCTGACCGAGGAGCACGCCCGGGCGCTCGGCGCCCAGCTCGTCGCGGGAGAGCCGGACGCCTCTTTCCTGGCGTCCTGCTCGGTGGGCGTCCGCCTGGCCCCGCCCGTCAGGGCGTGACACAGGGGGAAGGGGCGCCCGCCGGTCTGGCGAGCGCCCCTTCCCCCGTGTCACCGGCCCGGAGCCGCAGGTCAGTTGCTGTCGCCCTTGCGTTCGCCGAGGGTGACCGTGACCGTGTTCTCCTTGCCGTCCCGCTTGTACGTGAGCGGGACCTGGTCGCCCGGCTTGTGCGTCCAGATCTCGCTGATCAGCGTCGGGCCGCTGTCGATGGGCATGTCGCCGAACTTGGTGATGACGTCGCCGGGCTTGAGACCCGCCTTGTCCGCCGGGCCGCCCGGGGTGATCGGCTGCTGGCTCGCGGTGCCCTGCGGGGAGATCTGGGCCCCGTCGGCGTTGCCCGCGCCCGGGCCGCTGCCCTGCTGGATGCCCACCGAGGCGCCGATCACCGGGTAGACCGGCTGGCCGGTCTTGATGAGCTGCTCCGCGACGTTCTTCGCCTGGTTGATCGGGATGGCGAAGCCGAGGCCGATCGAGCCCGCCTGCGACTGCCCCATGCCGCCGCCGCCCGTGCCCGCCGACTGGATCGCCGAGTTGATGCCGATGACCGCGCCGGCCGAATTGATCAGCGGGCCGCCCGAGTTGCCCGGGTTGATGGAGGCGTCGGTCTGGAGGGCGCTCATGTACGAGGCCTTGGAGTTCTGGCCGTCGCTGGAGGCCACCGGGCGGTTCTTGGCGCTGATGATGCCGGTGGTGACGGTGTTGGAGAGGCCGAACGGGGCGCCGATCGCGATCGTCGAGTCGCCGACGGCCACCTTGTCGGAGTCGCCGAGCGAGAGCGGCTTCAGGTTGGCCGGGGCGTTCTTCAGCTTGATGACGGCCACGTCGTACCCCTGGGCGCGGCCCACCACCTCGGCGTCGTACTTCTTGCCGTTGGAGAAGGTCGCGGACAGCTTGCCGCCGCTCGCCGCGGAGGCCACCACGTGGTTGTTCGTGAGGATGTGGCCTTCCTTGTCGTAGATGAAGCCGGTGCCCGTGCCGCCCTCGCCGTCGTTGCCCTGCGCGTCGATCGTCACCACGCTGGGCAGCGAGTTGGCGGCGACGCCCGCGACCGTGTTCGGGTCGCGCTTGAAGTCCTTGGGCGTGTCGGAGGAGGCCACGGTGGTGGAGCCCGAACCGTTGTTGTCCCGGTCCGCCGCGACGTAGCCGATGGCTCCGCCGATGCCGCCGGCCACCAGGGCGGCCGCCACGACCGCGGCGATCAGCCCGCCGCCGCGCCTGCGCGGGGCCGGGGGCTGCGGGGCTCCCCACGGCTCGCCGCCCTGGCCACCGCCGCCGTAGGTGGGGAGCGTGGGCGGGGGCGGCGGCCAGCCGGCCCCGCCGCTCTGCGGGGGCGCCGACTCGTGCGCCGCGTACGCGGGCCGGGCCGGAGCTTCCGGCACCGGGGGCCGCTGCTCGGTGACCGGGTCCCGGCCGGGCTGCTCCGACGCCTCCTGCGCGGGCGGCACGGGCTCGTGGACCAGGGTCTTCTCCGCCTCGGCGGGCGCGGCGTCCGACGGAACGGGGGCGGCGGGGGCCGCGGCGGGCTCGGGAGGTGCAGCAGGTGCAGACGACGGGGCAGGCGGGACGGCCGGGACCGCGGTGCCCTCGTTCTCGGTGCTCACAGCTTGCTCTCCTCGGTTTCCACTCGGTCTTGGGGACGGTCCGGCGGGCCGGCTGATGCCGGTGCGGGTGGCGCCGGGGCGCCTGCGTGGGAGCCCCGGTGACCACCATGGTGCGCCGGGGGTACGACATCGGATCACGCACTGTGCGGATGACTCCGCTCAGCTTTTCCCACCGCACGTCAGGCCACTGTAAGCAGGAGCTGTGTATTCGTGCGCCAACCTGTGACCCGGCGGTGGCACGATGACGCGGTGACCCAAGCACGGCAGCACAGCCCGCACACCCCCGACCGCGCCCCCGTTCAGGTGGTGGCCCACCGCGGAGCCTCCGAGGACGCCCCCGAGCACACGCTCGCCGCGTACGTGAAGGCGATCGAGGACGGGGCCGACGCCCTGGAGTGCGATGTCCGCCTGACCGCGGACGGACAGCTCGTCTGCGTCCACGACCGGCGCGTCAACCGCACCTCCAACGGCCGCGGCGCCGTCTCCGCGCTGGAGCTCTCCGAGCTCGCGGCGCTCGACTTCGGCTCCTGGAAGGACAGCGAGGAGAGCCCGGACTGGAAGGACCGCGAGTTCACCTCCGTCCTCACCCTGGAGCGGCTGCTCGAACTCGTCGCCGACGCCGGGCGGCGGGTGGAGCTCGCCATCGAGACCAAGCACCCCACCCGCTGGGCCGGCCAGGTGGAGGAGCGGCTGCTGCACCTCCTGAAGAGGTTCGGCCTCACCGAGCCGCCGGCCGGCGAGACCTCCCCGGTCCGCATCATGAGCTTCTCGGCGCGCTCCCTGCACCGGGTCGCGGCGGCCGCCCCCGACATCCCGACCGTCTACCTCATGCAGTTCCTCTCGCCCCGGCTGCGCGACGGAAGGCTGCCCGCGGGGGCGCGGATCGCGGGCCCCGGCATGCGGATCGTGCGCAACCACCCCGCCTACATCGAGCGGTTGCACCGCGCGGGACACCGCGTGCACGTCTGGACGGTGAACGAGCCCGAGGACGTGGATCTGTGCGTAAGCCTCGGCGTGGAGGCAATCATCACCAACCGCCCGAAACAGGTCCTGTCCCAACTGGGCCGCGCGTAACGCCCGTTACAGGGAGTGCACCGGCGCGTTCGCTCCGTGTCCGGCCGTGACGAATGCGTCGCCCGTCGCCCGTTGGCCGGTTTCCGGTCCAGTCCATTGGGGCATCCACACCGTGGCGTGGGGCGAAGGAGGTCTCGGGGGTGGCGTTGGTGGTGGCACAGGAGGTGCCCACGTCGTCGAGCATGGCCGTACCCCATGGCCCTGCGGGCGTGGGCAAGGCGAGACACCGGATGCGCGAGCAGCTGCTCGGCAGCGGGGTGTCCGAGCCGGTCGTGGACGATGCCGTTCTGATCCTTTCCGAACTGCTCAGCAATGCCTGCCGGCACGGCAGGCCGCTGGGGCGGTCCGACATAGGCGACGGAGACATCCGGGCGGCCTGGCGCATCGACAAGGCCGGGCGGCTGACGGTCGAGGTGACGGACGGGGGCGGCCCCACACGGCCGGTCCCCGCGACACCGTCGGTGACCGCGCGCGGCGGCCGGGGGCTGAACATCATCAGCGCCCTCGCCCAGGACTGGGGCGTACGGGACAGCGCGTCCGGGGAGGTCACCGTGTGGGTGATCCTCACCGCGGGGCACCGTCTCGACGATTTCGCTACGCGCGTCGCAGGGCCGGGAGCGGCGGCGGGCCTGGAGTACGCGGACGCGTTCGACGACCTCGACTGACCCGGTCCGACCCGGGCCGCCCGGACCGAGGGTCGTGCTGCCCGGGTCGCGCCCGGCCCGGGTGGCGCGTGCGGCTCCAAAGGCGCGCCGGGGGCCGCCGGGCCGGGAGCGGCACTCCCGGTGCGGCCGCCTCCGGGCGGCCGGTGCGGCTAGGCTCGCGCCCGACACAGCGACACCGCACCACCGCAGTCGGGAGAGAGCCACACCATGGCCAAGAAGCGTCCCCAGGCGAAGGCCGTCAAGCCGCAGATCAGCGACGGGGAGATCCCGGTCGTCGGGGCCCGTGAGCCCTGCCCCTGCGGCTCCGGCCGCCGTTACAAGGCCTGTCACGGGCGGGCCGCGTCGCACGCCGTGACCGAGCTGGTCCAGCGCCCCTTCGAGGGGCTGGCCGGCGAGTGCGACTGGGTCGCGCTGCGCGAACTGGTCCCGGCCGCGACCGTCCCGCTGACCCTCAAGGACGGG
This sequence comes from Streptomyces sp. NPDC045846, assembly GCF_056431605.1. Classification (NCBI taxonomy): domain Bacteria; kingdom Bacillati; phylum Actinomycetota; class Actinomycetes; order Kitasatosporales; family Streptomycetaceae; genus Streptomyces; species Streptomyces sp. NPDC045846. The sequence continues at coordinate 559,736 of NZ_JBWKKJ010000004.1, read as the reverse complement.
CTGCCCGAGGGCGTGCCGTCCGTGACGCTCGCGACCGTGCTGCCGATGGCGTGGCCCGCGCTGCGTCGCGAGGACGGGTCGGTGCTGCTCGGCCTCCAGAACGACACCCCCTCCGGCGACATCAGCCGCGACCTCGCCGACACGCTCCAGCGCGCGCTGGTCGCCGAGCCCGGCTCGCCGGTCGCCGCCCAGCGCGCCGAGTCCGACGGCGTGCGCCTGCAGGACCTGCTCGACGCGGCCGCCCCCTTCGAGCCCGAGGTGCACACCGGCTTCGAGTTCTGGGTGCCGGACGCCGACAGCGCGGCGAGCGAGGTGTCCGCCTCCCTGGAGCGGGCCAACGCCGCCGCGATCCCGACCGTACGGCTGAAGTCGGTCGACTCCTCGTACTGGTGCGAGACGCCCGAGAAGAACCACCTGCGGTGGGTCATGCCGCACCCCGAGGAGAAGCTCCTCGACGCGCTGGCCCGGCTGCACGCGGCCGGTACGTCCTCGCTCGGCGAGGGCACCCGGCTCGTCGGCTCCTTCCGGGCGCACGGCCTGACCGTGCCGGTCTGGGACCTGCCGTCGGACATGGGCGCCGAGGAGTGCGAGAAGCCTGCCGCCGAGTTCGCCGAGCGGCTCGCCGGGGCGCTCGCGAGCGAGGAGCCGCTCACCGCGGACGAGCGCCGCGCCCGTGGCGGGCTCACCAACCGCCAAGTGACCCTCAGCTGAGAGTGACCACGGGTACGGTTTCGGTCGACCGACAGGTGACTCCTGTCACAACTCCCCGTACCCACAGGTAAATCGGTGTCCGAATTACCGAGATCGAATTTGCGAACGACCGATCTCTTGTTACCGTTCTAATAGCCCGGTCGCTGGTGCATCCCCCGTCGCCAGCGACCGGGCCCTTCCATGTGCCGGCTCGCTCAACGAGCCGCGGCGTCCGAGGAGTTGCTCCCGGACCGCAGGAGCAGCGGTGAGTCCTCTCCCGCCGCCGAGAACTCCGAAACCGCCGAATACGCTCCCGTTCCCGGGGCCCGTCCCGCAGCGCTCTCGTGCGGGGTTTCGCAAGAATCCGGCTGGTCGTCGGCCGTCACCTGGCAGTTCGTCTCGACGGTGCGGCCGTCCGGGCCCATCAGGGTCAGCACCGAGCGCAGCTCCTGACCGGTGGCGTTGCGGTAGTAGGTACGGGCCCAGGTGTCGCGCCCCCGCTCCAGTACGCAGGTCTGCGCCTCGATCCCTTCGGGGGAGGCGAGTTCGGGTCCGCAGTGGGCGGCCGCGGTCCGCGCGGCCCGCGGCAGTGGCTTGTTCGCCCGCGCGAGGACGGGGGTGAGGGAGCTTTTTGCGTCATCCGCGGAGCCTCTTCCCGCGGGCTTCTCGGGCCCTCCCGCGGGGCCCGCGGAGGCCGCCAGCGGCAGCAGCACGGCGCCCACCACGACGGCGGTGAGCCCTGCCACGCGGAGGTGCTGGAGATTCATGGAGGGACCCGCCTGCCCTGGAATTCCTGATGGTGGGGCCGAAGATATCGACGGAAACCGGGCACCCGGCGGCGCGCACGCCCAATTCCCGTACAACCAGGGCCCGCTCACACCCGAAAGAGTGAAGGCGGCCCGGGAACCGGACCGCCTTCTCGCTCCTTGGGCGTCCCGCGCCGCGCGGGAAGCTCCTTGGGCGTCCCGCGCCGCGCGGGACCTCCCGCACGCTCAGTACGCCAGCCGGCTCCCGCCGTCCGGAGCGCTGGTGCTCGCCTCGACCAGCGCGTCCACCACCGCCTCCACGTCCGGCAGCCAGGGCCCGGGAGCCGTCCCCAGCGGGGGGCGCTCCCAGCGGATCTGGCCCTTGCCGGTCTGCGACGGGGGCAGCACCAGATATCCGCCCTCGCTGTGGAAGCGGAGCGAACTGGGCACCCAGTCCTTGGAGTAGAGCAGCTCGCCCAGGCGCTCCATCGAGTAGGGAGCGACCAGGAGCGACCACCGGGTGGGGGTCGCCACGACCGGGCCGAGCCGCACGCCCATGGAGTCGAGGACGGCGAGCGCCCGCGCTCCGGCGACGGCCGGGAGGCTGATCGCGCAGGGTGCGCCGGCGCCGGTGGCGAGCAGGACCGGCGCGGTGGGCCGGTTCGTCCACCACCAGCGGATCATGCGCTCGTCGGTGGTCGCCGCGAGCAGCACGGGGTCGAAGGGGTGTGCCCCGGGCACCACACATTCAGGGTCGGGACAGGCACAGCCGCGCCCGCCCGCCGCCAGTCCCGCGCCGGGAAGCACGGGCCATTTCCACCGGGTCGCACAGGTCAGCGCGGCGCCGAGCTGAGCAGCCCTTTCACTGCGCCGGAACCGGAACCTGCGTCGCCTTCCGAGGATCTCGCGCATGGGCGCTCGTTCCTTTCCGTTGAACGCCGAGTCCACATCACACCATGTGTGCATCTCTTCACTGCGCGTACTTGCTCTGTGGGCCTGCGGTAGGGGGAACCCGCCAGGACCGAACGCGGGCGGTCACCACTGGTTGCGACGGCCACTGCCCGTAACCATTTAAAGCATGGCGAAGGGTGGCGCGTACGTGGCGCTTGCCGTCCGGTGTGCAAAAACCCCGCCGCTCGGGGATGAGGCGGGGCCGGTCGGCTCCTAAGACGCTCAGGCCGGCCGCAAGGTTCCGGGGCATCCTCAACTGCCCCGGACCACACCGATTACGTACCCAACGCGGTTGAAACGACGCACAGTTGAACGGCCTCAGTCGACCCCAGAGCTGGGCCACCAGGGTCATTTTTTGGCCAAGTTGAACGCCCCACGGACACCAATAGTCCCGCTATGACAATGCTGGACATCCCCTCACTTGTGCGTGTACATGTGGATGCATTGATAGCGGCGCAGAATGACATGGGGGTTTGCGATGCTATTGCGCGGAATCGACCAGTCGGAAAGCCGGCTGCCATGAGCGCCCCTCACCTGCCGAAAGTGGCTGGAATCGATCCAGCCGTTCCGCCCCCCGCGCACACTCATGCGCCTCTGCCCTCACCCGCCGCCCCGACCCCACCCGGCGCGGTGCTCCAGGACCGGCTCGCCGGCTGGGTCTCCGACCTGACCACGCTGCACGAACTCACCGAGCGGCTCGCCCGCACGACCGCGCTCGACGACGCGCTGGACGAACTCCTCAGCGCCGGTGCCGCGCTGGTCGGCGCGCGGCGCGGGCTGGTCGTCCTGGAACCCGCCGACGGCCTGGGCCCGGCCGTCACCACCGGCCTCGGGCTCGCCCACGCCGACCTCGGCCACATCGAGACCGTCCCGCGCAGCGCGACCGCCTACGGCCGGATCCTGGACGGGCTGCCGGGCGCGGCCGGCGGCCCCGACCTCATGGCCGACCCGGACGGCCTCGACCCCCGCCACCGCGAAGTCGCCGCCCGCCTCGGCTACGCCGCCAGCTACGCCCTCCCCCTCACCACCGACGCCGCACAGCGGCTCGGCGCGGCCGTCTGGCTCTACGACGAGAGCGCGGAACCCGTCGAGCGCCAGCAACACCTGGCCGGGCTCTACATCCGGTACGCGGCCGAGCACCTGGGCCGCCTCGTCGAACTGGAGCGGGCCCGCACCCATGTGGCGACCGTCGCCGAGGAGCTGCTGCCCAGCCGGCTGCCCCGGGTCGCCCGCGTCCAGCTGGCCGCGCGCCACCGCACGGGACCGCGCGGCGGCGGCGACTGGTACGACGCGCTTCCGCTGCCCGAGGGCGCGCTCGGCCTCGCGGTCGGCTCCGTCACCGGGTCCGGGCCGAGCGCGGTGGCCGCCATGGGGCGGCTGCGCGCGAGCCTGCGGGCGTACGCCGTCATGGAGGGCGAGGATCCCGTCGCCGTGCTCTCCGACCTCGAACTGCTGCTGCGCCTGACCGAGCCCGCCCGCTCGGCGACCGCGCTCTTCGCCTACTGCGAGCCCGCCCGGCGCAAGATCGTCCTCGCCGGGGCCGGGCACGCCCCGCCGCTGATCATCGGGGACCGGCGCACCGAGTTCGTGGAGACCTCGCTCTCGGCGCCGCTCGGCATGCTGGCCTGCTGGGAGGCGCCGAGCGTGGAGATCTCTCCCGACCCCGGAGAAACGGTGCTGCTGTACACGGACGGGCTGCTGCACCGCACCGGCGACCCCATGGACCGGGCCTTCGCCCGGCTGCACGCGGCGGCGGCGAGCGTCCCCAAGGCGGTGCGCGACGACCCGGACGCCGTGCTCGACCACGTCCTGCGCACCGTGCTGCCCGACGGTCTCGACGCGGCGGACGGCGCCGAGGACGTCGTGATGCTCGCGGCCCGCTTCACCCAGCCGCGGTAAGAGGCACAACGACCCTGGACCCCCTTCCGCACGCCCGTACGATAGTGGGGGTCTCCCGTGGCTTTCCGGCCATGGGGGAGTCCGACGTCGTACTAGTGGAGGCAGACCGTGGCGGACCAGCTCACTCCGGAGACCCCGGAAGAAGCGGACGAGAAGCCGATCCAGCAGCGGAAGAACGGCCTGTACCCGGGCGTGTCCGACGAGCTGGCCGAGAACATGAAGTCCGGCTGGGCCGACACCGAGCTGCGCGACCTGGAGCCGATCGCGCAGGCCGGCCACACCGCCGACCGCCGGGCCGCGCTCTCGAAGCGCTTCCCGGGCGAGCGCCTGGTGATCCCCGCGGGCAACCTGAAGACCCGCTCGAACGACACCGAGTACAGCTTCCGCGCCTCCACCGAGTACGCGTACCTGACCGGTGACCAGACCGAGGACGGCGTGCTCGTCCTGGAGCCCACCGCCGACGGGCACGAGGCGACGATCTACCTGCTGCCGCGCTCGAACCGCGAGAACGGTGAGTTCTGGCTGTCCGGCACGGGCGAGCTGTGGGTCGGCCGCCGCCACTCCCTGGCCGAGGCCGAGCAGCTGCTCGGGCTGCCCGCCAAGGACGTCCGCGAGCTGGCCGCGGCCCTCGCCGAGGCCACCGGGCCGGTGCGCAACGTCCGCGGGCACGACGCCTCCATCGAGGCCGCCCTCGCCGACAAGGTCACCGCCGAGCGCGACGAAGAGCTGCGCGTGTACCTCTCCGAGGCGCGCCTGGTGAAGGACGCGTTCGAGATCGCGGAGCTGCGCAAGGCGTGCGACTCGACCGCCCGCGGCTTCGAGGACGTCGTCAAGGTGCTCGACAAGGCCGAGGCCACCAGCGAGCGCTACATCGAGGGCACGTTCTTCCTGCGCGCCCGCGTCGAGGGCAACGACATCGGCTACGGCTCGATCTGCGCCGCGGGCCCGCACGCCACCACGCTGCACTGGGTGCGCAACAACGGCGAGGTCCGCTCCGGCGACCTGCTGCTCCTGGACGCCGGTGTGGAGACGAACGAGCTCTACACCGCCGACATCACCCGCACCCTGCCGATCGACGGCACCTTCTCGCCGCTCCAGCGCAAGATCTACGACGCGGTGTACGAGGCCCAGGAGGCCGGCATCGCGGCCGTGAAGCCGGGCGCCGCCTACCGCGACTTCCACGACGCCGCGCAGCGCGTGCTCGCCGAGAAGCTCGTCGAGTGGGGTCTGCTCGGCGACCTCGGCGTGGACAAGGTCCTCGAACTCGGCCTCCAGCGCCGCTGGACCCTGCACGGCACCGGTCACATGCTCGGCATGGACGTCCACGACTGCGCGGCCGCGCGCACCGAGACCTACGTCGGCGGCGACCTGGAGCCGGGCATGTGCCTGACGGTCGAGCCGGGTCTGTACTTCCAGGCCGACGACCTCACCGTGCCCGAGGAGTACCGCGGCATCGGCGTCCGGATCGAGGACGACATCCTGGTCACCGAGGACGGCAACGTGAACCTGTCCGCCGCGCTGCCGCGCCGCGCGGACGAGGTCGAGGCGTGGATGGCACAGGTCAAGCAGGCCTGACCCAGGCCCGCCCGGCGTCCGGGGACGCGCGGCTCAGGACACCTTGAGCAGCGCGTCCTCGCGCCATTTCAGGATCTTGTCGAAGCTGACCACCGCGCCCCGGCCGGGCCGGTTCCTGAAGTGCACGTGGTCGGCGAGCTGTTCGATCAGGCCCAGGCCCCTGCCGTGCTCGGGCAGGGCGGCGGTCCGGGCTGGCACCGCGGCGCGCCGGCCGCGGCGCGCCGGAAAGCCGGGTCCGGAGTCGGCGACCTCGATGCGGCACTTCTCGCCGTCGAGGTACGCGGTCACCCGGTACGCCGCCGACGCGCTGTCCTCGACCTCGTCGCCGCCGTGCTCGACCGCGTTCGCACAGGCTTCGCTGAGCGCGACCGACAGGTCGTAGGAGATGTCCGGGTCAACGCCCGCGGTCTCCATGGTGCCGAGCAGGAGACGCCGCGCGAGCGGCACGCTCGCGGCCTCGCGCCGCAAGTGGAGGGACCACCAGATGCTCATGCTCCAGCCTCCTGGCTGCGGCGTTTGCGGCTCGACCCAGTCCTTCTCCCTACGGGCGCAGTATTGCCGCAAGTTCCCGTCCGTAAGCGCCCTCTTGACGTGATGGCGCCCATTCGGCGGATGTACGCGCCCCGCGCGCCGGTGTAAAGCACCCCGGAACCTTCCGCTCCGCTTGTCCGGAACCCCCGCCCCGTACCCAAAGGCGACCTTCCGGACCTGCCGTATGGGGCGGGTAAGCGCAGTGCGATGATGGCCCCGCCATGTCTACCCCCCACGCCCCCGCAGGCGCCGGTCTCCGGCTGCTCAGGGCCGCGGTGTTCGCCGCGGTCTGCGTCGTGCTGTCCGCGATGGGGCACGTCATGGCGGCCTGCGCGACCGTCCCCTGGTGGACGCTGCTCGCCGGTTTCCTCGGGGTGCTCGCGGTCGTGGCCCCGCTCGCCGGGCGGGAGCGCACGCTGCCGTCCATCGCGGGCGCGCTGGCGGCCGGACAGCTCGGCCTCCACATCCTCTTCGGCGTCGGCCAGCACACCGCGGCCCCCTCCGGCGGCGGATCCACCGGGGACCTCCCGCTGATCCGGTTCGCCGCCACGCTGATCTGCGGCCGCGGCGCGACCCCGCTCACCACGGCGGACGCCCAGCGCATCGTGACCGACGCGGGCATCGACCCGGCCCGCGTCACCGGCTCGGGCCACGCGGCCATGCCGGGGATGCACGGCATGGCCGACATGGTCTCCGGCGCGGGCTCGGCGCACTCCGCCTCGCTCGCCGCCTCCCTGCTGCCGACGCTGCCCATGCTGCTCTGCCACCTGCTGGCCGCCCTGGCCACCGGCTGGCTGCTGCGGCGCGGCGAGATCGCGCTGTTCCGGCTGGTGGAGCTGGCCACCGAGTCTGTCACCGCGGCCGCCGAGGCCACGGCCGTACGGTCGCTGCGCCGGGCCCTGGCCTTCGCGGCGGCCCTGTGCACCGGGCTCCTGGCGGCGGCCGGACCCGGCCCGCGCGCCCCCCTCGGGGACCCGCGCGCCCCGCTTCCCCTGCCCGGGGCGGCACTTCAGCACTCGGTGATCAGGCGCGGGCCGCCCGCAGCGTACGCCCTCGCAGCCTGAACGCGGCCCACTCCCCACACGTACGGCAGGGGTGGTGTCGCGGGTCCCCGCGCACCCGTGGCGCGGTGGACGTCCCCACCTTCCTGCTCACTGGAGTGTCTCTGTCATGAACGCTGCCCGTTCGCGCACCCGTCTCGCCGTGGTCACCTCGCTGGCCGCGGGGTCCGTCCTGCTGCTGTCGGGAACGGCCTTCGCCCACGTCACCGTCCAGCCCGAGGGCGCGGCCGCCAAGGGCGGTTACGCGGTGGTCGACTTCAAGGTCCCCAACGAGCGCGACAACGCCAAGACGGTGAAGGTCGAGGTCAACTTCCCGGCCGACCACCCGCTGGCCTCCGTCATGCCGCAGCCGGTGCCGGGCTGGAACGTCGAGGTCACCAAGTCCAAGCTCGACAAGCCGCTCACCGTGCACGGCAAGCAGATCAACGAGGCCGTCACCAAGGTGACCTGGAGCGGCGGGACGATCGAGCCCGGCCAGTTCCAGAAGTTCCCGCTCTCCGTCGGCTCGCTGCCCACCGACACCGACCAGCTCGTCTTCAAGGCGCTCCAGACGTACGACAACAACGAGGTCGTGCGCTGGATCCAGGAGACGCAGAAGGGCCAGCCCGAGCCCGCGAACCCGGCGCCGACCCTCCGGCTGACCGCCGCGGCCGGTGGCGGCGACGACGACGCGCCCGCCGCCGCGGGCGCTGCCGACAAGAAGACCGAGGCCGCCTCCTCGTCGGACACCGACACCACCGCCCGGGTCCTGGGCGTCGTGGGCATCGTGGCCGGCGTCGCCGGAGTGGCCTTCGGGGTGTTCGCCGGACGCCGCCGCTCCGCGTAACCCCTCCCCTGCACCCCTTCGACCGGAAAAGACCGGAAAATCACCCCATGCGCACCAAGACCGCGCTGACTGCCGCCGCCCTCGCGGCGGCAGCGGCGCTCACCCTGACCGCGTGCGGAAGCAGCGGTGACAGCGGCTCCAACAGCGCTGTCGCCGATGTCTCCGCCTCGGCGAAGACCCAGGCCGCGACGCTGCTCGACCGGCCGTTCACCAAGCCCGGCTTCGTCCTCACGGACACCAACGGCAAGAAGTTCGACTTCCGCGCCGAGACCAAGGGCAAGCCGACGCTCATCTACTTCGGCTACACCAACTGCCCGGACGTCTGTCCGCTCACCATGGGCAACATCGCCGTCGCCAAGAAGGCGCTGCCCAAGGCCGACCAGGACAAGCTCCAGGTCGTCTTCGTGACCACCGACCCCGAGCGCGACACCCCCGCCTCGCTCGGCAAGTGGCTCAAGGGCCAGGACCCGTCCTTCATCGGCCTGACCGGCGACTTCGCCACCATCCAGGCGGGCGCCCGCCAGCTGGGCATCGGCATCGACCCGGCCACCAAGGACAAGGACGGCAAGGTCGTCTCGATGCACGGCGCCCAGGTCATCGCCTTCTCCCCGAAGACGGACCAGGGCTACGTCCTCTACGGCGAGGACGCGACCGTGGCCGACTACACCAAGGACCTGCCGAAGATCATCAAGGGGGAGAACCCGTGAACCGCCGCACCACCCACGCCGTCCGCACCACCGTCGCCGCCGCCATAGCCCTGTCCGCGGGCCTCGCCCTGGCGGGCTGCTCCGGCAGCGCCGACGCCAAGCCGAAGCTCCAGGTGAGCGACGCGTTCATGCCGGTGCCGACCAGTGACATGGCCGGCGGCTTCCTCGTCGTCAAGAACGACAGCAAGACCGCCGACAAGCTCACCAAGGTCACCAGCGACCTGTCGGACAACGTCACGATCCACGAGACGAAGAACCAGAAGATGCAGGAGGTGACGTCCTTCGACATCCCCGCGGGCGGCGAGCTGGACCTCGAACGCGGCGGCAGCCACATCATGTTCATGGGGCTCAAGAAGAAGCCGAAGCAGGGCGAGAAGGTCACCATCGAGCTGCACTTCGAGAAGGCCGACCCGGTCAGGGTCGACCTCCAGGTGAAGGAAGCCACCTACAACCCGAAGCACCACTGAGGTAACCAGAGGGACTTGAGGGACTGACATGACGGCCACCGCCCCACGCCTTCGTACCACCGCGAGCCGGCCGCTGATCCGGCTGCTGCTCGTCACGGTGGCGCTGCTCGGCGCGCTCTTCGCGGGCGCCGTGCCCGCGTCCGCGCACGCCGCACTGACCGGCAGCGACCCGAAGGAGGGGGCGGTGGTCGCAACCGCTCCCGCGCAGGTCGCCCTCACGTTCTCCGAGGGCGTCGCCCTGGACGCCAACTCGATCCGGGTCCTGGACCCGACGGGCAAGCGGTCCGACACCGCCGAACTCGTCAACATGTGCAGCGGGGACGTCGTCAAGTACGGCGTCCGGCTGCGCACCGGCATCCCCAACGGCACCTACACGGTGGCCTGGCAGGCGATCTCCGCCGACAGCCACCCGGTCTCCGGCGCCTTCACCTTCTCCATCGGCGCCCCCTCCGCGACCACCGCGGTCGTCCCCACCCAGCAGGTGGGCGGCGGCCCGGTCGGCGTCCTCTACGGCATCGCGCGGTACGCGGCGTACGGCGGCTTCGTGCTGCTCACCGGCGGCGCCGCCTTCGTGCTCGCCTGCTGGCGGCGCGGGGCGACCGTGGGTCCGGTGCAGCGTGTCGTCGTCGGCGGCTGGCTCACGATGACCGCGGCCACCCTCGCGATGCTGCTGCTCCGCACCCCCTACACCGGATCCGGGAAGCTCTCGGACGCCTTCGACCTCAACGGGCTCCGGGCCGTCCTGGAGACCAAGCCGGGCGCGGCGCTCATCTCCCGGCTGCTGCTGCTCGGCGCCGCCGCCCTGTTCGTGTCGGTCCTGTTCGGCGCGTACACCAGGCGGGACGACGAGGGCGAGCAGGACGAGAAGAAGGACCTCACCTTCGGCCTGGCCATCGGCGGAGCCGTCGTCGCCGCCGGTCTCGCCGCGACCTGGGCGCTCGCCGAGCACGCCTCGACGGGGCTCCAGCCCGGCGTCGCCATGCCCGTCGACGTCGTGCACCTGCTGGCCGTGGCGACCTGGCTCGGCGGACTCGTCACCCTGCTGGTCGCCCTCTACCGCGCCCCGGGCATCGAGCGCGCCGCCGTCCTGCGCTTCTCCCGCATCGCGTTCTGGAGCGTGACCGTTCTCGTCGCGACCGGGGTCTACCAGTCCTGGCGGCAGGTCGGCACCTGGTCGGCGCTGGTCGACACCGCCTATGGGCAGCTTCTGCTGGTGAAGGTCGCCCTGGTCGCCGTGGTCGTGGGGACCGCGTCGGTCTCGCGGCGCTGGACCGCGCGCCTGTCGGAGGGCACCGCGCCGGAGGCCGAGGCCGCGCTGGTCGTCGAGCAGCGCGCGAGCGAGCCGGAGCCCGTCACCGTCCCCGACGACGGCAAGGACGCCAAGCGGGCCGCTCAACTCGCCCGCCAGCAGGCCGCGATGAGCACCGCCCGCGAGAAGCGGATCCGCGACGCCGACCCCGAGCGGACCGGGCTGCGCCGCACGGTCCTGGCCGAGGCCGGCGTCGCCGTGGTGCTGCTCGCCGTGACGACCGTGCTGACCTCGACCGAGCCCGCCCGCACCCAGGAGGCGGTGGACCGGGCGAAGGCCGGGTCCCAGATCGCCGTCGCGGACCGGCCCGTCGACATCCGGCTACCGTTCGACACCGGCGGCCCGAACGGCAAGGGCACGGTCAAGCTCGCCCTCGACCCGGGCCGGACCGGCTCCAACGACCTCCGGGTCGCGCTGGAGGACCCGGACGGCAAGCCCAAGGACGCCCCCGAGGTGAAGGTCGCCTTCACCCTGGCCGCGAAGTCGGTGGGGCCGCTCCCCGTCGTGCCCGACCGCGTCGCCGCCGGGCAGTGGAAGGCGAGCGGCGTCCAGATCCCGATGGCGGGCGACTGGCAGATCGCGGTGACCGTACGCACCTCGGAGATCGACGAGACCACCGTGGACAAGAACGTCAAGATCGGCTGAGTAGAACTGACATGAGTGAGACCAAGAACTCCGATCGGGCTCGGGCCTCCGCCTCCACCGAGGCTCCCCTCGACATCTCCCGGCGCAAGCTGCTCGGCACTGTCGGCGGGGTCGGCGTGGCCGGCCTGGCGCTGGGCGCCGCGGGCGGTGCCGGGGCGTACGCGGCCGTCGAATCGCCGGACGGCGCGAGCCCGTTGACGTCGGTCGGTGCCACGGAGGTGATGTTTCACGGGAAACATCAAGCGGGGATCTCCACTCCGCTTCAGGCGACCGGCCATCTGATCGCCTTCGACCTGGCCCCGGGTGCCGGGCGCAAGGAGGCGGCCGCGCTGATGCGGCGCTGGTCGGCGACGGCCAAGTCCCTGATGGCGGGCGAGCCGGCGGGCAGCGGCGACACCGGCGTGGCCCTGGACGCGGGCCCCTCCTCGCTGACCGTCACCTTCGGCTTCGGCCACAGCTTCTTCGACCGTACGCAGCTGACCGACCGGCGCCCCGCACAGCTGGACCCGCTGCCCGACTTCTCCTCCGACCAGCTCGACCCGAAGCGCTCCAACGGTGACCTGTGGGTGCAGATCGGCGCGGACGACGCGCTGGTCGCCTTCCACGCCCTGCGCGCGATCCAGCAGGACGCCGGTGCGGCGGCGAAGGTGCGCTGGCAGATGAACGGCTTCAACCGCACCCCGGGCGCCACCGAGAAGCCGATGACCGCCCGTAACCTCATGGGCCAGATCGACGGCACCGGCAACCCCAAGCCCTCGGACGCCGACTTCGAGCAGCGCGTCTTCGTGCCGGACACCGGGCAGCCCGCGTGGATGGCGGGCGGCTCGTACGCGGTGGTCCGCCGGATCCGGATGCTCCTGGACACCTGGGAGAAGCTGCCGCTCACCCAGCAGGAACAGGTGATCGGCCGCAGGAAGTCGAACGGGGCCCCTCTTTCGGGGGGGACGGAGACGTCGAAGATGCAGCTCGACAAGTTCGGTCCCGACGGCAAGCTGGTGATCCCGGAGAACGCCCACGCCCGCATCGCAGCGCCGGAGCAGAACGGCGGCGCGGCCATGCTGCGGCGCGCCTTCTCCTACCACGACGGCATCGCCGCGGACGGCACCCCGGACGCGGGCCTGCTCTTCGTCTGCTGGCAGGCCGACCCGGTCAGGGGCTTCGTACCGGTGCAGCGCAAGCTCGACCGGGGGGACGCGCTGTCGGCGTTCCTGCGGCACGAGGCGAGCGGGCTCTTCGCGGTGCCGGGCGGGCCGCGGGCGGGCGAGTACGTGGGCCAGCGGCTCCTGGAGGCGTGACCGGGCGATCGGCGGGTCGTGCTGCCGGAGCATCGGCCCGCCTGGTGGGACGGCCGCCGTGAGCGGTGGGTGCCGGTGAGTTCGGGCCATTAGTGTGACGTGCATGTCCGCCACGCGATACACCTATCTGGGTCCCGAGGGCACGTTCACCGAGGCCGCCCTGCGCACCCTCCCCGAGGCCGCGACCCGCGAACTGGTCCCGATGGTCTCCGTGCCGGCCGCCCTGGACGCGGTGCGCTGCGGGGAGGCGGCCGCGGCGCTCGTCCCCATCGAGAACTCGGTGGAGGGCGGCATCACCACCACCCTGGACGAGCTGGTCTCGGGCGAGCCGCTGATGATCTACCGCGAGGTGCTGCTCTCCATCAAGTTCGCGCTGCTCGTGCGGCCGGGGACGACGCTGGCGGACATCAAGACGGTCACCGCGCACCCGGCCGCCCAGCCCCAGGTCCGCAACTGGCTGAAGGCGAACCTGCCGGAGGCCCTGTGGGAGTCGTCGGCCTCCAACGCGGACGGCGCCCGTCTCGTCCAGGAGGGGCGCTACGACGCGGCGTTCGCGGGCGAGTTCGCGGCGGCGACGTACGGTCTGGAACCGCTGATCACCGACATCCACGACGCGGTCAACGCGCAGACCCGCTTCGTGCTGGTCGGCCGCCCGGCCCGCCCGGCGGCGCCGACCGGGGCCGACAAGACCTCGGTGGTCCTGTGGCAGCGCGAGGACCACCCGGGCGCCCTGCTCGAACTCCTCCAGGAGTTCTCGGTGCGCGGGGTCAACCTGATGCTGCTCCAGTCCCGGCCGACCGGCCAGGGCATCGGCAACTACTGCTTCGCCATCGACGCCGAGGGCCACGTCTCGGAGCGCCGGGTGGGGGAGGCGCTGATGGGGCTGCGGCGGATCTGCCCCGAGGTGCGCTTCCTCGGCTCCTATCCGCGGGCCGAGGTGACGCTCGACGACGTACGGCCGCTGCGGGCGGGGACCTCGGACGCGGAGTTCGTCGAGGCGGCGGAGTGGCTGGCCCGCTGCCAGGACGGGCGCGTCTGAAGCCGGCCGCCTGCCGTACGCAGCGCCCTGTGCGGGTCCGGTCGAGCGCTTCCCCGGAGGCGGTCCCCCGGGCCGCGCACGCTGCGGCGGCCGGTCCTACCTGCTGATTTTCGTTGTCCACAAAGTTATCCACAGGCTCTCTTCTCGACCTGTGGGTAAGTCGACAACACAACCGGACACAGTCGACAAATCCCTCTAGTGACGACACATCAGTCCACAGGTCGCCAGGGCATCCTCTGTCACCTCAATTCCATTGATCAACTCTTTAGAGCGAGCAATTCCCACCCGAATGAGTGTGTGGAGCGGGTTTGAGAGGGGAAACCTCGGTCCCGCACGCGGCTTTCGGAACGATCTCTTCCGAAGTCCACAGGGCGCCCGCACAGCCTGTGGATAAGTTTCCGGGGCTGTGCACTTCTGTGGACAAGTCCTGTGTGCGGCAAGGGAGTCGGTCAACGACCGTCCGGAAAGCGCCTCTTTTCAGGGAATAGCGGCGATTTCATTGACATCCCGTCCGGGAATTCCAGGGCCAGATTTCCCAATTCGGTCAATTCGGACAAAGTGACACGCGGGTGGACCGGGCCGGGGATATCCGGTGGGGTGCCGCGAGTCCGCACCGGTAGCCTGGAGGGGTGATTGACCTTCGCCTGCTCCGTGAGGACCCCGACCGTGTTCGCGCCTCCCAGCGCGCCCGTGGAGAGGACGTCGCCCTCGTCGACGCCCTGCTCTCCGCCGACGAGCTGCGCAGGTCCTCGGGCCTCCGCTTCGACGAGCTGCGCTCCGAGCAGAAGTCGCTCGGCAAGCTCATTCCCAAGGCCTCGCCCGAGGAGCGCGCCGAGCTCCTGAAGAAGGCCGAGCAGCTCAAGACCGACGTCAAGGCCGCCGAGGCCGCGCAGAACGACGCCGACGAGCAGGCCAAGCAGCTGCTCCTCCAGCTCGGCAACATCGTCCACACGGACGTGCCGGTCGGCGGCGAGGAGGACTTCGTCGTCCTGGAGACGCACGGCACCATCCGCGACTTCGGCGCCGAGGGCTTCGAGCCCAAGGACCACCTGGAGCTCGGCGAGGCACTGGGCGCCATCGACGTCGAGCGCGGTGCCAAGGTGTCGGGCTCGCGCTTCTACTACCTGACCGGCGTCGGCGCGCTCCTGGAGCTGGCCCTGGTCAACGCGGCGATCGCGCAGGCCACGGAGGCCGGGTTCATCCCGATGCTCACCCCGGCCCTGGTCCGCCCGCGCGCCATGGAGGGCACCGGCTTCCTGGGCCAGGCCGCCGAGAACGTGTACCACCTGGAGAAGGACGACTACTACCTGGTCGGCACCTCCGAGGTCCCGCTCGCGGCGTACCACATGGACGAGATCATCGACGCGGACAAGCTGCCGCTGCGCTACGCGGGCTTCTCGCCGTGCTTCCGCCGCGAGGCCGGCACGTACGGCAAGGACACCCGGGGCATCTTCCGGGTCCACCAGTTCGACAAGGTCGAGATGTTCTCCTACGTCCACCCGGACGAGGCCGAGAACGAGCACAAGCGCCTCCTGGACTGGGAGAAGCAGTGGCTGACCGCGCTTGAGCTGCCGTTCCAGGTGATCGACGTCGCCACCGGCGACCTCGGCGCCTCGGCCTCGCGCAAGTTCGACTGCGAGGCGTGGATCCCCACCCAGGGCAAGTACCGCGAGCTGACCTCGGCCTCCAACTGCGACGGCTTCCAGGCCCGCCGTCTGTCGGTCCGCATGCGCGACACCAGCGACGGCAAGAGCAAGGTCGCCCCGCTGGCCACCTTGAACGGCACGCTGTGCGCGGTCCCGCGCACCATCGTGGCGATCCTGGAGAACCACCAGCAGGCCGACGGCTCGGTGCGGGTCCCGGCCGTGCTCCGTCCGTACCTGGGCGGCCGCGAGGTCCTGGAGCCGATCTCCAAGTGAGCACCGCCGTGGGGCGCCCGTTCCCGTACAAGCTGATCGCGACCGACCTGGACGGGACGCTGCTGCGCTCCGACGAGTCGGTCTCGCAGCGCACCCGTGACGCGCTGGCGGCCGCCACCGCGGCGGGCGCCGCGCACATCGTGGTGACCGGCCGTGCGGTGCCCTGGACCCGGCACATCCTCGACGACCTCGGCTACGAGGGGCTCGCGGTGTGCGGCCAGGGCGCGCAGGTCTACCACGCCGGCGAGCACCGGCTGCTGACGTCGGTGACCCTGGACCGCCAGCTCGCCGGTCTCGCCCTGTCCAAGGTGGAGGCGGAGATCGGCCCGCTGGCGCTCGCCGCGAGCCGTGACGGCATCGACGGGGAGGTCCTGGTCGGCCCCGGCTACCAGGTGCAGGAGGGACCGCTTCCGGTCCGCTTTTTCGAGGACCCCGCCGAGCTGTGGTCGGCCCCGCTCAACAAGGTCTACCTCCAGCATCCCGAGTACGACGACGACGCGCTCGCGGCGATCACGCGGCAGGTGGTCGGCAGCCTGGTGGACGTCGTGATGGCGGGCGCGGGCGTCGTGGAGCTGCTGCCGCTCGGCCTCAGCAAGGCGACCGGGCTCTCGCTGGCCGCGCGCCGGCTCGGCTGCAAGGCGGCGGACACGATCGCGTTCGGGGACATGCCCAACGACATCCCGATGTTCGGCTGGGCCGAGCACGGCGTGGCGATGGCCAACGCCCACGACGAGCTGAAGGCCGTGGCCCACGAGATCACGGCGTCGAACGAGGACGACGGCATCGCCGTGGTCCTGGAAGAACTGCTTCAGGGGCGGTAAGCCCCAAGGACGGTCTCGCGGTCGGTCGGCGGACAGCGACCGGGGAATGCGAGTAAGGGGCGCCCGCTCTTGGCGGGCGCCCCTTACCCATGTCGCAGGGGCGGCCTCGCGCGTGATGCGCGCTCGAAGCGGCCGCCCCGGGCAGCCGTCCGCGGGCGGCCCGTCGGAGTCGTCGGTGCTACTCCGATGCCTGCCCCGCGCCGCCCCGCCAGGAGCACGTCGCACCTGCCCGTACGGTCCTTGTCGGACGCGTCCGTGCGGTCGTCGTCGTGCTCGTCCCCCGTCCGGCGGGCTCGCGTTCTCCGCGTCCGGCTGCGTCAACCACTGTGCCGGGCACGGTCGTTGGGCGCCACTGGTTTTCGCGTGGGCACGCCCCGGGTCAGCGGCCAGCAGGCGAAGCCGATGAACAGCGCGGTCACATGGCCGAGGTCGGTGAAGGTGCCGCCGGAGGCGAGCGGGATGCCGAAGAACGCGGCCACCCCCACGAGGTAGAGCCAGCGCCAGGGGTGGGGCAGCCGGTAGACGAGGATGCCCAGCGCCGCGGCCAGCCCGTAGCTGACCCCGATGTCCACGACGTGCGACATGGCGTGCGCGAGACGCTTGGGCAGGTGCTGGTTCTGGATCGACCACAGGACGTACTCCTGGCTGATCAGGGTCGCCACGACATGGCCGACCACGACCGTGCACAGCCAGCGCAGCGTGCCGAGCCAGCGCTCCACCGTGGCGTGCACGACCTCGAAGAGCACCAGGTAGAGCAGGAGCGAGGACGGGTTCTCGATCCAGAAGGCACTGGTGAAGAGGGACTGCACGGGGTGTTTGGTCAGCTCGTGGATGTTGCTGCTGTTGCGGTGCAGCAGGAAGCGCTGCAGGCCCTGGGTGGAGAGCTGGATGACGAGACTGGTGATGGCGATGGTCAACAGCCAGATGTGCGTCCCGGGTGCTGAGCGCACCCAGGACCGGACCGGCCGCGCGTGCTCGGTGCCACGGGGGAGCAGGGTCGTCATCCCTAGATGATGGCGCGAAACGCTGTGGAGCGAATAAGAGGCGCGCGCAGTTGTAGGATGACTGGGCAACCGGGTGAATGGAGTGAATGGCGTGGCTCTTCGTACGGCGGGGCGGCAGTCCCTCGTGGACACCGTCGTCGATCAGCTGAAGGCCCAGCTGACCAATGGCGAGTGGGCGGTCGACGACCGCATTCCGACCGAGCACGAGCTGGCCGAGCAGCTGGCCGTCGGCCGCAACACGGTCCGCGAGGCCGTGCGGGTGCTGGTCCATGCCGGGCTGCTCGAATCCCGCCAGGGCAACGGCACCTTCGTACGCTCCACCGCGGATCCCTCCGCGGTCCTCCAGGGCATCCGCGCCGCCGACGCCCTTGACGTACTCGAACTCCGCGTCGCTCTGGAGGCCGAGGCCGCCCGGCTCGCCGCCGAACGCCGGGACACCGCCGACATGGTGGCGCTGCGGGGTTCCCTTCAGACGCTGCGGGAGCACGGCGACCGCGCCGCCGACGCAGACATGGCCTTCCACCTGGGCGTCGTGCAGGCCACACACAACCCGGCGTTCATCGAGGTCTACCGGTTCTTCTCGGTCCAGGTGCACGAGAGCCTGATCACCTCGCTGCGCGACGAGGAGATGCCCCCGATCGACCTGGACACGCACGAGGCCCTGGTCGACGCGATCGAGAGCGGCGACCCCAAAGCCGCGGAACACGCCGTGCGCGAACTGCTACGGAAGCCGCTGGAGGCGGTCCGGGCGGTGGCGGCCCGCCGGAGCGGCTGACGTTGCGGAAGCCCAGTGCGCCGGACGGAATCCCCCATCTGAAATCTGAAATCCGACCGCTGGAACCCGACCGCTGAGATCTGACCGCTGAGATCTGACCGCCGAGCGCTGACCTCTGACCTCTGGTCCCCGAACTCTGACCGCCGAACTCTGACCCCCCGAGCGCTGAGCTCCTGGCCCTGATTCCTGAGCCCTGAGCCCTGAGCCCTGAGCTTGGGCCTCTGAGCTCAGCAACCCGCCCTCCCCAACCCGCCCTCTGCCTTTGCCTCTGCCTGTCACTGGCCGGGGCTCGAAGGCCGAAAGGCCGAAAGGCCGTCTACGAAAGGTGCCTTGTCTTGTCACGCCCGGATGCTGATCGCCTGCTGTTGCCCGATGCCGAGGCCGACGTACGGCCGTCGCCACAGGGCGCCGCCGCGCGGCGGGCGCTGCTGGCGCATCCGGTGGTGCTGCTGGTCGGGATCGTGCTGGCGTCGGTGAACATGCGGGCGGCGCTGGCCAGCGTGTCGCCGCTGGTGAGCGAGATCAGCCAGTCGTTCGGCCTGTCGTCGACGGCGAGCAGCCTGGTGACCTCCGTGCCGGTGCTGTTCCTGGGGCTCGGCGCGCTGGTGGCGCCGTGGCTGGCCCGCCGCTTCGGAAGCGAGCCGGTGCTGCTGTTCGCGCTGCTGCTCCTGGCCGTCGGCATCCTGGTGCGGGTGGCCCCCTCCGCGGTGGCGCTGTACGGCGGAGGCGTCCTCGTCGGCACGGCGATAGCGCTGCTCAACGTGCTGATGCCCGGCCTGATCAAGCGTGACTTCCCGGACAAGGCGGCGTCGATGACGTCGGTGTACACCGGCGCGATGATCGCGGGCGCGACGGTCGTGGCCGCGTCCTCGGTCCCGCTGGAGAAGGCGTTCGGCGGCAGCTGGGAGGCCTCGCTCGCGGTGTGGTCGCTGCTCGCGGTCCTCGCGGCGGTGGCCTGGCTGCCGCAGGTGCTGATCGCGCGCGGCCGTACGGGCCACGAGGTGCGGGTCGCCGCCCCGGCCTCGTCCGGCGCGGGCAGGAGCGTGTGGCGCTCGGCCCTGGCCTGGCAGGTCACGCTCTTCATGGGACTGCAGTCGCTCTGGTCGTACGTGCTGATCGCCTGGATGCCGACGATCTTCACGGATCACGGGATGAGCCGCTCCACGGCGGGCGTCATCTTCGCGTTCAACAACCTGATCCAGGTGGCGGGCGCCTTCGGGGTGCCGCTCCTGGCCGGCCGCATGCGCAGCCAGCGCCCGCTGATCGTCCTGGTCACCTCGCTGGTCGCGGCCGGGTACGCGGGCCTGATGGTCGCCCCGGTGAGCGGCGCCTGGCTGTGGTCGGGCGTCCTGGGCATCGGGCAGGGCGGGGCGGTGGGGCTGGCCCTCACGCTGATCGTGCTGCGCTCGGGCGACGCGCGGACGGCGGCCCGGCTGTCCGGCATGGCCCAGACGGTGGGCTATCTGCTGGCGGCCGTCGGCCCCATCGCGGCGGGCGCGGTGCACCAGGCGACGGGCGGCTGGACGGTGCCGATCGGCCTGGTCCTCTGCGTCTGCGCGGCAGCCCTGGCGGTAGGCCTCTTCGCGGCTCGCGACCGAACGGTCTAGCGCGGCGGCACAGTCGGGCCGAAACGTTTGTTCCCAACGCGTGTTCCCCGGATGCGTGACCTGTACGAAAGTCCGCTCGTTGTCCCCCGTGCGTGGAGGCAACTGGGGTTAGTGGCGTCGTACCTTTCGTGAATTCGGGGATTGCCGGTCGCTGTACGAGAACCGGTCATTGAGTCAGTGGCGTAGATGAGCGGACCTCCACCCCTGCAGCCCGGGGACAGGGCGTCCACATCATCCATCGGTCCATGACCATGAACGGAAGGCCCGACCATGCCATCCGAAGTCGCCCTGCTCGAATCGCGCACCCTGCGCGACGACCACCTGGGACGCGTCGACGTCCTGGAGAAGGTCAAGGCATTGCAGCTGCTACCTGATGGTCTGCACGTGACCACAGAAGGCGTCGCCCGGTACTTCGTTGTCCACAAGGAGGCTGTGCATAGCCTCGTCAGGAGGCACCGCGAAGAGCTGACCGGCAACGGAATGACCATTCTCAGTGGCGATGACCTGCGGTTCGATGACGTGGTCAAAACGACCACGCCATCCGGCGGCCCAGCCGAAAGTTATCCACAGGGGCGCTCCCACCTCCGGCTCTTCACCCGCCGAGCCGTCCTCAACATAGCCATGCTTCTTCGCGACAGCGAAGTTGCTCGCTGTGTACGCACCTACCTCCTCGACACCGAGGAGGCCTCCCGGAACGTCATCGCGAGCGACCCCCGCCACGACGGACTGGACCGCCGCGTCACCGACCTGGAGAGCTCCATGGCCCGGATCGGGCCCGCGCTCCAGGAACTCGGTCCGGTGCTGAACCGGATGTCGATGCGGCTGGAGGCCATGGACCGGAGGATGGAGTCCATGGATCACCGGATCGAGGCCATCGATCACCGTCTGGAAGGCGTGGACCAGCGGCTCGAAGGGCTGGACCGACGGCTCGACTCCACCAACCGCGTGGTCGGGGCGATGAGTGTCCGCCTCGTGGATCTCTCCGAGGGCCTCGCCGACGTCCGGCGGCGCCCTCCGCATCCCCCGCGCCGTAAGCGCCGCAGGTAGCTCTGCAACCTGCCAGCCCGAGGCAGCGGCTCAGGACGCACAACAGGCGGGGCCCGCCGGCCGCAAGACGGCGCCGGGCCCCGCCCCTGTCCGGGGAACCCCCGTCACTCCTCCCCGGCCAGCTTCAGGGTGCGCAGCTTCTGGCCCGCGTACCAGGTGGCCACGGCGGTCACTCCCACCAGCAGGGTCACCGCGAGGGGCAGGCCCACGTCGGAGGAGATCACGCCGTTCTCGCCGATCTTCTGGGCGAGGGCGAGCGACCACTGCTGCACACTCAGGGTGCGCGCACCGGGCACCAGGTTGCCGAACAGCGACTCCCACACCAGCGCGTACACCAGGCCGAAGACGACGGCGTGCCGGGTGACGGTGCCGAGCAGCAGGAACACCGCCGCGTACGCGATGGAGGCGACCAGCGCCGCCACGGTGTAGGCGATCGCGATCTGCTGCCCGTTGCCGTTCAGGATGAATCCGGCGATCAGCGTCGGGATCGCGGAGAAGGCCATGGTCACGGCGATCGCGACGATCAGCTTGGTGACGATGATCGTGGAACGCTTCACCGGCTTGGCCAGCAGATAGACGATGGAACCGTCGTCTATCTCCGGGCCGATCGCTCCGGTGCCCGCGATGACACCGATCAGCGGCACCATCGTGGCCAGCGCGAAGCTGCCCAGGAGGTCGGCGGTGACCTGGTCGTCGGCGCCGCTGAAGGACCGGACGGCCGCCGCGATCACGATCAGCAGGGCGGGCAGGACGAAGAGGATGGCGGCCCGGCGGCGGCCGAGCAGGGCCCGGTAGGTGAGCCGGGCGACGGTCGGGTTGTACATGGGAACGTCACCGCTCCTTTCTGGAGGCGCTCAGGCCGCTACGAGGTAGGAGAAGACGGATTCGAGGGACTCGTCGGACGGCGAGACCGTGAGCAGCCGGATCCCGTGGGCCTTGGCGACCTGTGGAAGCAGCGTGGTGAACCGGCCGAAGTCGACGGCCTGGATGCGCAGCGCGCCCTCCTTGAGGTCCACCTCGATCCCGGCGGTCGACGGGTCGGCGATCAGCGCCGCGGCCAGCGCGCGGTCGTCGCTGGAGCGGATCAGGTAGCGGTGCGGCCGGTCCGTCATGAGGCGGCGGATCTTGCGGAAGTCTCCGCTCGCCGCGTGCCGTCCGGCGACGATGACCTCGATGTGCGAGGCGAGCTGCTCGACCTCTTCGAGGATGTGGGAGGAGAACAGGACCGTGCGGCCCTCGGCCCCCATCCGCCGCAGCAGCTCCATCAGTTGCATGCGCTGGCGCGGGTCCATGCCGTTGAACGGCTCGTCGAGCAGCAGCACCGACGGGTTGTGGACGAGGGCTGAGGCCATCTTGACGCGCTGGCGCATGCCCTTGCTGTACGTCTGGATCTTGCGGTCCTGTGCGTACTCCATCTCGACCGTGGCGAGGGCCTGTTGGGCCTCCTTCGCGCCGAGTCCGTGCAACTCGGCGTTGGCGACGACGAATTCGCGGCCCGTCAGGAAGTCGTACATGGCCTCCCGCTCGGGGACGATGCCGATCTTCTTGTAGACGGACTCGTTGCGCCAGATCTGCTCGCCGTCGAGCGTGACCGTTCCCGTGGACGGGGCGAGGAAACCGCCCATCATGTTGATGAGCGTGGACTTTCCGGCACCGTTGGGGCCGAGCAGCCCGGTCACGCCGGGGCCGATCGTCATGGTGACGTCGTTGACCGCCACCACGTTGCCGAACCAGCGCGAGGTGTGGTCGATGTCGAGGGTGGTCACAGCCCGACCTTCCGGTAGCGGCGCATCAGCACGGCGTACGAGCCGTAGATCAGCGCGAGGACGACGAGCAGGTAGACCGCCCCGGTGCCCGACCCCGGGCCGTGGCCGCCGGGGAAGTTGGAGCCCGCCCCGAGGAAGGCGGTCTGCACGCCGTCGATGAGCGTGATGGGCGAGAACAGGCCGAGCCACTGGACCGCTCCGGGGGAGCCCTGGTTGAAGGCGATGGCCTGGACCGCGGAGACGGCCCCGTAGGAGACGGTCAGTACGGCGATGATGGCGGCCACGCCGAAGCCGCGGCGCGGCGTCAGTGCCGCGATGACCAGGCCGAGGCCCGCGAAGAGGAGCGAGAGCAGTGCCACCGAGACCAGCCCCTGGGCGAACCCCTTGGTCTGGTCCGCGAAGTCGAGTTTGGCGAGCAGAGCGCCGACGTACAGGATCACCAGCGGCGCGCCCGTGATGATGAACAGGGCCGACGCCATGGCGGCGAACTTGGCCAGGACGTAGTCGAGGCGCTCGATCGGCCGCGAGAAGTACAGCGGCACCGTCTTGAACCGCAGGTCGCGCGAGACGGTCTGGGGCGCCTGGGCCGCGATGAACAGCCCGATGACGGCCTGGAGGAGGATCGCGTACCGCGTGTACTGCACCGGCAGGTCGTTGGCCTTGGTGGCGACGGCGACCGCGACCATGATGGCCGCGGGCACGCACATCACCGCGAACAGCAGCATCGGCAGGACCTTGGACTTGGCGCTGCGGCCCAGGCCGTACGCGCCGCGCAGGGACTGCGAGAAGAGCGAGCGGCGGGCGTAGGCCCGGCCCAGGCGCGGCCCGTCGTAATTGCGGTAGCCGATGTTGTGGATCTGGGTCTGGACGCTGTCAGTTGCCATCGCGACCGGCCCCCTTCTGCTCGGCGCCGGCCGCGGTGGCTGCCCACGCGGCGGCGCGTTCGGAGACCGGCTCCGGCGCCGGGGTCTGGAACACCTCGGCGATGTGGTGACGGCGCTGTTCCATCCGGACGAGGCCGAGGCCGAGGCCGGCCACGGTGTCGCGGACGGTGTCGTAGGTCTCCTCGCCGGTGGCCTCGACGAGCAGGATGTGACCGGCGCCCGGAAGCCCGTCCTCCACGCCCGCCTGCAACGTGATCCCGGCGGCGGTGAGCGCCTTGCGCACCGCCTCGGTGCCGTCGGGGTGAGTGTCGGAGTCGGTGACCTCGACCGCGAGGGTGGTGGTGGTCTGGGTGAAGTCGCTGGTGGAGCTGGAGCGCAGCAGCTTGCCGCCGTCGACGACCACCACGTGGTCGCAGGTGCGCTCCAGCTCGCCGAGCAGATGCGAGGTGACCAGGACCGAGATGCCGAAGTCGGTGTGGATGCGGCGGATCAGGCCGAGCATCTCGTCGCGGCCGACCGGGTCGAGGCCGTTGGTCGGCTCGTCGAGGAGGACCAGCTGCGGGTCGTGGACAAGTGCCTGGGCGAGCTTGACCCGCTGCTTCATACCGGTCGAGTAGCCGCCGATGGGCCGGTAGCGCTCCTCGTAGAGCCCCACGTGGCGCAGTGTGTCGGCGGTCCGTTCGCGGGCCGCGGTGGCCGGGAGGCCCGACATGCGCGCCATGTGCACGACGAACTCGGTGGCCGAGACGTCGGGCGGCAGGCAGTCGTGCTCCGGCATGTAGCCCACCCGCTCGCGGATGGCGCTGCCACTGGTGGCAACGTCCAGGCCGAGCACGGCGGCGGTGCCCTCCGTGGCGGGCGAGAGACCAAGAAGGATCTTGATCAACGTGGACTTGCCGGCTCCGTTGGCGCCCACCAGCCCGGTCACACCGGGGCCGATGTCCAACGACAGCCGGTCAAGCGCGGTCACCCGGGGGAACCGCTTGCTCAGGCTTTCGGTCGCGATCACAGTCACGTCATCGACGGTAGTGGCGCAGGCCACACGAATCGTCAGCCCAGGAGGTTGGATCCATGTCCGACTCCAGAGGTACGAACCCGTAGGGGACCCGTACGAGAGGCTGACGGGCTCACCTTCCGGAGGCACGGAGTTGTCCACAACGGGCCCGTTGTCCACAGGCTGGTGCAGCACCCTTGACGCAGCCGCCAGGCATTGTCACATTCATCAGTGTCAAGTTACGCACGCGTAGGGCGACAGGGGTGGACGGATGCCATCGGCACTGAAGGCTGAACCCGAGGCGCGGCTGCGCGGGTTCAGGGAGGTACAGAGCCTCGCGTACGAGTGCGCGGAGGCCGTCGCGGCCCAGCTCAAGCCGGGGGTGACCGAGCGCGAGGCCGCGCGCATGCAGCGGGACTGGCTGCGCGAGCGCGGCGTGCGGGACTGGTTCCATCTGCCGTTCGCCTGGTTCGGCGACCGCACGGCGTTCGTGAACTTCCGCATCCCGCTCCAGTTCTTCCCCACCAACCGGCGCCTGGAGGCGGGGATGCCGTTCATCCTCGACATGGCCCCGGTCCACAAGGGCTTCACCGCGGACATCGGCTACTCGGGCTGCCTGGGGCTCAACCCGGTGCACGACCGGCTGCTCGCCGACCTGGAGGCGCACCGGGCCCTCATCCTGCGCGAGGTGCGCGAGAAACGGCCGCTGCGCGAGATCTACGAGGACGTGGACCGGCTCATGGTCCGCCAGGGGTACGCCAACCGGCACCGGGCCTATCCGTTCGGCGTGATCGCCCACAAGATCGACCAGGTGAAGGAGCGCCGCTGGTCGCCGAACGTGTTCGGGTTCGGCACGCAGGCGCTGAAGGGCTTGGCGAGCGACGCGCTGCACGGCCACCGGGACGGCTGGTCGCCGCTCTGGTCGCCGTACCGGTTCTCCGACCACCCGCCCCGGCCGGGGCTGTGGGCGGTCGAGCCGCACCTCGGCTTCCGGGGTACGGGCGCGAAGTTCGAGGAGATCCTGGTCGTCACCGACTCCCGGGATCCCGAACAGAGCGCGTTCTGGCTGGACGACGATCTGCCGCACGTGCGGCGCTGGGCCGAGGAGAAGGCGGCGTGAGCGTGGAGAACGTGACCATCGAGGGAGCCCGCGAGCGCTGGGTGCGGACCGGCGGCGTGGAGCTGTGCGTCGCCGAACTGGGCGACGCGTCCCAGCCCACCGTGCTCCTGGTGCACGGCTACCCGGACAGCAAGGAGGTGTGGTCCGAGGTCGCGAAACGGCTGGCCGAGCGCTTCCACGTGGTGCTCTACGACGTTCGCGGGCACGGCCGCTCCACGGCACCGGCCCCGCTGCGCGGCGGGTTCACGCTGGAGAAGCTGACGGACGACTTCCTCGCCGTGGCGGACGCGGTCAGTCCGGACCGGCCAGTGCACCTGGTCGGCCACGACTGGGGGTCGGTGCAGGGCTGGGAGTTCGCCACCGTCCAGCGCACCCAGGGCCGGATAGCCTCCTTCACCTCCATGTCGGGGCCTTCCCTGGACCACTTCGGGCACTGGATCAAGAACCGGATGAGCCGCCCGACGCCGCGCAGGGCCGCACAGCTCCTCGGCCAGGGCGCCAAGTCCTGGTACGTGTACATGCTGCACACCCCGGTCCTGCCCGAGCTGGCCTGGCGCGGTCCGCTCGGCAAGCGGTGGCCCAGAATGCTCCAGCGCCTGGAGAACGTGCCGGCCGACGGCTACCCCACGGGCTCCCTTCCGCAGGACGCGGCGCACGGTGCCTGGCTCTACCGGGACAACGTCCGCGCCCGGCTGCGCCGCCCGCGCCCGGACGCCTTCGCCCATGTGCCCGTCCAGCTGATCACTCCGCTCGACGACGCGTTCCTCTCGCCCCAGCTCTATGCCGAGCTGGAGCAGTGGGCGCCTCAGCTGGTCCGCCGGACCCTTCCTGCCAAGCACTGGGTCCCACGCACCCGGCCGGACCAACTGGCGGCCTGGATCGGCGAGTTCGTCCGCACCAACGAGGACGGCACGCCCGCGCGGGACACCGTCGCCACCGGCCCGTACGCCGACCGGTTCGGCGGCCAGCTCGTCCTGGTGACGGGCGCCGCGAGCGGCATCGGCCGGGCCACCGCCTTCGCGTTCGCCGAGGCGGGGGCGCGGATCGTCGCCGTGGACCGGGACGCCGAGGGGGCGACCCGGACCGCGGAGATGTCCCGCCTGATCGGCGCGCCCGAGGCCTGGGGGGAGGCCGTCGACGTCAGCGACGAGCAGGCGATGGAGAAGCTCGCCGAGAAGGTCGCCACCGAGTACGGCGTCGTCGACGTCCTGGTCAACAACGCGGGGATCGGGCTGTCGGGCTCCTTCTTCGACACCACGGCCGAGGACTGGAAGAAGGTCCTCGACGTCAATCTGTGGGGCGTCATCCACGGCTGCCGCGTCTTCGGCAGGCAGATGGCCGAGCGCGGCCAGGGCGGCCACATCGTCAACACCGCGTCCGCCGCCGCCTACCAGCCCTCCCGGGTGCTGCCCGCCTACAGCACCTCGAAGGCCGCGGTGCTGATGCTCAGCGAGTGCCTGCGCGCCGAGCTGGCGGGTCAGGGCATCGGCGTCTCCGCGATCTGCCCCGGCCTCATCAACACCAACATCACCTCAACCACGCACTTCGCCGGGGCGGACGCCCAGGAGGAGAAGCGCCTGCAGAAGAAGACCTCGCGTCTGTACGGGCTGCGCAACTTCCCTCCGGAGAAGGTGGCTTCGGCCGTCCTGCGCGCCGTGGTGAAGAACCAGGCCGTGGTGCCGGTGACGGCGGAGGCGCGCGGAGCCCACCTCCTGTCCCGCCTCGCCCCGAGGACGCTGCGCGCGATCGCCCGATTGGAGCCGCCGCTGTGAGCAGGGAGCGCCGAGAAGGCACCGCGAGCGAGGAGCACTACCGGATCAGCCCGCGCCGCGTCTCGTTCGACTGGGACCGGACGCCGCTGCACTGGATACCGGACGAGCCCACCGCCACCCATGTGATCAATGTGCTCCACCTGCTGCTCCCGGGGGGCGAGCGCTGGTTCGTGAAGGTCTTCAAGGAGGCCCTCCCGCTGGTGGACGACCCGGTGCTGCTCAAGGACGTCAAGGGATTCATGGGCCAGGAAGCCACCCACAGCGTCCAACACGCCTACGTGCTGGACCACTTGGCGCACCAGCGGCTCGACACCGGCGCCTACACCCGCCACGTCGACTTCCTCTTCGAGAGGCTCCTCGGCGAGACGCCACCGTTCGGGGCTCCGATACCGACGCAGGAGTGGCTCCGCTTCCGCCTCTCGCTGATCGCGGCCATCGAGCAGTTCACGGCGGTGCTCGGCGACTGGGTGTTGCACGCCGAGGGCCTGGACCGGGCCGGCTCCGACGCGGTCATGCTGGACCTGCTGCGCTGGCACGGCGCGGAGGAGGTCGAACACCGGTCGGTGGCCTTCGACATGTACCAGCACTGCGGCGGCACGGGTCTGCCCCGGTACGCCCGCCGGGTGGAGGGCATGGCCGTGGTCGCCCCGGTCCTGTTGTGGCTGTGGGTGTGGGGCGCCTCCTATCTGATCCGGCACGACCCCCAACTGGCGGGCCGCCTGCGCTACTCGCTGCGTGAGCACAACCGGGCCGTACGCCGGGGCCTGCTGCCGACCTGGAAGGAGCTGGGCTCGGCCATACCCCGCTACTTCCGCCGGTCGTACCATCCCTCGCAGGAGGGCTCCCTGCGCAAGGCCGTCGAATACCTCGCGACCTCGCCGGCGGCCCGAGCGGCGGCGGGCGCTGTGGGCCGCGCCGCCTTGGGGTAGAGGGAGTGGGTTTGTCCGGGCAGTCAGCACTTCAGCAGGTGGGCCCGCCGGCGACGGCACCGGCCGAGTACCGGATCGAGGACCTGGCGCACGCCAGCGGCGCCACGGTCCGCACCATCCGCGCCTACCAGGACCGCGGCCTGCTGCCCCGGCCCGAACGGCGCGGACGCTCCAATGTGTACGGCGACGCCCACCTCGCCCGGCTGCACCAGATCGCCGACCTCCTGGACCGCGGCTACACGCTGGCCTCCATCAAGGAACTCCTGGAGGCCTGGGACGCCGGACGGGGGCTCGGCGGCGTGCTCGGCCTGGTCGCCGAGGTCAACGGCCCCTGGACGGACGAGGAGGCCGCCCGGATCTCCCGTGCCGATCTCGACGAGACCTTCGGCGGCATCCCCGACGACAAGGCCGTCGCCGAGGCGGTGGAGCTCGGCATCCTGGAGCGCATCCCGGACAACGACGCCGAGTTCCTCGTCCCCAGCCCCCAAGAGCTGGCGGTGGCAGCCGAGTTGCACGCGGCGGGCGTGCCGCTCGATGCCATCTCCGGACACCTGCGGGAGCTGCGCGGCCAGGTCGAACACATCGCGGCCCGGTTCCTCGACTTCACCACGGAACACGTCTTCGCCCGCTATCTGGGCCACCACCCCCCGACCGACACCGAGGCCGCCGAAGCGGCCGATCTTGTACGCCGCATGCGTCCGCTGGCCCAGCAGACCGTCGACGCCGAACTGGCGCGCGCCATGCGCCTCTTCGCGACCCGCCACCTCCAGAAACACCTGGGCACCCCGGCCGCAGCCCCCTCCCCACCAGATCCCGGCCCGGTGACCCTGCCCGCGGCCACCCTCCGAGCGGTTCGGGATCTGGTGGGCCAGGACAACGTCTCGGCGTTCATCACCGCGGCCACCGAACGCGAGGTACAGGCACGCACCTTGGACGCGCTGTCACCCCCAACGCGCAATAGCCCCGAGACGTGATTACTACTAAATCGGCTTCATGGTGATGAAGTTGACCAAACCCCTTTTATCGGACGCCCGTTGTCCACAGAGATGTCAAATTGCCTGTGGATAACGCGACTTCGCTGTGGAACAAACCCAACTGCACGGTTCAGCAGGGTGATTGGCGTCACATGCGACCCCTTTCATGGATTCCTGTCACTGATCGGCGAGCCAGTTGCCGTGGAAGCCGAAGGGCACGCGCTGGGGGAGATGGATGGTCGCCACCGGGGGCGCCGCCAGGTTCTGGGCGTCCACGATGACGAGGTCGCTGGCGTCCCTGGCCGCGTCGTAGACGTAGCTGAGCAACCACCCCGGGCCGCCCGGCCGATCGTCCGCCGGGGCGAACGCCGCCTCCGCCGGGACCCGCCCCGGCCCGAAGTCGTGCCGGACCACCGCCCCCGTCCGCAGGTCGTACCGGAGCAGCGCCCCCGATATCGGCCCCGACGAGGGGGTCCGGGCCACCGTGACGTGGCCGTATCCGGTCTCGAGCCCGGCCAGCCGGTCGTCGATCCGGGGAAACTCGCATGCCTGGTCGTCGAGCTGCTCCTCGCGGACCAGCCCCGTCGCCAGATCCAGCGTCCACTTCCACAGCGTGGCCCCGCGGGCCCCCAGCCGCTCGTACCGCACGACGTGGAGCACGATCCGCCCGTCGCCGCCCTCCCCCGGTTCGTCGTACGCGTTCAGCGCGTGGAAGACGTAGCAGGGGTCGATCGACAGCCACCGCACCTCGCCGTACGGGTCGTCCCTGCGCAGCACGCCCAGCCGGGCGCCGTACTCCGCGTCCCAGCGGTAGGGCAGCCCGCCGCCGGGTCGCATCGCCACCTCCAGGTCGAAGACCGCGGGGAGGTCCATGAACACCACATGGGATGCGGTGGGGTGGAAGTCGTGCATCATCGTGGCCCCCGGCACCTCCACCGGACGGCTCACCACCAACTCGCCCTCGGCGTCGGCGCGGTGGTAGGTGAGATACGGCGGGGCGATCGTCCCGTACCCGAAGAAGTGCAGCTCACCGGTGACCGGGCAGGTCTTGGGGTGGGCGGTCATGGCTGTGGTGAGCCGCCCATCGAAGTCGTAGGAGCCCAACGTCTCCAGCTCGCGCCCCGGCCGGCAGTCCAGTGCGTACGGGAAGGACGACTCGACGAGGGCCAGGGTGCGCCCGGCGTGCCGCACCACGTGGGTGTTGGCCGCCCCGGCGGTGAAGTCGACATTGCCCTGGCGGTCGTAGACCCGCGCCCCGTCGGTGAAGGTCGTGGTGCGCACCCATCGGTTGCGGTAGGAGCGGGCCCTGCCGCCTTCGAGCCGGACGCCGTGGACCATCCCGTCCCCGAAGAACCAGTGGGCGGAGGCGGCGTCCTGCGGGTTGGGCCCGTTGCGCACGTACCAGCCGGACAGCTCGGGCGGTATGGAACCGGTGACGGGCAGCTCCTGGGTGGTCAGCTCTTCGGCGACCGGGGCGAAGTTGCCCGCGAGATGCGGGGCCGGCGGGATCTCGGACGTGGTCATGGTCAGGCATCCTTCTGGACGGCGGCGCGACGGGCGCGCTCGGGGTACCGGGCGGTGACGAGGGCCGGGACGGCGAATCCGGCGACCTGCACGGCTATGGAGGCGGCGCTCCCCAGGGACTCCGCCTTGACGACGGCGAGACCCGCGGCGGTCAGGGTGAAGGCCACGGCCCACACCGAGGTCAGCACCACGTTGATCCGGATGAACAGGGGGTGCGTCCACACCTCGCGCGGCGCCTGCCGCTTGGCGATCCCGGTGGTGAAGGGCCTGCGCACGCCCAGCGTGACCCAGGAGGTCAGGGCCAGTCAGCCGGTGGCCAGCGCGCCCCCGTACTCCCGCAGTCCACCCCCGGGAACAGCGAAGGCCACGACGCTCAGCACGGCGAAGAAAGCGATCGTGGACTGTTCCAGGATCAGGGAATCGGCGGACAGACCGCGCTTGCGGTCCAGGGAAAACAGGCAGGCCGCCGCGGCGAGGGCGGCGACGGCACCCCACGGCCAGAAGGCGCCGCCGACGACGGCGAAGACGATCCACGGGATGAATCCGCGCAGGTAGTTCATGGGAGTCCCCCTCTGTTCCGAGCGCTGCCACCCGGCTCCACATTCCACTTGTGACATGTCGAATGTAAAAGTTCCTCCTTTGACGTGTCAAGAGTGGAGGGTAGAGTGGGCGGCATGAGCCTTCGTCATGCAGTCCTGGGCCTCCTCACCAACCGCCCGGCCAGCGGCTATGACCTCATGAAGCTGTTCGAGACCTCGCTCGCCCACGTGTGGGCGGCAACCCAGAGCCAGGTCTACGGAGAGCTGGGCAAACTCGCGGACGCGGGTCTAGTGGAGGTGTCCGCCGAGGGCCCGCGCGGCCGCAAGGAATACGCGATCACCGACGCGGGCAGAGCCGAGCTGCGCCACTGGCTCACCGAGGTCGAGCCGTCCCGCACCCGCCGCAGCGACTCCCTGCTGCGCGTCTTCTTCCTCGGCGAGCTCACGCGACTCGAAGCGAAGGCGTATCTGCTCACCGAGGCCGAGCGCTCGGCCCAGCAGCTCGTCGGCCTGAAGGAGGCGGAGGCGGTCATCGACTGGGGCGACGATCCGATCTCGGTGCACGGCCGCCTCGCCCTGGAGTACGGCAAGCGGTTCAGCGCGATGCAGGAGGAGTGGGCCCGGTGGGCGGCGGAGCAGCTCGCCCCCTGATTCCCCACCCGGGAGACTCCGCCTCGGAGAAATCGGGATGCCGGGGACACACCCGCCCCGGCACCCTGATGGCATGACACGAACCCCGCCGGAGCCGCGCCACGACGGTACGCGGCAGTCCCCGGACGACCGGCGCACCGTCAAGGTGTCCAAATACCTGGCCAAACACCTGCGCCATCAGCCCGAGCGGATCGGCCTCACCCTGGACCCGCGGGGCTGGGTGGAGATCGACGTGCTGCTGCGGGCCGCGGCCGCGCATCACTTCCCCCTCACCCGCGCCGAGCTCGACCACGTGGTCGCCACCAACGACAAACGGCGCTTCGCCGTGCAGGGCGACCGCATCCGGGCCAGCCAGGGCCACACCGTGACCGTCGATCTCGACCTGCCGGTCACCGAACCGCCCGCGTACCTCTACCACGGCACCGTGGCCCGCAACCTGGACGCGATCCGCGCCGAGGGGCTGCGCCCCATGGCCCGCCATCACGTCCATCTCTCCCCCGACCGGGAGACCGCGACCCGGGTCGGCGCCCGCCGCGGCCGCCCGGTGGTCCTGAGTGTCGACGCCGGCGCCATGCACCGCGCCGGCCATGTCTTCCACGTCAGCGCCAACGGGGTCTGGCTCACCGACTCCGTACCCGCGCGGTACCTGCGGCTGCCCGGCTGAGCCGACGCTTGGCATGATCGATCCCATGCCCCATCCACATCTGCCCACCACCGAGTCCGTGGTCACCGCGATCCGCGCGATCGCCGACGAACACCGGCTGACGGTCGAGGTCACCGACGACATCGGCGCCGACCGGACCTCTCGCCGCACCTCGTCGGGGGTCTTCGCGGTGCTCGACCCGGACGGCTCGCTGCCGCACGAGGCGTACGTCGAACTCGGCGGCTCGCCCTCGGTGGCCGTACGGGTCCATCCCGAGGACGATGCCCAAGTCACCGTCGACGGCGTGCAGTTCGACGATGTGCCGCGCTCCGCCGTGCCGGCCTTCCTGCGGTCCGTCTACGGCGGCCTCGCCCATGTGCGGGGCCGGTTCTTCCCGCCAGGCTGGTGGCTGGTCGTGCCCCTGCCCGGCGACGAGACGTACAAGGAGCTGGTCCTGCTCGGCGCGCTCACCCCGTGGATGAGCGCGCACGTCCGCGGCGGGAAGGGCTAGCGGCGCAGCTGCGCGAGTCCCTCGGTCGCGATCCGCTCGAAGACCTTCGGGTCGGCCGCGAAGTCGGAGTCCGGGATCGGCGCGTGCAGAACGATCTCGGTGAAGCCGAGGTCGAAGTGCCGCCCCGCGAAGTCGACGAACGCGTCGAGCGATTCCAGCGGGCGACCGGGCTGCGGGGTGAAGCCGGTGAGCAGGATCTTGTCCAGCTCGTCCACGTCGCGGCCGATGTCGTCGCAGGCCTCACCCAGCTTCTTGAGCTGCCCGCGGATCGCCTCGACCGACTGCTCGGGCGTCCCGGACTCGAACAGCTTCGGATCGCCCGTGGTCACCCACGCCTGCCCGTGCTTCGCCGCGAGCCGCAGCCCGCGCGGGCCGGTCGCGGCCACCGCGAAGGGGATCCTGGGCCGCTGGACACAGCCCGGCAGGTTCCGTGCCTCGACAGCCGAGTAGAAGGTGCCGTCGTACGACACCGAGTCCTCGGTGAGCAGGCGGTCGAGGAGTGGCACGAACTCGCCGAATCGGTCGGCCCGTTCGCGCGGCGTCCAGGCGTCCTGGCCCAGCGCGGTGGCGTCGAAACCGTTGCCGCCCGCGCCGATCCCGAGGGTGACGCGGCCGTTCGACACGTCGTCGAGCGTGATCAGGTCCTTGGCGAGGGTCACCGGGTGCCGGAAGTTCGGCGAGGTGACCAGAGTACCGAGGCGCATCCGGCTGGTCGCGGCCGCCGCGGCCGTGAGCGTCGGCACCGCCCCGAACCACGGGCCGTCGCGGAACGTCCGCCAGGACAGATGGTCGTAGGTGTACGCCGTGTGGAAGCCCAGCTCCTCGGCGCGCAGCCACTCGTCGCGACCGCCTTCGTGCCAGCGGCGGACCGGAAGAATCACAGTGCTCAGACGCATACTCCGACCCTACGTCGTCTGCCGGTGCCCCGGCGGACACCCGGGCCCCTCACGCACACGGTGCGAGCCCAGCCCCTCCTGCCTCGAAGCGCCCCCTGCGTCACGTACGCCCCCTCGTGCCCCGGGCGCACCGCTCAGCGCTCTCAGATGTGCGTCCGCTCGCACGCCCGTGCGCGTGGATACGGGAGAATGGGCCGGTGACCTCAGCTACGGATCCCGCCCCGGCCATCCGCCCCGTGCCCACCGCACCGCGGCTCATCGCGACCGACCTGGACGGCACTCTGCTGCGTGATGACAAGTCCGTGTCGGACCGTACGGTCGCGGCGCTGGCCGCCGCCGAGGAGGCGGGCATCGAGGTCTTCTTCGTCACCGGCCGCCCGGCCCGCTGGATGGATGTCGTCAGCGCCCACGTCCACGGCCACGGCCTGGCCATCTGCGGGAACGGCGCGGCCGTCGTCGACCTGCACGGCGGGAGCGACGGGCACCTCTTCGTGAAGGTGCGGCCGCTGGAGCGGGCCGCCGCCCTCGACGTCGTCACCCTGCTGCGGGCGGCCGTGCCCGGCACGTCCTTCGCGGTCGAGCGCACCGGCGGCTTCCACCACGAACTCGCCTATCCGCCCATGCACATGGACCCCGCGGCGAGCATCGCGCCGGCCGAGAAGCTGCTGGCCGAGGACGCCGACACGGCGGACCAGCCGGTGCTCAAGGTGCTCGCGTTCCACCCGGAACTGACCCCGGACGACTTCCTCGCGCTCGCCCGCACGGCGGTCGGGGTGCGCGCGGAGATCACCCGGTCCAGCCCGACCGCGCTCCTGGAGATCAGCGGCGCGGGTGTCTCCAAGGCCTCCACGCTGGCGCTGTGCTGCGCCGAGCGCGGCATCTCACCCGCCGAGGTGGTGGCCTTCGGCGACATGCCGAACGACATGGAGATGCTGAGCTGGGCGGGCACGTCGTACGCCATGGGCAACGCCCATCCCGACGTGCTGGCCACCGCCTCCGGCCGGACCGCCGCCAACAACGAGGACGGCGTGGCGGTCGTGATCGAGCAGATCCTCAAGGCCCTGTGAAGGATCCGCGCGAGGTGATGTCCGCGCTGCGGGAGGGCGGACAGGCCCGCTAAGGACCGGCCACCGGCTCCTGCGGTGTGCTCCGCAGGACCACACCGTGGTCGCCCAGCCAGCGGACGGGATCCACCCCGGACCCCAGGTAGGGCGTGAGCCGCACCTCGAAGTGGAGGTGCGGACCGGTGGAGTTGCCGGTGGTGCCGCTCTGCCCGATCCACTGGCCGGTGCGCACCCGCTCGCCCTGGTCGACCGCCACCGCGGCCAGGTGCGCGTACTGCGAGTACCAGCCGCCGGGGTGGCCCACCACGACCTCGATGCCGAAGCTGCCGCCGCACGAGACCGAGAAGACCCGGCCCGGGCCGACCGCGCGGACCGGCGTCCCGATGGGCACGGCGAAGTCCTGGCCGGTGTGCCGGTTCGCCCAGTGCTCACCCGCGCTGTCGAAGCCCGCAGAGAGTTCGTACTCCTCCACCGGAGCGACCCAGCCGAGCTCCGCGAACGATGGTTGCGCGAGCCGTTCGGCACCGCGGCACCGGCCCGCCGTCACGCTCAGCTGGGCCTCGTCCTGAAGCTTCCACCGCGCCTCTTCCAGGCGCTCGGTGAGCCCCCGCCTGATCGCGGCGAGCCTCTCGCGTCGGACCGCGAGGTCGTGCCACGCGGTCCGGGCGGTGTGCTCGGCCGCCGCGAAGGTCCGCTCGGCCCGCAGCGTCCTGTCGTAGAGCCTGCTCACGGCCAGGTCCGCCTGCCACGCCAGATGCTGGGACCGCATCAGCTCCTCGGGGTCCCGGGCGAGCAGGAGTTGCACCGTGTACGAGGTGGTCCCGCCGATCCGGTACTGAGCCCGCGCCACCCGGCCCATGTCGGCCCGCAGTCGGCCGACGTCCCTCGTGCGGGCCGCCAGGAGCCGGTCGAGACGGTGGGCGCGCCGCTCCTGTTCGTCGGCGGCCCGACTGCCCTGCTCGTACGCGGCGGTGGCGTTGGCCGCGTCCTCGTAGAGCCGTGCCACCGACGCGCTCGGGCCGGGCCCGTCAGGGCCGCCGGAGGACGCCGCGACCGTGCCCGGCAGGCAGACAAGGAGGGCCAGCACTCGCCCGAGGATTCTGTACCGGCGCCCGGATCGCATGCCCGGATCGTCGCGCGGCCGGAGTGTGTTTCACGTGAAACACACCTCCCGCGGGCGTGCGGCTCCGCCCACCTGGCGTACCTCGGCCCGGTGCCGACCGGCTCATCCGGTCAGAGCGGCGCCTCCCAGACGACGGTCGTGCCGCCTCCGCCGTCGCCCAGTCCCGGTCCGTACGAGCTCGATCCGCCCAGCGCCTCCGCACGCCGCTGGAGGTTGCGCAGTCCGCTGCGGCGGCCGCCCGGCGGGATGCCGACCCCGTTGTCCGCGACGGTCAGCCGCACACCCGCGCTGCCGTCCGGCAGCTGTGCCGTGGCATCGACGACGACCTCGATCCGGGAGGCCTCGGCGTGCCGGAACGCGTTCGAGAGCGCCTCGCGCAGCGCCGCGATCAGGTTCTTGCCCGTCAGCTCGCCGACCAGGGTGTCGACGGCGCCGAGGAAGCGGTGGGCCGGCTTGAAGCCGAGCGGCACGGCCGCCATGTTGATCTCCCGCAGGACGCGGGTGCGGAGCCCCGACGGGGCCTCGGCCGGGCCCTGCTGGAGCGCGAAGATCGCGGTGCGGATCTCCTGGATGGTGACGTCGAGTTCGTCGACCGCCTTGCCGATGCCGCCCTGCACCTCGGGCACGACCGACTTGCGCTGGGCGCCCTCCAGCATCATTCCGGTGGCGAAGAGGCGCTGGATGACCAGGTCGTGCAGGTCACGGGCGATCCGGTCGCGGTCCTCGTACACCGCGAGCCGCTCCCGGTCCCGCTGGGCCTCGGCCATCATCAGGGCGAGCGCGGCCTGCGAGGCGAACTGGCTGGCCAGCGTCCGCTCCGCCTCGGTGAAGGGGCGCCCGCCGCGCACCCGGGGCGTGGCGAGAGCGCCCAGGACCCGGCCACCGCTCTGCAACGGCAGCAGCATGCTCGGCCCGTACCGCTCCGATAGCTTGGTGATCATGCGCGGGTCGGTGGCGGCGTCGTCGACGAAGACCGCCTCGCCGTCCAGCAGGGTGGAGACGACCGGGCTCTCCGGCGGGATCACCACTCCCAGCGAGACACGCGGGTTGTCGGCGGAGACCGCGACGATCTCCAGCCCGCCCTCTTCCGCGGGCAGCAGCACTATCCCGGCGTCGGAGACGGCCAGGTGGCGGGCCTGTTCGGCGACGACCTCCAGAGCGTCGTCCGCGTCGCCCCCCGACAGCAGGGCCGTGGTGACGGCGACCGAGCCGTCGATCCACCGCTCGCGCTGGCGGGCCGCCTCGTAGAGCCGCGCGTTGCCGATGGCGATCCCGGCCTCGGTGGCCAGCACCCGCACCATGTGCAGGTCGTAGTCGTTGAACTGCGCTCCCTCGTGCTTCTCGGTCAGATAGAGGTTGCCGAAGATCTCGCCCTGCACGCGGATGGGGACGCCGAGGAAGGTGCGCATCGGGGGGTGGTTCGGGGGCAGCCCGGCCGAGCGGGGGTCGGCCGAGATCTCGGCGAGCCGCAGCGGCTCGGGATGGTGGATCAGCCAGCCGAGCAGCCCGCGGTGCCCATCGGGCCGGCGCCCGATCGCACGGGCCTCCTCATCGCTCACGCCGTACGTCACGAAGTCGGAGAGCCCGCGGCCCTCCTCGTCGACGACCCCGATGGCCGCGTAGCGCGCGGAGGCGAGCTCGGCGGCCGTCTCACAGATCCGGTCCAGCGTGGAGTGCAGCTCGAGGCCGGTGCCCACCGAACGCATCGCCTCCAGCAGCTGCGGCACGCGAGCGGTGAGCTCGGTGGACAGCCCTTGCAGACTGCGGGTGGCCCGGGTCGCCGCTTCGAGCGGGTCCTGGTCCTGGCGGTCCAGGTCCTTGACGTCCTGGTGGCCCGTCGGCCTCTTCGGGTCTGGCGGCACTGGCATGTCTTGAGACTAGTTAGTCCTATTTGGCGAGGAAAGTCGGGTACTGCGCGGCCTCGGTCTCCCGCTCCCTCTCCAGCATGCGTCGCAGCGGCCCGTCGACCAGTGCGAGATCGTCGTACGCGCCGCGTTGCACGGTGCGGCCCTCGTCGAGCACCACCACCTCGTCGACGGCTTCGAGGCCGCGCAGCCGGTGGGTGATGAGCACGGTCGTACGGCCTTCGGTGGCGGCCAGGAGGTCGGCGGTGAGCGCGTCGGCGGTCGCGAGGTCCAGATGTTCGGCGGGCTCGTCGAGGACCAGGACCGGGAAGTCGGCGAGCACGGCACGGGCCAGCGCGAGCCGCTGGCGCTGGCCACCGGAGAGCCGGGCGCCGTGTTCGCCGACGAGGGTGTCGAGCCCCTCGGGCAACCCGTCCACCCAGTCCAGGAGCCGGGCCCGCCGCAGGGCGGCGCGCAGTTCCTCGTCGGTCGCGTCGGTGCGGGCCAGCCGCAGGTTTTCCCGTACGGAGCTGTCGAAGAGGTGGGCGTCCTGGGCGCACAGCCCGACGAGCCGCCGCACGTCGTCGCCGTCGAGCCGGCTCGCGTCGCTCCCTCCGATCTCGTACGCGCCCTGCTGGGGGTCCAGGAAGCGGAGCAGCACCTGGGCGAGCGTGGTCTTGCCGGAGCCCGAGGCCCCGACGACGGCGACCCGCATGCCCTCGGTGAGGCGCAGCCCGAAGTCGTGCAGCGCGTCCCGCCGCTGCCCGGCGTACCGGGCGCTGAGACCGCGCAGCTCCAGCGGGAACGGCGAGGTGGGCAGGGCGAGCGGCTCGTCCGGCTCCTGCACGGGGGCGGGGGCGTCGAGCACCTCGTAGACGCGTTCCGCGCTGCGCCGGACCCGTCGGCGGGACTGCACGGCGAGCGGAAGCCCGGTGACGGCCTCGAAGGCCGCGAGCGGAACCAGCACGACCACCGCGAGCTGTACCCCGTCGAGTCGGCCGGCCGCGACCGCCTGCGCGCCGACCAGCGCGGCGGCGGCCACGGTGAGCCCGCAGACCAGCGCGGAGAGCCCGCCGCCGAGCGCGGTGGCGGCGGCGCCCCGCGAGGCGATCCGGGTCAGCCGCGCGTCGGCGTCACTCACGTCACGCGCACGGCGGCCGAGGGCACCTGCCACGGTCAGCTCGCCGGTCCCGGTGAGCAGATCGGCCACCCGGGTGGCGAGCGTCCCGCGCGCCGGGGCCAGCTGCTGCTCGGCCCGCCGCGCCATGGCTCCGCTGACGCACGGCACCACGACCCCGGCGACGAGGAGTCCCGCGGCGAGCACGGCACCGGCCTCGGGCAGCAGCCACGCGGTGAACGCGGCGCTGAGTACGGAGACGACGACGGCGACCCCGGCCGGGAGGGCCCAGCGCAGCCAGTAGTCCTGGAGTTCGTCCACATCGGCGACGAGGCGGGAGAGCAGGTCGCCGCGCCGGGTCGTGCGCAGCCCCGCGGGCGCGATGCGCTCGAGCCTCCGGTAGACCGCGACCCGCAGTTCGGCGAGCATCCGCAGCACGGCGTCGTGTGAGACGAGGCGCTCGGCGTAGCGGAACACGGCGCGGCCGATCCCGAAGGCCCGGGTCGCGGTGACGGCCACCATCAGATAGAGCACGGGTGGCTGCTGGGACGCCCGTGAGATGAGCCAGCCGGAGGTGGCCATCAGGCCCACGGCCGAGCCGAGCGCCAGCGCGCCGAGGAGCAGGGCGAGGGCGAGGCGGCCACGCAGTCCACGGGCCGCGGCGCGGACCCGGGCGAGCGGCCTGCGCGTGGCCGGGCCGCCCACCCCGGCCGTGACCACGACCGGCCCCTCAACCGGCGCCGCTTTCCTGCCACTTGGGGCGGGGGAGGGCGCTCCTCGTGCCGGAGCGCGGCGCGGCGCCTCGGCGCGCCTCAGCTCCACCACCCGGTCCGCGACCGCCAGCAGCGCGGGGCGGTGCACGACGAGCAGGACGGTACGGCCGACCGCCAGCCTGCGCACCGCGTCGACGATGCCCGCCTCGGTCGCGCCGTCGAGCGCGGCCGTCGGTTCGTCGAGCAACAGCACCGGCCGGTCGGCCAGGAAGGCCCGGGCCAGGGCGAGACGCTGGCGCTGCCCGGCCGAGAGGCCGGCGCCGTCCTCGCCCAGGAGCGTGGCCGCGCCGTCCGGCAGCGCGGCCACGAAGTCGTCCGCTCCCGCTGCGCGCAGCGCGTCGAGCACGGCCGCGTCGGAAGCGTCCGGGCGGGCGAGGCGGACGTTCTCCGCGACGGACCCCGCGAAGAGGTGGGGACGCTGCGGCACCCAGGCGATCCGCTCCCGCCAGTGAGCGAGGGAGAGCGTGGAGAGGTCCGCCCCCGAGACGAGGACCCGGCCGCCGTCCTCGGGGGCGACGAAGCCGAGCACCGCGTTGAGGAGCGTGGACTTTCCGACGCCGCTGGGCCCGGTCAGCGCCACCGTCTCGCCCGGCTCCACCACGAGGGAGGCGGCGGCCAGGGAGGGTTCCGTACGTCCGGGGTGGCGCACGGTCACGGCGTCGATCTCGATGCGGACGGGGCCGGCGGGCACCTCGCCCGTGCCGGTCTCGGGCAGCGGGGTCTCCAGGACCTCGAAGATCTCCTCAGCGGCCGAGAGCCCTTCCGCCGCCGCGTGGTACTGCGCCCCGACCTGGCGCAGCGGCAGGTACGCCTCCGGGGCCAGGATCAGGATCACCAGGCCGGTGTAGAGGTCGAGGTCGCCGTGGACCAGGCGCATACCGATGCCGACCGCGACCAGCGCCACCGAGATCGTCGCGAGCAGTTCCAGTGCGAAGGACGAGATGAAGGCGATCCGCAGGGTCTTCAGGGTCGCCCGGCGGTACTCGGCGGTGATCGTCCTGATCGACTCGGCCTGGGCCTTGGCCCGCCCGAACACCTTCAGCGTGGGCAGCCCGGCGACCACGTCGAGGAAGTGCCCCGACAGACGGGACAGCAGCCGCCACTGACGGTCCATCTGCGACTGGGTGGCCCAGCCGATGAGGATCATGAACAGCGGGATGAGCGGCAGAGTGATGACGATCGTGGCCGCGGACACCCAGTCCTCGGTGACGATGCGCGCGAGCACCGCCACCGGCACCACGACGGCGAGGCCCAGCTGCGGGAGATAGCGCGCGAAGTAGTCGTCGAGGGCGTCGACACCACGGGTGGCGAGCGCGACCAGCGAACCCGTGCGCTGGCCGCTCAGCCACTCGGGGCCGAGTCCGGCCGCCCGCTCCAGGAGCCTGCCCCGCAGTTCCGACTTGACCGCCGCGCTCGCCCGGTGTGCGGCGAGCTCGGTCAGCCAGGAGACCAGACCCCGCCCGACCGCGACCGCCGCCAGGTACAGGAGCGGCGTACGCAGTCCGGCCGCGTCGTGGCCGTGCTGGAACGCGCCCACGACGACGTCGGCGATGAGCATGGCCTGGGCAACGATCAGCCCGGCTCCGACCAGACCGAGGGCCACCACCACGGCGAGGAAGAACCGGGTGGCGCGGGCGTACCGGAGCAGGCGCGGGTCGATCGGTTTCACGTGAAACATCCCCCAACCGGAAGGATCAGAGCGGGGCAGGAGGGGTGTGTTTCACGTGAAACACACCCCCGTTGAGCGTGGCGACCCGAGGGTCAGTGCGCGTCGGCGATGTTCTTCGTGCCGATCCGCTTGCGGAACACCCAGTAGGTCCAGCCCTGGTAGAGGAGCACGACCGGGGTCGCGATCCCCGCACACCAGGTCATGATCTTCAGTGTGTACGGGCTGGACGAGGCGTTGGAGACCGTGAGGTTCCAGGCGTCGTTCAGCGAGGACGGCATGACGTTCGGGAAGAGCGTCAGGAAGAGCATCGCCACCGCGGCCGCGATCGTGATGCCCGACAGCGCGAACGACCAGCCCTCGCGCCCGATCTTGATG
Organism: Streptomyces sp. NPDC045846; assembly: GCF_056431605.1. NCBI lineage: Bacteria > Bacillati > Actinomycetota > Actinomycetes > Kitasatosporales > Streptomycetaceae > Streptomyces > Streptomyces sp. NPDC045846. The sequence continues at coordinate 517,654 of NZ_JBWKKJ010000004.1, read as the reverse complement.
GCCGCGATCGCCCCGACCAGTGCGAGTACGGCAACGGCCATCGCGACCAGGCTCTTCGTGTCTCCGCGCGAGGCCTGCGTCCAGATCAGGAAGCCGAGCGCGAGCACGGCCGTGGCCAGGCCCAGCTTGAGCGCCAGCGCGCGGGCCCGCTCGCGGATGTCCCCGAGCGTCTTGAGCGAGGCGAACACCGCACCGTGGAAGGTGAACAGGAAGAGCGTGACCAGCCCGCCCAGGATCGAGAACGGGTTGAGCAGGTCCCAGAAGGTGCCCACGTATTCCATGTGCGCGTCGATCTTCACACCGCGCGTGATGTTGGCGAAGGCCACGCCCCAGAGGAACGCCGGGATGAGCGAGGTCCAGAAGATGGCCTGCTCCCAATTGCGCTGCCACTTGTCCTCCGGCCGCTTCGCCCGGTACTCGAAGGCGACCCCGCGGACGATCAGACAGACGAGGATGATCAGCAGCGGCAGGTAGAAGCCGGAGAAGAGCGTCGCGTACCACTCGGGGAAGGCGGCGAAGGTCGCGCCGCCGGCCGTGAGCAGCCACACCTCGTTGCCGTCCCAGACCGGCCCGATGGTGTTGATCAGGACGCGCTTCTCTGTGCGGTCCCGGGCCAGCAGCTTCGTCAGGATGCCGATCCCGAAGTCGAATCCCTCCAGGAAGAAGTAGCCGATCCACAGGACGGCGATGAGTACGAACCAGACGTCGTGGAGTTCCATGCCTCGATCTCCTCAGCTCAGTACGAGAAGGCCATCGGCCGGTCGGGGTCGCGGTGGTCCCCGCCGATCTTGGTGGGCGGGTTGAGGTCGTCGTCCGTGAGCTCGGGCGGGCCGGCCTTGACGTACTTGACGAGGAGCTTGACCTCGATCACGGCGAGCACGGCGTACAGCAGGGTGAAGACGATCATCGAGGTGAGAACCTCGCCCTGCGAGACCGTGGGGGAGACCGCGTCCTTGGTGCGCAGCACGCCGTACACCACCCAGGGCTGGCGGCCCATCTCGGTGAAGATCCAGCCCCAGGAGTTGGCGATCAGCGGGAAGCCGAGCGTCCAGACGGCGGCGAACCAGTACCACTTGGTCAGTCGGGCGCCGAGGGGCGTGCTCTTGAAGAGCACCAGGTTCGGCACCTCGTCCTCACCGGTCCTCATCCCCGGTGCCAGCATGAACTTCTTGCGGGTGAGCCAGAGTCCGACGAGGCCGATGACGAAGGACGTCATGCCGAAGCCGATCATCCATCGGAAGCCCCAGAAGGTGACCGGGATGTTGGGCCGGTAGTCGCCGGGCCCGAACTTCTGCTGCTCCGCCTTGTTCACGTCGTTGATGCCGGGGACGTAGGAGGAGAAGTTGTTGTCGGCGAGGAAGGACAGTATTCCGGGCACCGAGATCTCGACGTCGTTGTGGCCCTTGGCCACGTCGCCGACGGCGAAGATCGAGAAGGGTGCGGAGTTCTGGCCGTCCCACAGGGCTTCGGCGGCGGCCATCTTCATCGGCTGCTGCTTGAACATGACCTTGCCGAGCGAGTCACCGCTGACGGCCGTGAGCAGTCCGCCGATCACCAGCGTCACCAGGCCGAGCCGCAGCGAGGTGCGCATCACCGGGATGTGCTTCTTGCGGCGCAGGTGGATGGCCGCGACCCCGACCATGAACGCGCCACCGGTCAGGAAGGCGGCGGTCAGCGTGTGGAAGACGACGACCAGGGTGGTGTCCTGGGTCAGGACGTGCCAGAAGTCGGTGAGCTCCGCGCGCCCGGTGGCCTTGTTGAGCTTGTAGCCGACCGGGTGCTGCATCCAGGAGTTGGCCGCCAGGATGAAGTAGGCGGACAGGATGGTGCCGATCGAGACCAGCCAGATGCAGGCACAGTGGATCTTCTTCGGCAGCTTGTCCCAGCCGAAGATCCAGAGCCCGATGAAGGTGGACTCGAAGAAGAAGGCGATGAGTGCCTCGAAGGCGAGCGGGGCGCCGAAGACGTCACCGACGAACCTCGAGCAGTCGGACCAGTTCATGCCGAACTGGAACTCCTGGACGATGCCCGTGACCACACCCATCGCGATGTTGATCAGGAAGAGCTTGCCCCAGAACTTCGTCGCCTTGAGGTACTTGTCCTTCCCCGTCCGCACCCAGGCGGTCTCCAGGCCCGCGACGAGCGCGGCCAGCGAGATCGTCAGGGGGACGAAGAGGAAGTGGTAGACGGTGGTGATACCGAACTGCCATCGCGCCAGGGTCTCCGGCGCCAGAGCCAGGTCCACGTCGGCACTCTCCTTACATCGCCGTGGTCACAGCCGCAGCTTGCCCCTTTAATCCCACCGATCATGGGATGAAGCGGGACACGCTTGTGAACGCGTTCACATTCACAAGCATTATGTCGCACTGGCTGTCGACATCTTTCAGGGGGGTCCCCTTTGCGGGCGCGGGCGAACGTGGACAGGCTCTTCCCAAGAGTTTCAACATATTGTTGAATTCGGCGCCATGGAGAACCAGCTGCGCATACGCATCTCATGGCCCGCGGGCAGCCTCACCGCGACGCTCGAAGCAACCCCCACGAGCAAGGCGCTCGCGGAGGCCCTCCCGATCACCTCCACCGCCCACACCTGGGGCGAGGAGGTCTATTTCGACACCCCCGTCTCCCCCGCCAGGGAGGCGGACGCCCGGCAGGTCGTGGAGCCGGGCACCGTGGCGTTCTGGACCGACGGCGACGCGCTCGCGCTGCCGTACGGCCCCACGCCCATCTCCCGAGGTGAGGAGTGCCGGCTCGCGAGCCCGTGCAACATCCTCGGCCGGATCGACGGCGACCCCCGGCTGCTCGCCACGGTCCGCTCCGGCGACCCGATCCGGGTCGACGCCCTCTGAGACGCCGCCCCGGATGCCGGTGGAAGCGCGTCAGGCCTGCTTGCGGAAGCCCTCGGCGACCTTGAGGAACAGGTCGTTGGCCTCGCTCTCGCCGATCGTGACGCGCACACCCTCACCCGCGAACGGGCGCACCACCACGCCCGCCGCCTCGCACGCCGCGGCGAAGTCGACCGTGCGCTCCCCGAGGCGCAGCCAGACGAAGTTCGCCTGCGTCTCGGGCACGGTCCAGCCCTGCTGCGCCAGGCCCTCGTACACCCGCTGCCGCTCGCACACCAACGAGCCGACACGGCCCATCAGTTCGTCCTCGGCACGCAGTGAGGCGATCGCCGCCTCCTGGGCCAGCTGGCTGACGCCGAAGGGCACCGCCGTCTTGCGCAGCGCCGCTGCGACCCGCTCGTGCGCCACGGCGAAGCCGACCCGCAGCCCCGCGAGGCCGTACGCCTTGGAGAAGGTGCGCAGGACCGCCACGTTCGGCCGGTCGCGGTAGATCTCGAGGCCGTCCGGCACCTCGGCGTCGCGGATGAACTCCCGGTAGGCCTCGTCGAGCACCACCAGGACGTCCGAGGGCACCCGGTCCAGGAAGCGCTCCAGCTCGGCCCGGCGCACCACCGTGCCGGTCGGGTTGTTCGGGTTGCAGACGAAGATCAGCCGCGTCCGGTCGGTGATCGCGTCGGCCATCGCGTCGAGGTCGTGCACCTCGCCGGAGGTCAGCGGCACCTGGACGGACGTCGCTCCACTGATCTGGGTGATGATCGGGTACGCCTCGAAGGAGCGCCAGGCGTAGATGACCTCGTCACCGGGGCCGGAGGTGGACTGGATCAGCGACTGGGCCACGCCCACCGAGCCGGTGCCGGTGGCCAGGTGCGACAGCGGGACCCCGAAACGCTCGGCGAGCTCGTTCATCAATCCGGTGCACGCCATGTCCGGGTACCGGTTGAAGTTTCCCGCGGCCGCCATCGCGCTCTCCAGCACGCCCGGGAGCGGCGGGTAGGGGTTCTCGTTCGAGGAGAGCTTGTAGGCGGCCGGACCGTCCGACGCCGCGGGCTTGCCGGGCTTGTAGGTGGGGATGCCGTCCAGCTCGGCGCGCAGCTTGGGGCTCGTCTCGCTCACCGCAGGTCCTCCTCGACCGTTCCGTGCAGGGGCTCGTGCCCGCCGCCGCGGACAGCCCCGTACACATCCAATACTCCTCACCTTATGAGGATTCGGCCTCCCTGCGAATAGGGGACGGGAACCGGTTCCCGGCGGGCGTACGGGGAGGGGGGAGCGCTCCTCGTACGGCCATGCGCCGGTGGCTCGCGCCGTGGCGCGCATCACCCGTGAAGGTGAGTTGAGACCTCTTCGAAACATCGGACAGTTGTCAGCCGCCCACGGGTCGACAAGCGTCACCACAACGCCAGAACGCCCAACTTCCTTGCATATCAAGGCCATTGACCATTTACGATCATGCAGAATCGTGCCTGTCAACGCGTGCATATGCACCCGGGCCAACCGCCCGTCATCGCCCTACTATCGGCTCGCCATGACAGCAGCAGGGAAGCACCAGGTGAGCCGGTCGACCGGTCGCCGGCTGGGGCGGGCGGGCATTCGGGACGTGGCCGCCGCCGCCGGTGTCTCCATCACGACCGTCTCCGACGCGCTCAACGGCAAGGGCCGGCTCCCCGACGCCACCCGCCGCCACGTCCGCGAGGTCGCAGACCGGCTGGGCTACCGCCCATCCGCAGCGGCCCGCACGCTCCGTACCGGAAAGTCGGGCCTCATCGGCCTGACCGTGACGACCTACGGGGATGAACCTTTCACCTTCACCGAATTCGCGTACTTCGCCGAGATGGCCAGAGCCGCGACCTCCGCCGCGCTGGCCCGCGGCTACGCCCTCGTCATCCTGCCCGCCACCTCACGCCGCAGCCCGGCGGACGTCTGGTCGAACGTCGCCCTCGACGGCACCGTCGTCATCGACCCCTCCGACCAGGACCCCGTCGTCAGCGAACTCGTACGCCAGGGCCTTCCCGTCGTCTCCGACGGCCGCCCGGCGGGCTCCCTGCCCGTCACGGCCTGGGTGGACAACGACCACGAGGCCGCCGTACTCGATCTGCTCGACCATCTCGCCGCCGCCGGCGCCCGCCGGATCGGCCTGCTCACCGGGACCACCACCGACACCTACACCCGGCTCTCCACCGAGGCCTATCTGAGCTGGTGCGAACGCGTCGGCCAGGATCCGGTGTACGAGTCCTACCCGGCCCACGACCCCTGTGCGGGCGCCGTCGCAGCCGACCGGCTGCTCGCCCGCCCCGACCGGCCCGACGCCGTCTACGGACTCTTCGATCCCAACGGCACCGACCTGCTCGCGGCCGCCCGGCGCTACGGCCTGCGGGTGCCCGAGGACCTGCTCCTCGTGTGCTGCAGCGAGTCGACCGTGTACGCCACCACCGAACCGCCCATCACCACCCTCTCGCTCAAACCGCGGCGCATCGGCACGGCGGTGGTCCAGCTCCTCATCGACGCGATCGAGGGAATCGACAACGGTCACCCGATCGAGCAGGTGATACCGACCGAACTGATCGTGCGGACGTCGTCCCAGCGACGCCCGCCGCGCACCACGGTCAGCCCGCCCCGCTCCCCGGCCAAGGACCAGGCGGGCCCCAACAAGGAGTGAACTCCCGGCCGGGCACTGACCCCCGGCCGGGACACAGATGACTCCACAATGGCCCGAACCGCAGACTTCGGCCTGGACTGGACCATCACATTGGGGACATAAGCCCCCGAGAAGGTCCCTCGCACCCGGATTGACCACCCCTGGTGCGTCACACACCATGAGGCGCATTCCTATGATGGGCGCACGACACCACGGAGCCCCGCCCGACCTGGCGGCTCCCACGGTGTACGGCGGCGCGACGGTGGTGGAGGGGTCGATGACTCAGGGGGCCGGTCAGGGACCCGTGCGGACGGAGACGTTGCGTGATTTCCGGGTGCCGCCGTACGCGCAACAGACCCCCGTGCCACCGCCGGAGGAACCGGTCGCGCATCCGGACCCCGCGGCGCACGTCTTCCGCCAGGAGCCGCCCGCCGGTCACCCGGAGGCACCCGTGCCGCTCGCGTCCGCTCCGGCGCCCGGCGTGAGCACCTATTCGGATGACGAGCCCCCCGAGGGCTACACGCCGACCGCCCGCGACCTCCCGGTGATCCACCGGGGGGACGCCGTCCAACTGCCGACGGTCGAGCCCGTCGCCGCGCCCGGGGTGTCCGAGGGGCCCGGCCCGCTCTACGTCGTCGGCGACGTCCACGGCTATCTCGACGAACTCCTGGCCGCCCTGCGCGCCCAGGGCCTCATCGACGAGTCCGGCCACTGGGCCGCGGGCACCGCCCGCCTCTGGTTCCTCGGCGACTTCACCGACCGGGGTCCCGACGGCATCGGCGTCATCGACCTGGTCATGCGGCTCTCCGCCGAGGCCGCGGCCGCCGGCGGATACTGCAAGGCCCTCATGGGCAACCACGAGCTGCTGCTCATCGGCGCCAAGCGGTTCGCCGACACCCCGGTCAACTCCGGGGCGGGCACCGCCACCTTCCAGGCCGCCTGGCTGCTCAACGGCGGCCAGAAGGCCGACATGGACCGGCTCCAGGACGTGCACCTGCAGTGGATGTCCCGGCTCGACGCGATCGAGCAGGAGGACGACCACCTCCTGATGCACTCCGACACGACCGCCTATCTGGAGTACGGCGACTCCATCGAGGCCGTCAACGACACCGTCCACGCCATCCTCAACCGCAACGATGCCGACGAGTGCTGGGACCTGTTCCGCAAGTTCACCAAGCGCTTCGCGTTCCGGGACGACTCCGGCCCGCAGGCGGCCCGCGAGCTGCTCTCGGCGTACGGCGGGCAGCGTGTGGTGCACGGGCACAGCCCCATTCCGTATCTGCTCGGGGAGGTCGGCACCGAGGACGGCGAGGAGGACTCGCGCCCCGTGGTCGAGGGGCCCCACGTCTACGCCGACGGTCTCGCCATCGCCATGGACGGCGGCGTGACCATGGCCGGAAAGCTGCTGGTCCAGCAACTACCGCTGCATGGCTGACGGTTGACCGGGAAGGCGTTCCGCAAAGCGCCGGGTATGCCATTTCCGGAAACACCCTGTCACCCCGTGCCGTAGCGGCTCTACCATCGGGTTATCCGTAGCAGGCTCTCCTCCGTTTCCGCCCAACTGCCCGTTCACCAGGCGGGCTTCCCGGCCCTACGGAGCATCGGGGGATGCACATGAACAGCGCTCCGCACCTGCTCGCCGAGGACCGCCCCGAGTTCGAGCGGATCCTCGACGAGGCACTGCGCACCGCGCATGAACGGCCCGAGCTGTCCGGTATCGGCGACCGCCTCAACGCCGTGCAGCTGCGCACCATGGTGCTCGCCGCCGGCACGTTCGTCACCGAGCGGGCGGCCGCCGAGTACGAGAACTACGTCAAGGCGCGCGAAGAGCTGCGCGCGCCCGGCACCGGCACCGCGCACGACTCCGTCCTGGCGCCCGCCGAGGGCGTACCGCTGGAGCCCTCGGGCGCGGGTGTCGGCGCGGTCGTCGCCGTGCTCGCCCCGGTGCTCGCGGGGACCGCCGCCGCGATCTTCCTGCTGGTCGGCTACATCCTGAAGATGCTCAACCCGGTGCCGGCCTTCGCCGACACGATGCTGACGGCGGGCTGGTTCTTCGGCGCGCTGACCGCGGCCGCGATCCTGGCCGCCGCCGTCGGGCTGCTGATCACCGCGGTGCGCAACGGCGCGACCCAGGTGGTGGCCGTCGACGAGGACAGCGAGGCGGACGCCCCCGACGAGCGCACCCAGGAGTTCGCCCGCGCCCGCGAGGCCTGGCGCCACGCCCTGCTGGAACGCGGCATCTATCCGTTCCTGCGCGACGCGCTGGCCGACCCGAGCGTCGACCCCGGCGCGCCGGCCCCGCGCCGCCCGATCGGCCGCATCCCCACCCTCGGCTACGGCCGGCCCGGCTTCGACAGTCCCGACGAGGGCGCCTCCCCCACCAGCCACCCGAGCTTCACCAGCCCGGACTTCACCAGCCCCGACTTCGGCGGACCCGAGCACCAGCCGGACTGAACGAACGGCGGGCCGTGCGCCGTTCCGGAAGCCCCGCGCTCCCGGAACAGCGCGCGCACCGCACCGTCTCAGTCCGCGATCGGCAGGTAGACCCTGTTGCCCGCGTCCGCGAACTCCCGGGACTTCTCCGCCATCCCGGCCTCGATCTCCTCGGACTTCAGGTCGCCGCCGTGCTCGCGCCGGATGTCCTGGGAGATCTTCATCGAGCAGAACTTCGGACCGCACATCGAGCAGAAGTGCGCGGTCTTGGCCGGCTCCGCGGGCAGCGTCTCGTCGTGGAACTCCCGGGCGGTGTCCGGGTCGAGGGCCAGGTTGAACTGGTCCTCCCAGCGGAACTCGAACCGGGCGTCCGAGAGCGCGTCGTCCCACTCCTGCGCGCCCGGGTGCCCCTTGGCCAGGTCCGCCGCGTGCGCGGCGATCTTGTACGTGATGACGCCCGTCTTCACGTCGTCACGGTTGGGCAGGCCGAGGTGCTCCTTGGGCGTGACGTAGCAGAGCATCGCGGTGCCCCACCAGGCGATCATCGCCGCGCCGATGCCGGAGGTGATGTGGTCGTAGGCGGGCGCCACATCGGTGGTCAGCGGCCCCAGGGTGTAGAACGGGGCCTCCTCGCAGATCTCCTGCTGGAGGTCGATGTTCTCCTTGATCTTGTGCATCGGGACGTGTCCCGGGCCCTCGATCATCGTCTGTACGTTGTGACGCTTGGCGATCGTGTTGAGTTCCCCGAGCGTGCGCAACTCGGCGAACTGCGCCTCGTCGTTGGCGTCCGCGATGGAGCCGGGGCGCAGGCCATCACCGAGCGAGTACGTCACGTCGTACGCCGCGAGGATCTCGCAGAGCTCCTCGAAGTTCTCGTACAGGAACGACTCCTTGTGGTGCGCCAGGCACCACGCGGCCATGATCGAGCCGCCGCGCGAGACGATGCCGGTCTTGCGGCGGGCGGTCAGCGGCACGTAGCGCAGCAGCACGCCGGCGTGGACCGTCATGTAGTCGACGCCCTGCTCGGCCTGCTCGATGACCGTGTCCTTGTAGATGTCCCAGGTCAGCTCCTCGGCGCGGCCGTCGACCTTCTCCAGGGCCTGGTACAGCGGCACCGTGCCGATGGGAACGGGGGAGTTGCGCAGCACCCACTCGCGGGTGGTGTGGATGTTGCGGCCGGTGGAGAGGTCCATGACCGTGTCCGCACCCCACTGCGTGGCCCACGTCATCTTGTCCACCTCCTCCTCGATGGAGGAGGTGACCGCGCTGTTCCCGATGTTGGCGTTGACCTTCACCAGGAACCGCTTGCCGATGATCATCGGCTCGATCTCGGGGTGGTTGATGTTGGCGGGCAGCACCGCACGGCCCGCCGCGATCTCCTCGCGGACCACCTCGGGGGAGACGTTCTCTCGGATCGCGACGTACTCCATCTCCGGGGTGATCTCGCCGCGCCGCGCGTACGCGAGCTGGGTGACGGCCTGGCCGCCGCGGCCCCGGCGGGGCTGGCGCGGGCGGCCGGGGAAGACGGCGTCGAGGTTCTTGAGACCCCCGCGCGGCGAGGTGTGCTTGATGCCGTCGTCCTCGGGGCGGACCGGGCGGCCCGCGTACTCCTCGGTGTCGCCGCGCCCGATGATCCAGTTCTCCCGGAGCGGTGCGAGGCCACGGCGGACGTCGGTCTCGACAGTCGGATCGGTGTACGGACCCGAGGTGTCGTACAGCGTCACGGACTTGCCGTTGGTGAGGTGCACCTGGCGGACCGGCACCTTGAGGTCGGGGCGCGAACCCTCCACGTACCCCTTGTGCCAGCCGATGGACTTCCCGCTCTCCTCAGTGCTGGAGGCAGGCGTGCGTGCGTCCTGAACGGTCATGAGACCTACTCCCTACGCCGGCATTACCCGGTAACAGGTTCGGCGGTCGGCGCAGCCTCTTCCGTACGGTTCGTACGGATTTCAGCGCCCTCTCAGCCCGGTGCTCCGAGCTCCCGCGTGTGCAAAGGTGTCACCACGCTAGCGTCATCACTGGCGCGCTGAACAGAGGGCCCCCTCCGTTCTTGCGATGATCGGGCGGTGACCACACCAGAACCGCACCCTCCGCACCAGCACGGTGGACACGGCCACGGGCACGGCCACTCGCACGGCCACGGCCCCGCCGCGCCCGTGTCGAAGCACCTGCGCAAAGTCATCGCCGCTGTGCTGATTCCTTTCTCCACAGCGGTACTTGTGGGGCTCGTGGTGCTGTGGCCGGGCGGCGCCCCGCCACACCAGCGCACGGGCGTCGGCTTCGACCGCCAGACCCAGCAGGCCAAGGTCATCAGTGTGGACAAGGTCGACTGCAAAACGGTCAACGCCGGTCAGACTCCATCGAACGGCGATACGTCCACGGCCGAGGGCCAGCAGGCCAGAAACGCCCAGCGGGGCCTGTGCGGCAAGGCCACCGTCGAGGTCACCTCGGGCAAGGAGAAGGGGCGCACCTTCACCGAGATCGTCCAGCCCGACTCGCCGCGCCAGCTCCACGCCGGCCAGGGCGTGATCGTTGCGTACGCCCCCGACGCACCCCATGACCTGCAGTATTCGGTGAGCGATGTGAACCGCAGGTTCCCCATGGCGCTGCTCGCCGGAATCTTCGCACTCGCCGTCGTGGTCGTAGGCCGCCTGCGCGGGGTGATGGCGCTGATCGCCCTGGTGGTCTCGTTCGCCGTGCTGACCCTGTTCATCCTCCCGGCGGTGCTCCAGGGCTCCAACCCGCTGCTCGTGGCTGTGGTCGGGGCGAGCGCGATCATGCTGATCGCGCTCTACATGTGCCACGGGCTCTCGGCGCGCACCTCGGTCGCCGTCCTCGGCACCCTGGCATCGCTGATGCTGATCGGGCTGCTCGGCTCGCTGTTCATCGGCTGGGCCTCGCTCACCGGCAACACCGACGACAACACCGGCCTGATCCACGGTCTCTACCCCAATATCGACATGTCCGGGTTGCTGCTGGCCGGCGTCATCATCGGCTCGCTCGGCGTCCTCGACGACGTGACGGTCACCCAGACCTCGGCGGTCTGGGAACTGCACGACGCGAACCCGACGATGGGCCCGCGCGGGCTCTACCGGGCAGGCATCCGGATCGGCCGCGACCACATCGCGTCGGTGGTGAACACCCTGGTGCTCGCCTACGCGGGCGCGGCCCTCCCCCTGTTGCTGCTGTTCTCGATCGCGCAGAGCAGCGTGGGCACGGTGGCCAACAGCGAGTTGGTCGCCGAGGAGATCGTCCGCACGCTGGTCGGATCGATCGGACTGGTCGCCTCCGTTCCGCTCACCACCGCGCTGGCCGCCCTGGTGGTCTCCGCGGACCGGCCCGCTCCCCAGGCCCGCTCGGCGCCGCGCCCCGGCCTGGTGCGCGGCGGAGGCGGCCGCCGCCGCAAGAAGTAGGCGGCTCAGCCGGCGTTCTCCTCCGCGAGGATGCGCCCGAGCGCGTCCTCCAGGTGCTCGCCGAACTCGCCGAGCGACCACTCCTGGCCGAGCGGGACGAGCTTGTCGGTGCGGTCGAGGAAAGCCACCAGGGGCGCCGCGCCGGCTCGGAAGAGGGCCCGGTCGCCGCCCACCTGGAGCCGGATGTGCACGTCGGAGAGCTCCTCGGGGTCGCTGGGCTCGATCCGCACATCGCCGTCCCCGGCGGGCCTGTTGATGCCGTCGAGCAGCAACTCGCGGCCGAACGCCCAGGTGACGGGCGCGTCCCCGGGAAGGTGGAAGGTCATGCGCACCGCGTACGGGTCGGTCGCCTCGTACGTCAGCTCCACCGGGATCCGGAAGGAGAGCTCCTCGGAGACGAGGAAGCTCATCATCACTTCTGCCTGAACCGCTTCACGCATCGCACGTACCCCGCTATAGCTGAACTGGCCAGGAATGATCCCCCATGGCCCTCTTGACGCCATCGTGCTGGAAGCGGTAGCAGATCACAAGGAGTGATATTTCAGATACTGATAGAGAACGCGAGCGAACCGAACAGGCTGCCCACCTCGCCGCGCAGTTGCTCGATCGCGGGCAGCAACCGTTCTTCCTGGTGGAGAGGTACGGAAATGGCCATGGTCGCGGCGCTGGAACCGGCCGTGATGGGGATGGCGGCGCAGACGGTACCCAGGGCGTACTCCTGCCGTTCGATCACGGGTTGCATACGCTCCGTAGCGGCCAGGCGTTCCGCAAGGGCCCGTCGGTCCCGCACGGTGTAGGGGGTGATCGCCTCGACCGGATGCCGGTCCAGGTAGTCCTCGCGGGTGCGCTCGTCGAGCTGGCTGAGCAGGCACTGGCCGATCGCGTGGGCGTGCCCGGTCTCGCGGAAGTCGGCCCACTCCTCGACGGCGGGCGCGGCCGGGGTGTCGGCGACCCCGGCGATCTCGATCTCACCCTCGCGGTAGACGGCGAAGTAGACGGGCACCCCGATGGAGTCCCGCCAGCGGACGAGCGCATCAGTGATCTTGCTGCGACGATTCTGCAGAGCTCCGCCGTCCGCCAGCCGCTCGGCCGCCGTGCCCAGGACGAACACCCCGTTCTCGCGCCGCAGATAGCCCTCGTGGGTCAGGGTCCGCAGCAGGTGGTACGCGGTGGGGAGCGGCAGTCCCGCCTCGCGCGCCAGCTGTTTGGCGGGCGCGCCGTCCGTGTGGGACCCCACTGCCTCAAGCAGGCGCAGGGCCCGCTGGACCGAGCCGATCAGGGTAGGGACGGCGGCATTCGAAGCCGTGGCCACAAGTCACCCCCAGGCGTGCTGACGGGCAACACGCCCGCCCGCGGGGGCCACCCCCGCGCGGCCGCCGCGGACCCGGGGTCGGCGTCACGGGCCGGTGGCCAGGTCCGGTCAGGACCCGTGGTTCCCAAGGGGCGGCAGAGACTTGCCACTCTAATGGCCGGCCTCGTGGAGGAAGGGGGTTCGGCCAGGTCCGTTCCCCCGGCCGGGCTAATCCCCGTACGCCCTGGACGCGATGCTCCGCGTCGGCCCGGGCCCTTGTTCGGGCCCGGCACGGGCTCCGGGCGGAAGCACAGGTTCCGCCCGGGCCCCGCTACCAGTCGCTGTGCGAGGAGGACATGAACCTCCGCACGACGTAGATCAGGCCGCCGACCAGGGCCACGAAGACCAGGACCTTGAAGAGCAGCCCGAACAGGAAACCGACCACGCTGGCGATCAGACCGCCGAACACGACCAGGGCGATGACGGGCACGGCGACCCACTTCACCCACCAGGGCATCCCCGCGAATATCTCCCGTGCGGCCATCGTCCTTACCTCTTTCTGTCGGTGTTCTGTCGGGTTTCTGTCAGGTCACGAGTTCCGTGCTTTCGACACTCCCGATGCTAGGGGCGAGGGGGTACCGAGCGGGGCCCTCGCAGCCCTTGAACTCCCCTGACCGAACCCCTAGGGAGAATCGGGGACGACCCTCAGCTCTCAGGCGGAGAGAAGACGACCAGAACCCTCAGATCCTCGGTGATGTGGTGGAACTTGTGCGCCACCCCGGCCGGCACGTAGACCACGCTGCCGCGCGCGATCTGCGTCGTCTCCAGGCCCACGGTGATCGAGGCGCGGCCGCTCACCACGAAGTAGATCTCGTCCTGGGCGTGCGGAGACTGGGAGTCGTGCGCGCCCGCGTCGAGGGCGTACAACCCCGCCGACATGTTCCGCTCCCGCAGGAACTGGAGGTACGCGCCGTCGTTGGCGGCCCGTTCCGCCTCCAACTCGTCGAGCCGGAAATCTTTCATCGCTCTCTGCCCCTGCGCTCGTGTGGATCAGGTCTGCCACGATCAGACCCATGAAGAATTTCGTAGTCAAGACGCTCGCCAACGCGGCCGCCCTCGCGGTGGCCATCTGGCTGGTGAAGAACATCACCCTCACCGGGGACAACACCGGCAAGAAGGCGCTGACCCTGATACTCGTCGCGCTGGTCTTCGGCGTGGTGAATTTCGTCGTGAAGCCCGTGGTGAAGTTCCTGTCGTTCCCCCTGTTCATCCTCACGCTCGGCCTGATCACCCTGGTGATCAACGCGTTGATGCTGCTGCTGACCTCCTGGCTCGCCGACAAGCTCAACCTCAGCTTCCACGTCGAGGGATTCTGGACCGCCGTGCTCGGCGCCCTGATCATCTCGATCGTGTCCTGGGCGATGCACGTCGTCCTCCCCGACGGCAAGGACTGAGCGTTGGCCACCCCCTATTACGTCTGCTTCGTCTGCACGGGCAACATCTGCCGCTCGCCGATGGCCGAATCCGTCTTCCGGGCCCGGGTGGCGGAGGCCGGGCTCGCGGGCCTGGTCGAGGCGGAGAGCGCGGGGACCGGAGGCTGGCACGAGGGCGACCCGGCCGACCCGCGCACCGTCTCGGTGCTCGACGAGCACGGTTATGAAACGTCCCACACGGCACGGCAGTTCCGCGCTTCCTGGTTCGCCCGGCTCGATCTCGTGATCGCCCTGGACGAGGGCCACCTGCGGGACCTGCGCCGCCTCGCACCGACCCCGGCCGAGGCCGCCAAGGTGAGACTGCTGCGCTCCTACGACCCCCGTGCCGGGGCAGATCTGGAGGTGCCCGATCCGTACTACGGCGGGCGCGAGGGTTTCGAGGAATGTCTGGAGATGGTGGAGGCGGCGAGCGAGGGGCTGCTCGACGCCATCCGCGACGAAAGGGAGCGTGCGGCATGACAGGTGACGGCACTCGTTCGGTACGCGCCGGGCTTCCCGAGCCGGTGGCCTACGAACCCACCCTGCCCGGGCCGGTGTTCGCCGCCCACTTCCATCTGCCCGGCGAGGCGAGCGGCCCCTACACCTACGGCCGCGACACCAACCCGACGTGGACCCACCTGGAGCGGGCCCTTGCCGAGCTGGAGTCCCCCGACGAGAGCGCCGAGGCGATCGTGTTCGCCTCCGGGATGGCGGCGATCTCGGCCGTGCTGCTCTCCCAGGCCCGCGCCGGAGACTCGGTGGTCCTGCCGGACGACGGCTATCAGGCCCTGCCGCTGGTCCGCGAGCAGTTGGAGGCGTACGGCATCGAGGTGCGCACCGCCCCGACCGCCGACGATGCCCAACTGGCGCACCTGGACGGCGCGAAGCTGCTGTGGATCGAGACGCCCTCCAACCCGGGGCTCGACGTGTGCGACGTACGCCGACTGGCTGGGGCCGCCCACGAGGCGGGCGCCCTAGTGGCGGTCGACAACACGCTGGCCACGCCGCTCGGACAGCGGCCCCTGGAACTCGGCGCCGACTTCGCGGTCGCCAGCGGCACCAAGGGCCTGACCGGCCACGGCGATGTTCTGCTCGGCTATGTCGTGTGCCGCGATCCAGACCTCGCCGCACGCGTACGCACGTGGCGCAAGGTCGTCGGGGCGATCCCGGGGCCCATGGAGGCGTGGCTGGCCCACCGTTCGCTGGCGACGCTGCAGTTGCGCGTCGACCGGCAGGCGGCCACCGCCCTCGCGCTCGCCGAGGCGCTGGCCAAGCGCGGCGAGGTGACCGGACTGCGCTACCCGGGACTGCGCTCGGACCCTTCGTACGCCCTGGCCTCGGCGCAGATGCGGCGGTTCGGCTGTGTGGTCTCCTTCGACCTGCCCGACCGTGCCTTCGCCGAGCGGTTCCTGGAGTCGCTGCGGCTCGTCGACGACGCCACCAGCTTCGGCGGGGTGCGGTCCACGGCCGAACGGCGCGGCCGCTGGGGCGGCGACGCGGTGGCGGAGGGCTTCATCCGCTTCTCGGTCGGCGCGGAGGACGCCCCGGATCTGATCGCCGATGTGGAGCGCGCCCTCGACCGGGCTGCTTCCGCCGGATGATTTCGGTGTGGAGCACATCCACTACGTAAGACGGACGGTCCGAGCCTCCCCCCTCATGGCTCGGACCGTCCCGGTTTCCGTGCACGGATAACCGCTCGGACAAGGCTAGTTGACTCTGCGTCAGTGTCCAATCACGGTAGCGACAGAGACCTATCGACATATTTATAGTTGTGTCCGGTCGGGGACGTCGTGAGGCAGTTCAGGACGGGAGGGCACAGCATGGATCTTGCCCTGCTGCGTACGTTCGTCACCGTGCACCGGGCCGGTTCCTTCACCCGGGCCGCGGCGCTGCTCGGGCTCTCGCAGCCCGCGGTGACCAGCCAGATACGCACTCTGGAGCGGCAGTTGGGCCGCCCGCTCTTCCTGCGCCAGGCGCGCGGGGTGACCCCCACGACGATCGGCGACGAGCTGGCCCAGCGGGCGGCGCCGCACCTGGACGCACTCGTCGAGATCACCGACTCCGGTCTCCGCGAGGAGCAGGGTCCGCGGTCCCTGCATCTGGCCGGACCGCCCGAGTTCACCTCGCTGCGCGCCCTGCCCGCCCTCACCCGGCTCGTCCCGCAGGGCCTCGCGCTGCGGGCCACCTTCGGCAGTGCCGAGGAGACCCTGGAGGGCCTGGCCGCCGGCCACCACGATCTGGCCATCGCCACCACCCGGCCGCGCGGTCGGCTGCTGAGCTCGACTCCGCTGTGCGACGAGGAACACGTCCTGGTCGCCGGGGTGCGCTGGGCGGCGCGGCTCGGGCCGGGCGCCCTGCGGCACGCCGGTCCGCACGTCCTGGAGCCGATCCCGGTGGTGGAGGTCCACGAGTCGCTCCCCCTGGTCACGCGCTACTGGGCGTCGGTGTTCGACGCCAAACCGGCGGTCGCGGGCACGGTCATCGCCCCCGACCTGCGGGCGGTCCTCGCCGCGGTGACGGCCGGAGCGGGCCTGGCGGTGCTGCCGCGCTACCTGTGCGAGACGGCCCTGGAGCAGGGCGAGGTGGTGACGCTCCTCGACCCTCCCGTGCCGCCGCTGCGCACCTACTTCCTGGCGGTGCGCACCGGCACACTCGGCATCGCGCACATCGCGCGGGCGCAGGAATGGCTGCTGCGCGCCGCCGTCGACTGGGGCTGAGGAACGGCGGGGAGGCCCAGTGCGTTTCGCAGGGGTCCCTTCGGGCCACATTTCTCCCATGACCGTACGTCCAGTGGTCAAGCGCACCGCACGAGCCGTTCTGCTTGACGGTGACGACCTGATTCTGATCAAGCGCACCAAGCCCGGCACGGATCCGTACTGGGTCACCCCCGGTGGCGGCGTCGAACCCGAGGACTCCACCGTCGTCGAGGCCCTCCACCGCGAGGTGCACGAGGAACTCGGCGCGAAGATCACCGATGTGGTGCCCTGCTTCGTCGACACCGTCGAGCACATCGGCGCCGACGGCGGCGCGACCGGGGTGAAGGTGCAGCACTTCTTCGTCTGCCGTCTGGAATCCATGGATCCCTCCCTGCGGCACGGCCCCGAGATCGAAGAACCGTGCGGGGAGTACGAGATCGTCCGCATCCCGTTCACCCGCGTCGGCATCGCCTCGGTGCACCTCGTGCCGCTGTCCCTCCGGCACTACCTCGACGGCAACATCGAGGGTGTGCGGGCCATGCACGCCCCCGACCTGGGGTAGCCGGCCTCAGGCCCCGGCGCGGACCAGCGCGTAGGCCTCACGCAGGTCGCCACCCGTGTACGTGCGCGTGGCCAGGCCCCCGAGGTGGTGGTCCGCGTTGACCGCGACCGACACGGGTACCGCGGCGAAGAGGTCCACGTCGGACATCGAGTCCCCGTACGCCACGCAGCTGTCGGGGGCAACGCCGAACTCGGCGCACAGCCGGTTCATGACGCCTACCTTGGCGGCCGGGCTGAGGATTCCGGCCAGGTCCACGGGCCGGGTGAACGGCACATCGGGGAAGACCGAGCCGTGCGCTGCGTGGGCGCCCCAGCCGAGCAGTCGCTCCACGAAGAAGGAGGGGGAGAGCGAGATGACGGCGCAGTAGTCGCCCTGCTCGCGGATCTCCCGCCAGACGTCCTGGATCCCAGTGAGCCAGGGGGCGGTGTCGAAGGCGGTCACCACATGCGCCGGGGTCAAGCCGGACCACAGGCCGTGCACACGCACCGCGTATTCGGGCGGCCCGATCCGGCCCGTGGACAGCTCCCGCTCCAGTTCGCCGATCTCGTTCAGCAGTCCGAGCTGTCTGGATATCTCGACCGGCGCGGCGGATCCCCGTATGAGGGTTCCGTCGAGATCGAAGAGGTGAAGTCTCGTCATGTACGCCGAGGCTAGTACGTGGGGTTACTCCCCCTGTCGGACGCGCTGCCTCGGCCCCCCTCGGCACTCTGTTTCACGTGAAACAGAGCCCTCGCCCCGCCTTCGGCCGCCCGAGCCGCGCGCCGTTTCACGTGAAACATCTCCGGCGGCCCGTCCGCCGCGGCTGGCTGGTCGCCCATGTCGCGGTGTCGGTGAGCTGGCTCGGCCTCACCATCGGATTGCTCGCGCTGGGCGTCACCGCGTGCACCACGGACTCCGCCGCCATGACCGAGGCCGCCTACCGCGCCATGAAGGTCTTCGGCGACTGGATCGTGGTGCCCATCGCTGTATTGACGCTGGGCACCGGGCTGGTGCTGTCGCTGGGCACCCGGTGGGGGCTCGCCCGGCATCGTTGGGTGTGGACCAAGTTCTGGCTGACCTTGATCACGCTCTGCCTGTCGGCCTTCCTGCTGCGGCCGGAGATCAACCGCGCGGTCGCGGCCGGAGTGCCCGACACCAGCCTGGTGGCCGCCCCGGTCGTCTCCTCCAGTGCGTACTTCTTCATGACGGCGATCTCGGTGCTCAAGCCCTGGGGGCTGACGCGCCGTGGCCGGAAGTACCGTGCCGAGAACCGGAAAGTGGTGGACGCCGCGCGGGTGCGTCAGACAACCTGACCCACATGCCCTCACCGCTCGCCGAGCTCCCCCTGCGCCGACTGACCACCGAAGACCTCATCGCCTGTGCCGACCTGTCCGAGGACCGGGGCTGGCCGCGCGAGGAGCACAAGTGGGGACTCCTGCTCGCGGCGGGAACCGGCTACGGGATCGATGCCCCGGACGGCAAGGGCCTGGTCACCGCCTGCGTGGTCACCTCGTACGGGCCCGGTCTCGCGGCCATCGGCATGGTCCTGGTTGCCGAGCGCTTCGCGCGTCAGGGTGTCGGACGCCGTCTGATGAAGCACGTTCTGCGTGAGCTGGAGGGCACTCCGCTCACCCTCCACGCGACGCCGAACGGGCGCCCGCTGTACGAGGAGTTGGGCTTCGAGACGACCGGCCGCGCCGAGATGGTCAGGGGTCACTTCCAGCCGTCGGGCCCGGCCCCGACGGTGGCGACCCGCCCGGCGACCGCCGACGACCTGTCCCGGATCCTCCGGCTGGACACCGAGGTCTTCGGTCAGGACCGCACGCACATGATCGCCCGCCTGCCTGCCTTCTGCGACCAGCTCCGGGTCGCGGAGGACTCCACCGGACTGATCGGGTTCGCGGCCGCCTGGCCCAATATGAACACGCACGTGGTGGGCCCGCTGATCGCCCGCGACACGGAGACCGCGAAGGCCCTGGTGGCCTCACTGGCGGCCGGCACGGACCGCCCGCTGCGGACGGATGTGGATGTACGCCACGAGGAACTGCTGAACTGGCTGAAGGCCTCCGGCATGGATCCGGTCGGCTTCAACGCGGTCATGACCCGTGGCATCCCGGCGCTCCCCGGCGACTGGACCCGCCGCTTCGCGCCCCTGACGGTGGCGGCGGGCTGACCGAGCCGCACCCCGCAGGAACGGCCTGGGCCGCCCCAAGCGCCGCCATTCCGCAGGCACTTGAGGGCGGACTCCAAAAGCGATCAGGCCCGGGCCAGGGCCTCCACCGCCGCGCTCGCGAAACCGTGGTCCTGGTCGGGGGCACCCCCGCCGACTCCGATCGCACCGATCAGTCGGCCATCACGGTGGACAGGGACACCGCCCGCGATGAACAGCAGCGGCCGGTCGAGGGCTGTCGGCAGGGTGTGGAACAGACCACCGGGCTGGACCGCGTCCACCAGGTCGGCGGTGGGGGCGTTCAGCTGAAGCGCCGTGTACGCCTTGCGGGTGCTGGTCTCCCCGGCTATCAGTACGGCCCGGTCGTCCCGGCGGAAGGCGAGCAGGTGGCCTCCCGCGTCGAGGACCGTGATCGCGACGGTGACTCCGGCCGCCTCGGCGGCCACGCGGGCCGCGTCGACGAGGGCCTCCGCATCCTGGGTGGTGAGCGGGGACACGGCAAGGGTGGTGGTCATGAGGGGTAACTCCTTGATGGTGCGGGGCAGTTGATTCAGCGGTGGGCGACGGTGGCCCGGACCGGCTCGGGAGCGGCGCCCGCGACGAGGCGGCTGCCCGCACCCGTGCGCCGCTCCAGCGCACTGGAGACGAAGGCGAGCACGACGGCCGACGCGGCGAGTACCGCACCGACCCAGTTGGGCGCGGTGTAGCCGAGCCCGGCCGCGATGACGATGCCGCCGAGCCAGGCCGAGAGGGCGTTGCCCAGGTTGAAGGCGCCGATGTTGACGGCGGACGCCAGGGTGGGAGCGCCCGACGCCTGGTCGAGGACGCGCTTCTGCAGTGGGGGCACGGTCGCGAAACCCAGGGCGCCGATGAGGAAGACCATGACGGCGGACGCGACCTTGTCGTGGGCTGCCACCGTGAACAGGGCCAGGACGAGGGCGAGTCCGGACAGCGACACGTAGAGCAGCGGCATCAGTGCCCGGTCGGCGAACCGGCCGCCGACGAGGTTCCCGGCGACCATGCCGAGCCCGAAGAGGACGAGCAGCCAGGTGACGGACGTGTCCGCGTAGCCGGCGACGTTGGTCATCATCGGGGTGATGTAGGTGATCGCGGCGAACACTCCGCCGAAGCCGAGCACGGTCATCGCCATGGCGAGGAGCACCTGGACGTTCCGGAACGCGGCGATCTCGTGCCGCAGCCGCACACCCTCGGCCTTGGGCACGTCCGGGACGAGCTTGGCGACGCCGAGCAGACCCACCACACCGAGCGCCGCGACGACGTAGAACGTCGCGCGCCATCCGACCTGCTGGCCGACGAGCGTGCCGATCGGCACGCCCACGACATTGGCGACGGTGAGGCCGGTGAACATCATGGCGATCGCCCCGGCCTTCTTCTCGGGGGCGACGAGGTCCGCCGCGACGACGGAGCCGATGCCGAAGAACGCGCCGTGCGCGAGCGAGGCGACGATGCGCCCGGCCAGCATGAGCCCGAAGACGGGCGCGACCGCGGAGAGCACGTTGCCGACGATGAAGAACCCCATCAGCAGCATCAGCATCCGCTTGCGGCTGATCTTCGTGCCCAGGACGGTCATCAGCGGAGCGCCGAGCATCACGCCGACCGCGTAACCGCTGACCAGGTATCCGGCGGTGGGGATGGAGACACCGAAGGTTCCGGCGACCTCCGGGAGCAGCCCCATGATCACGAATTCTGTGGTGCCGATACCGAACGCCCCGATGGCGAGGGCTAGGAGCGCGAGTGGCATGGGATGACCTTCCAGAGATTGCGTGAGCTCCTTACGAGCGTCCACAATAGTTGCAGACGCTGATTAATTGCAAACGCGGGCTATTGCATTCGTGGACTATCCTGAGATCAAGCCGCTCCGGACGGAGGACAGACGCATGACCGCGACGGACCCCGCACTCACCGCCCTCGCCCAGGGCTGGTGCGCGCTCTCCCTGCTGCACGGCAAGATCGACAGCCACATCGAGCGCGCCCTGCAGTCTCGGCACGACCTCAGCGTGCGCGAGTACTCGTTGCTCGATGTCCTGAGCCGCCAGCACAGCGGCCCGGGCGGCCACCTCCAGATGAAGCAGGTCGCCGACGCGGTGGTCCTCAGCCAGTCGGCCACCACCCGGCTCGTCACCCGGCTCGAGGACCGTGGTCTCCTCACGCGGTACCTCTGCGACACCGACCGGCGCGGCATCTACACCGACGTCACCGAATCCGGTCTCGCCCTGCTGGCCCAGGCCCGGCCCACCAACGACAAGGCCCTGCGCGAGGCGCTGGACGAGGCAGCGCGGAGCCCGGAGCTGGCGCCCCTGGTCCGTGCGGTCGAGGAACTCCGGGTCCCCGTCTAAGAAGCCGGGCGTACGCTCCAGACCATGAGCGATCTTGAGATCAGGCCTGCGCGGCCCGAGGACATCCCGGCGATCGTGGCGATGCTCGCGGACGACGCGCTGGGCGCCCAGCGCGAGACGCCGCACGACCTGTCGCCGTACCGCGCGGCCTTCGACCGGCTTGCCGGCGACCCGAACCAGCACCTGGTGGTCGCGGACCGCGGCGGCGACATCGTGGGGACCCTCCAACTCACCGTCATCCCCGGGCTCTCCCGGCGCGGGTCGACCCGCTCGATCATCGAAGGCGTACGCGTCCACGGCGCGGAGCGCGGCAGTGGCCTCGGAACCCGGCTCATCGAATGGGCCGTCGGCGAATCCGAGCGCCAGGGGTGCCAGTTGGTCCAGCTGACCTCGGATGCCACCCGCACCGACGCCCACCGCTTCTACGAGCGGCTGGGGTTCGAGGCCTCACATGTCGGGTTCAAAAAGGCCCTGTAGTCCGCCTGGAGGTCGTGTTTCACGTGAAACACGACCTCCGTTGCCTCACGGCTCAGGTGCGCTACGCCGTACCGGAGTTCGCCCAGGAGCCGCAGCCGGGCCGTTTCACGTGAAACGTCAGACGCCGCGCCAACCGTCGGGGTCCACCCCGCCCGGCACCGCCGCCGCGTCGGGTCCGTACGGCTCCCGCGTGAACACGAACGACCCAAGGTCGAGGTGGCTCACCGAGCCGTCCGGCCGTCGCACCACACGCAGCGTCTCGCCCCGGTAATAACCGTCGAGTCCGACCCAGGTGCCGTCGCCGACGGCCTTGAACCGGGAGGCCCGGCCGGTGCCGCGCAGCGGTTCCAGGGCCACGCCGCCGTCGCCGGCCAGTCGCAACCCGTAGGAGGTCGTGCCCCAGTACCAGGGGCCGGTGAGCGCCAGAAGCTGCTCATCCACCTCGGGAAGCGGGCGCCAGGGCTCCGGGAAGCACGGTTCGGCCTCCACCACGATCCGTACGAGATCCGCGGCCAGCGTGCCGCACTGCGGGCCGGAGGTCGCGTTGGAGAGGGCGATCGCGGCCACCCCGTCCGCCACGCTCACCCACAGCCCGGCGACGAACCCGGGCAGTGAGCCGGTGTGCCCGGCGAGCTCCCGGCCCCCGCTGCGGACGAGCTGCAGGCCGAGCCCGTATCCGCTGTCCCAGCCGCCGGACTCCGGTGCGACGGCGGGGGTGCGCATCTCCGCCACCGATTCAGCGCTCAGTACCCGTTCGTCGCCCTCCATGAGGAAGACGGCGAAGCGGCAAAGGTCCGCGGCAGTCGACCAGAGCTGTCCGGCGGGGGCCATCAGACCGAGGTCCTCGGACGGCTCGGGCAGCAGGGCATCGGCCCATGGATGTACGGCCCAGCCGCCCGCGTGCGGATGCACGGGCTGGAGCGTGGTGCGGTCGAGCCCCAAAGGTTCCAGGATCTCGGTGCGCAGCGCCTCCTCCCAAGACACTCCTCGCACCGCCTCCACCAGAGAGCCGAGCAGCGTGTAGCCCGGGTTGGAGTAGTGGTGCAGCCGCCCTGCCGGATGCAGCTGGGCATGGTCCCCCAGCACATCGGTGAGCTCGGGGCGCAGGCCGCCCGGGGTGCGCTCCCACCAGGGCTCGGGCGACTCGGCGGCCAAACCGGCCGTGTGGGCCAGGAGTTGGGCGACGGTGGCTCCGCTCGCCGCGGTGCCCGGGAGGTGCTTCTCCAGCGGATCACCGAGGTCCAGCAACCCCTCGTCACGCAGCCTCATCACCAGGACGGCGGTGAAGGTCTTGGTGATGGAACCGATGCGGTACTGGACGTCGGCGTCCGGTCCATGGCCCTCGACGGAGGTGCGCGATCCGGACCAGACCATCCGGCCGTCCCGCGCCACGGCCGCGACGAGCGAGGGCGCCCGCCCTTCGGACTGAGCGACCGCGATGCGGTGGAGGAGGGCGCGTCGGGTGGCGGGCAGCAGCTCTTCGAAGGGGGACGGCGATGTGGATGAACGGGATGAGGTCATGGCCAAGGTCTAGTCGCGCTCCCACGCCCAGTCGACCGCTTTTCGTGCGAGCCGCGCCCGACCACCCGTACCCGCGTCGTGCTGCCGTGCGGTCGGGGATCACGCACCGGGCTTGTGGGCGATGAGGACGGCCCGAGGCACCTTCTCCAACGCATCGGGCACCCGCAGGAGTTGGGCCTCCACAGTCAGCCCGGACTCGGACAGCAACTGGGCGACCGGCTCGGGGCGCCGCCAGTGGTGGTCGAGCGCGATCGCGTGCCCGAAGGCCTCCGTACGGTGCGGGGACTCGTCACCGACCTGGAAGACGAGCAGGACCCGCCCACCCGGCGCCAGCACACGACGGAACTCGCCGAAGACCAGCGGCAGTTGATCGTGGGGGACGTGAATGATGGAGTACATGGCCACGATGCCCGCCAGGGCCCCGTCCGGTACGTCCAGTGCCGTCATCGAGCCTTCGTCGAATCGCAGGCCCGGATACGTCTCCCGGGCGAGCGCGACCATGCGCGGCGACAGATCGATCCCGAACACGTCCAGTCCGAGGCTGTGCAGGAAGGCCGTACCTCTGCCGGGCCCACTCCCCACGTCGGCGACGGGGCCGCCGCCGGCCGTCTCCACCATCTCTGCGAACGCGGCCAGCATGGCCCGCTCCAGTGGCTTGGCCTCCAGCTCGGAGGAGAACGCTCGGGCGTAGTCGACGGCGATGGCGTCGTAGGCCGTCCGAGTCGCCTGCACGAAGTCCGGTTCAGTCATGGCCGGGGACCCTACTGGGGGCCGCTGACACCGAGTCGGGGATCACGCCGAGGCGCAGTCCCCAGCAGCTCCGCCTCCGCTTCGCAGTCGGCCGCTTGGAGGAGGCCGGGGCTGTTGGCGGAGTCGGGGCCGGATCAGGTCTGAGCCATGTCCACGAAGCGTGAGTAGTGGCCCTGGAAGGCGACGGTGATGGTCGCGGTCGGGCCGTTACGGTGCTTGGCCACGATCAGGTCCGCCTCGCCCGCTCGGGGCGACTCCTTCTCGTACGCGTCCTCACGGTGCAGCAGGATGACCATGTCCGCGTCCTGCTCGATGGAGCCCGATTCACGCAGGTCGGAGACCATGGGCTTCTTGTCCGTGCGCTGCTCGGGACCACGGTTCAGCTGCGAGAGCGCGATCACCGGGAGCTGGAGCTCCTTGGCCAGCAGCTTCAGGTTTCGCGACATGTCCGACACTTCCTGCTGTCGGCTCTCGGCACGCTTCGAACCGCCCGACTGCATCAGCTGCAGGTAGTCGATGACAACGAGGCGGAGGTCGTTGCGCTGCTTCAGGCGGCGGCACTTCGCGCGGATCTCCATCATCGACAGGTTGGGGGAATCGTCGATGTAGAGCGGCGCCTGCGACACGTCCGGCATCCGGCGGGCCAGTCTCGTCCAGTCGTCGTCGGTCATGGTGCCGGAGCGCATGTGGTGCAACGCGACACGGGCCTCGGCGGACAACAGACGCATCGCGATCTCGTTCCGCCCCATTTCGAGCGAGAAGATCACGCTGGGCAGGTTGTGCTTGATCGAACAGGCCCGCGCGAAGTCCAGCGCCAGCGTGGACTTACCCATCGCGGGACGGGCGGCGATGACGACCATCTGGCCGGGGTGCAGACCATTGGTCAGCGAGTCGAAGTCGGTGAAGCCGGTGGGCACTCCGGTCATCTCGCCGCTGCGCGAACCGATCGCCTCGATCTCGTCGAGCGCGCCCTCCATGATGTCGCCGAGCGGAAGGTAGTCCTCGCTGGTGCGCTGCTCGGTGACGGCGTAGATCTCGGCCTGCGCGGAGTTGACGATGTCGTCGACATCGCCGTCCGCCGCGTATCCCATCTGCGTGATCTTGGTGCCCGCCTCGACGAGCCTGCGGAGCACCGCCCGCTCGTGGACGATCTCCGCGTAGTAGGAGGCGTTGGCCGCGGTCGGCACGGACTGGACCAGCGTGTGCAGATACGACGCACCGCCGACCCGGGTGATCTCGCCGCGCTTGACCAGCTCGGCGGCGACCGTGATGGGGTCGGCGGGCTCGCCCTTGGCGTAGAGGTCGAGGATCGCCGTGTAGACGGTCTCGTGGGCGGGCTTGTAGAAGTCGTGGCCCTTGATGATCTCCACGACGTCGGCGATGGCGTCCTTGGAGAGGAGCATGCCGCCGAGGACGGACTGCTCGGCGTCGATGTCCTGCGGGGGCACTCGCTCGAAGCCGGAGGAACCGCCGTCCCAGTCGTCCGGACCACGGTCGTGCTGGTCGTCGCGGCCTCTGCCACGACCACGGCCGCGGCCTTCGCTGTCGCCGCGCTGGCGGGAAACGGGCAGACGGTCACTCGGACCGGTGTCGGCCCAGGGCTCGTCCAACGGCTCGGGAATGCTCACCGGGCCACCTCCTCCCGTCCGCTCCGCGGACCTAGCCGTGCCACTCTTTTTACGGCACGACACTGACAAAACGAGTAGCCCGACTCCGGTTCCGGCGCGTCGGGCGCCGGACCACGTTAGGCCCGGGAGCGGCGTCAGCCAATCTGGTTATCCACAGGGCATGTGGACGAACGACCGGATGCTGTGGAGAAGTCTCCGGAACCTGTGCACGGACCGGGGGACAGCACTGTGGACAAAGTCATAGCGACCCAACAACAAGGGCCCTGACCTGGCCTTTCTCCATCCACTGGCTGTGGGGGAGAAAAACTTTCCCGACTGGCTCAAGATCGTGGCGACCGGCGCCCACACGAACCGGACCCGACTCCAGAGGTAAGGATCACAAATGCATTGCATCCATTACCTGTGGAAGATTAGATTGACGCCATGACACAGGCCCCCAGGGCGCCGGAGAACGACCGGCAGACCTCCCGACGCCGACACGATCGCGAGATCGTGTCCCTCGCCGTTCCCGCCTTCGGTGCCCTGGTCGCCGAGCCGCTCTTCGTGATGGCCGACAGCGCGATCGTGGGCCATCTGGGCACCCCACAACTGGCCGGTTTGGGTATTGCCGCCCCTCTGCTCACGACCGCCGTGAGCGTCTTCGTCTTCCTTGCGTACGCCACCACCGCCGCGGTTTCCCGCCGGGTGGGCGCCGGCGATCTGCGAGCCGCGATCCGCCAGGGCATGGACGGCATCTGGCTGGCCCTGCTCCTGGGCGCCGCGGTCGTCGCCACCGTTCTTCCCACCGCCCCGCGGCTGGTCGCTCTCTTCGGCGCCTCGGAGACCGCCGCCCCCTACGCCATCACCTATCTCCGCATCTCCGCCCTCGGCATCCCCGCCATGCTCGTCGTGCTCGCCTCGACCGGTGTACTGCGCGGCCTCCAGAACACCAGGACACCCCTGTACGTCGCCATCGGCGGCTTCGCCGCCAACGGTGCCCTCAATCTGGGCCTGGTCTACGGGGCCGGACTCGGCATCGCGGGCTCGGCCTGGGGCACTGTCATCGCCCAGTTCGGGATGGCCGCCGTCTATCTCACCGTGGTCGTGCGGGGCGCACGCCGTCATGGCGCCTCGCTGCGGCCCGACGTCGCGGGCATAAGGAACAGCGCCCAGGCGGGCGTACCGCTCCTGGTCCGCACGCTCTCGCTGCGTGCGGTCCTGATGATCGCCACTGCCGTGGCGGCCCGCCTCGGCGATGTCGACATCGCCGCTCACCAGATCATCCTGTCCCTGTGGAACCTGATGGCCTTCGCTCTCGACGCCATCGCCATCGCCGGTCAAGCGATCATCGGCCGTTACCTCGGCGCCGACGACGCGAAGGGCGCCCGGCAGGCCTGTCGCCGGATGGTGGAGTGGGGCGTCGCCTTCGGAGTCCTGCTCGGCCTGCTCGTGGTCGTGGCCCGGCCGCTGTTCATCCCGCTCTTCACCGGTGACCAGGGCGTCCAGCACACCCTGCTGCCCGCTCTGCTGGTGGTCGCCCTCATCCAGCCCGTCGCAGGGGTGGTCTTCGTGCTCGACGGTGTCCTCATGGGGGCGGGTGACGGTCCCTATCTGGCCCGCGCCATGCTGGTGACGCTGGTCGTCTTCGCTCCGGTCGCCCTGCTCGTGCCGCCCCTCGGCGGCGGTCTGACGACCCTGTGGTGGGCCATGGCCCTGATGATGACGGTACGCATGCTGACTCTCGCCTGGCGTGCCCGGTCGGGCCGCTGGCTGGTCACCGGCGCCACGCGCTGACCACCGACCCCGACGAGGCGGGTGGCTGTTTCACGTGAAACAGCGCCGCCCCAGCTGCTCGGCCGAGCAGTCTCCGCCGTGCTGTTTCACGTGAAACGCAGAGAAAGAGCCGCACCCCGAAGGGCACGGCTCTTTCTCTGTGCTGTGCAGTGCTTAGGCGGCGATGACCTCGACGCCAAGCTTCGCGACAACGTCGGCGTGCAGACGCACGGACACCTGGTGGGCACCCAGGGTCTTGATCGGCGCACCGAGCTCGACGCGGCGCTTGTCCACGTCCGGGCCACCGGCAGCCTTGATCGCCGCAGCGACGTCGGCCTGGGTGACGGAGCCGAAGAGACGGCCGGCGTCGCCGGAGCGAACAGCCAGACGCACCTTCACGCCCTCGAGCTGGGCCTTGACCTCATTGGCCTGCTCGATGGTCGCGATCTCGTGGATCTTGCGCGCACGACGGATCTGCGCGACGTCCTTCTCGCCACCCTTGGTCCAGCGGATCGCGAAACCACGCGGGACCAGGTAGTTGCGAGCGTAGCCGTCCTTGACGTCAACGACGTCGCCGGCAGTGCCGAGGCCAGAGACCTCGTGGGTCAGGATGATCTTCATTTTTCGGTCACCCTTCCCTTATCGCGCGGTGGACGTGTAGGGCAGCAGCGCCATCTCACGGCTGTTCTTGACGGCCGTGGCGACGTCACGCTGGTGCTGCGTGCAGTTGCCGGTCACGCGGCGGGCACGGATCTTGCCACGGTCGGAAATGAACTTCCGCAGCATGTTCGTGTCCTTGTAGTCCACGTAAGCGGTCTTGTCCTTGCAGAAAGCGCAGACCTTCTTCTTAGGCTTGCGCACAGGCGGCTTCGCCATGGTGTTTCTCCTGTGTGATCAAGAAGTGGGGTTACGAGCTGCCCTAGAAGGGCGGCTCGTCCGAGTAGCCGCCGCCGGAGCTTCCGCCCCAGCCGCCACCGCCGCCGCTCTGCGGCTGGCTGCCGCCGGCCGGCGCGCTGGAGGCCCAGGGGTCGTCGGCGGGAGCACCGCCGCCGCCCTGCTGGCCACCGCTGGGGGCTCCGCCCCAGTTGCCGCCGCCCTGCTGCTGACCGCCGCCGTAGCCACCCTGGCCGCCGCGACCGGTGGTCTTGGTGACCTTGGCCGTGGCGTTCTTGAGGCTGGGGCCGACTTCCTCGACGTCCAGCTCGAAGACCGTGCGCTTGACACCCTCGCGGTCCTCGTAGGACCGCTGCCTCAGCCGGCCCTGCACGACTACGCGCATGCCTCGCTGGAGCGACTCCGCGACGTTCTCCGCCGCCTGACGCCAGACCGAGCAGGTCAGGAACAGGCTCTCGCCGTCCTTCCACTCATTGGTCTGACGGTCGAAGGTGCGGGGAGTGGACGCGACACGGAACTTCGCGACGGCCGCACCGGAGGGGGTGAAGCGCAGCTCGGGGTCGTCGACGAGATTGCCGACGACCGTGATGACGGTCTCGCCTGCCATGGATGAACCTCTCGGCGGGGATTGCTGCTGGCTGCTGTGTTGCTACTCGGACCCGATTACCTCTGAGCGGAAGCTCAGTGGGTCTCGGGACGGAGGACCTTGGTCCGGAGGACCGACTCGTTCAGGTTCATCTGACGGTCGAGCTCCTTGACGACCGCAGGCTCGGCCTGAAGGTCGATGACCGTGTAGATGCCCTCGGGCTTCTTCTTGATCTCGTAGGCGAGACGACGACGGCCCCAGGTGTCGACCTTCTCAACCTTTCCGTTGCCCTCGCGGACGACGGAGAGGAAGTTCTCGATCAGGGGAGAGACAGCGCGCTCCTCCAGATCGGGGTCGAGGATGACCATCACCTCGTAGTGACGCATGTGGAACCCACCTCCTTTGGACTCAGCGGCCACGGTCGTTCCGTGGCAGGAGGGTCGTGATGCGTAAGCAACGGTATCGGCCCCCACTGACAATCCCTCTCCGTGAGGAGCGGGACGGTACGCGGGCACGGCTGACACCGGTGCAGACCGACCAGAGTACCTGTTGACCCGCTTCCGGTTGAAATCCAGTGGGCAGGGGACGCAATCTGTACAGATCGGGTGTGTGCGGCGTCACCCTTCGCCGCCTTCCGCCAGGAGGTGCTTCATGGCACAAGCAGTGCGACCGAACGCCGTCTCCCTCTTCGCCACCGACGGCAAGCCCCATCCGCTCCAGGACACATTCGCGGCCGTCACGGTCGTCCTGGGCGTGCTGGCCTTCACCACCGCGTGGTTCCACAACCTCCACCTGGTCAGCTCGTGGGCCGGGCTGGCCGGGATCGTCACGGGCGCGTACGGCCAGTTCATCTCGGCCACGACGCGCGAACGCTTCCTGTTGATCCTCGGGCTCGGCGCCTCCGGTGTCGGGTTCTTCCTCGGCATGGCCCACGGCGGGCTCTTCGGCGGTGTCGTGGGCGGCTGACGGCCGCCCTGCCCCCACCATCCCGGAATCCCGTACGGCGCTGTGCCGTACGGGCCAACCGGGGCGCTCCTGCGGCCCAGTAGGCTTCGGCACGAGAGCCGGAGCCCCTGTACCCATGGGGACACACCTGCCGAGGAGCGCCCCGCATGAGCCTGACCCTGAGGACCATCAGCCGTGAGCAGCATCTGGCGTACATCCAGAGCCTGCCCGCGGCGAGCCACTGCCAGGTCCCGGCGTGGGCTGACGTCAAGACGGAATGGCGTTCGGAGAGCCTCGGCTGGTTCGACAAGAACGGCGAGCTCGTGGGCGCCGGTCTCGTCCTCTACCGCCAGCTCCCCAAGGTCAAGCGCTACTTGGCGTACCTGCCCGAGGGGCCGGTCATCAACTGGTACGCGCCCAACCTGGACGAGTGGCTGAAGCCGATGCTCGCGCACCTCAAGCAGCAGGGTGCGTTCTCCGTGAAGATGGGGCCGCCCGTCGTCATCCGGCGCTGGGACTCGACCGCCATCAAGTCCGGCATCCAGGACCCGGACGTCAAGCGCCTGCGCGACGTCGAGGCCACGCACATCGAGCCGCGTGCCTTCGAAGTCGCCGACCGGCTGCGCAAGATGGGCTGGCAGCAGGGCGAGGACGGCGGCGCCGGGTTCGGCGACGTGCAGCCGCGCTACGTCTTCCAGGTGCCGCTGGCCAACCGCTCCCTGGACGATGTCCTCAAGGGGTTCAACCAGTTGTGGCGCCGCAACATCAAGAAGGCCGAGAAGGCCGGCGTGGAGGTCGTCCAGGGCGGCTACGAGGACCTCGCCGAGTGGCAGCGCCTGTACGAGATCACCGCGGTGCGCGACCACTTCCGCCCGCGTCCGCTCTCGTACTTCCAGCGCATGTGGACGGTCCTCAACTCCGAGGACCCCAACCGGATGCGGCTCTACTTCGCACGCCACAACGGGGTCAACCTCTCGGCGGCGACGATGCTCGTCGTGGGCGGCCACGTCTGGTACTCCTACGGGGCCTCCGACAACATCGGCCGCGAGGTGCGGCCCTCCAACGCGATGCAGTGGCGGATGCTCCGCGACGCCTACGCGATGGGCGCGACGGTCTACGACCTGCGCGGCATCTCCGACTCCCTGGACGAGACCGACCACCTCTTCGGCCTCATCCAGTTCAAGGTGGGCACCGGGGGCGAGGCGGCCGAGTACCTCGGCGAGTGGGACTTCCCGCTGAACAAGCTGCTCCACAAGGCGCTGGACATGTATATGTCGCGCCGCTGAGCGGTTGCGTAACCTCGTTCCTCGTACCTCCGACACATCGCAGCCATCAGAAAGGTCCGGACGGCCATGGCGCTCACCCTCTACGTCGACTCCGCTCGCTGGCGGGCGCACCAGAAGTCCGTGATCGACCAGTTCCCGGGCATCGTCCCGGTCTGCAAGGGCAATGGCTACGGCTTCGGCCACGAGCGGCTCGCGGACGAGGTGTCCCGCTTCGGCTCGGACATCCTGGCGGTCGGCACGACCTACGAAGCCGCCCGGATCAAGGACTGGTTCAGCGGCGACCTGCTCGTCCTCACGCCGTTCCGGCGCGGTGAGGAGCCCGTACCGCTGCCCGACCGCGTGATCCGCTCGGTCTCCTCGGTCGACGGCGTGCACGCCCTGGTGGGCGCCCGGGTGGTCATCGAGTGCATGAGCTCGATGAAGCGGCACGGCGTGAAGGAGGAGGAGCTCGGCATGCTGCGCTCCGCCATCGAGGACGTACGGCTCGAAGGCTTTGCGCTGCACCTGCCGCTCGACCGCACCGACGGCTCGGACGCCGTCGAAGAGGTCATCGCGTGGATGGACCGGCTGCGCGCGGCCCGGCTGCCGCTGCACACCATGTTCGTCAGCCACCTGCGTGCCGAGGAGCAGGCCCGGCTGCAGCAGCAGTTCCCGCAGACCCGCTTCCGCGCCCGCATCGGAACGCGGCTGTGGCTCGGCGACCACGAGGCGACCGAGTACCGGGGGGCCGTGCTGGACGTCACCCGGGTCGCCAAGGGCGACCGGTTCGGCTACCGCCAGCAGAAGGTCGCGTCCGACGGCTGGCTGGTCGTGGTCGCCGGCGGTACCTCGCACGGCGTGGGTCTGGAGGCCCCGAAGGCTCTGCACGGTGTGATGCCGCGGGCCAAGGGCGTCGCCCGGGCCGGGCTCGCCACCGTCAACCGCAACCTGTCGCCGTTCGTCTGGGCGGGCAAGCAGCGCTGGTTCGCTGAGCCTCCGCACATGCAGGTGTCGATCCTGTTCGTGCCATCGGACTCGCAGGAACCGCGTGTGGGCGACGAGCTGGTGGCCCACCTGCGCCACACCACCACGCAGTTCGACCGCCTGGTCGACCGCTAGGCAGGACCGCCCCGCGGGGCACGCAGAACATCGGGCCCCTGGCCGACGACAGCCGCCGTCGGCCAGGGGCCCGAGCCCTTTCACAGGTCCGCTAGGAGGCGGGGGTCCTGGCGCCCCACTCCACCCGCGGCCCCTCTTCGAGCGTCACCGCGTGGCGCGGGGGATGCGCCGCCTGGCCCAGCACGAACACGTCCTCTGCCCGGTCGAGGACTCCGCCCGACGGATCGTCCGTGCCGTCCCGGCGTACGACGTCCCGCTCCGGCATCAGGGTGTCGCGCACCACGACGGCGCACAGATACAGCGTGGTCAACAGGTGCGCGGCGATGGCCAGTTGGTAGCCCTCGGTCGGCAGGCCCTGGTGCTTGTCGCCGCTCATCGTGTAGGCGAGGTACAGCCAGATCCCGAGGAAGTACACGACCTCACCGGCCTGCCAGATCAGGAAGTCGCGCCAGCGCGGCCTGGCGAGCGCGGCCAGCGGGATCAGCCAGAGGACGTACTGCGGTGAGTAGACCTTGTTGGTGATGATGAACGCGGCGACCACCAGGAAGGCCAGCTGCGCGAAGCGCGGACGGCGCGGCGCGGTGAGCGTGAGCACCGCGATTCCCGCACAGGCCAGCACCATGAGCAGCGCGGCCAGCGTGTTCACCATGTCGGTGTCCAGGCCCTTGCCCGTCCGCTGCGAAATGATCAGCCAGAACGAGCCGAAGTCCACGGACCGTTCCTGGCTGAAGGTGTAGAACTTCTTCCACCCCTCGGGCGCGAGCATCATCACCGGCAGGTTCACGACCAGCCAGGCCCCCGCGGCGCCCAGTGCCGCGGCCCCGAACTCCCGCCATTTTCCGGCCCGCCAGCACAGCACGAGCAGCGGTCCGAGCAGCAAGACGGGGTACAGCTTCGCGGCGGTCGCGAGCCCGATCAGGATGCCGAACGCGAGCGTCCGACCGCGCGACCACATCAGCATCGCGGCCGCGGTGAGGGCGACGGCGAACAGGTCCCAGTTGATGGTGGCCGTGAGGGCGAAGGCGGGGGCGAGCGCGACCAGGAGGGCGTCCCAGGGACGACGGCGGTGCGTGCGCGCGACGCAGACGGCGATGACGGCCGTGCAGGCCATCAGCATGCCCGCGTTGACCATCCAGTACATCTGCTCCCGGTGCTGCATGTCGCCGCTGCCCGGCGTCAGCCAGGAGGCGACCTCCATGAACAGGCCGGTCAGCACCGGGTATTCGAGGTAGTTCATGTCGCCGTTGAGGCGGTCGAAGTACGGCACGAGGTTGTCGGCGAAGCCGCGCAGCGAGTACAGGTGCGGGATGTCCGAGTAGCAGGCGTGCGTGTATTGCGAATTGGCACCCCGGAACCAGGCCCAGTCGTAGCAGGGCAGCTTCTGGGCCATCCCCAGGGCGAACATCCCGAGGGCGACGAGCACCACGATTCTGATCGGCGTGAGCCAGTGGTGGCCGGGCCTCGCCCAGCGGCCGAGCGGCCCGCCGATCAGCTGGCTGCCCGCCGCGGCGACCTCGTCCTGCTCCGTGGGGCGCACGACGGGTTCCGCGGAGTCTCCGCGCCGGTCCTCGTACACACGGGGGCTCGTCTCGCTCGTCATGCCCGACATCCTGCCGTACACCGCTGTGGATACGGGGAGCGGTCGTGTTTCACGTGAAACGAGGCCGTCGTTTCACGTGAAACAGAAGGGCGGTGTTTCACGTGAAACACCGCCCCTCATTCCTCAACCAACCGTCCTAGCCGCCGGACGGTCCGAACCAGCCGCCACCGGGGCCGTTGCCGGGCTTCGATCTGGAGGGAGACGGGCTGGTGGTGGTTCCGCCATCCACTCCGCCGTTCGTCGGTCCCTGGTTGGTCCCGCCCGAGTTGTTGCAGGTCCAGTCCCACTTGCTGCAGGAGTTGCTGGGCGACGGGGACGGGGACGTCGTCGGGCTGCTGGAGGGCTTGTTGGACGGAGCCGACGAGGGTGAGGAGCTCGCCGACGGAACCGCGCTGGGACTGGGGGACATCCCGCCGCCGTAGACCTTGTCACCGATCTTCTCGGGCGCCGGGAAGGATTCGGCGGGAGAGTCGCCGAGCGCCTGCTGCATGTAGTCGTGCCAGATGGTCGACGGGAACGACGCACCATGGATCTTCTCCTGGCCGCCCGTTCCGAACATCTCCAGGAACTCGCGCTTCTTGCTCGTCTCGTTGTCGTCGAGGCGGTACATGCTGACAGCGGTCGAGTACTGCGGCGTGTAGCCGACGAACCACGCCGACCGGTTGCCGTCGGTGGTACCGGTCTTACCCGCCACCTGGCGGCCGCTGAGCTTGGCGTTCGTTCCCGTGCCCTTTTCGACGACGTTCTTCAGGACGTCCGTGACGTTGTTGGCGACGGCAGCCGGGAAGGCGCTCTTGGTCTGGTCCTCGTGCTGGTAGATCACCTTCCCGTCCTTCTTCACCGACGTCACGGAGAACGGGTCGCGCTGCGTGCCGCTGGCGGCGAAGGTGGCGTACGCGCCGGCCATCCGGATCGCGCTGGGCGAGGAGGTGCCGATGGAGAACGACGGCACGCTGGAGGAGGCCATGCTGGTCTTGCTGTCGCGCAGCCCCGCCGCCATGGCGACCTGCTTCACCTTGTCGGTGCCGACGTCCATGCCGAGCTGGACGTACGGCGTGTTCACCGACTCCTGCATCGCGTAGCGGAGGTCGATGGCGTAGCTCGGGGGGTTGTACGACTCGTCACCGTCGTTGGTCTGCAGCCACTCGTTGCCGTCCTGGTTCTTCCAGACGGTGCCGTCGTAGTTCTTGATCTTCAGCTTGTTCTTGCCGCTGTAGATGCTGTCCGGCGAGACGGGCGTCCGATCGGAGTCGGCCTGCGAGGCGGGCTTGTTCGGGTCGCGCTTGCCGTACTCCATACCGGCCGCGAGGACGAACGGCTTGAAGGTCGAGCCGACCTGGGCGCCGGTCTCGTCGGCGTTGTTGGTGAAGTGCTTGGTCGCGTCCTCGCCGCCGTAGATGGCCACGATGGCCCCGGTCTTCACATCCACCGAAGCGGCGCCGAACTGGACGAAGGTGTCCACCTTGGGGCGCTTCTTCGGGTCGATGTTCTTGTCCCGGACCTGCTTGACCACGCCCTCCATCGCCTGGACCTTCTTCTTGTCGAAGGTCGTGTAGATCTGGTAGCCGCCCTTGGCCAGGTCGATGTCCGGGTTGGTGTTCTTCGCGTACGCCTGTGCGAGGGAGACGAGATAGCCGATCTGCCCGCCGAGATTCGCGTTCTTCTTCGGCTTGTCGGGCATCGGGAACATCTTGTACTTCGCGCGCTCGGACGCGTCCATGTGCTTGTCCTTGACCTCCTGGTCGAGGATCCAGGCCCAGCGCTCCATGGCGTTCTTGGTGTTCTGCTGCGCGGTGGCCGCCGGGTCGATCTCCGGGGCGCCGGCCGGGTCGAAATAGGTGGCGCCCTTGAGGAGCGAGGCCAGGAAGGCGCACTGGCTCGGGTCGAGGTCCTTGGCGTCCTTGCCGTAGTACGTGCGGGCCGCCGCCTGCAGGCCGTAGGCGCCGCGTCCGTAGTACGCGGTGTTCAGGTACCCGGCCATGATCTCGCTCTTCTGCTTGGTCGCGCCGACCTTGATGGAGATGAAGAGCTCTTTGAACTTACGGGTGATCGTCTGCGACTGGTCGTCGAGGCGGGCGTTCTTCACGTACTGCTGGGTGATGGTCGAGCCACCCTGGGTCTGACCGCCCTTGGCCATGTTCAGCAGGGCTCGGGCGATGCCCTGGGGGTCGACGCCGCTGTCGGTCTCGAAGGTCTTGTTCTCGGCCGAGATGACGGCGTACTGCATGGCCTTCGGGATCTGCTCGTACGGGATGATCTGGCGGTTGACCTCCCCACCGGTGGCGACCATCTGGGAGCCGTCGGCCCAGTAGTAGACGTTGTTCTGGGCCGTTGCCGCCCGGGCCACGTCCGGGACGCCCACCATGTAGTACGCCACGCCGATGAAGACGACCAGCAGGCCGAAACAGCTCAGGCAGCACGCGCTCACGAGCTTCCAGGACGGCACCCAGCGGCGCCAGCCGTGTTTGCCGAAGCGCGGATAGTCGATGAACCGCTTCTTGGAGGGCCGACCGCCGGATGCACCGCCTCTGCCCGCCCTGCGCCCGGGCCCACCCGGAGGCCCCGCGGCGTCCGGCGCGCGCCTGCGGCCGCCCCCGCGCTGGGCCCGGCGGGCCTCGGCGCGCCCGCCGTAGCTGGGCTCCTCGGCGTGGGGTGCGGACGGCGATCCGTACGAGCCGGACGGGGAAGCGGCCGAAGCGTCCGGGGATCCGGCCGTCGGCCGGGCCGCTCTGCGACCGGAGGACTGCTGCGCGGCGCGCCGGGCCGCGGCACGTCCACCGCCCTGGGGCTGCGGCGGTTTGCGACGGTGCTCGCTCATCGAACGACTACTCCTCGGGCAGGCGAGAGCGCCTGAAAACGGCAGCTGAGTTCCTGTCCCCCCGGTGTGCGCGCCGGCTCCACGAAGGGCCGAGCCGCACCGCAGCCCGTGTACCGATGGCGCTGGACGCGCCGACGCCCCCTGACGTCACTCGGCACACAGTGATCTGCATGGCGCACAGACTACGCACGCTCAAAACCGCCCTAGGGCCGAAGTTCACCCCAAATCAGGCAAGTTGCTGCCTATGAATTGAGGATGTGACGCCGTTCACCATGGCCCCTCTTGTCGCAGCTACGACTCGGCTCTATCGTGCTGATGTATCGAGTCGATACATCAGCACGGCATAAAGGTCCCCGAAGACCGAGGAGGCGAAGGATGAGCAGGCGCTCCGGCATCCTCGAATTCGCCGTACTCGGGCTGCTCCGCGAGGCCCCGATGCACGGTTACGAGCTGCGCAAGCGGCTCAACACCTCGCTGGGGATCTTCCGGGCCTTCAGTTACGGGACCCTCTACCCCTGCCTCAAGACGCTGGTCGCCAACGGCTGGCTGATCGAGGAGCCGGGCAGCGCTCCCGAGGACGCGCTCGCCGCTTCACTCGCAGGGCGCCGCGCCAAGATCGTCTATCGGTTGACGGCGGAAGGTAAGGAGCACTTCGAGGAGCTGCTCTCCCACACCGGCCCCGACACCTGGGAAGACGAGCACTTCGCCGCCCGTTTCGCCTTTTTCGGCCAGACGGAGCGCGAGGTGCGGATGCGCGTGCTGGAAGGTCGTCGCAGCCGGCTGGAGGAGCGCCTCGAGAAGATGCGCGCTTCCCTGGTCCGTACGCGCGAGCGCCTGGACGACTACACGCTTGAGCTGCAGCGCCACGGCATGGAGTCCGTGGAGCGCGAGGTGCGCTGGCTGAACGAGCTCATCGAGAGCGAGCGGGCGGGACGGGACCAGCGGTCCGGCCCCGCCACCGGCTCGGCTCAGCAGGACAACACATCAGGAGAGACGGGCGGCCTGCCCCGGCACCGGGACAGCACCCGGCCGGATCCGTCCGAGGACACCGCCAACTGAAGGCTCTGCGCACGCAGGCCTTCGAAGAGATCGAACAGGGAGCAACCGGAATGGGTTCGGTTCGCGTAGCCATCGTCGGCGTGGGCAACTGCGCCGCCTCGCTGGTGCAGGGCGTCGAGTACTACAAGGACGCCGACCCGGCCACCAAGGTCCCGGGTCTGATGCACGTCCAGTTCGGCGACTACCACGTCGGTGACGTGGAGTTCGTCGCCGCGTTCGACGTCGACGCCAAGAAGGTCGGCCTCGACCTCTCGGACGCCATCGGCGCCAGCGAGAACAACACCATCAAGATCTGCGACGTCCCCAACAAGGGCGTCACGGTCCAGCGCGGCCACACCCTGGACGGTCTCGGCAAGTACTACCGCATGACCATCGAGGAGTCCGCCGAGGCTCCGGTCGACGTCGTCCAGGTCCTCAAGGACAAGCAGGTCGACGTTCTGGTCTGCTACCTGCCGGTCGGTTCCGAGGACGCCGCGAAGTTCTACGCGCAGTGCGCCATCGACGCCAAGGTCGCGTTCGTCAACGCCCTCCCGGTCTTCATCGCCGGCACCAAGGAGTGGGCGGACAAGTTCACCGAGGCGGGCGTCCCGATCGTCGGCGACGACATCAAGTCGCAGGTCGGCGCCACCATCACGCACCGTGTGATGGCGAAGCTGTTCGAGGACCGCGGTGTCCGTCTTGAGCGCACCATGCAGCTCAACGTCGGCGGCAACATGGACTTCAAGAACATGCTGGAGCGCGACCGCCTCGAGTCCAAGAAGATCTCGAAGACGCAGGCCGTCACCTCGCAGATCCCCGACCGCGACATGGGCGAGAAGAACGTCCACATCGGTCCGTCGGACTACGTGGCCTGGCTGGACGACCGCAAGTGGGCGTACGTGCGTCTTGAGGGCCGCGCCTTCGGTGACGTTCCGCTCAACCTCGAGTACAAGCTCGAGGTCTGGGACTCCCCGAACTCCGCGGGTGTCATCATCGACGCCCTGCGCGCGGCGAAGATCGCCAAGGACCGCGGCATCGGTGGACCGATCCTGTCGGCGTCGAGCTACTTCATGAAGTCCCCGCCGGTCCAGTACTTCGACGACGAGGCCTTCGCCAACGTCGAGAAGTTCATCAAGGGCGAGGTCGAGCGCTAGAGCTCGCATCCCTGAGGACTGCTGAGGGTCCCTGTGCGCCATGTGCGCACGGGGACCCTTCGGGTATGTGACGCTTGCCCACATGCCTGTCGTACGTGATCTACGCGTGCTCCTGCGCCTGAAGCACTTCCGGCACCTGCTGGCCGTACGACTGCTGTCCCAGGCCGCGGACGGCGTCTACCAGGTCGCCCTGGCCACGTACGTCGTCTTCTCCCCCGAGAAACAGGCCTCGCCCGGCGCCATCGCGTCCGCCATGGCGGTCCTGCTCCTGCCCTACTCGCTCGTCGGCCCGTTCGCGGGTGTCCTGCTCGACCGCTGGCGACGGCGCCAGGTGTTCCTCTACGGGAACCTCCTGCGGTCCGCGCTCGCCGGCTGCACGGCGCTGCTCGTGCTCGGCACCGCGCCCGACTGGCTCTTCTACGCCTCCGCCCTCTCCGTCACGGCCGTCAACCGGTTCGTCCTGGCCGGGCTGTCGGCCTCCCTGCCCCGGGTCGTCGACGCCGATCGTCTCGTCATGGCCAACTCGCTCTCGCCGACCGCCGGAACGCTGGCCGCGACCGCCGGCGGCGGGCTGGCCTTCGCGTTGCGCCTCGTGATCGACGCGGATGCCGCGACGGTCATCCTGGGCGCCGTCCTCTATCTCTGCGCCTCGCTGGCGTCCCTGCGCCTGCCGCCCGGCCTGCTCGGACCCGACCCCACGGCGGCCCAGCCCGGTCTGGCCGCGGTGATCCGCTCGACGGCACGCGGGCTGGCCGACGGCGTACGGCACCTGAACGAGCGCAGGTCAACCGCCCGTGTGCTCACCGCCATGACGCTGATGCGGTTCTGCTACGGGGCGCTGACCGTGATGCTGCTGATGCTCTGCCGCTACGCCTGGGCCGAGGGGGCGGGAGACAACGGCGGGACCGGTGGCCTCGCGCTGCTCGGACTCGCCGTGGGCATCTCGGGGGCGGGCTTCTTCGCCGCGGCCGTGATGACCCCGTGGGCGGTGGACCGGCTCGGCCAGTACCGCTGGATCGTGGGCTGCTCGGCCACCGCCGCGGTGCTCGAACCGGCCCTCGGTCTGCCCTTCGCTCCCGCGCCGATGCTGGTCGCCGCCTTCGTCCTCGGGCTCGTCACCCAAGGCGCGAAGATCACCACGGACACGGTGATCCAGTCCACGGTGGACGACTCCTTCCGCGGCCGGATCTTCTCCCTATACGACGTCCTCTTCAACATGGCCTTCGTCGGCGCCGCCGCGGTAGCCGCACTGATGCTCCCCCCGGACGGCCGCTCGGCCGCCCTCGTCATCACGGTCTCCCTCATCTACGCGGCGGTGGCGGCCTTCATGATCCGGACTCCTCGCGCATGAGCGCCCGGACCCCAGTCACAGGCGACAGCGGCACATCCCCGGGCATGTGGATGGGGCGGTGTTTCACGTGAAACACCGCCCCGCCCGCATGCCGTCACCCGTCATGTTTCACGTGAAACATGACCCTCAGCCCTGGGTCGCCCACCACTCCTTGAGCGCCGCGACCGCGGCGTCGTGCTCCATGGGCCCGTTCTCCAGCCGCAGTTCCAGCAGGTGCTTGTACGCCTGCCCAATCGCCGGGCCCGGGCCGATGCCCAGAATCTCCATGATCTGGTTGCCGTCCAGGTCGGGCCGGATCGAGTCCAGTTCCTCCTGCTGCTGGAGCTCGGCGATCCGCTCCTCCAGGCCGTCGTAGGCCCGTGACAGCGCGCTCGCCTTGCGCTTGTTGCGCGTGGTGCAGTCCGAGCGAGTCAGCTTGTGCAGCCGGTCGAGGAGCGGGCCCGCGTCACGGACGTAGCGGCGCACGGCCGAGTCCGTCCACTCCCCGGTCCCGTAGCCGTGGAAGCGCAGATGCAGCTCCACGAGCTTCGCGACGTCCTTGACCATCTCGTTCGAGTACTTCAGCGCGGTCATGCGCTTCTTGGTCATCTTGGCGCCGACCACCTCGTGGTGGTGGAAGGAGACCCGTCCGTCCGACTCGAACCGCCGCGTCCTCGGCTTGCCGATGTCGTGCAGCAGCGCCGCGATCCGCAGCACCAGGTCCGGCCCGTCCTGCTCCAGATCGATCGCCTGGTCCAGGACGGTCAGCGAGTGCTCGTAGACGTCCTTGTGCCGGTGGTGTTCGTCACTCTCCAGCCGCAGGGCC
The DNA here is from genome assembly GCF_056431605.1 of Streptomyces sp. NPDC045846. Taxonomy (NCBI): domain Bacteria; kingdom Bacillati; phylum Actinomycetota; class Actinomycetes; order Kitasatosporales; family Streptomycetaceae; genus Streptomyces; species Streptomyces sp. NPDC045846. The sequence continues at coordinate 476,103 of NZ_JBWKKJ010000004.1, read as the reverse complement.
GGCAGTTCCGGCAGCACGTGGTCGGCGAGCCCGGTGTCGACGAGGAGCCGCAGCCCCTTCTTCGGGTGTGCGGAGAGCAGCAGCTTGTTGAACTCGTCGCGCACCCGCTCGGCGGAGACGATCTCGATGCGGCCCGACATTTCCGTCATGGCGGTGACGACCTCGGGAGCCACCTCGAAGTCCAGCTGGGCGGCGAAGCGCGCGGCACGCATCATCCGCAGCGGGTCGTCGGAGAAGGACTCCTCGGGCGTCCCGGGCGTGCGGAGCACCCGCGCGGCGAGGTCTTCGAGGCCGCCGTAGGGGTCGACGAACTCCTTCTGGGGCAGTGCCACCGCCATCGCGTTGACGGTGAAGTCGCGACGCACGAGGTCTTCCTCGATGGAGTCGCCGTAGGACACCTCGGGCTTGCGCGAGGTCCGGTCGTACGCCTCGGAGCGGTACGTCGTGACCTCGATCTGGTAGCCGTCCTTCTGGCAGCCGACCGTCCCGAAGGCGATCCCGACCTCCCAGACCGCGTCCGCCCAGGGCCGCACGATCTTCAGCACGTCCTCGGGCCGGGCGTCCGTCGTGAAGTCCAGGTCGTTGCCGAGCCGCCCGAGCAGCGCGTCCCGGACCGAGCCGCCCACGAGGGCGAGCGAGAACCCCGCCTCCTCGAATCGGATGGCGAGGTCGTCCGCGACTGGGGACACCCGCAGCAGTTCGCTCACCGCGCGGCGCTGCACCTGGCTCAGTGCACTGGGATTGTCTTCGTTGGCGTTCGGCACAACAGAAAAGGGTACGTGGCCCGGCCGACCGGGACGTCATCGTTTATCACCGGCCCGGTTCGCAAGCGCTCCCGTCGGTACGGCACTCTTCCGATCATGTGGAGCAGTCCGCGGCACTTCGCCGCAGTCCGCATCGTTACCATGCGTGGACGCAGCAACCGACAGCGACGACAGCGAGGGACGGGCGAGCGCGTGGCCGAGGCGGCAGATTCCCAGGGGATGACTCCCTCACCTGCCAGCCGGTGGCTGCGCCGCACAGCGGCGCTGCTCGTCGGCGCTCCTTTGTTCGCGGGCCTGCTGTCCGCCACGGCCGCCCCGGCGGCGCACGCGGCCGAGGACGCGGTGGGCGGCCAGAGCGTCCAGGTGTCCCTCGACTCGGTGGCTCCCAAGGCGCCCGTCAAGAGCGACACGCTGACGATCTCCGGCACGGTGACCAACAAGGGCAAGCAGGCCGTCACCGGCGCCCATGTGGGACTCCGGGTGGGCACGAAGCTGTCCGGGCGCAGCGCCATCGAGGAGACGGCCGGGCGCACCGGATACTCGCCCGGTATAGACGCGGCGGAGGTCGGAGACGGCCCCACGGTCAAGTTCGCCAAGCTGGCCGCGGGCGTCAGCCAGGACTTCACCCTGTCCGTGCCGGTCTCCAAGCTGGGCCTCGGCGAAGACGGCGTGTATCCGCTGGGCGTCTCCCTCTCGGGTCAGACCGCGAGCCAGCAGTACGACCAGGTACTCGGCATCCAGCGCACCTTCCTGCCGTGGCAGCCGGAGGCCACCGAGGGCAAGAAGAGCCAGCTCACCTTCCTGTGGCCGCTGATCTCCTCGTCCCACCTCACCGCCCAGACGGGCTCGGACTCCCAGCAGACGCCCGTCTTCGCCGACGACTCGCTGGCGCGGGACATCGGCCCCGGCGGGCGGCTGGAGCAGATGGTCTCGCTGGGCAGGCAACTGCCCGTGACCTGGGTGATCGACCCGGATCTGCTCGCCACCGTCGACGCGATGACCCGCAACTACAAGATCAAGGTCGGCGACAACCTGGTCGCCGGTACCAGCCAGGACGTCGCCAAGGCGTGGCTGAGCTCGCTGGAGGCCGCCGTCCAGGGCGAAAAGGTCGTCTCGCTGCCGTTCGCCGACCCCGATCTGGCCTCGCTCGCCCACCACGGCCGGGACGTTCCGGGCTCACTGGGCCATCTGCAGAGCGCCACCGAGGTCGCGCAGAAGACCATCGACACCATCCTCCACGTGACCCCGTCCGTGGACTATTCCTGGCCCGTGGACGGCGCCGTCGACCCGTCGATCGTCGACGTGGCCACCTCGGCCGGGGCGCACAACGTGATCGCGCGCAGCGACAGCCTGCGGGACAGCGCCCTCTCGTACGCGCCCACGGCGACCCGGCCGATCGGCGCCGGCGCCAACGCGATCGTGGCCGACGCCCGGCTCTCCACGGCCTTCCAGGGAGATATGTCCATGGCGGACACCTCGACCCTGGCCGCGCAGGAGTTCCTCGCGCAGACCCTCGCCGTCACGCTCCAGGACAGCACCAAGCAGCGCAGCATCGTCGTGGCCCCCCAGCGGATGCCGTCCGTCAGCCAGGCGCAGACGATGGCCGCCGCGCTGCACGCGCTGGACCCGCAGCGCTGGACCCAGCCCCTCGACCTGTCCGGAGCGGCCACGGCCAAGCCCGACCCGCTCGCCACCACGAAGGTGCCCGGCACGGGTGCGTACCCGGACGCCCTGCGTCAGCAGGAGCTGCCACTCGACGCCTTCCAGGACATGAAGAACACCCAGGGCACCCTGGACAGGTTCAAGGTCATCCTGTCCGCGCCCGACCGGGTCGTCACGCCCTTCGGCAACGCGATCAACCGGGAGATGTCGACGTCCTGGCGCGGCGACTCGGGCGGCGCGCAGAACTACCGGTCCGGAGTGCAGCTGTACCTGAACGGCCTGGCCGACCAGGTCCACCTCATCCAGAAGTCGACGGCGACCATGTCGGGGCGCAGCGCGACGATCGCCGTCACCGTGCAGAACAAGCTGGTGCAGGGCGTCGACCACCTGGTGCTGAGACTCCAGCCGAAGAGCCCCACCCGCCTCCAGCTGGGCGAGGACGGCGCCGCGATCGGCGAACAGCCGGTCAAGGTGGACGGCGACCGCAGCCAGTCGGTGAAGTTCACCGCCATCGCCAACGCCAACGGGCCCGTCCCGGTGACCGCCCGGCTCTACACCGAGGACGGCACCCCTTACGGTGAACCGATGGAGTTCACCGTCCAGGTCTCCGAGATCACTCCGACGGTGATGCTGGTCATCGCCGGCGGCGTCCTCCTGCTGGTGCTCGCCGGGATCAGGATGTACACCCACCGCAAGCGCGCCATGGCTCGCGAGGAGTCCGACGGAAACGACGGCCCCGGCCGGTCGAACGGTTCGGCGGACGCCGATCCCGGGCAGCCGAGTGACCCGACACCGGACACCGGTCCGGAAAGCGGGGCCGCACCCGGCCCGGGTGAGAAAGTGGACCATTGAGCTATGTCGTGGCCGGTCGGCCGGGGACGATGAGGTGGGGTACACCATGAACGCGCCGTACGACGGTGACCGTGGGCAGGGCGCTGGCAGTGGTGCCGCGCCCTCCGGTGGCATGCCCCCGGCACCCGCCCAGCCCGGGCAGGTCCCGCCGCCGCAGGCCGCGCCTGACCCGTACGTCCAGGAGGCCTACGCCTACGACCCGTACCGGTCGCAGGACCTGTCCGCCCAGGACCCGGTGACGGAGGCGCTGTACGACCGCGCCGCGCACCCCCCGCCGCCCCCGGGCACCTACGCCGAGCAGCCGCCGCTCTACCAGCAGCCCGCCGCGCAGCAGTACGCACCCGACCCGCGGATCTGGGCGCAGACCCCGCCACCCGAGCCCGAGGGGCCCTCGCGTCACCTGCCGTACGGCGACGACGCGCGCACGACGCAGTTCGTGGGCGTCGACGACCTGGTCACCCAGGCGAGTGAGGAACTGCCCGAGCAGGACGCGTTCGCCCACCTCTACCGGGACCAGCAGCAGGCGGGCCAGCCCCCGGCGCTCGCCGCGCCGGAACCGGCCCCCGCGCCTGCCCCGAAGCCGGCCGGGCGCGCCTCCAGCCTGATGAAGTCCAGCGCCGTGATGGCCGCGGGCACCCTGGTGTCCCGGCTCACCGGCTTCGTACGCAGCCTGGTGATCACCGCCGCGCTCGGTGCCGCCCTGCTCGGTGACACGTTCACCATCGCGCTGACCCTGCCGACGATGATCTACATCCTCACCGTCGGCGGCGGCCTGAACTCCGTGTTCGTGCCCCAGCTGGTGCGCTCCATGAAGGACGACGAGGACGGCGGCGAGGCCTACGCCAACCGTCTCCTCACGCTGGTCATGGTGGCGCTCGGCACCATCGTCACCCTCGCCGTACTCGGCGCCCCGCTGCTGATCCAGCTGATGTCGCCGACGATCGGCAACGACGCCGCCGCCAACAGCGTCGCCGTCACGTTCGCCCGCTACTGCCTGCCCACGATCTTCTTCATGGGCGTGCACGTGGTGATGGGCCAGATCCTCAACGCCCGCGGCAAGTTCGGCGCGATGATGTGGACCCCGGTCCTCAACAACATCGTGATGATCTGCACGTTCGGCCTGTTCATCTGGGTCTACGGCACCTCTGCCGAGTCCCACATGGGCGTCCAGACGATCCCGCACGAGGGCGTCCGGCTGCTCGGCATCGGCACCCTGCTCGGCCTGGTCGTGCAGGCCCTGGCGATGCTTCCCTACCTCAGGGAGACCGGCTTCCGCTTCCGGCCGCGCTTCGACTGGAAGGGCCACGGGCTCGGCAAGACGGTCAAGCTCGCCAAGTGGACCGTCATGTTCGTCCTCGCCAACCAGGCCGGAGTCATCGTCGTCACCCGGCTCGCCACGGCCGCGGGCAAGGAATCGGGGCGCTCCGGCGCCGGCTTCCTCGCCTACTCGAACGCCCAGCTGATCTGGGGCATGCCGCAGGCCATCATCACCGTCTCGGTCATGGCCGCGCTGCTGCCGCGCATCTCCCGTGCCGCGCACGACAACGACCCCGGCGCCGTCCGGGACGACATCTCGCAGGGGCTGCGGAACTCGGCGGTCGCGATCGTGCCGGTCGCCTTCGCGTTCCTCGCGCTCGGCGTCCCCATGTGCACCCTGTTGTACGCCTCCAGCGGCGTCCAGGCCGCCCAGTCCATGGGCTTCATCCTGATGGCGTTCGCCCTCGGTCTGATCCCGTACTCCGTGCAGTACGTCGTCCTGCGCGGCTTCTACGCGTACGAGGACACCCGCACGCCCTTCTACAACACGGTCATCGTGGCCGCCGTCAACGCGGCGGTCTCGGCCGCCTGCTACGTAGTGCTGCCCGCCCGATGGGCGGTCGTGGGCATGGCCGCCGCGTACGGCCTGGCCTACGCCGTGGGCGTCGGGGTGGCCTGGCGGCGCCTGCGCAACCGGCTGGGTGGCGACCTGGACGGCCCGCACGTCCTTCGTACGTACGCCCGGCTCTGCCTGGCCGCCGTGCCGGCCGCGGTGGCCGGTGGCGCGGTGGGCTTCGGTCTGCTGAAGTTCCTGGGCGAGGGCGCCGGAGGATCGGTCGTGGCACTGGTCGTCGGCGGTGGCGTCCTGCTCGGAGTCTTCTTCGTCGCGGCCAAGCGCATGCGCATCGAAGAGCTGAACGCCATGGTCGGCATGGTTCGCGGGCGGCTCGGCCGCTGAGGCCGGAGCCCGCGCACAACCATCGCCGGCCACCGCGTGTCGTGCATAGTGCCGGACTGTGGGCACAATTGGCATGACTTTGCATGGCTGGCCTACAGCACGCAACGGATGGGGAGGCAGGAGCGACGGTGGCGGAACGTAGCACGGCTGCCGTCGACGTGGCCGACAACAGCGGCGACAACCCGCTGACCGCCCAGGCGGACCAGGCGACGACCGACGGGGTGACGGAGTCCATCGACACGGCAGACACGGCGGAGCAGAACACGAACGGCGCCGGAGGCGAGCGCAAGGCCACCGAGCCGTCCATCGCGACGCCCGAACTGCACAGCGGCCACAAGCTGGCCAGACGCTACCGCCTCGAGGAGTGCGTCACCCGTCTGGACGGTTTCAGCAGCTGGCGTGCGGTCGACGAGAAGCTCCGCCGGGCCGTGGGCGTCCACCTGCTCCCCGCCGACCACCCCCGGGCCCGCTCCGTCCTGGCCGCCGCCCGCTCCTCCGCGCTGCTCGGCGACCCGCGCTTCGTGCAGGTCCTGGACGCCGTCGAGGAGAACGACCTCGTCTACGTCGTCCACGAGTGGCTGCCGGACGCCACCGAGCTCACGGCCCTGCTGGCGCTCGGCCCGCTGGAGGCGCACGACGCGTACCAGATGGTCACGCAGGTCTCCCAGGCCATGGCCGCCGCCCACCGCGAGGGCCTGGCCCACCTCAGGCTCACCCCGAGCGCGGTCCTGCGGACCTCGACGGGGCAGTACCGCATCCGGGGCCTCGCCGTCGCCGCTGCGCTGCGCGGCATCAGCTCCGACACCCCGCAGCGCACCGACACCGAGGCCATCGGCGCGCTGCTGTACGCCGTGCTCACCCAGCGCTGGCCGTACGAGAGCGACGCCTACGGTCTGCACGGGCTGCCCAAGGGCGTCGGCCTGATCGCTCCCGACCAGGTACGGGCGGGCGTCCACCGGGGCCTGTCGGAACTCGCCATGCGGGCCCTCGTCAACGACGGGGCCACCGCGTCCCGCCAGGAGCCGCCCTGCACCACCCCGGACGAGTTGGTCAAGGCCGTCGGGGAGATGCCGCGCATCCGCCCGCCGGAGCCCGCCTTCACTGCGCCGCCCGAGTACCAGCGCACCACCTACCAGCAGGGGACGTACGGCCGCCCGGCCGCCGGCCCCGGCCCCTCCGTCACCCAGACCGTGGCGCCCCCGCCCCCGGCGCTCCAGGGCCGTACCGGCAAGGCGCTCAAGTGGGCCGTCTCGGCGCTCCTGATCGCCGCGCTGGGCCTGGGCAGCTGGCAGCTTGCCGACGCCCTGCTCCACCGCGACAAGGGCGGGTCCAACGAGACCGGGAACACGCAGACCACGGACCACGGCAATGACGGGGACAAGCCGAAGGCTCCCGTACAGATCAAGATCCAGGACGCGCAGGAGTACGCGCCCGACGGGTCACCGCAGAACCCCGCCGACGTGAGGAACACCTACGACGGCAACCCACACAGCTACTGGCGCACTAGGAGCTTCAGAGACGGCCCCGACCTGGCGCCGTCGGTGAAGGCCGGTGTCGGGATCGTCTACGACCTCGGCTCCCCCCAGGACATCTCGACCGCGTCGATACTGTTGCGCTACGGCGGCGATCACACCACGATCACGCTGTACGCGGCCGACTCGCTTTCGCCGTCGGCCTCGGTCAAGTCGATGAAGAAGATCGCCGCGGTCAAGACCAGTGACGCCAAGGCCGATATGAAGGCGAGCACCCCGGTCAAGACGCGGTACGTGCTGCTCTGGATGACGGCGATGCCGGACTCGCCCCAGGACGACTACAGCGGTCCGGGCTTCAAACAGGCCATCACCGACGTGAAGTTCGCCGGCTGACCGGACGGCAGGGGGAGGCTCACCGTTGGACGAGGCCACAATGCGCGACCTCGGCGATCAGGATCTGCTGGCCCGCCACGTCGACGGCGACCCCGATGCCTTCGGTGAACTCGTGCGGCGTCACCGCGACCGGCTCTGGGCGGTGGCGCTGCGCACGCTGGGCGATCGCGAGGAGGCCGCCGACGCCGTCCAGGACGCCCTCGTCTCGGCCTACCGCGCCGCCCACACCTTCCGTGGCCAGTCGGCCGTCACCACCTGGCTCCACCGCATCACGGTGAACGCCTGCCTCGACCGGGCCCGCAAGGCCGCCTCCCGCAAGACGTCTCCGGTCGACGACACCGAGCGCCTGGAGCAGCTCATCGAGCCGCATGAGTCCGCCGAGGCCCCGGCCGAGCGGCAGGACCTCCACCGCCAGCTCATCGAAGCGCTGGGCACTCTCCCGCCGGATCAGCGGGCCGCGCTCGTCCTCGTCGACATGCAGGGCTACCCCGTGGCGGAGGCCGCCCGCATGCTCGACGTTCCCACCGGCACGGTGAAGAGCCGCTGCGCCCGTGGACGCGCACGGCTGTTGCCTCTGCTCACTCATCTGCGCGCAGACACGGGGGATAGCGAGGAGTCCGGTGGGGGAAGGAACCGGACGCCGGGGACATCCGTCCCACCTGCGACGGGCACAAACGACGCAGGACCGAGCGATTCGGCTGCCGTGAAGGGCGGAGGTGGGCACGCGTGACATCCACGACCGGAACGACACAACACCCGGACGTCTCGGAGATCTCCGAACTCACCGAGGGCGTTCTCCCGCCGTCCCGCACCGCGGACGTCCGTCGCCACCTGGAGGACTGCGCCCTCTGCGCCGACGTACGGGCCTCCCTGGAGGAGATCCGGGATCTGCTCGGCACCCTGCCCGGCCCCCAGCGCATGCCTGCCGATGTCGCGGGGCGCATCGATGCGGCACTCGCCGCCGAAGCACTGCTGAACGCCACGGCTCCCGACGACGACACCGGGCGTGAAACCGCGCATGTTTCACGTGAAACACCTGCTTCGACAGGTGGACCCGCCCCCGAGCCCGAGCCGGTCGCCACGGGATCCGGTCTGTCGGCCGCCGACCGCCCCGCCGGGCACAGCCGGGCCGCGACGGGACCCGGCCGCGCCGCCAGGGCACGCCGCCGCCGCGTTGCCGTGCTCGGCGCGGTGCTCGGCGCCGCTGCCGTGGGCGCGGGAATCTTCTTCGCGCAGAACAGCCCGCCATCCTCGTCGACCGCCCGTGGCGACCACACCGCGTCCGCCACCCCGAGCCCGGGCGGCATGGTGTACTCCTCGGGCACCCTCGAAGGACGGGTCCACACGCTGCTGGCCTCCCCGCCCGGACCTCACATCGCCGAGACCGCCCCCTCCACGAAGATCGCCCCGTCAGCCAAGAACGCGCCCAGCGACGAGCGCTCCTCGGACAGCCTGCGCTCCGCCTTCAGCGTCCCGCCCTGCGTCCAAACGGGCACCGGTCACCCCGGCCAAGCCCCGCTGGCAGCGGAACAGGGCACGTACAACGGGGCCAAGGTGTATCTCGTCGTGCTGCCCGACCAGGAGAATCCCGCGAAGGTGGACGCCTACATCGTCGAAGCGGCCTGCGAGAGCTCTGGTTCCCCTGCCGCGGGGAAGCTGCTCCTGACGCACTCCTATCCGCGTCGCTGAAGTCTCGCGGCCAGCCAGGTCTCCGCGCCGCCGGTCCGGCTCGGGAATGCATCCCCCGTAGGATCCGTTGGGTGGGGTGAGAGTCCTGGACCGGGGCCCCGACAGGCAGTAGGCAGTCCGCAGAGACGAGGAAGAAACCCGTGAGCGACGTCCGTAACGTGATCATCATTGGCTCGGGGCCGGCCGGATACACAGCCGCGCTGTACACCGCACGTGCGTCGCTGAAGCCGCTGGTGTTCGAGGGCGCCGTCACCGCCGGCGGTGCGCTGATGAACACCACCGAGGTGGAGAACTTCCCGGGCTTCCAGGACGGCATCATGGGCCCGGAGCTCATGGACAACATGCGCGGCCAGGCCGAGCGCTTCGGCGCCGAGCTGGTTCCGGACGACATCGTCGCCGTCGACCTGACCGGCGACATCAAGACCGTTACGGACACCGCGGGCACCGTCCACCGCGCCAAGGCCGTCATCGTCACCACCGGCTCGCAGCACCGCAAGCTGGGCCTGCCCAACGAGGACAAGCTGTCCGGCCGCGGCGTCTCCTGGTGCGCCACGTGTGACGGCTTCTTCTTCAAGGACCAGGACATCGCCGTGGTCGGCGGCGGTGACACCGCGATGGAGGAGGCGACCTTCCTCTCGCGCTTCGCCAAGTCGGTCACGATCGTCCACCGCCGGGACAGCCTGCGCGCCTCCAAGGCGATGCAGGAGCGCGCCTTCTCCGACGAGAAGATCAAGTTCGCCTGGGACAGCGAGGTCGCCGAGATCCACGGTGACCAGAAGCTCTCCGGTCTGACGCTGCGGAACACCAAGACCGGCGCCACTTCCGAGCTGCCGGTCACGGGTCTCTTCATCGCCGTGGGCCACGACCCGCGCACCGAGCTCTTCAAGGGTCAGCTCGACCTGGACGACGAGGGCTACCTGAAGGTCGACGCCCCCTCGACCCGCACCAACCTGACGGGTGTCTTCGGCGCCGGCGACGTCGTCGACCACACCTACCGGCAGGCCATCACCGCCGCCGGTACGGGCTGCTCCGCCGCCCTCGACGCCGAGCGTTTCCTGGCCGCGCTCGCCGACAGCGAGAAGGCCGCCGCCGGCGTCTGACCCGCCTCCAGCTTCTTTCCCTCCCCCTACACCCCTTAGGAGACTGCCGTGGCCGGCACCCTGAAGCACGTGACCGACGCCGACTTCGACGAGGTCGTCCTCAAGAGCGACAAGCCCGTCCTCGTGGACTTCTGGGCCGAGTGGTGCGGCCCGTGCCGCCAGATCGCCCCGTCGCTTGAGGCCATCGCCGCCGAGCACGGCGACCAGATCGAGATCGTCAAGCTCAACATCGACGAGAACCCGTCGACTGCCGCCCGGTACGGCGTGATGTCGATCCCGACGCTCAACGTCTACCAGGGCGGCGAGGTCGCCAAGACGATCGTCGGCGCCAAGCCCAAGGCCGCGCTGCTGCGTGACCTCGACGTCTTCATCGCCGAGAAGTAAGACGCCGCGCGCTCGTCGTTTCACGTGAAACGGGCCCGTCCCCCGAGGGGCGGGCCCGTTTCGCATGACATCCCCCAGCTACAGCGGCCTGAGGGCCGGTTCTTTCTGGACCGCGCCGAGCAGGCGGTCGAGGGCCATCTCGACGTCTTCCTTCCAGGACAGCGTCGTCCGCAGTTCCAGACGCAGCCGCGGATACCGCGCGTGGGGCCGTACCGTCTTGAAGCCGACGGCCAGCAGGTGATCGGCCGGCAGGACGCACGCGGGCTCGTGCCAACGGGCGTCCCCGAACGCCTCGATGGCCTTGAAGCCGCGGCGCAGCAGATCCTTGGCGACCGTCTGGACCAGCACTCTCCCCAGCCCCTGGCCCTGATAGCCCGGCATGATCCAGCCGGTCATCAGCTGTACGGCGTCCGGGGCAACCGGGCTGGTGGGGAAGGCGGTGGAGCGGGGCACATAGGCCGGGGGCGCGTAGAGCACGTAGCCGACCGGGATGTCGTCGACGTAGACGACCCGGCCGCAGGAGCCCCACTCCAGGAGCACCCCCGAGATCCAGGCCTCTTTCTCCAGTTCGGGCCTGCCCGCCTTTACCGCGGCCTCTCCGCTGACCGGGTCGAGTTCCCAGAAGACACAGCCGCGGCAGCGCTTGGGGAGGTCCGGAAGGTTGTCCAGCGTGAGCGGTACGAGCCGACGCCCCATGGAGGCTGTTCCTCACTTCCCTCGCCTGCCGCACCCTGCGCGGCCGACAGCGCGCTCCACTCCCGGAGCAGGCTGCCGACGAACCCGCCGACCGCCCCGAGACCGAGCCCCGCCGTCACCAGTTGAGTGCGGCTCACCGTTCGCATGGCCCCCGCCCTCCCTAGAGGATGGATCAAGGTGGATGTGCCATACCAGAACGCATCGTATCCAGCCCCTCACGGCGGGGGATACCGTCCATGAGCAAAGGGCGGGCCGTGTTCCGGTATGAACCGGATCGACCCGCCCTCACACGGCACTGAGCACGCTCAGCTGTCGCCGTCCTCCGAGGCGTCCTCAGCGAGTCCCTTCTCCAGGACTCGTCCCTCGCCCGGGGCGAGGGTGCCGAGAATCCTCTCCAGATCGTCTATCGAGGCGAACTCGACGACGATCTTTCCCTTCTTCTGACCGAGGTCGACCTTCACCCTCGTCTCGAAGCGGTCCGAGAGCCGCGTCGCCAGCTCGGACAACGCGGGTGACAGCCGCGCCCCCGCCCTGGGCCCCTTGGCCTTGGGAGCGGACTGGGGCTCCGAGGACATCAGGCTGACGATCTCCTCGACCGCCCGCACCGAGAGCCCCTCGGCCACGATGCGGTGAGCGAGCCGGTCCTGCTCCGCGGTGTCCTCCACCGAGAGAAGCGCCCGGGCGTGCCCCGCCGAGAGGACACCGGCGGCGACCCTGCGCTGCACGGGGGGCGAAAGGCGCAGCAGACGCAGCGTGTTGGAGACCTGCGGCCGCGAGCGGCCGATGCGGTCCGCCAGCTGGTCATGGGTGCACTTGAAGTCCCTGAGCAACTGGTCGTAGGCGGCGGCCTCTTCCAGGGGGTTCAGCTGGGCCCGGTGGAGGTTTTCCAGGAGGGCGTCGAGCAGGAGCTTCTCGTCGTCCGTCTCCCGGACGATCGCGGGGATCCGGTCGAGTCCGGCCTCGCGGCAGGACCTCCAGCGCCGCTCGCCCATGATGAGCTCGTAGCGCTCGGGGCCGGTCTGCCGGACGACGACGGGCTGGAGGAGGCCAACCTCCTTGATGGAGGTGACCAGTTCGGACAGCGCGTCCTCGTCGAACACCTCGCGGGGCTGCCGCGGGTTCGGCGTGATCGAGTCGAGCGGCAGCTCGGCGAAGAACGCGCCGGTCGGGGTGGTCTGCTCCGGCGCCGCCTCCGGCTCGGGCGCCGGGACCGTTTCACGTGAAACAGGAGCCGTCGGCAGCGTCGCCACCTTCGCCGCCGCCACCCCTCGCTCGGCGGTCAGCACCGGTACCGACGACGGGGACGTGGAAGCCGTCCCGGCCGAGGAACCCGGCTTCTCCTGTGCGGCGGACGGGATCAGCGCACCGAGCCCACGCCCCAATCCTCTGCGTCGCTCACTCACTGGATGCCCTCCGACATGCTGTGCTGGTTGTTCTGGCTGACCACATGCGCGTGCGTGGGGTCGTACTGCACACCGACACCGCGCAGGGCGATCTCGCGGGCAGCTTCGAGATACGAGAGCGAGCCGCTGGAGCCCGGGTCGTAGGTGAGGACCGTCTGCCCGTAACTCGGCGCCTCGGAGATGCGGACCGAGCGCGGAATGCTCGTCCGCAGCACCTCCTTGCCGAAGTGGCTGCGCACCTCGTCGGCCACCTGCGAGGCGAGCCGCGTCCTGCCGTCGTACATGGTGAGCAGGATCGTCGACACATGCAGCGCCGGGTTGAGGTGGCCGCGGACGAGATCGACGTTCCTCAGGAGCTGGCCCAGGCCCTCCAGGGCGTAGTACTCGCACTGGATCGGGATCAGGACCTCGGCCCCCGCGACCAGCGCGTTGACCGTCAGGAGACCCAGCGACGGCGGGCAGTCGATGAGGATGTAGTCCAGGGGCTGCTCGTACGCCTGGATGGCGCGCTGCAACCGGCTCTCGCGGGCCACCAGCGACACGAGCTCGATCTCCGCACCGGCGAGATCGATCGTAGCCGGGGCGCAGAAGAGGCCCTCGACGTCCGGGACGGGCTGCACCACCTCAGAGAGCGGCCTGCTCTCGACGAGGACGTCGTAGATCGAAGGGACTTCGGCATGGTGGTCGATACCCAGTGCCGTCGAGGCATTGCCCTGCGGATCGAGGTCGACGACCAGGACCCGTGCGCCGTGCAGCGCGAGGGAAGCGGCGAGGTTGACCGTGGTGGTGGTCTTCCCCACGCCGCCCTTCTGGTTGGCAACGACCATGATTCGGGTCTGCTCCGGCCGGGGCAGACCCTCGCCGGCACGGCCGAGAGCTTCCACCGCCAGCTGGGCAGCACGACCGATGGGGGTGTCGTCCATCGGGGGCGGTGTTTCACGTGAAACATCCTCCCCCGCCGATTCGGTTCGGGGACCGGGGACCGGATCGGTCATCGGTCCCGCGATGTTGGCGTCGGACCGCAAGGATTCACTCTCCTCGACTTCAGGCTCGCAATAAACAGAGCCTCCCATGTCTTCGGGGTAGTGAACCAGCGAGGCCCGGTCTTCTGTGGACGAATCCACCTCTGTGGACAACTCCGTGGCCCCTGCGGGGGACTCTGGGCCCCCTGCGAAGGGCCTACGGTCGCGCGGCGAGGAAGCCGCACGGCCGCGGCTGATGATTCCATGCAGCAGTGAGCGACGTTTCACGTGAAACACGATGCATCCGTGCTCCCTGGAGACCGTTACGACACTCCGAAATGCGTACGTATGCCGCCTTCTATGGAGCATTTGTCCACAGAACGCCCCGGCGTGGGGCAGGGGCTCAGCGGCGACGCCGGGTGCGGCTCGTCCTGGCGGCCTTGGCGCGCTTCGCGGCGAAGCGCACCCCGCCGGGGCTCTCGCCGACCTCGACCCGTACGACGGTGGAGAGCGGGTCCACCACGCCCTCGCCCACGTGCAGCACCGTCGTCTCCACGACGCCGAGCTTGCTCAGTGCGGCGCGCGCGCCCAAGATCTCCTCCTCGGCCGTGTCGCCCTTGAGCGCCAGCATCTCGCCGTAGGGACGCAGCAGCGGAACGCCCCAGCCGGCCAGCCGGTCGAGCGGCGCCACCGCGCGCGCCGTCACCACGTGGACCGGCGCGAACTTGCCCAGCATCTCCTCGGCACGGCCACGCACCACGGTCACGTGGTCGAGGCCCAGGAGCTCCACGGCCTCCTGGAGGAAATTGGTGCGCCGCAGCAGCGGCTCAAGGAGAGTGATCTTCAGGTCCGGGCGCACCAGCGCCAGCGGAATACCGGGCAGTCCGGCCCCCGAGCCGACGTCGCAGACCGTCACGCCCTCCGGCACGACCTCGGAGAGCACCGCGCAGTTGAGCAGGTGCCGCTCCCACAGACGCGGCACCTCACGCGGCCCGATCAGACCTCGCTTGACCCCCGCATCCGCGAGCAGCTCCGCATACCGCACGGCCTCCGGGAAGAACTCACCGAAAACCGCCCGCGCCTCTTCGGGCGCCGGGGGAAGCTCCGCTGCTGCCTCTGCCTCCGTCACGGGGACCGTCCTTCCCTACCTACGCGTTACCGCACTGTGGCTGACTATCAGGCTGACAAAGATCGGCCCCGCCTGCGAACAGACGGGGCCGAGTATGCGTTGACCGCTCAGGCGGGCAGCACGACGACGAAGCGCTGCGGCTCCTCGCCCTCCGACTCGCTGCGCAGGCCCGCCGCCGCGACGGCGTCGTGCACGACCTTGCGCTCGAACGGCGTCATCGGGTCCAGCTTCACCGGCGCACCGGTGCTCTTCACTTCGTCCGCCGCCTTGGCACCCAGCTCGGCGAGCTCCGTGCGCTTCTTGGCCCGGTAGCCGCCGATGTCCAGCATGAGCCGACTGCGGTCACCGGTCTCGCGGTGCACGGCGAGGCGCGTGAGCTCCTGGAGCGCCTCCAGCACCTCGCCGTCCCGGCCGACGAGCTTCTGAAGATCGCGGCTGTTGCTGTCACTGATGATCGAGACCGCGGCCCGGTCCGCCTCGACGTCCATGTCGATGTCGCCGTCGAGGTCGGCGATGTCGAGCAGGCCCTCGAGGTAATCGGCGGCGATCTCCCCTTCCTGCTCCAGGCGGGAGAGGGTGTCGACGCCCTCAGCGGCCGGGGAGGTGGTGCCTTCCGTCACGGATGGACTCCTTCTTACTTCTTGGACGGGTGCTTGGGCCGCTGCTGACCCTTGCGCTGACCCGACTTGGCTCGTGCCTGGCCGGCGGTGGGCTTGCCCTGCTTCGGCTTGGCGTCCTGCTTGGGCTTCGCGTCCTGCGGTTCCGGCTTCTTGTCCTCGGACACCTCGTCCGCGGCGTCCTCGGAGTCCTTCGCCAGCGAGGTCTTCGCGGCCGCGTCGTCCTGCTGGGCCGCACCGGCCTGCCGCTGCGCCTTCGTCTGCCGCTTGGGCTGCTGGCGCCTGGGAGCCGCGCCCTCGGCCTCGGCGGCCGCAGCGTCGCTCTTCACCACGGTGCCGTCGGCCTGGGCCGCGAAGCCCTGCTTGGCGAGCCCGGTGATGAACTTGCGCTCGATGTCGTTGCGGTCCGGGCCCTTGGCCACGATCGCCTGGACGACGGCGCGGCGCCGCTTGCCCTGCACCTCACCATGCTGCGTGACGCTCTTGACCAGGCGGTCCAGGTAGTGCGCCTGCGCCTTGGAACCCGGCGTCGGGTTCTGGTTGATGACGTACATCTGCTGGCCCATGGTCCACACGTTGGTGGTCAGCCAGTAGACGAGGACACCGACGGGGAAGTTGATGCCCATCACGGCGAACATGACGGGGAAGACGTACATCAGCATCTTCTGCTGCTGCATGAACGGCGTCTTGACCGTGAGGTCCACGTTCTTCGTCATCAGCTGGCGCTGGGTGAAGAACTGCGAGGCGGACATCAGCACGATCATGATCGCGGTGATGACCCGGACGTCGGTCAGCGAGGCGCCGAGGCCCTCGACCTTGGAGGCGCTGTCCATGAACTTGGCGGCCAGCGGGGCGCCGAAGATGTGGGCCTTCTGGGCGCTCTCCAGCAGCGGCTGGTTGATGACGCCGATGGTCTTGCCGTTGGCGATGCCCGCGAGCACGTGGTACAGCGCGAAGAAGAACGGCGACTGAGCGAGGATCGGAAGGCACGAGGAGAGCGGGTTGGTGCCCGTCTCCTTGTACAGCTTCATCATCTCTTCGGACTGACGCTGCTTGTCGCTCTTGTAGCGCTCCTGGATCGCCTTCATCTTCGGCTGGAGCGCCTGCATGTTCCGGGTCGACTTGATCTGCTTCACGAAGAGCGGGATCAGGCAGATACGGATCAGCACCACGAGGGACACGATCGAAAGGCCCCAGGCCCAGCCCGTGTCCGGCCCGAAGATCGCGCCGTACAGCTTGTGGAACTGGACGATGACCCAGGAAACAGGCCAGGTGATGAAGCTGAACAGACTGGCAATCGTGTCCACTAATCAGGCTCCTTGAGCATTGGGCGGGGTCTCTGCGGCCGGGCTTGTCTCGGTCTCAGCGGCGGACTGCCCGCCCTTGTCACCTCGCCAGGCAGCGCGCAGCGCCTCGTGCCATCGAGGTCGCTTGCGCTCCGGTACGTAGTCCACACCGCCGGGCGACCACGGGTTGCACCGCAGAATGCGCCAGGCGGTCAGGGCTGTGCCTTTGACGGCACCGTGCCGGTCGATCGCCGTATATCCATAGTGGGAACACGACGGGTAGTACCTGCAGACGGGCCCGAGGAGTGGGCTGATCGTCCACTGGTACAGCTTGATCAGGGCCAGCAGCGGGTACTTCATCGCGCGCCCCCTCCCAGTAGCCGCGCGAGGGCGGCATCCAGGTCTCGGGCCAGCTGTGCATGGTCGGCATCGCCCGCACCGGGCAATGCCCGTACGACCACCAGGCTACCGGCGGGCAACTGAGGCAGCCGGTCGCGCATGAGATGGCGGAGCCTGCGCTTCACCAGGTTGCGGACGACAGCCACGCCGACGGCCTTGCTGACAACGAAACCCGCACGCGTCGGGGGAGCGCTCTCCCCAGGCGCATGCGGGTCCGTTGTACCGCTGCGTAGATGGACGACGAGGAGCGGGCGACCGGCCCGGCGTCCTCGGCGTACCGCGGTCGCGAAGTCCTCGCGCCGCCTCAGCCGATTCTCGGTAGGCAGCACGTCATGACCTGTTAGCTGTTACGCGGACAGGCTGGCGCGACCCTTGCCACGGCGGTTCGCGAGAATCGCGCGGCCGGCACGGGTACGCATCCGCAGGCGGAAGCCGTGGGTCTTGGCGCGGCGACGGTTGTTCGGCTGGAAGGTGCGCTTGCTCACTCGGGGGCTCCAGAAATGATTCGTTGGCGGCGGGACATCGCCTGGCTGTCACCGTGCGCCCACGAGTAGCTCGCGTATACGCCCGTGTGCACCGCTTCACGACCACAGATCGTGATCTTTGCCCATCGGAGGCAGGCGGCAGCAGCCATCGACAACTCGACCTGGTTACGGTACGCGCGGCTACGCCATCCGGTCAAACCGGTGTCTCACCGGGGGCCGGTATGCACAGGCTGTGGACAACAACTTGAACCACGTCAGTGGGCCCGACTACCGTGACGGAACTCCGAATCTTTTCCCCATCTGTCCTTCCGTGTCTGTCTATGCCATCCCATCCCGTCCCGAGAACCACACATTCGTGGGACCTGCGAGAGAGCGTGCCCTGTGGCTGACGTACCTGCCGATCTTGCCGCAGTGTGGCCACGAGTGCTGGAGCATCTCCTCGGAGAGGGGCAGCAGGGCATCGAGCCCAAGGACAAGCAGTGGATCGAGCGCTGCCAGCCGCTCGCGCTGGTGGCCGACACGGCCCTGCTCGCCGTGCCGAACGAGTGGGGCAAGCGGGTCCTCGAAGGCCGTCTGGCCCCGCTGATCAGCGAGACCCTCAGCCGGGAGTGCGGCCGCACCATCCGGATCGCGATCACGGTGGACGACTCGGTGGGCGAGCCCGCCCCGCCCGCCCCGCAGCAGCCCTCCCAGCAGCCGCAGCAGCCGCGCTACCAGGACGACCCCTACGCCCGGCCCGCCGACGACGGCCTGCCGACCGTGCGGCCCGCCTACCCCGGCGAGTACCAGCAGCGCCCCGAGCCCGGCGCCTGGCCGCGCGCCCAGGAGGAGCTCTGGCAGCAGCCCCGCCTCGGCGGCTTCCAGGACCGCGACTCCTCCGGCGAGCAGTGGCGCGAGCCCTACGGCGGCGCCCGCCCGCAGCAGCCCCAGCACGACTACCGCCCGCAGCTGCCCGAGCGCGGCCAGTACGAGCAGGACCGGAACCAGTACGAGCAGGGCCGCCCCTCCTACGACCAGCCCAAGGCGCAGCCGTACGAGCAGCAGCGGCCCGAGCGGCGCGAGCTGCCGGACGCCCAGCCTCCGCAGCGCGGCGGCTCCGGCCACCTCGCGCCCTCGCCGTCCGGCGGGGCGCCCGCGCAGGGCGGCCCCGGTGAGCCGCACGCGCGCCTGAACCCGAAGTACCTCTTCGACACCTTCGTCATCGGTTCGTCGAACCGCTTCGCGCACGCCGCGGCCGTCGCGGTCGCCGAGGCGCCGGCCAAGGCGTACAACCCCCTCTTCATCTACGGGGAGTCGGGCCTCGGCAAGACCCATCTGCTGCACGCGATCGGGCACTACGCCCGCAGCCTGTACCCCGGCACGCGGGTGCGGTACGTGAGCTCCGAGGAGTTCACCAACGAGTTCATCAACTCGATCCGCGACGGCAAGGGCGACACCTTCCGCAAGCGCTACCGCGATGTCGACATCCTCCTGGTCGACGACATCCAGTTCCTGGCGAGCAAGGAGTCGACGCAGGAGGAGTTCTTCCACACCTTCAACACGCTCCACAACGCCAACAAGCAGATCGTGCTGTCCTCGGACCGGCCGCCCAAGCAGCTGATGACCCTGGAGGACCGGCTGCGGAACCGTTTCGAGTGGGGCCTGACCACCGATGTGCAGCCGCCCGAGCTGGAGACGCGTATCGCGATCCTGCGCAAGAAGGCGGTGCAGGAGCAGCTCAACGCTCCGCCGGAGGTGCTGGAGTTCATCGCGTCCCGGATCTCGCGCAACATCCGCGAGCTGGAGGGCGCGCTGATCCGGGTGACGGCGTTCGCCTCGCTGAACCGGCAGCCGGTGGACCTGGGGCTCACCGAGATCGTGCTCAAGGACCTGATCCCGGGCGGCGAGGACGCGGCGCCCGAGATCACCGCGAGCGCCATCATGGCGGCCACCGCCGACTACTTCGGCCTGACGGTGGAGGACCTCTGCGGATCCTCGCGCAGCCGGGTCCTGGTGACGGCCCGCCAGATCGCCATGTACCTGTGCCGGGAGCTCACGGACCTCTCACTGCCCAAGATCGGCGCCCAGTTCGGCGGCCGCGACCACACGACCGTGATGCACGCCGACCGCAAGATCCGCGCGCTGATGGCCGAGCGGCGCTCCATCTACAACCAGGTCACCGAGCTCACCAACCGCATCAAGAACGGCTGACGGCACACGCGCTGACGCGTCGAAGGGCGCCCGGGGAGCGATTCCCCCGGGCGCCCTTCGGCGTTCCCGAGCCCCGCTCCACGGCCCGGCCGACCCCTGCTCCGGGCCGCAGGAAACGCGCCTCCAGGACACCTCCGGAACCGCCTCCGCGAGGCCCCGTGGCGCTGCGGAATACGTGCGTACGAGGGCGAAGGAAGCGTGTGTACGAGCCCGGCGGCGTCGCCGGTGTTCGAATACCGGCTGGTCAGAGGCGGTTCTCCACAGATCGGGGGACTTTCTTCCGTCCACACCCTGGGGACCGCGAAGTTGTCCAGATTGCTTCCACAGGCACGGCGGCTGATACTCCATCACCCCAGGTCAAGCGCCTGTGGATTTGTGGGCATCGCCGCTCCACAGCTTGTGGACGAATCCTCTGTCCACAGCCTGTGGGTTCAGTTGTCCACCGGCGGCCCACAGGCCTCGATCCGTTGTCCCCAGCTTCTCCACAGCCCTGTCCACTGTTCGGCAACGAAACACCCGCGCTCACCGGACCGAGTGAAAGGCGTCACACGAAGGGGACGGGTTGGCCTGTGGGGAACCTGGGTAAAGCTGGGGACAGCGTTGGGGAGAAGTACCCCTGTCCTGTGCATTGGATGTGCAGAACTTTCGGGCGTCCACAGAAACGGTGAGTTGTCCACCGGCTCCGCCCACAGGGGCAGTGGACAAAAAAGCCGGTGTGACCTGCGCAAACAGGGTTATCCACGGTTTCCACAGGCCCTACTACTACTCCCACTCAGAGTTAGCTCGGAATCCGTTTGGAAGTGGGGCCTGTGCACAACTGGCCGCCGGAGCTCCCGACGCCGCTCGACGCGACTTGACCCCGACGCGCACCGACTGTCAGCGGCGTACGTCAGACTGGTCCCCGGCGATACAGCCGACGACGAAAGCCAGCAGGGCGAGCCAGCAACAGCAGGAGGCGGTTCCGGTGAAGATCCGGGTGGAGCGCGATGTACTCGCGGAGGCGGTGGCCTGGGTGGCCCGCAGCCTCCCGGCCCGTCCGCCCGCGCCCGTACTCGCGGGCCTTCTTCTGAAGGCGGAGGACGGCGCGCTCAGCTTCTCCAGCTTCGACTACGAGGTCTCGGCCCGGGTCTCGGTGGACGCCGAGGTCGACGAGGACGGCACGGTGCTCGTCTCCGGCCGCCTGCTCGCCGACATCTGCCGCGCCCTGCCCAACCGGCCGGTGGAGATTTCCACAGACGGTGTACGGGCGACCGTGGTCTGCGGCTCCTCCCGCTTCACCCTCCACACCCTTCCTGTGGAGGAGTACCCGGCGCTGCCGCAGATGCCGACCGCCACGGGCACCGTTCCCGGTGAGGTCTTCGCCTCCGCCGCCGCGCAGGTGGCCATCGCGGCCGGCCGCGACGACACGCTGCCCGTGCTGACCGGTGTGCGCATCGAGATCGAGGGCGACACCGTCACGCTGGCCTCCACCGACCGCTACCGCTTCGCGGTCCGCGAGTTCCTGTGGAAGCCGGAGAACCCGGAGGCCTCCGCGGTCGCCCTGGTGCCCGCCAAGACGCTCCTGGACACCGCCAAGGCGCTCACGAGCGGCGACACGGTCACCCTGGCGCTGTCCGGCTCCGGTGCCGGTGAGGGCCTGATCGGCTTCGAGGGCGCGGGCCGCCGCACGACCACACGCCTCCTCGAGGGCGACCTGCCGAAGTACCGCACGCTTTTCCCCACCGAGTTCAACTCGGTCGCGGTCATCGAGACCGCCCCGTTCGTCGAGGCCGTCAAGCGCGTCTCCCTGGTGGCCGAGCGCAACACCCCGGTGCGGCTCAGCTTCGAGCAGGGCGTCCTCATCCTGGAGGCCGGTTCGAGCGACGACGCACAGGCTGTGGAAAGGGTCGACGCCAACCTGGAGGGCGACGACATCTCGATCGCCTTCAACCCGACCTTCCTGCTCGACGGCCTGAGCGCCATCGACTCGCCGGTCGCCCAGCTCGCCTTCACCACCTCGACCAAGCCGGCGCTACTCAGCGGCAAGCCCGCCCTGGACGCCGAGGCGGACGACGCGTACAAGTACCTGATCATGCCGGTGCGCCTGTCCGGCTGAGCGGCCTGAATCCGTACGCCCCGGGGCTTCCCGGGGCGTACGTCTGAGCGGCTGACCCCGCAGGTGTGTACCGGGCTCCCGGCGTAGGCTCGGACGCGGGTACGAACGCCACAACGTCAAAGGATTCTGTGATGGAGCTCGGTCTCGTCGGCCTCGGCAAGATGGGCGGCAACATGCGCGAGCGCATCCGCCGCGCAGGCCACACCGTCATCGGTTACGACCGCAACCCGGACGTCGCCGATGTCCACAGCCTCAAGGAGCTTGTGGACACTCTCAAGGGCCCGCGCGTGGTGTGGGTGATGGTCCCGGCCGGTGCCGCGACGCAGTCCACGATCGACGAGCTCGCCGAGCTCCTGTCGCCCGGCGACATCGTCGTGGACGGCGGCAACTCGCGCTGGACCGACGACGAGAAGCACGCCGTCGAGCTGGGCATCAAGGGCATCGGCTTCGTCGACTGCGGCGTATCCGGCGGCGTCTGGGGCCTGGAGAACGGCTACGCCCTGATGTACGGCGGCGACGCCGAGAACATCGCGAAGGTGCAGCCGGTCTTCGACGCGCTGAAGCCCGAGGGCGACTTCGGCGCGGTGCACGCGGGCAAGGTCGGCGCCGGCCACTTCTCGAAGATGGTCCACAACGGCATCGAGTACGCCATGATGCAGGCCTACGCCGAGGGCTGGGAGCTCCTGGAGAAGGTCGACTCGGTCACCGACGTCCGCGAGGTGTTCCGCAGCTGGCAGGAGGGCACGGTCATCCGTTCCTGGCTGCTCGACCTCGCGGTCAACGCCCTGGACGACGACGAGCACCTCGACAAGCTCAAGGGTTTCGCGCAGGACTCCGGCGAGGGCCGGTGGACGGTGGAGGCGGCCATCGACAACGCCGTGCCGCTGCCCGCGATCACCGCGTCGCTGTTCGCCCGCTTCGCGTCCCGTCAGGACGACTCCCCGCAGATGAAGATGATCGCCGCGCTGCGCAACCAGTTCGGCGGCCACGCGGTCGAGTCCAAGTAGCCGTACAGAGCAGTAGGCAAGCCGGGGGAGGTCGGCGCCACCATGCACGTCACGCATCTCTCGCTGGCCGACTTCCGCTCGTACGCCCGGGTCGAGGTTCCGCTCGACCCGGGCGTCACCGCTTTCGTGGGGGCCAACGGGCAGGGCAAGACCAACCTCGTCGAGGCGGTCGGCTACCTCGCCTCGCTCGGCAGCCACCGCGTCTCCTCGGACGCGCCGCTGGTGCGCATGGGCGCCGAGCGGGCCGTCATCCGCGCCGCCGTCACCCAGGGCGAGCGCTCCCAGCTGATCGAGTTGGAGCTCAACCCGGGCCGCGCCAACCGGGCCCGGATCAACAGGTCCTCGCAGGTCAGACCCCGCGATGTGCTGGGGATCGTCCGCACCGTCCTGTTCGCGCCGGAGGATCTGGCGCTGGTCAAGGGCGACCCCGGCGAGCGGCGCCGCTTCCTCGACGAGCTGATCACCGCGCGCTCGCCCCGGATGGCGGCCGTGCGGTCCGACTACGACCGGGTCCTCAAGCAGCGCAACACCCTGCTGAAGTCCGCCGCGATGGCGCGCCGGCACGGCGGCCGCGGCATGGACCTGTCCACGCTCGACGTGTGGGACCAGCACCTGGCCCAGGCCGGTGCCGAGCTCCTCGCCCAGCGCCTCGACCTGATCGCCGCCCTCCAGCCGCTCGCGGACAAGGCGTACGAGCAACTCGCCCCGGGCGGCGGCCCGTTGGCGCTTGAGTACAAGCCGTCGGCGCCCGGCTCCGGGCACACCCGCGAGGAGCTGTACGGCCAGCTCATCGCGGCCTTCGCGGACGTCCGCAAGCAGGAGATCGAGCGCGGGGTGACGCTCGCGGGGCCGCACCGCGACGACCTGCTGCTGCGCCTGGGCGAGCTCCCCGCCAAGGGGTACGCGAGCCACGGCGAGTCCTGGTCGTACGCCCTCGCGCTGCGCATCGCCTCGTACGACCTGCTGCGCGCCGAGGGCAACGAGCCCGTGCTCGTGCTCGACGACGTGTTCGCGGAGCTGGACGCCAAGCGGCGCGAGCGCCTCGCGGAACTGGTGGCTCCGGGCGAGCAGGTCCTGGTGACCGCCGCCGTGGACGACGACGTGCCGGGCATCCTCGCGGGCGTCCGGTACGAGGTCGCGGCGGGCGAGGTGACGCGGGTATGAGCGAGGCGTCCGGGCCGGCCGAGCCGCCCAAGGTGCCCGAGTCCTCCGGGGCGGACCTCGCGCGGGTCGCGCTGCGGCTGGCCAAGGAGCAGGCCAAGGCGCGGGGCGAGGCCGCGCAGCAGAAGAAGCAGGCCCGGCGGGGCGGACTGCGCTCCGGCGCCCGCGCGGACGGCCGCGACCCGCTGCCGCTGGGCGCCGCGATCAACCGGCTGATCAACGAGCAGGGCTGGGAGACGCCGGCCGCCGTGGCCGGGGTGCTGGGCCGCTGGCCGGAGATCGTCGGCGAGGAGCTCGCCAACCACACGGTGCCCGGTCCGCACGACGCGGACGAGGGGATCCTCGTGGTGCGCTGCGACTCGACGTCCTGGGCGACCCAGCTGCGGCTGCTCGCGCCCCAGCTGGTGGCCCGCATCAACGCGGACCTGGGCCACGGCACGGTCCGGCTGATCAAGGTCTACGGGCCGAGCGGCCCTCCGCAGCGCTACGGCAGGCTGCGCGCGCCCGGGAGCACCGGGCCCGGCGACACCTACGGATGAGTCTCCTCGGCGCGCCTCCGGCCTGAAGCGGGCGACCGGACCCTCCCACCTTCTTCCCCCAGGCGACGCGTCTTGGCGCCGAGGCCGCCCGCGCCTCTCCCACGCTTCTCTGTCGCACCCCCTGTGACGTGCGAAAACGGGGTGCGAGAGGGCTCTGAAACCTGCTGGGGGACCTGAGGCGTCCCTCACGGTAGTCGGAGGTTGACAGGCCGAAGCGCTGAAAGCCCGTGTGAGGCTCCTGGGGCCCCTCCCCGAATATGGGGAGTCGGTCGGCGCCCGCTCAGGGCGGCACATGCGGACTCAGGTACCGGCAAACCCCCATTCATGTCGGCGCTACCGGTAGACTGGTCAATAATCCCGCCGTCCTCGCGGGACCCACCGAAAGAGGCGATCGGACGCCTGCCCCCCCCGGGGCGACGCCCGACGCTGACCATCGCTGAACGACGCAGCCGCTCCTGCCTGTACAGGGGAAGGCTGTGCTGTGCCAGAAAGGGCGCTTCGTGGCCGATTCCGGCAACCCCAACGAGAACACCCCGTCCACTGCCGTCGGCGAGAACGGCGAGGTCACCGCCTCGTACGACGCCAGCGCGATCACCGTCCTCGAAGGTCTGGACGCGGTCCGCAAGCGACCCGGTATGTACATCGGCTCGACCGGTGAGCGTGGTCTGCATCACCTCGTGTACGAGGTCGTCGACAACTCGGTCGACGAGGCGCTGGCCGGGCACGCGGACACGATCGACGTCACCATCCTCGCGGACGGCGGCGTGCGCGTCATCGACAACGGACGCGGCATCCCCGTGGGCATCATCCCCTCCGAGGGGAAGCCGGCCGTCGAGGTCGTGCTGACCGTGCTCCACGCCGGCGGCAAGTTCGGCGGGGGCGGGTACGCCGTCTCCGGTGGTCTGCACGGTGTGGGCGTCTCCGTGGTGAACGCCCTGTCGACGAAGGTCGCCGTCGAGGTCAAGACCGACGGCCACCGCTGGACGCAGGACTACAAGGCGGGCGTGCCGACGGCGCCGCTCGCCCAGCACGAGGCCACCGACGAGACCGGCACGTCGGTCACCTTCTGGGCCGACGGCGACATCTTCGAGACCACCGAGTACTCCTTCGAGACGCTGTCGCGGCGCTTCCAGGAGATGGCCTTCCTCAACAAGGGCCTGACCCTGACGCTCACCGACGAGCGCGAGTCGGCGAAGGCGGTCTCGGGCGCGGACTCCGCGGACGAGTCGGAGGACCAGCAGCCGCTCACGGTGAAGTACTTCTACGAGGGCGGCATCGTCGACTTCGTGAAGTACCTCAACTCGCGCAAGGGCGACCTGATCCACCCGACCGTGATCGACATCGAGGCCGAGGACAAGGAGCGACTCCTCTCGGCCGAGATCGCGATGCAGTGGAACTCCCAGTACAGCGAGGGCGTTTACTCCTTTGCGAACACCATCCACACGCACGAGGGGGGTACGCATGAGGAGGGATTCCGCGCCGCGCTCACGGGCCTGGTCAACCGGTACGCCCGGGACAAGAAGCTGCTGCGCGAGAAGGACGACAACCTCTCGGGCGAGGATATCCGCGAGGGTCTGACGGCGATCATCTCCGTCAAGCTGGGCGAGCCGCAGTTCGAGGGTCAGACCAAGACCAAGCTGGGCAACACCGAGGCGAAGACGTTCGTCCAGAAGGTGGTGCACGAGCACCTCACCGACTGGTTCGACCGCAACCCCAACGAGGCCGCGGACATCATCCGCAAGTCCATCCAGGCGCAGACGGCCCGCGTCGCCGCCCGCAAGGCGCGTGACCTGACCCGCCGCAAGGGGCTGCTGGAGTCGGCGTCGCTGCCCGGCAAGCTCTCGGACTGCCAGTCCAACGACCCCACCAAGTGCGAGATCTTCATCGTCGAGGGTGACTCCGCCGGTGGTTCGGCGAAGTCCGGCCGCAACCCGATGTACCAGGCGATCCTGCCCATCCGAGGCAAGATCCTGAACGTCGAGAAGGCCCGGATCGACAAGATCCTTCAGAACACCGAGGTCCAGGCACTGATCTCGGCGTTCGGCACCGGGGTCCACGAGGACTTCGACATCGAGAAGCTCCGCTATCACAAGATCATCCTGATGGCGGACGCCGACGTCGACGGCCAGCACATCAACACCCTGCTGCTGACCTTCCTGTTCCGCTTCATGCGGCCGCTGGTCGAGGCCGGGCACGTCTACCTGTCGCGCCCGCCGCTCTACAAGATCAAGTGGGGCCGGGACGACTTCGAGTACGCGTACTCCGACCGGGAGCGCGACGCGCTCGTGGAGCTCGGCAAGCAGAACGGCAAGCGGATCCGCGAGGACTCGATCCAGCGCTTCAAGGGTCTGGGCGAGATGAACGCCGAGGAGCTGCGCGTCACCACCATGGACGTCGACCACCGCGTGCTCGGCCAGGTCACGCTCGACGACGCGGCCCAGGCCGACGACCTGTTCTCGGTGCTGATGGGCGAGGACGTCGAGGCGCGGCGCTCGTTCATCCAGCGCAACGCCAAGGACGTCCGCTTCCTCGACATCTGAGTCGGTCCCCCGCTGACCGCTTCGAAAGGACTTGAGAACCAGCAATGGCCGACGAGAACACTCCCGCGACCACTGAACCCACCGAGGAAGAGCCCACCCTGCGCATCGAGCCCGTCGGGCTCGAGACGGAGATGCAGCGCTCCTACCTCGACTACGCGATGTCCGTCATCGTCTCGCGTGCGCTGCCGGACGTGCGGGACGGCCTGAAGCCCGTGCACCGCCGCGTCCTGTACGCCATGTACGACGGCGGGTACCGGCCCGAGAAGGGCTTCTACAAGTGCGCCCGCGTCGTCGGTGACGTCATGGGTACGTACCACCCGCACGGCGACTCCTCGATCTACGACGCCCTGGTGCGCCTGGCCCAGCACTGGTCGATGCGCATGCCGCTCGTCGACTCGAACGGCAACTTCGGCTCCCCGGGCAACGACCCGGCCGCCGCGATGCGGTACACCGAGTGCAAGCTGATGCCGCTGGCCATGGAGATGGTCCGGGACATCGACGAGGAGACCGTCGACTTCCAGGACAACTACGACGGCCGCAACCAGGAGCCGACGGTCCTGCCGGCGCGCTTCCCGAACCTGCTGGTCAACGGCTCGGCCGGCATCGCGGTCGGCATGGCCACCAACATCCCGCCGCACAACCTGCGCGAGGTCGCCGAGGGCGCCCAGTGGTACCTGGCGAACCCGGAGGCCTCGCACGAGGAGCTCCTGGACGCGCTGATCGAGCGCATCAAGGGCCCCGACTTCCCGACCGGCGCGCTGGTCGTGGGCCGCAAGGGCATCGAGGAGGCGTACCGCACCGGGCGCGGCTCCATCACGATGCGCGCGGTCGTCGCGGTCGAGGAGATCCAGAACCGCCAGTGCCTGGTGGTCACGGAGCTGCCCTACCAGGTCAACCCGGACAACCTCGCGCAGAAGATCGCCGACCTGGTCAAGGACGGCAAGGTCGGCGGCATCGCGGACGTGCGGGACGAGACGTCCTCGCGCACCGGCCAGCGCCTGGTGATCGTCCTGAAGCGGGACGCGGTCGCCAAGGTCGTCCTGAACAACCTGTACAAGCACACTGACCTCCAGACCAACTTCGGCGCCAACATGCTGGCGCTGGTCGACGGCGTGCCGCGCACCCTCTCGATCGACGCGTTCATCCGCCACTGGGTGACGCACCAGATCGAGGTCATCGTCCGGCGGACGAAGTTCCGGCTGCGCAAGGCCGAGGAGCGGGCCCACATCCTGCGCGGCCTGCTCAAGGCGCTCGACGCGATCGACGAGGTCATCGCGCTGATCCGGCGCAGCGACACGGTCGAGGTCGCGCGCGAGGGCCTGATGGGCCTGCTCTCCATCGACGAGATCCAGGCCAACGCCATCCTCGAGATGCAGCTGCGCCGGCTCGCCGCCCTGGAGCGCCAGAAGATCGTCGCCGAGCACGACGAGCTCCAGGCGAAGATCAACGAGTACAACGCGATCCTCGCCTCGCCCGAGAAGCAGCGCATGATCGTCAGCGAGGAACTGGCGGCGATCGTCGACAAGTTCGGCGACGACCGGCGCTCGGCCCTGGTGCCGTTCGACGGCGACATGTCCATCGAGGACCTGATCGCCGAAGAGGACATCGTCGTCACCATCACCAACGGCGGCTACGTCAAGCGCACCAAGACCGAGGACTACCGCTCGCAGAAGCGCGGCGGCAAGGGCGTACGGGGCACCAAGCTGAAGCAGGACGACATCGTCGACCACTTCTTCGTCTCCACCACGCACCACTGGCTGCTGTTCTTCACCAACAAGGGCCGCGTCTACCGGGCCAAGGCGTACGAACTGCCGGACGCCGGGCGCGACGCGCGCGGCCAGCACGTCGCCAACCTGCTCGCGTTCCAGCCGGACGAGAAGATCGCCCAGATCCTCGCGATCCGCGACTACGACGCGGCGCCCTATCTGATCCTGGCCACCAAGGCCGGTCTGGTGAAGAAGACGCCGCTCAAGGATTACGACTCGCCCCGTTCGGGTGGTGTCATCGCCATCAATCTGCGCGAGACCGCGGACGGCGGCGACGACGAACTGATCGGCGCGGAGCTGGTGTCGGCCGAGGACGATCTGCTGCTCGTCAGCAAGAAGGCGCAGTCCATCCGCTTCACGGCGACCGACGACGCGCTGCGTCCGATGGGCCGCGCCACCTCCGGCGTCAAGGGCATGAGTTTCCGCGAGGGAGACGAACTGCTCTCGATGAATGTCGTCCGGCCCGGTACGTTCGTGTTCACCGCAACCGATGGCGGGTACGCGAAGCGCACCCCCGTCGACGAGTACCGCGTCCAGGGTCGCGGCGGCCTCGGCATCAAGGCCGCCAAGATCGTGGAGGACCGGGGCTCGCTGGTCGGCGCGCTGGTGGTGGAGGAGACGGACGAGATCCTCGCCATCACGCTCGGCGGCGGTGTGATTCGTACGCGAGTCAACGAGGTCAGGGAGACGGGCCGTGACACCATGGGCGTCCAACTGATCAACCTGGGCAAGCGCGATGCCGTGGTCGGTATCGCCCGTAACGCCGAGGCGGGCAGCGAGGCCGAAGAGGTCGACGGGGCCGACGACGCCGAGGTCGCTACTGCCGAGGCTGCTGCCGAGGGCGCCCAGCCCTCGGCCGGGGAGCACGAGGAGTAAAGCGTGAGTGGAGCCACGGGCGCCGGAGCGGCCGCTTCCGGAGCGAACGGTGCCCGTGGCCCTGCCGCGGACTCCCAGGGGGTAACGGTGACGGACACCCGAGGGCCACAGGCCCGCACGGAGTACGAGGGCGGGGCACTGCCCGGCGAGCGCGAGAAGACGGCGTCCGGCGGTCAGCAGCCCTATCACCCGCCGCAGGCCTATCCCGCGCCGCAGCGCAGCGCGGAGGGCGTGCGCAAGCCGCGCACCGGGGCGCGTACGACGCCCCGGACGCGCAAGGCGCGCCTGCGGGTCTCCAAGGCCGACCCGTGGTCGGTCATGAAGGTCAGCTTCCTGCTGTCCATCGCGCTCGGCATCTGCACGGTGGTCGCGGCCGCGGTGCTGTGGATGGTCATGGACGCCATGGGCGTCTTTTCCACGGTCGGCGGCACGATCAGCGAGGCCACGGGCTCCAACGAGTCCAACGGCTTCGACCTCCAGTCCTTCCTGTCGCTGCCGCGGGTGCTGCTCTTCACCTCGGTCATCGCGGTGATCGACGTGGTGCTCGCCACCGCGCTGGCGACGCTCGGCGCCTTCATCTACAACCTCTCGGCCGGTTTCGTGGGCGGCATCGAGCTCACGCTGGCCGAGGACGAGTAGCCGCAGTTCACGGCCGCTCGGTCATCGATTTTGGGACTGGCCGTCCCGTGCGCTAATCTTCAGAGGTCAGCGCGCGGGACATCCCGAAAAGCGCGGCGGGGCTATAGCTCAGTTGGTTAGAGCGCATCCCTGATAAGGATGAGGCCACAGGTTCAAATCCTGTTAGCCCCACAGTGACGAAGACCCCCGAGGCGAAAGCCCGGGGGTCTTCGGCGTTTCCCGGGGCCCTGGGGTGCCGGGCATGGACACCCCGCCCCTGTACTTCCACCGGGACTGTCTCGAAGCCGTCCGCGCGGGGCGCAGGACCAAGACCGTGCGTTTTTGGGATCCGGTGCGCGTCGGCCCGGTGGACCTGGTCTTCGAGCTGGACGAGGACGTGGTGGCGCCCGGCGTCGTCACCGAGGTGCTCGCGAGGAAGGCCGACGACCTGACCGAGCGGGACGCGGTGGCCGACGGCTTCCGCGATCTCGCGGAACCGCGCGACCGGCCGCGCCACCCCTGCCCGGCCGTCCTGCCCGCCGATGACCTCGCCGTCGTGCACGTGCGTCCGGTCGGCACCGGAACGCTCTGAACGCCCCGAAGGGCCGCGTTCGGGCGGCCGGGGACACCGAAGAGCCCGGCAACTCGGGGGAGTTGCCGGGCTCGCAGCTCGGGCGGAGCGGGGTGGGTCAGGGGGACGGGGCGTCGGCCCCGGCCGGGTCCTCGGGCTCTTCGGCGGTGTTGTCGCCGCCCGCCGACTGGTCCTCGGCCGTGTCAGGAGTGTCGGCGCGGTGGCGCGAGGAGGGCGAGGAGCCGTGGGCCTCGGCGCGGATGCGCTGCTTCATCGTGGGTGGCAGTGCGGACGCGGCGGGCAGGGCCCAGCGCACGGTCGGCGCAACGGAGGTGGCCGGTTCGCTCCGGTTGTACGTCGCGTCGTGCTGCGGTACGGAGGTCGTGGCGGCGGTGGCCTGGCTCGCCAGGCCGAGGAAGGCGAGGAGGGCGACGAGCGCCCCGATGAGTGCGGTCCACCAGGTCGTGAGCTTGCTGGTTGCCATGACGTCCTCGCTTCTTCCGTGAGCTGTGTGTGCTGTTGGCTTGCCCGAATTGCGTTGTATCCGATGATGTGCGGGGGCCATGCTCGTGGCGAGGAGCGACGCACCGTATCGGCGGATCTTCCGATGAACTACACACGGATGGAGCATCACCGATTGATATCGATCGGTGTGTATAGTCGGGCGGCAGAGGTCCCTTACGTCAAGGAAAGACGAGGTCGCGCGGTGAAGAAGCTTCTCCTGGTCGCACTGGCCGCCATCGGCGGGCTCCTCGTGTACCGCCAGATCCAGGCGGATCGCGCCGAGCAGGATCTGTGGACGGAGGCGACCGACTCCGTGCCCGCAGGTTCGGGTGTGTGAGACCGAAAGACCCGGTTGCGAAGCCCCGGCCACTGTGGTGGCCGGGGCTTCGTGCTGTCCGGGGGCATGCCCCGGGCACGGTTGAGTTCACGTGAGTGAAGAGCTGACTTGCGAGGGCAAAGGTGGGGCGGGGCGACGTGAGGTCGAGGCGGAGCGGGTCCGGGAAGACGGCACGAAGGATCGGGGCGGTCGCGGCCGCGCTCGGTGCGCTCCTGGCGGCGCCGGGGCCGGTGCGGGCGGCCGGGCAGCCGCCCGCGTACCGGTTTCCCGAGGGCGTCCAAGACGTGTCGGGCGGCGCGACGAGCACCGACGGGCCGGTCCTCAAGGCCGGCGCCGCCTACAGATCGGTGATCAGGCCCGGGGGCAAGCTCTATTTCCGGCTGATTCTGGACGGCGAGAACGACGCCTACGCCTCCGCGGCCGCCCTGCCCGGGCCGACCGGCGCGAAGCTCGCCTACGGCGACTCCATCAAGGTGTCGCTCCAGAACGCCGACGGCGACGACTGCGACTCCCAGCGGCGTTCCATCGGCTCGGCGCAGTACCCGCACCCCATCGCCGCCTACGCCTATCGGGGCGTGCGCGGGAGCCTGTCGACCTGTCAGAAGCCCGGCACCTACTCGATGGTGGTCGAGCGCGCGAGCGATCCCGCCTCCACGCGCTCGGACTGGGGGCTCGACCTGCGCTACACGACGGAGCCTGCTCGCACCGGGTCCGGTCCGAGCACGGCACCCTCCGGCTGGCCCTCCGCGTCACCGGCGCCGCCGACCGGTACCCCGCGCGGCGCCCGTGGCGGCACCGGCTTCCACGACGCGCCCGGCCTGACCGGCGGGCGGTGGAGTGACACGATCCGCCCGGGCGAGACCCTCTTCTACCGGGTGCCTCTCGACTGGGGCCAGCAACTCTTCGCCCAGGGAGGTCTGGGCGGCCTCTCGGCCGCGAAGGACGGCTACGTCGGCACCGCGCTCTCCCTCCAGCTCTACAACCCCGCCTGGGGCTTCGTCTCCGGGGCGTCGGCGCCGTACGAGGGCAAGGAGCGGGAGGCCGCGCTCGATCCGGTCGCGCCGGTCGCGTACGAGAACCGGTACTCGACCACCGACGAGGTCTCGACGATGCGGGTCAGCGGCCCCTACTACCTGGCCGTCTCCCTCAGCCCCGAGGTCGGCCAGACCTTCGGGGACGGGCCCTACGACCTGACGCTGGGGCTGACCGTGCGGGGCGCCGCGCGGTCCGGTCCGCAGTACGCGGGCCGGGCGCCCGATTTCGGCGCGGGCGCCTCCTCGGCGGGCGACGGCTCGATGAGGCTCCTCGCGGCCCTCGGGATCGGCACGGGCACGGTGCTGGTGGCCGGGCTCGGGGTGTGGACGCTGGTGGCCCGCCGACGCGCGGCCGCCGCCCCCGGACCTCAGGGATTCGGGCCGCCGAACGCCTGGTAGCCGGCGGCTCAGGCCTGGGTCAGCGCCCAGATGCCGACGGCGAAGCACACCAGGGCCACCAGGAGCACCGGCACCGCGACCTTGGCGGGCGGCCCCGGCCGAGGCGAGGAAGGCACGAAAGAGGCGCCCTGGACGGGAACTTGGGGCACGGCAGCCGCATGCGGATACGGCGCCGTGTACGGGGTCGTCGCGGGGGTCGGCGGGGTCCGCTCGTACGGCGGCGGCCAGGCGGCTGCCGGTGCCTGCGTGGGAGGGGTGGGCGGCTGCGGCGGGGGCGCGGGAAAGCTCCCCGTGCCGGGGCCGAGGACGGAGGGGGCCTGACCGGACATCGCCGTACCGGGCGCCAACTGGTGGCTCGGCGCCATCTGTTGGGGCACGGGCCGTCCCGGGTTCCCGTACGCGTCCGGCGCGGGGCCGCCCTCCACCTTCGCGGAGGCGGACGGCTCGGGGGCGGACGGCTCGGGGGCGGGGGCGGGGCGTTCGGGGCCGTCGGCGGCGAAGCCGGGCGGCAGCGGGCCGATCTGGTCGAAGACCTCGACGGGCTCCTCGTCCGGATCCTGCTCCGGCAGCAGCTCCACCGCCGAAGCCAGTGCCTTGCGCGCCCCGGTGGCCGTGCGGAACCGGTTCTGCGGCTGGGGCTGGAGCAATCCCGCGAGGACCTGCCAGAGCGGCTCGGGGATGCCCTGAGGGGCGCTGGGGGTGCCGTGGGCGGCGAAGTGCTCGACGAGGGCCCGCGCGTCCGGCTTGCTGCCCTCCAGGAGGTACAGCGCGACCAGGCCGACGGCGAACAGGTCGGCGGCGAAGTCGGGTTCGGCGCCCATCATCTGCTCGGGGGCGAAGTAACCGGGCGTCCCCACCACGTAGTTGGTCTCGGTGAGGCGCGGCTCGCCCTTGCGCATCGAGATGCCGAAGTCCGACAGGCGCAGATGCGGGCGGCCGCTTCCGGTGGCCTCCAGCAGGATGTTGGCCGGTTTGATGTCGCGGTGGACGACGCCCTCCGCGTGGACGGCGGCGAGACCGGCGAGGAGCTGGTCGAGGAGCGTGCACACGAAGCGGTGCGGCAACGGCCCGTAGTCGCCGATGAGATGGGCCAGCGAGCCGCCGCACACCAGGTCCATGGTGAACAGGACCTGGTCGTCGTCGGCGGCCCAGCTGGCGGGCGCGAGGACGTGCGGGTGGTCGATCCTGAGGGCCTGCTCGCGGACGAACCGCAGCAGGGTGTGGGCGTCGCTCTGCTGCAGCACCTTCGCCGCCACATAGCGGCGGCGGCGCCGGTCCCAGGCGCGCCAGACGGCTCCGGCCCCGCCCCGTCCGACCGGATCGACCAGCTCGTACCGACCGGCGAAGACCTCGCCCACCCGACGCTCCCCAGGATCGATCGGACCGTTGTCAGCTCTGGTGCGACTCGTAGTGCGAGACCGCCTCGGCGGTGCGCCCGGCGCCGTACACCCGGAGGAACTCTGCCAGTTCGGGGTGGGCGGGGGCGAGGGTGTCGGCGGCGGCGATGATGTCCCCCGCGGCCGCCACGGAACGCAGCAGCGACTGGATCTCGCGCACCACGCGCCGCACCGTCGGCGCGCCCGAACTGGACGTGGTCTGCCCGGTGTTGGTCAGCACCGAGCCTCCCTGCGACTTCTTGATCTCTTCCATCCGGTCGGTGGCCTCCACGGCGCTCACACTGCCGTCGGCGACCTGCCCCGCGAGGTCCTGGAGCGCCTGGACGCGCTGCACCACGGCCGGATTGCCGATCTTGGCCCGCTGCCCGCTCATCAGCTGCGACAGCATGGGCGCCGAGAGCCCCAGAACAGCGGCGAGCCGGGCCTGGTTGAGCCCGAGGTCGTCTATGAGCCGGCGAAAGAGCGCCCCCAGCGGCTCCCCGTACCAGCTCCGCTGAAGCTCCCTGGCTCTGGCGGTCGCTTCCTGCTGTGCTGCGTCCATTGCGCGTCTCCCCATCGCTTCCCCATTGAGGCCGCTTCACGGGTGCGAACCTCGACGAGCATCTTACGGAGAGTGGTCGTTCACCGGGAGTCCCAATCCTTTTGCGAGATCCCCGGTTCCACCCGGTACTCTGGTCCCGCAACACCCCGTCCGGGGCCTTAGCTCAGTTGGTAGAGCGCTGCCTTTGCAAGGCAGATGTCAGGAGTTCGAATCTCCTAGGCTCCACGTCAAAAGAGGCCCCCTGACCAGCGCAGACGCTGGTCAGGGGGCCTCTTTCGCTCTCCTCGGCGGGGCGGACGCCCGGGTTCCGCACGCGCGGACGAGGAGCGCCCGGGGGCCTGGGGGCAGGCCGCCGGGCGCTCCTCGTGGTGCTCCGCCGCGCGTCAGCTCCGCTCGTCGCGGTCGGCCGCCTCCGCCGCGGCCTGCTTGGCCTGGACCTCGGGGTCCAGGACCTCGGTGGAACTGCCGTCCACCGAGGCGAGCGGGGGCCGGTCCGCGACCTCGGTCGGCTCCGGCGGCTCGACCAGCCAGTCCGGGTTGGCCTGCTTGTCCCACCAGCGCCACGCGGCGTACGCGCCGCCCGCGAGGATGCCGAACACCAGGAAGCCCTTGGCGGCGCGGGCCGCCCGGGCCTGGCGCCGGTGCTTGCGCGCGAGCTTCTCGATCTCCTTCGTCGTCACCTGGCCGCGCAGCGCCGCGAGGGCCGCCGCCGAACGGGCCATGGCCTCCTCGCGCAGGGGCTGGGCGGCGGCGACCGCCTGCTCCACGCGCGGGGCCGCGTAGTCGGCGGCCTGCCGGGCGGCCCGGCGCGAGCGTTCCGCCGCCTGGTGGGCGACCTCGTCCATCTTCGACGGGACGCGCGGCGCGACATGGGCGTCGTACTGCTGGCGGGCCTGGGTGCGGGCCTGGGCCGCGGCCTTCGACACCTTCGGCGCGACTCGTACGCGCGCTTCCTGCGCATAGTGCTGGGCGTACTGTGCGGCCTGCTGCCTGGCCGAGTCGGCGTAGGGCGCCACCACTTCCGCGGCGTGCAGCACGCTCTCCTTCGCCGTTCCGGTTGCGGCGCGCACGCTCTCCATGCGGGTCACGTGATCCTCCTCCTTGGTGGCGGTTCGGTATGTCGCCTTTCCACCCATCTCGAAATCATGCCTGTCCTGCGGGTACCCGGCATGTGCGGAAAGGCATCCGGGTGGGCGTCGCGTCTTTGAAGCGGATGGGGGCGCGGTGCGGGAGGGAGCTCGTCGACGACGATGCCACGGTTGCGGCCAGTACGGCACCGTTCAGCGGGTATCTGGCGGTAACCGGGCACTTTCCCGTCCTCGGGGGCGGTCCGTGCGAGGATCGGGGGACGTCCGTGCAGACCACCAAGGAAGGCAGATCGTGGCCGAGCAGCTTTACGCCACCCTGAAGACCAATCAGGGCGACATCGAAATTCGGCTCCTGCCGAACCACGCACCCAAGACGGTCAAGAACTTCGTGGAACTCGCCAAGGGCGAGCGCGAGTGGACGAACCCGGCCACCGGCGAGAAGACCACCGCCCCGCTGTACGACGGCACCGTCTTCCACCGCGTGATCAGCGGCTTCATGATCCAGGGCGGCGACCCGCTGGGCAACGGCACCGGCGGCCCGGGCTACGAGTTCGCCGACGAGTTCCACCCGGATCTCGCCTTCGACAAGCCGTACCTGCTGGCCATGGCCAACGCCGGTCCGGCCACCAACGGCTCGCAGTTCTTCATCACCGTGTCGCCCACCGCGTGGCTGACCCGCAAGCACACCATCTTCGGCGAGGTCTCGACGGACGCCGGCCGCAAGGTCGTGGACGCCATCGCCGCCGCCAAGACCAACCCGCGCACCGACCGCCCGGTCGACGACGTGATCATCGAGTCGGTCGTCGTGGAGAGCCGCGAAGGCTGAACTCCGGCTCCGCAGGGAACCATTCCGCCCCGCCCGTCCGTATGACGAGCGGGGCGGAGCTGCTGCACGAGGACGAGGGAGCCCGATGAACCAGGACCAGGACGAGGCGCGGCAGTCGAGCCTGCCCAGCTGCTACCGGCACCCCGGCGTGGGGACCGGCATCACGTGCACCCGCTGCGAGCGCCCGATCTGCCCCAGCTGCATGATCAGCGCGTCCGTCGGCTTCCAGTGCCCCGACTGCGTCCGCTCCGGCTCCGGCACCGGCCACGCCCCGACGGCCAACCGGCCGCGGACGGTGGCGGGCGGGGTGCTGGCGGCCGGCGACCCGCAGCTGCTCACCAAGATCCTCATCGGGATCAACCTGGCCGCGTTCCTGGTGCAGGAGGTCGTCGGGTTCCGGTTCACCGGCGCGTTCTACCTGCTGGGCGGGTGGCCGGTGCAGGGCTTCGACGGCGTGCAGGGTGTCGCCGAGGGGCAGTGGTACCGCCTGCTGACCTCGATGTTCCTGCACGGCGGCTACGCCCACATCGCGTTCAACATGCTCAGCCTGTGGTGGCTCGGCGGGCCCCTGGAGGCCGCGCTCGGCCGGGCCCGCTATCTGGCCCTGTACTTCGTGTCGGGCCTGGCGGGCGGCGCGCTGACGTATCTGCTCGCCGCCCCCAACGAAGCCTCGCTCGGCGCGTCCGGCGCGATCTTCGGCCTGTTCGGTGCCATGGCAGTGCTGATGCGGCGGATGAAGTACGACATGCGGCCGGTCATCGGGCTGCTCGTGGTCAACCTGATCATCACGTTCACGTGGTCGGGCATCGCCTGGCAGGCCCATGTGGGCGGCCTGGCCGCGGGCGTCCTGGTCGGCGTCGGCATGGTCCACGCCCCGGCGCAGCGGCGGGCCCTGGTGCAGTGGGGCAGCTGTGTCCTGGTGCTCGCCGTCTCGGTCGCCCTCGTGCTGATCCGTACGGCCCAGCTCACCTGACGGGGCCGGTCCGGCCACCGTGGGTACGAGCTTTCCCCAGAGTTGTCCACAGTGGGTGCCCGCTCTTGTGCACCGGGTGGGGAACGCCCGCGCCCCTCGCTCCTGACCTGGTGGTTTCCAGGCGGGGCAAGGGGCGCGTGAGACGGTGAGCCCGGCGGAACCAGTCACACCGGCGTCAACCTTCCGGAAGTTATCCACAGATCGTCTGAGTTATCCACTCCCCGTGGATAGCGCTGTGGATAACTAGGGGCAGAGCTTGCTTTCGCCGCTCCTCACTCTTCGCGCGGCGCGCTACTTCCACTGCGTGGACACGCCGAAGCCACCCGCGATGAAGCCGAAGCCGACGACGATGTTCCAGTTGCCGAGCGCCTTGAGCGGCATGTCGCCCTCGGTCACATAGAAGAGGACGATCCAGGCGAGCCCGATGAGGAAGAACGCCAGCATCACCGGGGCGACCCAGCCGCGGCTGCCCAGTTTGATGGCGGTCGCCTGCTTGGCGGGCGGCGGCGTGAAATCGGCCTTCTTGCGGATACGTGACTTCGGCACGAGGAACTCTCCTGTCGATGCGCTGCGTGACCGCGCAGGGAACTGTGGCGGCGCCGGGGGACGGGACTGCGGGGGAAGCCTCCCCCAAGCGTCCGTTAGCGTAGTGCTTCCGTGGCGCCGAAGGAGATAAGGGTACGTTGAGCAATTCTGCCGACTCCCCCGACGGGGTCCCCGAACAGCCCCGGCGCCGCCTGCGGGCCCGCCCCGTGCGGCTGCTCTCCGCCGCCGTGTTCGCACTGGCCGGCCTCATCTTCGTCACCAGCTTCAACACCGCCAAGGGCACCAACATCCGCACCGACGCCTCCCTCCTGAAGCTGTCGGACCTGATCAGCCAGCGCGACCACAAGAACAAGGAACTCGGCGACTCGACCGCCGCGGTACGCAGCGACGTGGACGCGCTCGCCCAGCGCGACGACGGTTCCACCAAGGCCCAGGACCAGCTCCTCAACGGCCTCAAGGACGCCTCGGGCACCGCTCCCGTCTCCGGCAGGGCGCTGACCGTCACCCTCAACGACGCCCCGCCCAACGCCACCGCCGCCCCCGGCTACCCCACCCCGCAGGCCAACGACCTCGTCATCCACCAGCAGGACCTGCAAGCCGTGGTCAACGCGCTGTGGCAGGGCGGCGCCCAGGGCATCCAGGTCATGGACCAGCGCCTGATCGCCACCAGCGCCGTCCGCTGCGTCGGCAACACCCTGATCCTCCAGGGCCGCGTCTACTCGCCCCCGTACAAGATCACGGCGGTCGGGGACACCGGGAAGCTGCGCGGGGCGCTCAACGCCTCCAAGGCGATCCAGAACTACCAGCTGTACGTGAAGGCCTACGGGCTCGGCTGGAAAGTCGACGAGCACAAGACGATGACTCTCGCGGCGTACTCGGGCACAGTGGATCTCCACTACGCGAAACCGGTGCAGTAGCGGCGCGGGAGGGGGCATCGCCGATGTCCGTGCGGATCGTCGTGAGGACCTTCAGCGAACTCTGCCTCACCGTCGGCACCCTGATCGTCCTGTTCGTCGTGTACCTCCTGTACTGGACCGGCGTGCAGGCCGACCACGCGGCGAGCGACCAGATCACCGGCCTCCAGGCGCAGTGGGCCAAGAGCCCGCCGCCCCGCCCGGCCGCCCCGCAGAAGGCCGCCGGACCGCCCGCGCTCGCCGCCTACACCGAAGGCCGCTCCTTCGCCGTCATGTACATCCCCCGGCTCGGCAGGGACTGGCACCGGCCCGTCCTGGAGGGCACCGCCGTCGCCGACCTCCAGAAGGGGCTCGGCCACTACGCGAACACCGCGCGCCTGGGCCAGCAGGGCAACTTCTCGGTCGCCGGCCACCG
Source organism: Streptomyces sp. NPDC045846 (assembly GCF_056431605.1). Taxonomy (NCBI): domain Bacteria; kingdom Bacillati; phylum Actinomycetota; class Actinomycetes; order Kitasatosporales; family Streptomycetaceae; genus Streptomyces; species Streptomyces sp. NPDC045846. The sequence goes on along the minus strand of NZ_JBWKKJ010000004.1, from coordinate 436,258 downwards.
GCGCACCTACGGTGACCCGTTCAAGGACTTCCCCGAACTGCGGCCCGGCGACGCGGTCGTCCTGCGCGACGACACCACCTGGTACACCTACCGCATCGACAACAGGCCCTACCGGACCGTGCCGAGCGACGTCGGCGTCATCGACGCCGTCCCCGCCAAGTCGCCGTTCCGCTCGCCGGGCCGCTATCTGACCCTCACCACCTGCGACCCGGAGTGGGGCAGCAGCCACCGGCTGATCGCCTGGGGGCACCTCGACTCCACGCTGGCCGTGGCACAGGGCAGACCCACAGCTTTGGACGGCTGACCCCACACCACAGCCGGGCCCCTTAGTCTGGTGCCGTAACGATCGTCGGAAGGGACAGCGGGGACCGCATGTACGGCTGGATCTGGCGGCATCTGCCGGGCAACGCGTGGCTGCGGGCGTTGATCTCGCTCGCGATGGTCCTCGTGATCGTCTACGTCCTCTTCCAGTACGTCTTCCCGTGGGCGGAGCCGCTGCTCCCGTTCAACGACGTGACGGTGGACCAGGGGATGGGGGCGGCAGCCCGGTGAGCGCGCGCATTCTCGTGGTCGACAACTACGACAGCTTCGTCTTCAACCTGGTCCAGTACCTGTACCAGCTGGGCGCCGAGTGCGAGGTCGTCCGCAACGACGAGGTGTCCCTCGGCCACGCCCAGGACGGCTTCGACGGCGTCCTGCTCTCCCCCGGCCCCGGCGCCCCCGAACAGGCGGGCGTCTGCGTCGACATGGTGCGCCACTGCGCCGCAACCGGCGTCCCCGTCTTCGGCGTCTGTCTCGGTATGCAGTCGATGATGGTCGCGTACGGCGGTGTCGTGGGCCGGGCCCCCGAACTGCTGCACGGCAAGACGTCGCCGGTGCTGCACCAGGGCACAGGCGTTTTCGCGGGGCTCCCCTCTCCCTTCACGGCGACCCGCTACCACTCGCTGGCCGCCGAGCCGGCGACCCTGCCGGGTGAGCTCGACGTCACCGCCCGCACCGAGGACGGCATCATCATGGGGCTGCGCCACCGTGAACTGCCGGTCGAGGGCGTCCAGTTCCACCCCGAGTCGGTCCTGACCGAGCACGGCCACCGCATGCTGGCCAACTGGCTGGTGGAGTGCGGGGACGCGGGGGCCGTCGAGCGGTCGACGGGGCTCGCGCCGGTGGTGGGCAAGGCCACGGCGTGACCTCGGTGCGTCCGGAGCACGAGTACGACCCGCTGACGGACCCGCTGCCACCCGGTGGCCACGGGTCGCCCTGGTTCCGGGCCGACAACCTGGCACCCGGCGCCTCAGCCCCCGTACAGGAGCCCGTATCCGAGCCGCCGGCCGAGCCCGTGACGGCGCCTCAGGAGTGGTACCAGCAGGGCCCCGTGGCCCCTCAGCCGGACTGGTACCCCGCGCCGGAACCGACCGGCCGACCCGTCCCCCCGACCCCGCCAGCCGCACCCGGCCCGGAGCCGATACCCGGCGGCGCGGAGACACCCGGCTCCGCGCCCCTGCCCGGCGGCCCGACGATCCCGCTCACTGCTCCCCCGCACGGCGGCGAGCCGATACCGGAGCCGCCTTTTGAGCCGGTCTCCGGCACGGGCGGCGACACCGTGGCCCTGCCGGCCTCCACGATCCCCCCGGCCACCGGAGGGCGGGCCGAGCGGCGCAGGGCCGCCAAGGGCAAAAGGCGTGCGGCTCCCGCCCCCGCGGCACCGGGGCGGCCGCTGACCCGGGCCGAGGCGCGGCGGGCGGCGAAGGCGCGCAAGGACAGCGCTGCGGTGATCGCCAGCCGGGTCCTGGGCGAAGCGTTCATCACGCTGGGCGTGGTGATGCTCCTGTTCGTGACGTACCAGCTGTGGTGGACGAACGTCCGCGCCCACCAGGAGGCGGGCAGCGCGGCCAAGAAGATCGCGCAGGACTGGGCGGACGGCCGCAAGCCGGGCACGTTCGCGCCGGGCCAGGGCTTCGCCATCATGCACATCCCCAAGCTGGACATCGTCGCCCCGATCGCACAGGGCACCAGCAAGGCGAAGGTCCTCGACAAGGGCATGATCGGCCACTACGACGAGGGCGCCCTGAAGACGGCGATGCCCTCCGACGCGACCGGCAACTTCGCGGTCGCCGCCCACCGCAACACCCACGGCGAACCCTTCCGGTACATCAACCGGCTGAAGGCGGGCGACAAGGTCGTCGTCGAGACGCAGGACGCCTACTACACGTACGAGATCACCAGCGAGCTGCCGCAGACCTCGCCCGCGAACGTCTCGGTGCTCAAGCCGATCCCCGTCGGATCGGGGTTCACCAAGCCCGGCCGCTATCTGACGTTGACGACGTGCACACCTGAATTCACGAGTACCTACCGGCTGATCGTGTGGGGCAAGATGGTCGACGACCGACCGCGCAGCAAGGGCAAGCCCGACGCGCTCGTGGAATGACCGAACGGACAGCAGGGGCGGGTGCGGTGGCTACAGGAACCGACCACGAGGAGCGGACCGGCACGCCCGGACCTGATCCGGTCCGGCGCGGCCGCGGAGCCGTCGCCGGCGTCATCAGCGTTTTCGGCGAACTCCTCATCACCGCGGGCCTGGTGCTCGGCCTGTTCGTCGTCTACTCCCTGTGGTGGACGAACGTCATGGCCGACCGCGAGGCGTCCGCACAGGGCGACAGCGTGCGGCGCGACTGGGCGGCCTCCACCGGGCCCGGCGCGCTCGACACCAAGGGCGGCATCGGCTTCCTGCACGTGCCGTCGATGAAGAACGGCGAGGTGCTCGTCAAGCAGGGCACCGACACCGACGTCCTCAACGGCGGTGTGGCCGGCTACTACACCGACCCGGTCAAGGCGACGCTGCCCGGCGCGGGCAAGAACGGCAACTTCACGCTCGCCGCCCACCGGGACGGGCACGGCGCCAAGTTCCACAACATCGACAAGGTGAAGACCGGCGATCCGGTCGTCTTCGAGACCAAGGACACCTGGTACGTCTACAAGGTGTTCGCGGAGCTGACCGAGACGTCCAAGTACAACGTCGACGTGTTGCAGCCGGTCCCCAAGGAGTCCGGCGCCAAGAAGCCCGGCCAGTACATCACCCTGACGACCTGCACCCCGGTCTACACCTCGAAGTACCGCTACATCGTGTGGGGCGAGCTGGTGCGCACCGAGAAGGTCGACGCCAGGCGCACCCCGCCGGCCGAACTGCGCGGCTGATCGCAGCAGTTGCCGTTACGCGGCTGAGCCCCGGCTCCCTGTGCGGGAGGCGGGGCTCAGTGCTGTGCGGGTGCCGGGGCGGCCTCAGGCGGCCCGCCGCCCCGTCAGCCGAACGGGAAGTTGTTGCCCCCGCCGCCGCCGAAGGTGGTCAGCGTGACCGGCTGGTTCGGGTCGGCCATGGTGCCCGGTCCCGGGGTGACGAACGTGACGCGCGCCTTCTCGTCGTCCGAACTGCCCGGCGCGAACTGGACGTTGCTGAAGCCCGCGTCGTTCAGGGCCTGCTCCGCCTTCTTGACCGTCTGACCGATCAGGCCCTGCGGGATCGCCACCTGGCCGGGCGGAGGGTTCGGGGTCTGCTGCTGGCCCTTGGAGACCTTGAGGACGATCTGGACGTCCTTGGACTGGCTGGTGTTGCCGCTCGGGGTCATCGAGACGACCTGGTTGAGCGGCTTGTCGGCGGAGTCGACGTCCTGGCGGGACACGTTGGTGAAGCCGACGGCACTGAGCTGCTGGACCGCGACGTTGTAGTCCTTGTTCGTCACGTCCGGCAGGTTCGTCGTCTGCTTCTTGGCGATCGTGAGCGTGACCGTCGAGTTCTTCTCCGCCTGGGAACCGCCCTGCGGGTCCTGGGCGTCGACCGTGCCCGGCGTCGAGCTGGACTCGGCCTCCTTGGTCTTCACCTGGAAGCCCTTGCTCTGGAGCAGCTGCGTCGCGCTGTCCTTGTCCTTCTGCGTGACGTCCGGAACCTCGATCTTGGGGGCGCCCGTGGACACGGTGACCGAGACGGTCTCGCCCTTCTTCATGTTGCCGCTGGCCGGACTCTGTTTGCAGATGTTGCCCTTGGGCTGGTCCGCGCACGGCTCTTGGTTGGCCACGGCCATCTTGACGCCCGCGTTGGTCGCCATCTTCTCCGCGTCGCCCTGACTGCTGCCGACGAGGTTGGGGACGCCCACCGTGCTGCTGTCGGCGCCGCCGCTGAAGACGGACTTGCCGATGAGGATCGCGCCGACCAGCACCAGCACGCCCGCCAGGATCAGCAGGACCGTCGAGGTGTGCGACTTCTTCTGACGGCGCCGGGCCGGGCGGTCGTCGTAGCCGTAACCACCGTCGTCCGGGTTGACCGGGGGCAGCATCGAGGTCTGGCCCGCACCCGGGTCGGTCTGGCGCAGCGCGGTCGTCGGCTGGTCGTTGCCGTAGCCGTTGTTGTAGCCGTCGTATCCGTTGCCGTAGCCGACCGCGCCCAGGGCGGCGGTCGCTGCGACAGGCTGGCCGTCGAGGTAGGCCTCGATGTCGGCACGCATCTCGTCCGCCGACTGGTAGCGGTAGTCCGGGTCCTTGACCAGTGCCTTGAGGACGATCGCGTCCATCTCGGGCGTGATCTCGGCGTCGAAGTTCGAGGGAGGCTGCGGGTCCTCGCGCACGTGCTGGTAGGCCACGGCGACCGGGGAGTCCCCGACGAAGGGGGGCCGGACGGTGAGCAGCTCGTACAGCAGGCAGCCCGTCGAGTACAGGTCGCTGCGCGCGTCGACCTGCTCGCCCTTGGCCTGCTCCGGGGAGAGGTACTGGGCGGTGCCGATCACGGCGGCGGTCTGCGTCATCGTCATGCCGGAGTCGCCCATGGCGCGGGCGATGCCGAAGTCCATGACCTTGACCTGGCCGGTGCGCGTCAGCATGACGTTCGCCGGCTTGATGTCGCGGTGGACGATTCCGTTGCGGTGCGAGTACTCGAGGGCCTGGAGGATGCCGATGGTCATTTCCAGGGTGCGCTCGGGCAGCAGCTTGCGCCCGGAGTGCAGCAGCTCACGCAGGGTCGACCCGTCGACGTACTCCATCACGATGTACGGGATGGAGACGTTGTCGACGTAGTCCTCGCCGGTGTCGTAGACAGCGACGATCGCCGGGTGGTTGAGCGAGGCGGCCGACTGGGCCTCACGGCGGAACCGGGCCTGGAAGGACGGGTCGCGGGCGAGGTCGGCCCGCAGCGTCTTCACGGCGACGGTGCGGCCGAGCCGGGTGTCGTGCGCGAGGTAGACCTCCGCCATGCCACCACGGCCGAGCACCTGGCCCAGCTCGTACCGGCCGCCGAGGCGACGCGGCTCTTCCATAGCTAATCCAGCCCTCTCCGTCTGTCCCGACCGTACCCATGGGTGGTCCGGCGGTGTGCTGTTCGCGCATACGCTACCGGGCACCGCAAGCCGATCAGCCCGCGACCGCCACCTGATACCGGACCGGTACAGGGCGCGTGTGATGTTTCACGTGAAACGAGCGATGTTTCACGTGAAACGGCCCGGATCACTTCTTGCTGTCGAGTACCGCCTTCATCACGTTCTTCGCGATGGGGGCCGCCAGCTTGCCGCCCGCGATGTCGTCGCGGGTCGTGTCGGAGCCTTCGATCACCACGGCGACCGCGACCGGCGAACCGTCGCCGGACTTGGCGTAGGAAATGAACCAGGCGTAGGGATTGCCGCTGTTGTCGACGCCGTGCTGGGCGGTACCGGTCTTGCCGCCGACGGTGACTCCGTCGATCTGCCCCGCCTTGCCGGTGCCGTCGGTGACCACGAACTCCATCATCTTCTGGACCTTCTGCGCCGTGGCGGCCGACATGGGCTGGCTCATCTGCTCCGGCTGGGTCTTGGAGAGCACGTCCAGGTTCGGCGTCTGGAGCTGGTCGACCATGTACGGCTTCATCAGCTTGCCGTCATTGGCGACGGCAGCGGCGACCATGGCCATCTGGAGGGGGGTGGCGCGGTTGGAGGCCTGTCCGATGCCCGCCATGGCGTTCTGCGGACGGTTGTCCTTGGGGAAGACGCTGGCGTCCGTGCGGACCGGGTTGAAGATTTGCTTGTTGAAGCCGAACTTCTCGGCCTCGGCCTTCATCTTGTCGTTGCCCAGGTCGGCGCTGATCTTGCCGAAGACGGTGTTGCAGGAGTACTGGAGCGCCACCTTGAGCGAAGCGTTCTCGCAGGGGATGGGGCCCTCGTTGTTCAGCGGCTGGTGGGCGGTGTCCGGCAGGATGTACGGCACCGGCGACTTCGTCGGGTCGTCGATCCCGGAGTACAGGCCGTTCTCCAGAGCGGCCGCGGCGGTGACCACCTTGAAGGTGGAGCCCGGCGGGTACGTCTGGCGCAGGGCCCGGTTCAGCATCGGGTCGTTCGGGTCGGCCTTCTTCTGCAGGGCGTTGTAGGCCGCGGAGTCCTTCTTGCTGTTGCCCGCGAACGTGGACGGGTCGTAGGACGGCGTGGAGGCGAGCGCCAGGATCGCACCGGTGCGCGGGTCGATGGCGGCGACGGCGCCCTTCTTGTCGCCCAGCCCTTCGAACGCGGCCTTCTGGGCCTTGCTGTTCAGGGTGGTGATGACATTGCCACCCTTCTTCTTGTCCCCGGTGAACATCGACATGGTCCGGTCGAAGAAGAGCCGGTTGTCGGTGCCGGAGAGGATGCCGTCCTCCAGGTTCTCCAGCTGGGTGGCGCCGAACGCCTGCGAGTCGTACCCGGTGACCGGCGACCACATGGGTCCGTCCTTCCAGACCCGCTTGTACTTGAAGTCGTTGCCGGTCGTCTCCGTCGAGCCGGTGATCGTCTGGCCGTCGGCCGTGATGATGTTGCCGCGCTCATGGGCGAAGCGCTCGATCTGGACGCGGCGGTTGTGCTCGTTCGTGTTCAGCTCGTCGGCCCGTACGTACTGCAACCAGTTGTCGCGGATCATCAGCGACAGGATGAGCAGACCGCAGAAGATCGCGATCCGGCGCAGAGGCTTGTTCACGGTCGGACCACCTGGGTCATCTCGGCGTCGGGGGACGGGGCGGGGGCCGGTGCGGGGCGGCGCGCGGTGTCGCTGATCCGGATCAGGATCCCGATCAGGGCCCAGTTGGCGATGACGGACGAACCGCCCTGTGCGAGGAACGGCATCGTCATACCGGTCAGCGGAATGAGGCCCATCACACCGCCGGCGACGACGAACACCTGGAGCGCGAAGGCGCCGGACAGGCCGATCGCGAGGAGCTTGCCGAACGGGTCGCGGGCGGCGAGCGCGGTGCGCACACCGCGCTCCACGATCAGGCCGTACAGGAGCAGCAGCGCCATCATTCCGGCCAGGCCCAGCTCCTCACCGACGGTGGAGAGGATGAAGTCGGCGTTGGCGGCGAAGCCGATGAGGTCGGAGTTGCCCTGGCCCAGGCCCGTGCCCAGCGTGCCGCCGGAGCCGAACGACATGATGGCCTGGCCGATCTGCTCGCAGGCGCCGCTCTTGTCGGTCGTGTAGCAGGCGAACGGGTCCAGCCAGGCGTTCACACGCGACTGGACGTGGCGCTCGAACGAGGCCACACCGACCGCGCCGACCGCCGACATCAGCAGACCGAACACGATCCAGCTGGTGCGCTCGGTGGCGACGTACAGCATGACGACGAACAGGCCGAAGAACAGCAGCGAGGTGCCGAGGTCGGTCTCGAAGACCAGGATCAGGATCGACAGCGCCCAGATGACCAGGATCGGCCCGAGGTCCCGGCCACGCGGCAGATAGAGACCCATGAAGCGTCGGCTGGCCAGTGCGAGCGCGTCCCGCTTCACCATCAGGTATCCGGAGAAGAAGATCGCGATGATGATCTTCGCGAACTCGCCGGGCTGGATGGTGCCCAGGCCGGGGATCGAGATCCAGATCTTCGCGCCGTTGACGGCCGGGAAGAACATCGGGATGACCAGCAGGAACAGCGCCACCGCCATCGAGATGTACGTGTAGCGCTGCAGGATGCGGTGGTCCCTGAGCAGCAGCAGTACACCGATGAACAGAGCCACCCCGATCGCGGTGAACAGCAGCTGGTGAGGAGCGTCGGGGGAGAACTTGCCCCATGCGCTCTTCGCCCGCTGGATCAGCCGCGGCGACTGGTCCAGCCGCCAGATCAACACCAGGCCGAGCCCGTTGAGCAGCGTCGCGAGCGGCAGCAGCAGCGGATCGGCGTACTTGGCGAACTTACGCACCACCAAGTGCGCCACACCCGCCATCAGGCCCAGGCCCAGGCCGTATCCGAGCATGCCGGAGGGAAGCTTGCCGGTCATGGCAAGCCCCACGTTGGCGTACGCGAACACCGGGATGGCCACGGCGAAGATCAGCAGGGCCAGCTCGGTGTTGCGGCGGCTCGGTGCTTCGATCGCGCCAATGGTGGTCGTGTTGGTGACAACGCTCATGGTGTGGAAAGGCCCCCTACGGCTGCCTACTGCTTACCGCACTGCGAGACCAGCTTCTGCTCGTCCTCCGAGAGGCTGGGGCCGGGTGTGGGAGATGCGGTGGTGGTGGTCTTGTTGGACGGGGCGCCGGTGGCGCCCGTGCCGGGCTTCGCGGCGTTGTTGCTCTCCGCGGCGCGACGCTCCTCCTCCTTCTGGCAGGCGGACGCCTGCGTCGCGAACTCCTGGATCTTGGCCTGCGCCTTGTCGAGGCTGCTCGCGGCGATCGTCGAGTCGATCTGGTTGCGCTGGTACTGCGGGAGGTACTTGAGTTCGATCTTCGGGTAGTCGGTCTCCACCTTGGAGAGCTTCACCCACGCCAGGTCCTGGCTGATGCCCCGGTACAGCGCCACGTGCGGCGTGCCGTCGTTGTTGGTGCCGATGAAGTACTGCGTCTGCGTCCAGCGGTAGCCGCCGTACAGACCGCCGCCGACGACCGCCAGGGCCAGCACGATGTAGATCGACCTGCGGATCCACCGGCCGCGGCCGCGGCGGCGCGGCTTCACGAAGTCCTCGTCCGTGTAGGAGCCGAAGGCGCCCTCGGGCGGATTGCCGTAGCCGCCGTCCTCACCGCTACCGGGCGGGCCGAAGCCGCCTCCCGGGGGCGAGGGAGCGGGACGGCCGAGCCCGGAGGCGCGGCCCGCCGGCGTCTGCATGGCGCCGCCGTCGTTCAGCTGGAGCTGGTTCTCGGCGACCGCGCCGACGATCACCGGGGTGTCGTTGAGCTGCCCCGCCAGGGTGTCCCCGGCGTCGACGTCGAGCACATCGGCGATGATCACCGTGATGTTGTCGGGGCCGCCGCCGCGCAGCGCGAGCTGGATCAGCTCCTGCACGGTCTCCTGCGGGCCCTGGTAGCTGGCGAGGGTCTCCTCCATCGTCTGGTGGGAGACCACCCCCGACAGGCCGTCGGAGCAGATCAAGTACCGGTCGCCGGCCCGCACTTCGCGGATCGACAGATCGGGCTCGACATGGTCACCGCTGCCCAGCGCCCGCATCAGGAGCGAGCGCTGCGGGTGGGTGGTGGCCTCTTCCTCGGTGATGCGGCCCTCGTCGACCAGCCGCTGCACCCAGGTGTGGTCCTGGGTGATCTGGGTGAGGACGCCGTCGCGCAGCAGATAGGCGCGCGAGTCGCCGACGTGCACCAGGCCCAGGCGCTGACCCGTCCACAGCAGAGCGGTGAGCGTGGTGCCCATCCCCTCCAGCTGGGGGTCCTCCTCGACCATCATGCGCAGCTGGTCGTTGGCCCGCTGCACGGCGGTGCCCAGCGAGGTGAGGATGTCCGAACCGGGTACGTCGTCGTCGAGCGTGACCAGCGTGGAGATCACCTCGGACGAGGCGACCTCACCGGCGGCCTGACCGCCCATGCCGTCGGCGATGGCGAGGAGACGGGGACCGGCGTAACCGGAGTCCTCGTTCCCCTCGCGGATCATGCCTTTGTGCGATCCGGCGGCGAAACGCAGGGAGAGACTCATGCGCACCTCGCCTGTCGGCTCGGGGTACAGCCGGTCATGTCGAGCCACACTGCCCACCCTCCGGTCGGGAGCCCGCCCCGGTCCCTGAGGACCGCCGCGGCTCGCTCGCTCCGCTCGCTCATTGTCGTACTACTTCCGCAGCTCGATGACGGTCTTGCCGATGCGGATCGGCGCGCCCAGCGGAATCGGGGTCGGGGTGGTGAGCCGGGTCCGGTCCAGGTAGGTGCCGTTCGTGGACCCGAGATCCTCGACGATCCAATTGCCGTCCCGGTCCGGGTAGATCCTGGCATGGCGGCTCGACGCGTAGTCGTCGTCCAGGACGATCGTCGAATCGTGCGCCCGGCCCAGCGTGATGGTCTGGCCCTGCAGCGCGACCGTGGTGCCGGTGAGGGTGCCCTCGGACACGACCAGCTTGGTCGGGGCGCCGCGGCGCTGCCGCCCGCCGCCGCTCTGCTGCTGGCCGCGCTGGGGCGGCGGCGCGGCAGCGGCCGCGGCCTGGCGGCCGGTCTGCTGCTGCCGGTTCGCGTCATTGCCCCGGCGCGAACCGCGCTGGGTGACGCGCGTGCCGAACAGGTCGCTGCGAATGACCTGAACGGCCACGATGACGAACAGCCACAGTACGGCGAGGAAACCCAACCGCATGACCGTGAGGGTCAGCTCTGACATTGCCCCCGCTTCACCCTTCGGCTTGCCGGTAAACGATGGTGGTGCTGCCCACGACGATCCGCGAGCCGTCGCGGAGCGTAGCGCGGGTGGTGTGCTGCCCGTCCACCACGATGCCGTTGGTGGACCCGAGATCCTGGATCGTCGGGGGCGTACCGGTCCGGATCTCACAGTGCCGGCGCGAAACGCCGGGATCGTCGATCCTCACGTCCGCATCGGTGCTGCGGCCAAGGACCAGCGTCGGGCGGGAGATCTGGTGGCGGGTGCCATTGATCTCGATCCAGCGTCGCACCTGGCCGTGCCCGCCCGGCATCGGACCCGGCGCCGCCGGACGGCGGTCGGCGGGCGAACCGTTGGGGCGGCCCGGAGGCGGCGCTGCGGGCATGGGCGGAGCCGCGGCCGGCGGATAGCCGTAGCCACCGCGGCCGCCCTGGGGGGCCGCGGGCGCCGGGCGCTGCGGAGCACCGGGGCCGGGGCCCTGGGGTCCCTGGCCCTGCTGGTCGGTGCTGGACGCGAGCGTGCGGCTGCGCACCCGGTACAGACCGGTGTCGAGGTCCTCGGCCTTCTCCAGGTGCACCTTGATCGGGCCCATGAAGGTGTAGCGCTGCTGCTTCGCGTAGTCGCGCACCAGGCCGGAGAGCTCGTCGCCGAGCTGGCCCGAGTACGGGCTGAGCCGCTCGAAGTCCGGGGCGCTCAGCTCGACGATGAAGTCATTGGGGACGACCGTGCGGTCCCTGTTCCAGATCGACGCGTTGTTGTCGCACTCACGCTGGAGCGCGCCGGCGATCTCGACCGGCTGGACCTCGGACTTGAAGACCTTCGCGAAGGTGCCGTTGACCAGGCCTTCGAGACGCTGCTCGAAACGCTTCAGGACTCCCATGGGGCACCTCCTCCGTCGTTGCCGTCCTGGTGTTGCTGCCGGTTCTGCTCTGGGTCGCTCTCTTGGTACTGCTTACTGATCGTATCCACGCGTCGGGAAATCGGCTGGTTCCCCTTCTGTGCCCTGTGGACGAGTGTCACCTCTCACACGCACCTCTCGTACGGATCGTAGAGGTGGCATCCCGACAGTGTCCCGCACCCGGGGTGCACTCAGGAGGAGCGGGTAACGGCGCCGGGGGTTGCCTCTCTCCTGATCTGCTCCTCCCCTCCAGGGTCGCCCCAAACAACGGATGTGAATCCACCCTGCGCAGCGTGCTAATCTTCTCGACGTCGCCAGGCAATCACACCGAAAAGTGAGAGAGCCCAGCACACCACTCTTGCGCGAGTGGCGGAACGGCAGACGCGCTGGCTTCAGGTGCCAGTGTCCTTCGGGACGTGGGGGTTCAAATCCCCCCTCGCGCACAAGTCGGAAGCCCCGCAGATCCCCGGATCTGCGGGGCTTCCTTCGTAGGTCCACCCACCCCGCGCGGCCCGCACCCGCACGTTCCGCGTCACGTCTCCCGCCCTCCACGTCATGTCCCTTCCCCAGCTGTTCTCCCCGGGCGTTCTCCTCCCCTGTGTCGTATGTCGCGTCCCGCGCCGCGCAAACCCATGCCCGCGCACGGGCACCGGTGAGGACCGGACGACTTTTGTCGCGGCGAGGCGCGACGAAAGAGAGCCGCCCGGCCGGGGGAGCCCTGCCTAGGGTGCGGGCGTGGATGTGTCATCGAGGGCCCGCAACGGATGGCGCCTGCTGAAGGGGCCCGAACCCTGGTCGCGGCGCCGCGTCGGCGGCGAGGCCGCGCTCGCGTTCGTACTGGCCCTCATGACGGGCGGCATGGGGCTGCTCGTCGGCGGGCCCCTGCGCGCCGCGGCCGTCGCCGTCGCCGTCGTCGCCCTGTCGCTGCTGCGCCGCTCCCTGCCCGCGAGCGTGCTGCTCGGCGCCGCCGCCCTGTCCATGACGGCGGGCGAGGCCGCCCCGCTCCTGATGGTCGCCGCCTGGTCGGCCGGCCGCCACATCGTCGGCGCAGGACGGGCCCTGGCCGCCTTCACGGCCGCCTTCGTCGTCTACCAGGTGCTCGGCGTCATCACGCTGTGGCCCATCGCACAGCCCATCCTCATGGGCGTCTTCAGCACCCTGTTCTTCCTCGCCGTCGCCGTCGTGCCCGGCCTCACCAGCCGGTACTGGTCACAGCGGCGCACCCTGCTGCGCGCCATGCAGGAACACAACGCCCAGCTGCTCCGTGAACGCGCCATGGTCGCGGGCCAGGCCCGGCTGCGCGAGCGCCAGCGCATCGCCCAGGACATGCACGACAGCCTCGGCCACCAGCTCGCCCTCATCTCCGTGCACACCGGCGCTTTGGAGGTCGACCCCGAACTGACCGGCCGCCAGCGCGAGGCCGTCGGCGTGCTGCGCCAGGCCTCCGTCGCCGCCATGCACGAACTGCGCGAGGTCGTCGGCATCCTGCGGGACGGCGTCGAAGCCCCCGGGGCGCCGGACGCGGCCCAGCCCGCCGCCCGGGGCACCGCCGGCATCCAGGCGCTCGTGACGGCCGCACGGGCCGCCGGGAACACCGTGGAACTGCGCTCCGGCGGCGAACCCCGGCCGCTGGCCGCCGCCGCCGATCACGCGGCGTACCGGATCGTCCAGGAGGCACTGACCAATGCCTACAAGCACGCACCGGGCGCCCCGATCACCGTGGAACTGCGCTACGAACCCGACTCGTTCGTCGTCGAGGTCGTCAACGGCGTCGTCGACCGCGCGGCCGCGGACCAGGCCGGTGACGTGGTCAGCGGAGGCCAGGGCCTGACCGGACTGCACGAGCGGGCCCGGCTCGTCGGCGGCATGGTGCACACCGGCCCCACCGACGACGGCGGCTTCCGGGTGGCGGGAGTCCTGCCGTACGGGGCCGCCGAAGCCGCGACGTTCGTCGACGCCCCCGACGACTTCCGGCAGCAGTCACCCGCCCCGCCCCTCGGCGACGGTGGTCCGGTCGTGGACTGGAACATCGCGGAGAAGGAGCTGGGCATGAGCGGCAGGAACAGGGCCGGAGGCGTCGCGCTGGGATGCGGAATCGCCGTGGGGGCGGTGGTGCTGCTCGCCATCGCGGCCGGAGTCGGACTGTTCTTCCTCGCCGGATCGGCCGAGAAAGGCATGATCGACCCGTCGGAGTACGAACGGATCAAGGTGGGCGCCTCCGAGGCGGAGGTACGCGACGCGCTGCCGAGCGGTGACACCGTGCTGACCTCCGGCCTCGCCGGAAAGGGACCCGCCGAACCGGAGGCCTCGCAGTGCCTGGTCCTGATGTCCTCCGAGACCGGCGACAGCCTGGAGACCGAGCCGGTTTTCCGGTTCTGCTTCAAGGACGGCAAGCTGATCGAGAAGAAGTCGTACGAAGTGGCGCGCTAGCGGCGACACCGGCGGGCCCCTGCCCGCTCCGGGGCCGTGCGACGGCGCACAGGACAGGATCGGGACAGGACTGGGTGTGACGGGACCACGCATCAGGGTCGTGATCGCCGACGACGAACCCCTCATCCGGGCCGGGATCCGCATGATCCTCACCTCGGACACGGCGATCGACGTCGTCGCGGAGGCCACCAACGGCCGCGAAGCAGTCGAACTCGCCCGCTCCCACGCCGTGGACGTCGTGCTGCTCGACATCCAGATGCCCGAGATGGACGGGCTGAGCGCCCTGGCCGAACTGCGCCGGACCGTACCGGGCGCGCGAGTGATCATCCTCACGACGTTCGGGGAGCGGGAGAACGTCCTGCGCGCCCTGGAGCACGGCGGCGCCGGATTCCTGCTCAAGGACACCGCGCCCGCCGAACTGATCCGTGCCGTGCGCGCCGCCGCGGCCGGTGACGCCTACCTCTCGCCCGCAGCCACCCGGCACGTCGTCGACCAGCTCGCGACGGGCCGTGCCGCGGCCCGCGCCGAAGAAGCCCGGCGCCGGGTCGGCGTGCTCTCCGAACGCGAGCGGGACGTCCTGGCGCTGCTCGGCGAAGGCCTGTCGAACGCGGACGCCGGAAAGCGGCTCCACATGAGCGAGGCCACCGTGAAGACGTACGTCAGCCGAATCCTGGCGAAGCTGGACTGCGAGAACCGGGTCCAAGCGGCGCTGCTGGCTCGGGACGCGGGGTTGTAGAGGGCGCCGGGCCGGTGCGGCGGCGAACTCGTCGTGCCCGCCGTTCCGGCGGCGGCCGACGGTGTTTCACGTGAAACACCGCCCACCCCCATCAGCCGTTCCGGCCTGCTGGTTCAGGGCCGTCGCAGAGTTATCCACAGGGGGAGACGGGTTTCCGCCAGCGCCTGTACCGTCAGGGGCAGTTGAGCTCTTGACGTCGTACGAGAGCGCTGGACAGGGATGTTGCACGAGACGGGGGAGGCGGCACGCCATGGGCGAGGTCGACGCGGTGGTTCCGGTACAGCGGACCGGAGCGGAGGACGGGCGGGAACGGATCCCCCAGGTCCCCGGATTCGCCGTCCGCCCGCACGCACCGGGCACGGGACCCCACCGGGCCCCGGGGTCACCCAAGGCCCAGGGAAAGGCGCTACGCGCCCGCTTCCCCCGCGCCTCGCACGAATCGCTGGTGCTCACCGCCGACCGGCCCGACGCCGTCCGCGCGGTGGAGGAATCCAACGTCGGCCGCGTACCCGAGCTCGCACCGATACGGGTGGGCCGCATGGCCGCCAGCCCCTTCGCGTTCCTGCGCGGGTCCGCCGGACTGATGGCCCACGACCTGGTCGGCACACCCGTCACCGGCGTCGGCGCACAGATATGCGGTGATGCGCACGCGGCCAACTTCGGCCTGTACGGCGATGCGCGCGGCAGCCTCGTCATCGACCTCAACGACTTCGACGAGACCGTCGCCGGGCCCTGGGAATGGGACGTGAAGCGGCTCGCCACCTCGCTGGTCCTGGCCGGCCGGGAGGCGGGCGCCGACGAACACACCTGCCGGGCAGCGGCGTTCGACGCGGTCGGGGCCTACCGCCGCACCATGCGCCTGCTGGCGAAACTGCCGGTCCTCGACGCCTGGAACGCGATAGCCGACGAGGAACTCGTCTCCCACGCCGACGCCCACGACCTGCTCGGCACCCTGGAGCGGGTCTCGGAGAAGGCGCGCAACAACACCAGCGCGCGCTTCGCCACCAAGGCGACCGAGCAGGGCGAGGACGGCAACCTGCGCTTCGTCGACGCGCTGCCGGTGCTGCGCCGCGTGACCGACGCCGAGGCGGCCGCCGTCGCCGTCTCTCTGGAGCAGTACCTGCACACCCTGTCCGAAGACCGGCTCCCGCTGCTCGCCCGGTACGCGATCCACGACGTGGCCTTCCGGGTGGTCGGCACGGGAAGCGTCGGAACGCGGTCGTACGTGGTGCTGCTCCTGGACCACCGGGGCGAGCCGCTCGTGCTCCAGGTCAAGGAGGCCAGGGCGTCGGCGCTGCTGCCGCACCTGCACAAGGCCGGGTTCGCGGCGCCCGAGGCCGGGCACGAAGGACGCCGCGTGGTGCTCGGGCAGAAGCGGATGCAGGTGGTCAGCGACATCCTGCTCGGCTGGACGACTGTGGACGAACGGCCCTTCCAGGTGCGGCAGTTCAGGAACCGCAAGGGCAGCGTGGACCCCGCCGCGCTCGCCCCCGGCCAGCTCGACGACTACGGGCGCATGACGGGTGCGCTGCTCGCCCGGGCCCATGCGCACAGCGTCGACCCGCGCCTGATAGCCGGGTACTGCGGAAAGAACGAGGAGCTCGACGAGGCGGTGGCCGCCTTCGCGGTGACCTACGCCGACCGCATGGAGGCCGACCACGCGATCCTGGACGCCGCCGTGCGCGACGGCCGCATCGCGGCGGAGCTGGGGGTGTAGGAGGGGTGGGGGGGGTTGGGGGGGGGAGGGGAGGGCCCCCACCCCCACCCCCCGCCCGTACGCTGGACCGGTGACGGACGAAGCTGCCGGCGGTACGACTGCCCGGAACGAGGACCCGCTGACCACCCTGCCTTCGGGGGGCGAGCCGGGCACGCCGTTGGGTGCGGGTGCCGCACCGGGTGCTGAGGCCGGGCAGGGGAGCCCGCCGGGCGCGGCGGAGCAGGAGCGGCCCGAGGCGCGGCTCGAGCGGGCGGTGCGGGCGGCCGAGCAGGCGCTGATCGAGTTCGAGATCGCGGTGGAGACCTTCCGGGTCGAGGTGGAGAACTTCTCCCGGCTGCACCATCAGAAGCTCGGCCCGATGTACGCCCGGCTCGATGAGCTGGACGCGCAGATCGCGGAGGCCCGGGCCGTGCAGAGCGGTGATCCCGAGGATCTGCGCAAGGCACGCGAGGCGCGGGCGGCGGTCATGCCCATGCCGGGGGTCGACGAGCTGTTCCACGACTGGATGGACTCCGACGGCCTCTCCCCCGAGGCCGCCTCCATGCTCACCGATCAGCCGGTGCGGCCGCCGAAGCGGGTCCGGCCGAGCGAGGAGGTGCGCAGGCTGTACCGCGAGCTGGCGCGCAAGGCGCACCCCGATCTGGCGCAGGACGAGACGGAGCGGGCGCGGCGGGACGAGTTCATCTCCCGGGTCAACGCGGCGTACGGGCGGGGCGACGAGGCGTCGCTGCGGGAGCTGGCCGAGGAGTGGGCGGCGGGACCGGTGCCGGAGGAGGCGCGGCCCAGTGAGAGCGATGAGCTGTACGCGCGTCTGGAGTGGCTGAGCCGGCGCAAGGAGTTGCTGGCGCTGGTGGCGCGGGAGCTGGAGGACAGCGCGATCGGTTCGATGCTGCGGATGGCGCCGGACGACCCGGACCGGCTGCTCGACGAGATCGCCGAGCAGTTGCTGGCCGAGGTGGCCGGTCGTGAGGCGGAGCTCGCGAAGCTGGTGCAGTAGCGTTCGGGGGACCTGCCGGGTTCGTACGAGAGAAGGCATGACCCATGAATTTCGCCCAGCTGCCCTCGGTGGACGTCGCCGCCGTGCCGGCCGACGCCCTGGTGCTCGATGTCCGCGAGGACGACGAGTGGGCGGCGGGGCACGCCGAGGGCGCGCTGCATGTGCCGATGAGCGAGTTCGTGGCCCGCTTCGGTGAGGTGACCGAGGCGGTCGCGGACGGGCGTCGGGCGTATGTGATGTGCCGGGTCGGCGGCCGGTCTGCGCAGGTCACCCAGTACCTGGTGCAGCAGGGGATCGACGCGGTGAACGTCGACGGCGGCATGCAGGTGTGGGAGGCCGCCGGTCGTAAGGTCGTCGACGCCCAGGGCGCGCCGGGCACCGTCGTCTAGCGCGCTCGGCACAGGCCCCCCGCGTCGAGCGTTCGTGTGGCCGTACGTCGCGCCCCGCACCGTGCGTGGGCGGGGCTGTGCCGTCGGCATGGCCGTCCCGTGGCACAGGACGTACCCCGGGCCGTACGTCGTAGGTCCACGCGGAGCCCGTTCCCCGGGTCGTACGTCGGGAGCCTCCGCGGCGCACGGCCCCCGAGCCGCCCCCGCACCCCCTACGCGGGCTGGCTGAGGGGGTGGGCGGCGAGGAGGTCGCCCAGGGCTTCCTCGTGGGCGGCGGCCGGGCCGAGGGAGAGCTCCAGTTGTTTGGCCCAGGCGTGGTAGCGGTGCAGCGCGTAGTCCGTGTCGGCGCCGAAGCCGCCGTGCAGGTGCTGGGCGGTCTGGACGACGCGGCGTACGCCTTCCGAGGCCCAGATCTTGGCGACCGCGACGTCCGCGGCGACGGGCAGGGCGCTCTGGGCGCCGGTGCTGATGCGCCAGGCCGCCTGCCAGAGGGTCGTTTCCATGGCGCGCAGGTCGATGTAGCGGTCGGCGGCCTGGACGGCGACCGCCTGGAAGGTGGCGACCGGATGGCCGAACTGCTCGCGTTTTCCGACGTATTGGCTGGTCATGCTGAGTACGGCTTGGCCGAGTCCCAGGGCCAGGGCGCAGGTTCCGGTGGTGAGCAGGTTGCGCAGCCATTCCCAGGCGCCGTCCGCGTCGATGACGTCGGCGGGGTGGACGCGTACGGCGTCGAGGTGGAGTTCCCCGAGGCGTTCGCCGCTGGTGGAGGCCTGGTCGGCGAGGGTGAGGCCCTGGTGGGGCCGGGGAAGCAGGGCCAGTACGGTGCGGCCTTCGGCGGTGTGGGCGGGGACGGCGATGCGGTCGCAGGTCTGGGCCCAGGGCACACCGGTCTGGGTGCCGTCGAGTACCCAGTGGTCGTCGTCGCGGCGGGCGGTGACGGCGAGTTCGGCGCCGTCGTGGCCGGTGCGGCCGTTGGCGGCGACGGTCAGGGCGAGCGCGCCCCGGCCGATCGCGGGCAGCAGCTCGTGCTTCAACTCGGCCTGGCCGTACCGCTGTACGGTCAGGGCGACCGCGCTGGTCTCCAGGAGGGGCAGCCGGGCGAGGACTCGGGCCGATTCGCGCAGGACCAGGCACAGGGCGATCGGGTCCAGGCCCGCCCCGCCGTGCTCCGTGTCGATCACCAGGCTCAGCAGGTCCGACGCGGCGAGCTTGGCCCACAGCGGGCGGTCGAAGTCGTCGGCCACGGCGCCCGGCGTGAGAGCGGGGCTGGGTACCGCGTCGGGTGCGACGCCGGAGAAGACCGCCTTGGCGGCCTCGACGGCTGCCTGCTGCTCCTCGGTGAAGGTGAAGTCCACGGCCTTGTCCTCCCGCGTGCACCGGCTCTGTCCGGATCGGGGCGTCGCGGCGTGAACCGCGTTACCAAGCGTCCGGATCTGACGGATCGTCAAGATAGAACAGGTTCTACGGGATGGGAATGGGCGCGGCTCCGATGCGCCCGGCCCGGCTCCTTACCGGTCGAAGTCGAGCTCCACCTCCCCGGTGGCGGGGTGGGACTGGCAGGCCAGGACGTAACCCGCCTCGGTCTCCTCCGGCTCCAGCGCGAAATTGCGCTCCATCCGCACCTCGCCCTTGACCAGGAAGGCCCGGCAGGTCCCGCACACGCCGCCCTTGCAGGCGTACGGGGCGTCGGCGCGGGCGCGCAGCACCGTTTCCAGGAGGGACTCGCCTTCCCGCACCGGCCAGTTGCCAGAGCGGCCGTCCAGGGTCGCGGTGAGCGTGGCGTGCGCGGGGGCTGCGGCGGAGGCGAGGGGCGCCGGTGCCGCGTCGACGTGGAAGATCTCCTGGTGGATGCGGTTGCGGTCGACGCCGAGCCCGCGCAGGGCCCGCTCGGCACCCTGCACCAGGCCGAACGGTCCGCACAGGAACCAGCCGTCGATGTCCGCCACCGGGAGCAGCGCCGGCAGCAGCGTGTCCAGGCGCTCGCGGTCGAGCCGGCCCGAGGGCAGCCCGGACTGCTGTTCCTCCCGGGAGAGCACGGTGACCAGCTGGAACCGCTCGGGATAGCGGTCCTTCAGGTCGGCCG
This sequence comes from Streptomyces sp. NPDC045846, assembly GCF_056431605.1. Lineage (NCBI taxonomy): Bacteria > Bacillati > Actinomycetota > Actinomycetes > Kitasatosporales > Streptomycetaceae > Streptomyces > Streptomyces sp. NPDC045846. Next base: position 416,465 of record NZ_JBWKKJ010000004.1, on the reverse strand, counting down.
TTTCCTCGAGGAACATCGTGGAGGCGGCGCTGCGGTCGCTGCGTATCAGGCAGAACCTCGCCTCGGGCTCGCGGGCGAGCAGGGTGGCCGCGATCGACAGGACCGGGGTGATGCCGCTGCCGCCGACGATCGCCGCGTAGTGCCCGGGGCGCGGCTCCAGGACGAAGCGGCCCATCGGCTCCATGACGTCGACGATGTCGCCGACGGCCAGTTCCTTGAAGGCGTACGTGGAGAAGGAGCCGCCCTCCACGACGCGGATGCCGACCCGCAGGACGGGCTCGTCCGGCGCCTGGACGGCGGGCGCGCAGATCGAGTACGTACGGCGGATCTCCTCGCCGCGCACGCTGCGGCGCAGGGCGAGGTGCTGGCCGGGGAGGTGGCGGTAGGCCTCGCGGAGCTCGGGCGGCACGGCGAAGGTGACGGCCACCGAGTCGTCCGTGAGCTGCTCGACCTCGCTGACCCGGAGCGGATGGAACATCTACAACTCCTTGAAGTGGTCGAAGGGTTCACGGCACGACACACAGCGGCGCAGCGCCTTGCAGGCGGTGGAGGAGAAGCGGCTGAGCAGCTCCGTGTCGGTGGATCCGCAGTGCGGGCAGCGCACCGACAGGGTGAGCGCGACGGGGCCCTCTGCGGTGTGCGGCCGGGGAGGGGCTATGCCGAACTCGGCGAGCTTGCGGCGTCCTTCCGCGCTGATGTCGTCGGTCGACCAGGCGGGGGAGAGCACGCGCACGACCGAGACGTGCGGTATGCCGTGGTCGTGGAGCACGCGCTCGATGTCCGAGGACATGGTTTCCACGGCGGGGCACCCGGTGTAGGTGGGGGTGAGCTCGACGCGCACCCGGTCCGGCGCTTCGACGTGCACGGTGCGCAGGACGCCGAGCTCTTCGAGGGTCAGGACCGGCAGCTCGGGGTCGGGGACCGAGCCCGCGAGGCGCCGCAGCTCGGTCTCCAGAGGGGTGAGGGGCGTGTCGGTCACCATGTCGCCCCCGGGTGGCTGCGGTGCAGGTGCTGCATTTCGGCGAGCATCCGCCCGAACGGCTCGGTGTGCAGCCCCTGCCGGCCGGCGCCTGCCGCCCAGGCGCCGGTGCGGGGTCCTTCGGGGACGGTGAGGGTCGCCCGGTCCAGGACCGAGGTCACCGATGCCGTCCACCGTGCTTCGAGGCCGTCCGTGTCGAGGTCGAGGCCCGGCACCGGCTGGAACATCTCGCCCGTGAAGCGCCACAGCGCCTCGCAGGCCCGCTGCATGCGCCGGTGGCTCTCCTCGGTGCCGTCGCCGAGCCGCAGCGTCCACTGCTCGGCGTGGTCGCGGTGGTAGTCGACCTCCTTGACCGCTTTCGCCGCCAGGGCCGCGAACTCGCCGTCTCCCGCGGCCAGTTCGCCGTACAGCAGGTGCTGGTACGTGGAGAAGTACAGCTGGCGGGCGATGGTGTGGGCGAAGTCGCCGTTGGGCTGCTCCACGAGCTGGAGGTTGCGAAAGGCCCGCTCCTCGCGGAGGTAGGCCAGCTCGTCCTCGTCGCCGACCTGGGAGAGCAGGACGCGGGCCTGGCCGAGCAGGTCGAGCGCGATGTTGGCCAGCGCGACCTCTTCTTCGAGGACGGGGGCGTGGCCCGCCCACTCCCCCAGCCGGTGCGAGAGCACCAGGGCGTCGTCGCCCAGGGCGAGGGCGGCGTCCGCCGAGACGGTGGCCGTCACAGGTGCTTCACCCCTTCCGGGATCTCGTAGAACGTCGGGTGGCGGTAGGGCTTGTCGGCGGCCGGGTCGAAGAAGGAGTCCTTCTCGTCCGGCGAGGAGGCGCTGATCGCGGCGGACGGCACGACCCAGATGGAGATGCCCTCCGACCTGCGGGTGTAGAGGTCGCGGGCGTTGCGCAGCGCCATCTTGGCGTCCGGCGCGTGCAGGCTTCCCGCGTGGGTGTGGGACAGCCCGCGCCGCGAGCGCACGAACACCTCCCACAGCGGCCAGTCGTGCGTGCTCATGCCGTTGCCTCTCCGTTCGCGGTCTTCTTCGCGTGCTGCTTCGTGGCGTAGGCGTCGGCCGCCTCCCGCACCCAGGCGCCTTCTTCGTGCGCCCGGCGCCGCTGGGTGATCCGCTGCTCGTTGCAGGGGCCGTTGCCCTTGAGGACGTCCCAGAACTCCGCCCAGTCGATGGCGCCGAAGTCGTGGTGGCCGCGCTCCTCGTTCCAGCGAAGGTCGGGGTCGGGCAGGGTGAGGCCCAGTGCTTCGGCCTGGCCGACCGCTATGTCCACGAAGCGCTGGCGCAGCTCGTCGTTGGAGTGCCGCTTGATCTTCCAGGTCATGGACTGCGCCGAGTGCGCCGACTCGTCGTCGGGCGGGCCGAACATCATCAGGGAGGGCCACCACCAGCGGTTCACCGCGTCCTGCGCCATCGCGTGCTGCTCCGGCGTGCCCTGGGAGAGGGCGAGGAGCAGCTCGTAGCCCTGCCGCTGGTGGAAGGACTCCTCCTTGCAGATGCGGACCATCGCCCGGGCGTACGGACCGTAGGAGCAGCGGCAGAGGGGGACCTGGTTGGTGATCGCCGCGCCGTCCACCAGCCAGCCGATCGCGCCGACGTCGGCCCAGGTCAGGGTGGGGTAGTTGAAGATCGAGGAGTACTTCTGGCGGCCCGAGTGCAGCTTGTCGAGGAGCTCCTCGCGGCCGGTACCGAGCGTTTCGGCCGCGCTGTAGAGGTAGAGGCCGTGGCCCGCCTCGTCCTGGACCTTGGCCATCAGGATCGCCTTGCGGCGCAGCGACGGGGCGCGGGTGATCCAGTTGGCCTCCGGCTGCATGCCGATGATCTCGGAATGGGCGTGCTGCGCCATCTGGCGGACCAGCGAGGAGCGGTACTCCTCGGGCATCCAGTCGCGTGGCTCGATCCGCTCGTCCGCGGCGACGGCCGCGTCGAACACCGCCCGGTTCGCGGTGTCCGTCCCTGCGGCTGTCGTGGCTGTCGCGGTCACTCCGGTCATTGCGGCCCCCTGCCGATCTGCTGTGCGGTTGTCCACCAACCGACCGATCGTTCGGTTCAATGACTTCAATGGTGAGTCGACGGCCCGTAGGGTGTCAACCCTGTGGATAACTCAGCGGGTGCCGATCGGGGCGGGATGGATTCGTACAAGGACGGGACCGGAGCCGGGGGCAAGGCCGACGGAGCTGGGTCCGGGCAGGTCAAGGCCGCTGCGGCCGGGCTCGGCGACCCCGCCGGGAGCGGTTCGGGAGCCCCTGGGGGACGGGGCCAGAACCGCGCGACCGACCGTGCCGCCGAACGGGGGGACGGGGCCGATTTCGACTCGGCGTCGGCTCCGGACCGGGTTTCCGCGACGGAGCCCGCGTCGGAGCAGGGCCGGATTTCCGCCACCCCGCCCTCTGGGGACGCCCAGCTCCCCGAGGACACGCTGGTCCCTGTCGACACCTCGGCTTCTGAGGGCACCCCGCAGTCTGAGGGCACGCCGGTCCCTGCGGACACGGCAGTCCCTGTCGACACCTCGGCTTCTGAGGGCACCCCGCAGTCTGAGGGCACGCCGGTCCCTGCGGACACGGCAGTCCCTGTCGACACCTCGGCTCCTGAGGGCACCCCGCAGTCTGAGGGCACCTCGGCCCCTGCCGACACCTCGGCCTCTGAGGGCACCCCGCCACCCGAAGGCCCCTCGGCCCCTGCCGACACCAGGGTTTCTGAAGACATCCCCCTCCCTGACGACACCAGGCTTCCTGTGGACGCGGCAGTCCCTGGGGAGGCGCGGCCCGCTGAGGAGAGCGCGGATCGCGGCTCAGCTCCCTGGCCGACCGTGATCCCGCCCGGGGACTCCGGACCCACGCCGCCGGACGCCGACCCGGGCCCGCGTTCCGCCCCGCACCCCCGCGACGACGCGGCCCCGCACCCCCCTTCCGATTCCGGTGGAACCGACGTTCCCGATCCCGTCGGCTCCGGCGGCGGCGACGGATCCTCGCGCGGGATCGCCGGGCTGCCCTTCCGGTTCCAGGTCGTGGCCGCCCTCGCGCTCGCGGTCATCGGCGTGGTCGCCTGCGTACAGATCGGGATGGTGTTCCTGCACGTCGCGCCGTCCAACACGGTCAGCAAGCAGTACGGAAAGGCCGTCGACGACTGGGTGTATCCCGAGTTCGAGCAGAACTGGAAGCTCTTCGCGCCCAACCCGCTCCAGCAGAACATCGACGTCCAGGGACGCGCCGAGATCAAGATGCCGGACGGCAGCGTCCGGACGACCCCCTGGATCGACTTCTCGGCGCAGGACGGCGCCGCGATCCTGCACAACCCGCTGCCCAGCCACACCGAGCAGAACGAACTGCGCCGCGGCTGGGACTTCTTCGTCGGATCGCACACCGACGACAACAAGCCGAACGGGCTGCGCGGGGAGCTCTCCGAGCAGTACCTGCGCCGCATCGTGATGCTGCGGCTCGGCGCGCACCGCGACGGCGGCACCGTCGACCGGATCCAGGTCAGGTCCATGACGACCTCCGTCAAGGGCCCCTCGTGGAGCGACGAGAAGACCGACAGCCGGCCCGTCTACCGGGAGGTGCCGTGGTGGACGGTGACCCCCGCCGACCTGCCCAACGGTGCCGGTGACGCACGTACGGAGGCGAAGCGGTGAGCACGTACGACCACGACGGCCCGGCCGCCCGACCGGCCGACGGCGCCCCCACCGCGGGAGCGACCGCCGGTCCCGGGCAGACCACGCCCGCCCGTTCCTCCGCCCCCGGACGAACCGTGCCCGCCGGTTCCGGCGACGGGACCGAGACGCGGGCGGCGCGCGCCGTGCGCCTCGTCTCGGCCGCGGCCCTCGGCCCGTACCAGAGCGCCGTGGTCCGGATCGGGTTCTCCGCGACCTGGCTGTTCTTCCTGCTGCGCGAACTGCCGCACCGCCGCGAGCTGTACGGACCCGACGGGCCCTGGAGCTTCGATCTGGGAAACCGGCTGGTGTCCGGTAACCACGCGTTCACCACGCTGCTGTGGTCCGACAGCACGGTCTGGTTCGAGTTCGTGTACGCGCTGGCCGTCGTGTCCAGCGCGCTTCTGATGCTGGGCTGGCGCACCCGCACCATGTCCGTCGTCTTCATGATCGGTGTGCTCTCCCTGCAGAATCGCTCCGTCTTCATGGGGGACGGCGGTGACAACGTCATCCACCTGATGGCGATCTATCTGGTCTTCACCCGGTGCGCGCAGGTCTGGTCGCTGGACGCGCGGCGCGTGGCGCGCGGGTCGGCCCGCGACCGGGTGGGCCCGGTGCTGTGGGCGGTGTGCGGTCTGGGGCTGCTCGCCGGGACCTGGCGCACGTCGGGATCCGGTGTCCTCGGCGGCGGCGAGTGGTGGCTGTGGGTCGTCTTCTGGGGCGCGTGGGCCGCGCAGGGGCTGTGGTGGGCGGCGGGCCGGTTCGCGAGCGCCGATGCGCGGGCGCTGCTCGACGTGCTCGCCAACCTCGTGCACAACGCGGCCATGGTCGTGATCATGGCGGAGGTCTGCCTGGTCTACGCGACCGCCGGCTGGTACAAGATCCAGGGCACCCGCTGGCAGGACGGCACCGCGCTGTTCTATCCGCTGAAGCTGGACTACTTCTCGCCGTGGCCCGAGCTCTCTTCCCTCCTTGGCACGAGCGGCGTGATCGTGATGCTGCTCACCTATGGAACGGTCATGGTGCAGGTGGCGTTCCCGTTCACGCTGTTCAACCGGCGGGTCAAGAACGTGCTGCTCGTGGCGATGATGCTGGAGCACGCCGGGATCGCCGTCCTGCTGGGCCTGCCGTTCTTCTCGCTGGCGATGATCGCCGCGGACGCCGTGTTCCTGCCGACGTCCTTCCTGCGCAAGGTGGGCGCGTTCGCGGGCCGGCTGCGGGCGGGCGCGCGCGTTCCCGAGCAGCGCGGGGAGACGACGGAGGCGGCCGAGCGGCCACGTACGCTCGTGGGGTGAGCAGCACCGAACAGCCGGCCCCGGCCGACGACGCCATCCAGTACGACGAGGGCTTCGGCCCGGCCGAGGTCGGCGTGGGCCCGCACCCGCGGCCCTGGCCCGAGGGCGAGCGGTACGACCCGGAGCTGCTCGCGCACGGCGACCGGCGCAATGTCGTCGACGCCTACCGGTACTGGACGCGCGAGGCGATCGTCGCCGACCTCGACACCCGGCGCCACGAGTTCCACGTGGCCGTCGAGAACTGGGGCCACGACTTCAACATCGGCTCCGTGGTGCGGACCGCGAACGCGTTCCTGGCCAAGGAGGTCCACATCGTCGGGCGGCGGCGCTGGAACCGGCGCGGCGCGATGGTCACGGACCGCTACCAGCATGTGCGCCACCACCCCGACACCGAGTCGCTGACCGCGTGGGCGGTGGCGGAGGGCGTGCCGATCATCGGGATCGACAACCTTCCCGGCGCGGTGCCGCTGGAGCGCACCGAGCTGCCGCGCCGGTGTGTGCTGCTCTTCGGCCAGGAGGGCCCCGGGCTCACCGAGGAGGCCCGTAAGCACGCCCATATGGTGTGCTCCATCGCGCAGTTCGGGTCCACGCGGTCGATCAACGCGGGGGCCGCGGCCGCCATCGCGATGCACGCCTGGGTGCAGAGGCACGCCGTCGTCCCCGACTGACGCGCCCCCGCTGCCACGCGGCCGTGCGGCCTGTGCTCAGGCCTGCCTGCGGACCTCCACCACGCGGAACCTGTTCGCCACGAACGCCCCGTCGCACAGGGCCGCGTTGGCCGCCGGGTTGCCGCCCGAGCCGTGGAAGTCGGAGAAGGCGGCCGTCTGGTTGACGTACACCCCGCCCGTCAGGTTCAGCGACAGCTGGGCCGACTCGTCCAGGCAGACGTCCTCCACCGCGCGCTCCACCTCGGGGGAGGTGGTGTACGCGCCGACCGTCATCGCGCCCTTGTCGCGGACCGTGCGGCGCAGCAGCTCGACGGCGTCCGCCGTGGAGTCGACGGCGACGGCGAAGGAGACCGGGCCGAAGCACTCCGACAGGTAGGCGGCCTCCGCGTCCGGCTTCGCGCCGTCCAGCTTCACGATCACCGGGGTGCGGACCACCGCGCCCGGGAACTCGGGGTTGGCCACCTCCCGTGAGGGCAGGGCGACTTCGCCGAGGCCGGCCGCCGCCTCAAGGCGGGACTTCACGTCCGGGTTGACCAGGGCGCCGAGCAGCGCGTTGGCCCGGGCGTCGTCGCCGAGCAGGCCGCTGACCGCGCCCGCGAGGTCGCCGACCACCTCGTCGAAGGACTTCTTGCCCGCGTCGGTGGCGATGCCTTCGCGGGGGATCAGCAGGTTCTGCGGGGTGGTGCACATCTGGCCGCTGTACAGGGACAGCGAGAAGGACAGGTTGGCGAGCATGCCCTTGTAGTTGTCGGTGGAGTCGATGACCACCGTGTTGACGCCGGCCTTCTCGGTGTAGACCTGCGCCTGGCGGGCGTTGGCCTCCAGCCACTCGCCGAACGCGGAGGAGCCCGTGTAGTCGATGATCTTGATCTCGGGGCGGACCGCGAGGGTCTTGGCGATGCCCTCGCCGGGCCGCTCGGCGGCCAGGGCCACGAGGTTGGGGTCGAAGCCCGCCTCGGCCAGCACCTCGCGCGCCACCTTCACCGTCATCGCGAGCGGCAGGACCGCGCGCGGGTGCGGCTTGACCAGCACCGGGTTGCCGGTGGCCAGGGAGGCGAACAGGCCCGGGTAGCCGTTCCACGTCGGGAAGGTGTTGCAGCCGATGAGCAGCGCGATGCCGCGCCCGGCCGGTGTGAACGTCTTGGCGAGCTCCAGGGGCTCGCGCTTGCCCTGCGGCTTGGACCAGGCGGCGCTGCCCGAGGGGGTGCGCGTCTGCTCCTGGTAGGCGTACGCGATGGCCTCCAGGCCGCGGTCCTGTGCGTGCGGCCCGCCCGCCTGGAAGGCCATCATGAACGCCTGGCCGCTGGTGTGCATGACGGCGTGCGCGAACTCGTGGGTGCGGGCGCCGATCCGGGCCAGGATCTCGATGCAGACCAGGGCCCTCGTCTCGGGCCCGGCGGCCCGCCAGGCGGCCATACCGGCCCGCATCGCGGGCAGCAGCACGTCGAGGTCGGGGTGCGGGTACTGGACGCCCAACTCGATTCCGTAGGGCGAGACTTCGGCACCCGTCCAGTCGTCGGTGCCCGGCTGGTCGAGGTCGAAGCGGCGGTTCAGGAGCGCGTCGAAGGCCGCCTTGCCGTCCTCGGCGCCCGTCTCCCCGTAGGCCTTGGGGTGCTCCGGGTGCGGCGACCAGTACGCACGCGTGCGGATCGCCTCCAGAGCCCCGTCCAGGGTGGGCCTGTGCTTCTCGGTCAGCTGCATGGCGAGCAACTCCTCGTCGAGTCTTCGAGCTGGGCAGGGAGAGCCGGACACCGTTAGAGTAACCGAACGATCGGTCGGGACAAGAGGGTCCGGGGAAACCTGTGGACAACTACCGGCCACGCCCGCCACGGCCCCGCTCGGGCGCCCCGGGAGGGGGCCCGCCGGGCCCGTGGGCCAGCCGTAGGGGAGGATCGCGTTCATGACCGAAACCGCCAGCGCACCGGCGATCGCGCCGAGCCGTACCGTCGCCGTCGTCGGCACCGGGACCATGGGCCAGGGCATCGCCCAGGTCGCCCTCGTCGCCGGGCACCGCGTGCGGCTCCACGACGCCGTGCCGGGCCGTGCGCGCGAGGCCGCCGACGCCCTTGCCGCCCGCCTGGACCGGCTGGTCGAGAAGGGCCGCCTGTCCGCCGCCGACCGCGAGGGCGCCCTGGCCCGCCTGCACCCGGCCGATGAGCTCGCGGAGCTCGCCGACGCGGCGCTCGTCGTCGAGGCCGTCCTCGAACAACTCCCGGTCAAACAGGATCTGTTCAGGGCTTTGGAGGCGGTGGTGGCCGAGGACTGCCTGCTCGCCACCAACACCTCCTCGCTGTCCGTGACCGCGATCGCCGGGGCGCTCGACCACCCGGGGCGCTTCGTGGGACTGCACTTCTTCAACCCCGCCCCCCTGCTCCCGCTGGTCGAGGTCGTCAGCGGCTTCGCCACCGACGAGACGGCGGCGACCAGGGCGTACGAGACGGCGAAGGCCTGGGGCAAGACGCCGGTGCGCTGCACCGACACTCCCGGCTTCATCGTCAACCGCATCGCCCGGCCCTTTTATGCGGAGGCCTTCGCCGTCTACGAGGAGCGCGGCGCCGACCCCGCCACCATCGACGCGGTGCTGCGCGAGTGCGGCGGGTTCCGGATGGGCCCCTTCGAGCTGACCGACCTCATCGGGCAGGACGTGAACGAGGCGGTGACGCGCTCGGTCTGGGAGTCCTTCTTCCAGAGCCCCAAGTTCGCGCCGTCGCTGGCCCAGCGCCGCCTGGTCGAGTCCGGACTGCACGGGCGCAAGAGCGGGCGCGGCTGGTACGGCTACGGCTCCGGCGCCTCCCCGAAGGAGGTCGTGCGTCCCGAGCCGCACACCGCGCCGCCCGCCGAGGCCCCGGCGGCCGTCACCGTGGTCGGTGACCTGGGCCCGGCCCGCGAACTGGTGGCGATGATGACGGAGGCCAACATCGCCGTGAAGACCGTCAACGAAGGCGGCCCCTACATCGAGCTTCCGGGGGATGGACAGCTCGTCCCGGCCGACGGCAAGACGTCCGTCGAGTTCGCGGACGTCGTCTACTTCGACCTCGCCCTCGACTACCGGGGCGCCACCCGCATCGCGCTCTCCGCGAGCGAGGACACCTCCGAGCGCGCCGTCAGCGAGGCCGTCGGCCTGTTCCAGAAGCTCGGCAAGGAGGTCAGCGTCATCGGCGACGTGCCGGGCATGATCGTCGCCCGCACCGTGGCGATGCTCGTCGACCTCGCCGCCGACGCCGTCGCCAAGGGCGTCGCCACGCCCGAGGACATCGACACCGCGATGCGGCTGGGCGTCAACTACCCGCTGGGGCCCGTCGAATGGAACCGCCGACTGGGCCGGGACTGGGCGTACGACCTGCTGTCCGCGCTGCACGAGCGCTGCCCCACCGGCCGCTACGCCCCCTCGCTCGCCCTCTTCCGGCAGGCGTACGCGGGTGACGAGGAGACGGGCTCATGACGACCGCCAAGCGCGACACCTACACGCCCGAGACGCTGCTCACGGTCGCCGTGCGGGTCTTCAACGAGCGCGGCTACGACGGCACGTCGATGGAGCACCTGTCCAAGGCGGCCGGGATCTCCAAGTCCTCGATCTACCACCATGTCGCGGGCAAGGAAGAACTGCTGCACCGGGCGGTGAGCCGCGCGACGGACGGACTCTTCGGCGTCCTGGACGAGCCCGGCGCCCTGCGCGGCCGGTCGATCGAGCGGGTCGAGTACGTCACCCGACGTACGGTCGAAGTCCTGATGGCGGAGCTTCCCTACGTCACGCTGCTGCTGCGCGTCCGCGGCAACACCAAGACGGAACGCTGGGCGATGGAGCGCCGCAGGGAGTTCGACCAGCGCGTCGCCGACCTGCTCAAGGCGGCCGTCGCCGACGGTGATCTCCGTGCCGACCTGGACATTCGCCTGGCGACCCGGCTGCTCTTCGGCATGGTCAACTCGCTGGTGGAGTGGTACCGGCCGCAGCGTGAGGGGGAGGCGGACGGGGACCAGGTGGCGGACACCGTGGTCAGGATGGCCTTCGAGGGGCTGCGGACCGGCCATTGAGTTCCGGCGCCGTTGACTGAGGCACCGAAGCGGATCACCATCCACGGTCATGGCTGCCCTGCGAACTCCTGTGCCCTTGGTGTCCGTCTGTGCCGCCGTGCTGCTGGTGGGCACGGCGCTGGCGGGGTGCGGCGGCGGGGGTGGCGGAAACGATCCGGCGGGCAAGTCGCCGGACGCGAGAGCCGCCGTCAAGAAGGCCGAGCCCGCCGGCCAGGCCCCGCCGGCCCGGGGAGACGACTTCGGCTGCCTGACGCCCGAGCAGGCCAAGGCGGGCTCCATCGTCTTCAAGAGCGCGGTGGGATCGCCCACTGGCGGCTTTCTGACCGGCAGTGGCAACACCGGGATCGTTCTCGCCCACCAGGCGGACGGAAACGTCTGTCAGTGGAAGGACAAGGCCGTCGAGCTCGGCAAGGTCGGCTTCCGCGTTCTCGCCGTCAACAACACGACCGGCGACGCGGCCGCCGAGATCGAGGGCGCGGCTGCCCTGCTGCGGGCCGAGGGTGCCTGGAAGCTGCTCCTCATGGGCGCGTCCAAGGGCGGCACGGCCACCCTGGAGGCGGCCGCACACATGCCGCTGAAACCGGACGCGGTGGTCTCCCTGTCCGCGCCCGGGCAGTACGGCCCGATGGACGCGCTCACCGCCGCGAAGTCCCTCGCCGTGCCGGTGCTCTACATGGTGGGCGACCAGGACGGCACGTTCGCCACGGCCGCGCGGGAGCTGAGCGCCGCCAGCACGAAGGCCCCCGAGGACCGGCTGGTCGCGGTGAAGGGCTCGGCCGCGCACGGGGTGGCCCTCCTGGCCGCCCCCGACAACTGGGACACCGTGCTGGCCTTCCTGAGGAAGTACTGCACCTGAGCGGTGCCGGAGCGGCGGCCCCTACGCGGGGTCCAGGTCGGTCTCCTCGAACACGAGCAGCGTGCGCGTCGACAGGACCTCCGGGATGGACTGGATCCGGGTCAGGACGAGCTCGCGCAGCGCTCTGTTGTCGGGCGTGTGCACGAGGAGCAGCACGTCGAAGTCCCCGCTCACCAGGGCGATGTGGGCCGCTCCGGGCAGCTCCCCCAGCTGTTCGCGGACCGTGCGCCAGGAGTTCTGCACGATCTTGAGAGTGACGTAGGCGGCCGCGCCCTGGCCCGCGCGTTCGTGGTCCACGCGCGCGGTGAAGCCGCGGATCACGTTGTCCTCGACGAGGCGGTTGATGCGGGCGTAGGCGTTGGCGCGCGAGACGTGCACCCGCTCGGCCACGGAGCGTATCGAGGCCCGGCCGTCCGTCTGCAGGATGCGCAGGATGGCGTGGTCGATGTCGTCCAGCGGGCGCGCTGGCACCGGCCGGTTGTCGCCGGTGGCCATTTGTTCAGCTGTCATGTCCCCCCGCCTTCCTGTTGTGGACACCCTGTTCCCATCCCAGGCTGTGGAGAACCGTTTGTCCACAGGCTGGAGGTGCCTGTAGCCAAAATGCGTCCACGACCGAACAATCGGTAGGTGAGGGGCGTCACAGTACTGCCCCGCCCCTGGATGTCCGCTCCCACAAGGAGGTGCATTGGCATGACGGTCCAAGAGCTCCCTGGTGCCGCCGCATACCGGCCGACCCCTCCGCCCGCCTGGCGGCCCCGCACCGCCCCCGCGCCGCTCCTCCCCGACCCCGAGCCGCACCGGGTCCTGGGCACTGGTGCCGAGCTCGACCGCGAGCTGATGCTGAAGCTGTACGCGGAGCTGGTGCGCGGACGCCGGTTCAACGCGCAGGCCACCGCCCTCACCAAGCAGGGCCGCCTCGCCGTGTACCCCTCCTCGACCGGCCAGGAGGCCTGCGAGGTCGCCGCGGCGCTCGCCCTCGAGGAGCGCGACTGGCTGTTCCCGAGCTACCGCGACACCCTTGCCGCCGTCGCCCGGGGCCTGGACCCCGTGCAGGCCCTGACGCTGCTGCGCGGCGACTGGCACACCGGCTACGACCCGCGCGAGCACCGCATCGCGCCCCTGTGCACCCCGCTGGCCACCCAGCTCCCGCACGCCGTGGGCCTGGCCCACGCGGCCCGCCTCAAGGGCGACGACGTGGTGGCGCTCGCCCTGGTCGGCGACGGCGGCACGAGCGAGGGCGACTTCCACGAGGCGCTGAACTTCGCGGCCGTGTGGCAGGCCCCGGTGGTCTTCCTGGTCCAGAACAACGGATTCGCGATCTCCGTGCCGCTCGCCAAGCAGACCGCCGCCCCCTCCCTCGCCCACAAGGCCGTCGGCTACGGAATGCCGGGCCGCCTGGTCGACGGCAACGACGCGCCCGCCGTGCACCAGGTGCTGTCCGAGGCCGTCGCCCGCGCCCGGCGCGGCGGCGGTCCCACCCTGATCGAGGCCGTCACGTACCGCATGGAGGCGCACACCAACGCGGACGACGCGACGCGCTACCGGGGCTCGGCCGAGGTCGACGCCTGGCGCGACCACGACCCGATCCGGCTCCTGGAGGGCGAGTTGACCGCCCGCGGCATCCTCGACGAGGACGGCATACGCACCGCCGCCGAGGCCGCCGAGACCATGGCCGCCGCGCTGCGCGAGCAGATGAACGCCGAGCCCGCCCTCGACCCGATGGACCTCTTCGCCGAGGTCTACGCCGAGCAGAGCAGCCACCTGCGCGAGCAGGCCGCCCAGTTGCGCGCCGAGCTGGAAGCCGAGGCCCGGTGATGACCACCGCCACCGCCAAGAAGCCCGCCACCATGGCACAGGCCCTGCAACGCGCGATGCGCGACGCCATGGCCGAGGACCCGACCGTGCACGTCCTGGGAGAGGACGTCGGCACCCTGGGCGGCGTGTTCCGGGTCACCGACGGCCTCGCCAAGGAGTTCGGCGAGGACCGCTGCACCGACACCCCGCTCGCCGAGGCGGGCATCCTCGGCACGGCCGTCGGCATGGCGATGTACGGGCTGCGGCCGGTCGTCGAGATGCAGTTCGACGCCTTCGCCTACCCGGCGTTCGAGCAGCTCATCAGCCATGTCTCCAGGATGCGCAACCGCACCCGCGGAGCGATGGCGATGCCCATCGTGGTGCGCGTTCCCTACGGCGGCGGCATCGGCGGCGTCGAGCACCACAGCGACTCCAGCGAGGCCTACTACATGGCGACGCCGGGCCTGAAGGTCGTCACCCCGGCCACCGTGGAGGACGCCTACGGGATGCTCCGCGAGGCCATCGCGTCCGACGACCCGGTCGTCTTCCTGGAGCCGAAGCGGCTGTACTGGTCGAAGTCCGACTGGTCGCCCGAGGCCCCGACAGCCGTGGAACCCATCGGCCGGGCCGTCGTGCGGCGCGCCGGGCGCAGCGCCACGCTCCTCACCTACGGTCCGTCGGTGCCGGTGTGCATGGAGGCGGCCGAGGCGGCTCGCGAGGAGGGCTGGGACCTCGAAGTCGTCGACCTGCGCTCGCTCGTGCCCTTCGACGACGAGACGGTGTGCGCGTCGGTGCGCCGCACCGGGCGGGCCGTGGTCGTCCACGAGTCGGCCGGATTCGGCGGACCCGGCGGCGAGATAGCCGCGCGCGTCACGGAGCGCTGCTTCCACCATCTGCAGGCGCCCGTGCTGCGGGTCGCGGGCTTCGACATCCCCTATCCGCCGCCGATGCTGGAGAAGCACCATCTGCCGGGCGTGGACCGGGTGTTGGACGCGGTGGCGCGGTTGCAGTGGGAGGCGGAGCACTGATGCCGAAGGTGCTGGAGTTCAAGCTGCCCGACCTCGGTGAGGGGCTCACCGAGGCGGAGATCGTGCGCTGGCTGGTGGCGGTCGGCGACGTGGTGGCCGTCGACCAGCCGGTGGTCGAGGTCGAGACGGCCAAGGCGATGGTCGAGGTGCCCTGCCCCTACGGCGGTGTGGTCACCGCGCGCTTCGGCGACGAGGGCACCGAACTGCCCGTCGGCGCACCCCTGTTGACGGTCGCCGTCGGGGCCCCGCAGCGGCACGAGGCCGCCGAGGCCGCCGAGTCCGCCCAGGACGCCGGGTCCGCCGGGGCCTCGGAAGGCTCCGGCAACGTCCTGGTCGGCTACGGGACGGGGACGGCCACCACCCGCCGCCGCACCCGCCTGCGGCCCACGGCCCCGGTCACGTCGTCGGCCCCGGGTCCGGCGGCGCCGGTCGAGGCGGCTGGTCCCGTGCCCGTCATCTCGCCGCTGGTGCGCAGGCTGGCCCGGGAACACGGCCTCGATCTGCGCGCGTTGCGGGGCACCGGGCCGCAGGGCCTCATCCTGCGCTGCGACGTCGAGTCGGCGATGCGGACGCCCGGGGCCACCGTTTCTGCCCCGTCCCCGGTCGCGGCCTCGGCCCCGGCCGGTGAGCGGGTCGCGCTGAAGGGCATCCGGGGCGCGGTCGCCGACAAGCTCAGCCGCAGCCGTACCGAAATCCCGGACGCCACCTGCTGGGTGGACGCCGACGCCACGGAGCTGATGGCGGCCCGCGCCGCCATGAACGCCGCAGGCGGCCCCAAGGTGTCCGTCCTCGCGCTGCTCGCCCGGATCTGCACGGCGGCCCTCGCCCGCTTCCCCGAGCTCAACTCGACGGTGGACACGGCGGCCCGCGAGATCGTCCGGCTGCCCGCGGTCCACCTGGGCTTCGCGGCGCAGACCGAGCGCGGCCTGGTCGTGCCGGTCGTCCGCGACGCCCACACCCGCAACGTCGACGCGCTCGGCGCCGAGCTCGCCCGCCTCACCGAGGCAGCACGTACCGGCACGCTGACCCCGGCCGAGCTGACCGGCGGCACCTTCACCCTCAACAACTACGGGGTGTTCGGCGTCGACGGCTCCACGCCGATCATCAACCACCCCGAGGCGGCGATGCTGGGCGTGGGCCGCATCATCCCCAAGCCCTGGGTGCACGAGGGCGAGCTCGCGGTGCGCCAGGTGGTCCAGCTGTCCCTCACCTTCGACCACCGGGTGTGCGACGGCGGCACCGCGGGCGGCTTCCTGCGCTACGTCGCCGACTGCGTGGAACACCCGGCGGTGCTGCTGCGCACGCTGTGACGAACGTCCCCGCGGACTCGGGACGTTCGCGGGGACGTCGCTGATCGTCCGGCGGCCCATACTCGGAAGATGACCGCGTATGACGCCGCACCGACCGCGTATGACGCCGTAGTCCTCGCCGGTGGCGCCGCCAAGCGGCTCGGCGGCGCCGACAAGCCCGGGCTCAGCGTGGGCGGCCGGGCCCTGCTCGACCGGGTGCTGACCGCCTGCGCCGGCGCCGCGACCACCGTGGTCGTGGGCGGGCGGCGGCCCACCGCCCGGCCCGTGGTGTGGACCCGGGAGGAACCGGCGGGCGGCGGCCCGCTGGCCGCGCTGGACGCCGGTGTACGCCGCACCTCCGCCCCGAGCGTGCTCGTCCTCTCGGCCGATCTGCCGTTCCTGGCCGCGCCGACCGTCGACGCGCTCCTGGACGAGCTGGGGCGCTCCGGCCGCGAGGGCGTGCTCTGCACCGACGCCGACGGGCGCGAACAGCCGCTGGTCGCCGTCTACCGCGCCGAACCACTGCGCCGCGAGCTCGCGCTGCTCGCCACCGAACACGGCTCGCTCGCCGGTCTCCCGCTGCGGCTGCTCGTCCGGGAACTCGACCTCGGCCGCCTCCCCGCCGACCCGCTCG
Source organism: Streptomyces sp. NPDC045846 (assembly GCF_056431605.1). NCBI lineage: Bacteria > Bacillati > Actinomycetota > Actinomycetes > Kitasatosporales > Streptomycetaceae > Streptomyces > Streptomyces sp. NPDC045846. Next base: position 400,245 of record NZ_JBWKKJ010000004.1, on the reverse strand, counting down.
CCTCCTTCGACTGCGACACCTGGGATGACCTCGCGGCAGCCCGGGCCCGGATCAGGGACCATGGGGGCGTGCTGGACGAATGGATCACCGCAGTCAAGGACGAACTCGGCATCGAGCTGGACGTCGACACCGGCGTGCTGCTCGATCTCGCCAGGGACGCCGCCCACGGCGTCGCCCGGCCCGCCGCCCCGCTCACCACCTTCCTGGTCGGCTACGCGGCCGCGAAGGCGGGCGGCGAGGGCAAGGACGTGGTGGAGGCGGCCCGCAGGGCCGCGGCGCTCGCCAACCGCTGGGCGGCCGAGACCGAGACGGCCGACGGCCCGAGGAACGACGCCGGATGACCGCCCGGAGCCCGGGGGCGGACGACGGGTCCGACGAGGCCCTCGCCCTGCTGCGCGATGCCGGGCCCGCGGTGAACCCGGCCGGGGAGAGCCCCGCCGCGGGCCGGGCCCGCGCCGAGACCCCGGCACCGGAGGCCCGACAGGTGCCCCGCCACCGAGCCATGGCCTGGTCCGAGGCGCGCACCGTGGCCGCCCGGGCCGGCCGGGCCGCACCCGCCCGTTCCCACCGGGTGCCGCTGGAGCGGGCGCTGGGCGAGATCCTCACCGAGCCGCTGACCGCGCTCACCGACCTGCCGTCCTTCGACACCTCCGCCATGGACGGCTGGGCCGTCGCCGGTCCCGGTCCGTGGGCGGTGCGGGACGGCGGCATCCTCGCCGGGCACGCCCTGCCCGGCGCCCTCGCCGACGGGGAAGCGGTACGCATCGCCACCGGAGCCCGCATCCCCGCCGGGGCCACCGCGGTGATCCGCAGCGAACACGCCCGCACCGACGAGGCCCGCACCCAGCTCCAGGCCGACCGCGTGGTGCTGCACGGCCAGGACATCCGCCCACGCGGCCAGGAATGCCGCTCGGGCGACGCGCTGCTTCCCGCCACCGCCCTGGTCACCCCGGCCGTGCTGGGCCTCGCCGCGGCCGCCGGGTACGACGAGCTGAGCACGGTGCCCAGACCCCGTGTCGAGATCCTGGTGCTCGGCGACGAGTTGCTCACCAGCGGGCTCCCGCACGACGGGCTGATCCGGGACGCGCTCGGGCCGATGCTCGGGGTCTGGCTGCGGGCGCTCGGCGCCGAGGTCATCGGCACACGGCGGCTCAAGGACGACGCGGGGGCGCTGCTCGCGGCCGTCACCGCCTCCTCGGCCGACCTCGTGATCACGACGGGCGGCACGGCGGCCGGACCCGTCGACCACGTCCACCCCGTGCTCCACAAGGCGGGTGCGGAGCTCCTGGTCGACGGCGTCGCCGTGCGGCCGGGCCATCCCATGCTGCTGGCGCAGATCGGCGTGGGGAAGCACCTCGTCGGGCTGCCCGGCAACCCGCTCGCCGCGGTGTCCGGACTCCTCACCCTGGCCGAGCCGCTGCTGCGTGAACTCGCGCACCGGGCACGGCCGGTGGCGTACACCGCCCCGCTGCGCAACGAGGTGCAGGGGCATCCGCACGACACCCGGCTCGTGCCCGTGGTGCACCGCGCCGACCGGGTCGTGCCGCTGCACTACAACGGCCCGGCGATGCTGCGCGGGATCGCGGCCGCCGACGGTCTCGCGGTGGTGGCGCCGGGCGGGGCTCGCGCGGGCCAGGAGGTCGAGATCCTCGACCTGCCCTGGTCTCCGTCGGCTTCAGGAGAAGGCTGTTTCACGTGAAACGGCCTTCCCTCACCCCCAACTCACCATCGGGCAAAGCTTGTTCTCCGTAGCGAACCCCTCGATCCTCACCAACTCCAGCTCACTTGAAGGACGTTTCACGTGAAACGCCCCGCCAGAACCGCCAGAACCACCCGATCCGCACGCACCTCCAACTCCCGCCTCGACGAAGGGTGTTTCACGTGAAACTGCCCGGCCATGACGCGATGGCACGCCAGGCGGGCGAGAACCTGATCACCCGGCGGGTGAAGCTGCCGCGCCGGGTCGTCGACCGGCCGCTGCGCCAGGTCGCCAAGCGACTCCTGATGGCGCTCGCCGTGCTGATACTGACGACCGTCATCGTCTGGATCGACCGGAGCGGCTATCACGACAACGCCAACGGCAAGGTCGACTTCCTCGACGCCGTGTACTACGCCACCGTCACGCTCTCCACGACGGGCTACGGCGACATCGTCCCCTACAGCGACAGCGCGCGCCTGACCAACATCCTGCTGATCACGCCCCTGCGCGTGTTGTTCCTGATCATCCTCGTCGGAACCACTCTCGAAGTCCTCACCGAACGGACCCGAGAAGAGTGGCGGCTCAACCGCTGGAAGGCTCAATTGCGAGAGCACACCGTCGTCGTCGGCTTCGGGACGAAGGGCCGTTCGGCGATCCAGACCCTGTGCGCGACGGGCCTGCGGAAGGACCAGGTCGTGATCGTCGACCCGAGCGCGAAGGTGATCGAGACCGCCAACGCGGAGGGCTTCGTCGGTGTCATCGGGGATGCCACCCGCAGCGATGTGCTGCTGCGGGCCGAGCTCCAGAAGGCCCGTCAGGTCGTCATCGCGACCCAGCGGGACGACACCGCGGTCCTGGTCGCGCTGACGGCCCGCCAGCTCAACCGGGGCGCGAAGATCGTCGCCGCGGTGCGGGAGGAGGAGAACGCGCCGCTGCTGCGCCAGTCCGGAGCCGACGCCGTCATCACCAGCGCCAGCGCGGCCGGCCGGCTGCTCGGCCTGTCCGTGCTCAGCCCGAGCGCGGGCACGGTGATGGAGGACCTGATCCAGCAGGGCAGCGGGCTCGACATGGTGGAGCGCCCGGTGCGCAAGAGCGAGGTCGGGCGCGGGGTCCGGGAGACCGACGACCTGGTGGTGAGCGTGCTGCGCGGCCACCGGCTGCTGGCGTACGACGATGCCAAGGCCAGCCCGCTCCAGCTCACCGACCGGCTCATCACGATCGTACGAGCCGGTGGTGCGCCGGTGGAGGGTCAGCCGGAGTAGCGTCGGCCGCATGTATGCGATCACGATTCCTGAGCCGGGCGGTCCCGAAGCGCTGGTCTGGGCCGAGGTCCCCGATCCCGTACCGGGTGAGGGAGAGGTCCTCGTCGAGGTGGCTGCCGCCGCCGTCAACCGTGCCGATGTGCTCCAGCGGCAGGGCTTCTACAACCCGCCGCCCGGTGCGTCCCCCTACCCGGGCCTCGAATGTTCGGGGCGCATCGCCGCGCTGGGGCCCGGAGTGTCCGAGTGGAGCGTCGGCGACGAGGTGTGCGCGCTGCTGAGCGGCGGCGGCTACGCCGAGAAGGTGGCCGTGCCGGCCGGGCAGCTGCTGCCGGTGCCGGAGGGTGTGGAGCTGGCCGAGGCGGCGGCCCTGCCCGAGGTCGTCTGCACCGTCTGGTCCAACGTCTTCATGGTGTCCCACCTGCGGCCCGGCGAGACGCTCCTGGTGCACGGCGGGGCGAGCGGGATCGGCACGATGGCGATCCAGCTCGGCAAGGCGGTCGGCGCCAGGGTCGCGGTCACGGCGGGCGGCCCCGACAAACTGGCGCGCTGCGCCGAACTGGGCGCGGACATCCTGATCGACTACCGCGAACAGGACTTCGTGGACGAGGTGTTGAAGGCCACGGACGGTGTCGGGGCCGATGTCATCCTCGACATCATGGGCGCCAAGTACCTGGACCGGAACGTGCGGGCGCTCGCCGTCAACGGGCGGCTCGCCGTGATCGGCCTCCAGGGCGGCGCCAAGGGCGAGCTGAACCTCGGCGCGCTGCTGACCAAGCGGGCCGCGGTCACCGCGACCTCGCTGCGGGGCCGGCCCGCCTCGGAGAAGGCGGCCATCGTGGCGGCCGTCCGCGAACACGTGTGGCCGCTCATCGCCGGGGGCCGGGTGCGGCCCGTGGTGGACCGGACGCTGCCGCTGGCGGACGCCGCCGAAGGACACCGGGTGCTGGAAGCCTCCGGACACGTGGGCAAGGTGGTGCTGACCGCCGGGTGAACGTGAGGAGGGGGCGCCGGGAAGGCGCCCCCTCCGGCCGCTCGGTACGCGGCCCCGTAGAGCCGGTACGCGGGCCGGTTACAGGTACGGGCCGGAGCGGGCGCCCGCGTGCGGGCCGTCCTCGTCCTCGTCGTCGTGCGAGACGCCGGGCGGCAGCGCGCGCCGCATCTGCTCCAGCTGGGCGCGGGCCGCCATCTGCTGGGCGAACAGGGCCGTCTGGATGCCGTGGAAGAGACCTTCGAGCCAGCCGACCAACTGGGCCTGGGCGATGCGGAGTTCGGACTCCGACGGGATGGCCTCGTCCGTGAACGGCAGGGAGAGCCGCTCCAGCTCCTCGACCAGCTCCGGCGCCAGGCCGTCTTCCAGCTCCTTCACGGACGAAGCGTGGATGTCCTTCAGGCGTACTCGGCTCGCCTCGTCGAGAGGAGCCGCGCGGACCTCCTCAAGGAGCTGCTTGATCATGCTGCCGATACGCATGACCTTTGCGGGCTGTTCGACCATCTCCGTCACCGGGACCTCGCGGGACTCGTCGTCTCCACCGCCGATCGCCATACCGTCCTGGCCTACGACCAGGATGTGGGGGCTGTCCGGCGACTTATCGTTCCTCGGCATCTCCATGCCGTCCATTCTCTCGCACACGTGCCTCACATCACGGTGTGCCCCCGGGAAGGACTGATCCACCGCGCTGCGGGCGCCGATTCCCGTCGTGGGGCGACCGTTTCACGTGAAACGGCGCGAGGCTCCCCGTCGCTCCGTCACGGCCGCCGCAGCCGCAGCCCCAGGAATCCGAGCCCCAGGCCGGTCAGGGTCAGGCCCGCGCCCAGGGAGAGGACGTGGACGCGCAGGTCGGAGCTGGTGGAGACGGCCTGGGGTTGCTGACGGTGACGGGCGGCGGGAAGGACCCCTTCGGGCGTCGGGGTGGGTGGCGGCGGGGCCGGAGGCTCCGGGGTCGGAATCTGCCGGGGCGCCTGCGGCACCGCCTCGTCCCGGGCCGTGGCCAGATCGGCGGGCGCCACGTCGTCGGGGGCGTCCGGGAGCGGGTCCGTGGTCTCCACGCGGCCCGGCCGGATCCGGCCCTCGCCCGCCCGGCTGCCCGCGAGGTGCTGGTCCTCCGAGACCGTCGGCGAGGGGTCGGCCCGGGGCGAGGCCGGCGCCGTGCCGGAGGGAACCACGCTCGGGGACGGGCCGGGTGACGGGGTGCCGACGGCGACCGCGTACGGCAGGGGCGTCAGGAGCAGCGCCCCCGTCAGCGATGCGGCCGCGGCGAGCGACCGGATCCCTGGAGGCATGGGAGGGCCCCTTCCCGTACGGACGTGCAGGATCGCCTGGGGTGACCGAATCAGCGTCACACGGGGCGAGTTGCCCGGCATCCCGGGAGCCGCGCCGGGTGCGCCGAATGGGCCGGGTCCCGGACTCCCGTCCGCCCGGCCCGCCTTCCGCACGCGCGGGCCGGGCGGGCGGAGTCCGGGGGCCTGCGCACGCCCTCGGACCCGTCGGGCCGCTCGGGCCCGCACGGCCTCCGCACGCGCCGAGGCCCGGCACCAGGGGTGCCGGGCCTCGGTGACGAGCCGTACGGGGTTACTGCGCGGGCGCGTTGCCCGACGAGATCTGGAGCGTGAACTGCGCGTTCTTCTTGTCCACGTCCACCCCGGCCGCGGGGAACTGGGTGACCACCACGTCCTGGCCCCACTGGCCGTTGTCGACCGTCTCGGTGTTGACCTTCCAGCCCGCGGCCTGGATGCAGGACTTAACCGACAGGATGTCCTTGTACGAGAAGTCCGGCGCCTGGACCTTGCCCGGGTCCAGCGTGGAGGTCTGGGGCGAGGTGCACTTCTCGGTGTCCATCGTGCGGTCCCGCTCCGGGCCCTTGTGGCCCGCGGGCGCCGCCGAGCTGCTGGCCTTGGCGTTGCCCCCGGTACCGCCCGAGTCGTCCTTGTTCATCACCACGGCCGTGATGAGACCGCCGATCGCGAGCAGCGCCACCGCGATCGCGCCCACGATCACCGGGGTGTTCCGCTTCGAACCGCCGGAGGACGACGAGGACGTCTGCGCCGGGGAGATCGTGTACGGCGGCGGCGTCTGGGACGCCATCGGGGCGGGCTGGTGCTGCGCGGCCTGCGGGTAGCCGTACGAGGGCTGCGGCTGCGGGGTCGGCGCCGGGGTGGGCGGGCCGTAGGGGCCCGCCTGGTACGGCGTCTGCACACTGCCCTGCATGCCGGGCGCGGCCTGCGAGTCGAGCGGCGGGAAGACCGTCGCGCCGACGCCGGTGCCGCTGGCGGCCGGGGCGCCGCCGGTGATGACCGGGGCCGCGCCCATCTGGCCCGCGGACGCGATCCGCAGGATCTCGTCGTGCATGGCCTGGGCGCTCGGGAAGCGCTCGTTCGGGTTCTTCTTCAGCGCGCGGGCGACCAGCGCGTCCACGGCCGGGGTGATCGACCGGTTGACCGAGGACGGCGCGACCGGCTCCTCCTGGACGTGCGCGTACGCGATCGCCAGCGGAGAGTCCGCGTCGAAGGGGATCCGCCCGGTCAGCAGCTGGAAGAGCATGATGCCGACCGAGTACAGGTCGGAGCGGGCGTCCACGCCGCGGCCGAGCGCCTGCTCGGGCGACAGGTACTGGGGGGTGCCGACGACCATGCCGGTCTGGGTCATGGAGGTGACGCCGGACTGCATGGCGCGGGCGATGCCGAAGTCCATGACCTTGACGATGCCGCGCTTGGTCATCATCACGTTGCCCGGCTTGATGTCCCGGTGGACCAGGCCCATCTCGTGGCTGACCTCAAGAGCGGCGAGCACGTCGGCGGTCACCTTGAGGGCCTTGTCGGCGGGCATCGCGCCGTACTGCTGGATGTCGCGGTGCAGCGTCGAGCCGAGCGGCTCGCCCTCCACGTACTCCATGACGATGTAGGGCATCACGCCGTCCGCACCGGCGGAGCCGTTGAACATCACCGTGTCCTCGCCGGTGTCGAAGACCGAGACGATGTTGGTGTGCTGGAGCTTGGCGACGGCCTGGGCCTCGCGGCGGAACCGCTCGCGGAACGACTGTTCCCGGCCGAGTTCCGTGTGCAGCGTCTTGATGGCGACCTGGCGGTCCAGTGCGGAGTCGTACGCGAGGTACACCGACGCCATGCCGCCCTCGCCGAGGAGGTCGCGCAGCTGGTAGCGCCCGCCCGCGATGGAACCGCCCGCATAGCGGCCGTGTGCGCCGTCCTGGCTCATGACTGTGCATCCCCCTTGGCGCGGTGGCCAGTGATGATCCTCGATTTTTCAGGCCAAGTCTGCCCGAGGGGTCACGCACGTCAAGCCGAGTGCCCGTTCCGTGACCGTACGCACGGGAAGAGTCTCGCAAGCGTTACAGGACCGGCATCGAAAACGTACGGGATTTGCATGGGTACACACGGAACCGATTGGATGGCCGGTCCATCCCGGACCGGCGCCCCGCGCGAACGCTGTAGCGTGCACTACTGCACAACCAGCGGAAGAGCACGACGGAAGACCGTAAGGAAGACCGCGGACGCGGCCAGATACGACGGCGAGGACTGATGGCACCCGAACCCGACGGAAACGGCGCCGGGATGGCCGATGCGCAGGACCACGAGTCGTGGGTCGGCGGACTCGTCGGCGACGGCCGCTACCGTCTCACCCACCGGCTCGGCCGCGGTGGCATGGCGGAGGTGTTCGCCGCCGAGGACGTGCGCCTGGGCCGCACCGTCGCCGTGAAGCTGCTCCGGGCCGATCTCGCCGAGGACCCGGTGTCCAAGGCGCGCTTCACGCGTGAAGCACAGTCGGTGGCCGGACTCAACCACCACGCGGTCGTGGCGGTGTACGACTCCGGTGAGGATTTCGTGGGCGGTCAGACCGTCCCGTACATCGTCATGGAGCTCGTCGAGGGCCGCACCATCCGCGACCTCCTGGTGGACGCCGACGCCCCGCCGCCGGAGCAGGCGCTGATCATCGTCTCCGGGGTTCTGGAGGCGCTGGCCTACTCGCACCAGCACGGCATCGTGCACCGCGACATCAAGCCCGCCAACGTGATCATCACGGACACGGGCGCGGTCAAGGTGATGGACTTCGGCATCGCGCGGGCCCTGCACGGCGCGCAGTCGACGATGACCCAGACCGGCATGGTCATGGGCACGCCGCAGTACCTCTCGCCCGAGCAGGCGCTCGGCAAGGCCGTCGACCACCGCTCCGACCTGTACGCCACGGGCTGTCTGCTGTACGAACTCCTCGCGCTGCGGCCCCCGTTCATCGGTGAGACACCGTTGTCGGTGGTCTACCAGCACGTCCAGGACATGCCGGTGCCGCCGTCCCAGGTGGCGCACGTGGCGCCGCCGGAACTCGACGGCCTGGTCATGCGTTCTCTCGCCAAGGACCCGGACGACCGTTTCCAGTCCGCCGAGGAGATGCGCGGCCTGGTCCAGTACGGGTTGCAGATGCTCCAGGCGCAGGGCGGCCACACCGGCACCTGGAACACCGGCCCGGTCGAGCTGATGCACGACGGCGCCCACACCCCGGCGATGGGCACCACCGGCGCGACGACGGCCATGGGCCACCCCATGCACGGGGAGACCTCGCAGTTCGGCGGCCCGATCCTGCCGCCGGTGAACCCGAACGACGGCGGTTACGACGGCTACGACCACGGCGGTCGCAAGCAGGGCGGCGGCCGCGGCAAGATGGTGCTGTTCGTGGTGCTCGCGATCATCGCGATCGCCGCGGGTGTCGCCTTCGCGCTGAGCGCGGCGAAGGGCTCGGGCGGCGGCGGAGGCGGGACCAAGAACTCCCCGTCGCCGAAGGTCTCGCCGTCCCTGTCCCAGTCGGACACCCCGTCGACCCCGGACACCCCGGGCACCAGCTCGGGCCAGTCCTACAGCAGCAGCTCGAACGGCAACGGCGAGTCCCCCTCCCAGCACCGCTCGCGCTCCGCCTCCCCGTCGCCGAGCAAGTCGCACTCCTCGCACTCCCCGGGCACCAGCCAGGGCACGACGTCGGGTACGGACCAGGGCACGAGCGAGGGCACGACGTCGGGTACGGACCAGGGCACCAGCGAGGGCACCTCGACGGGTACGAGCAAGGGCACCAGTCAGGGCACCTCGACCGGGACGAGCACCGGCACCAGCCAGGGCACGACCACGGGCACCAACCAGGGGACCACGACGGGCACCAACACCGGCACCTCCGCCGGTGCCGGCGGCTCCAGCGCGAGCCCCGGGCACTGACCGGAGGGCGCCTCAGCCCGCGAAGGCCTCGCACACCGCCTCGTACTCGCGGGTCCACCAGACCGCAAGGGCCGATGCCGCAGGAAACTGCGGGTCGGCCCTTCGGTCGTGCAGCTGGTAGCGCCAGCGCAGGATCCAGAAGTCGTTGAGCCGCTCCCACCACACCCGGTGCACCGCGGCCGCCAGCTCCTCGGCGTCGGCCCCGGCGGCCCGCCGGTAGGCCCGCGCGTACGCCCGCACCTTCGCCAGCTCCAGCTCGCCCGAGGGGCGTACGAAGAAGATCACGGCGGCCCGGACCGCCTCCTCGGCGCGCGGCTGGACGCCGAGCCGGTCCCAGTCGACGATCGCGGCGGGCTCGGCCGAGCGTCCCTCGCCCCGGTACAGCAGGTTCAGCGGGTGGAAGTCGCCGTGCACCCAGGCGCCGGTGGCCGGGGCGGCGGGGCGGCGGTGGGCGTGCAGGCCGAGCAGTGCGCGCCGCTCCAGGAGCCGGTGTTCGGCGAGTTCGTCGAAGGCGTCCCGGGGCTCGTGCCTGCGGGCCCGCGCCACCAGGTCGTCGATGAGCGCGAGGGTGTCGGCGGGGTCGGCGCTGTGGTGTTCGGCCTGCGGAACGTCGGGCTCCATGACCTGGGCCAGGCAGGTGTGCACGAGGCCGAGCAGCGCGCCGAGCCGGCGGGACTCCACGGCGCAGAGCTGGGCGCCGTGGCGGTGGCGGCCCTGCACCCAGGGGTGCAGGGCGTAGCAGTGGCCGCCGATCACCACGACGGTGTCGCCGTCGGCGTCCGGCACGGGCGGTGCGACGGGCACGCCGAGGGCCTGGAGGCGTTCCGTGGCCCGGTGCTGGCGGGCGATGGCCTCGCGGTCGCCGTCCAGATGGTGCTTGAGGAAGTAGTCGCCGCGGGTGGTGGCGATCCGGTAGCCGCGGTTCAGCAGGCCCTGGGCGACCCGTTCGCAGGAGAGGGGCTCACCCGGGGTGGCGTAGCGGCGGAGGAGGTCGCCCACGGGTGGAGTTGCAGATGAGCGCGGCACTCTTCAGATGTTAGATCACGCAACGTGCTTGAGTTGTCGCTCTTTGGAGTAGTCCAGCGAGTGAACGGTCACGAACTGGGGTTCGATCCGCATGTACACGGGGTCGAAGGGTTCCCCGTCCACCTCGCGCGGGGCCGTGCCGAACAGTTCCAGCTCCCGCGCGGTCGGCTCGAAGCGCTCGGCGGTCCCGGTGAACTGCACCGACCACACGTCGAGTTCGCCCGAGCTGAGGTTGTCCGCGCCGTAGGCGACCACGCTGCCCACGCAGGCGTGGTGGTACCCGAGGCCCGCGTGCAGGCGCAGCAGGACGCGCCCGTCGACCACCACGTGCCGGGCCGGGGCGACGAAGGGCAGGGCGCGCATGCTGGTCGCCACCCGGCCGTAGGGGACGCGGCGGAGCAGCTCGATGGCGCGGGCTTCCTCGAAGGACATGCCCCCACTCTCGTGGTCCGCCGCGGCCCGGGTAAGAGCCCGGCGCCCCGCACGTCCGGGCCGTAGGTCCCGAATGAAACGGGGGCGCCCCTGTCGGCCGGAGGGCTCAGCGGCGGGGGCTCAGTGGTTCTTCTCCGCCTGGATCCGGGCCACGTACGCGGCGGCCTGGGAGCGGCGCTCCATGCCGAGCTTGGACAGCAGCGAGGAGACGTAGTTCTTGATCGTCTTCTCGGCGAGGTGCAGACGCTCGCCGATCACGCGGTTGGTGAGGCCCTCGCCGATCAGGTCGAGGATCTTGCGCTCCTGCTCGGTGAGGTTGGCCAGGCGGTCGTCGCCCTTGCTCTTGCCGCCGTCGCGCAGCCGCTCGAGCACGCGGGCGGTGGCCACCGGGTCGAGCAGCGACTTGCCGGCCGCGACGTCGCGCACGGCCGTCAGGAGCTCGCTCCCGCGGATCGCCTTGAGGACGTATCCGGAGGCCCCCGCCATGATCGCGTCGAAGAGGGCCTCGTCGTCCGCGAACGAGGTGAGCATCAGGCACTTGATGTCCTCGTTCTGCGAACGGATCTCGCGGCAGACCTCGACTCCGCTGCCGTCCGGCAGCCGGACGTCGAGCACGGCGACGTCGGGGCGGGTGGCGGGAATCCTGACCAGGGCGTCGGCCGCGGTGCCGGCCTCGCCGACCACTTCGATGTCGTCCTCGACGGAGAGCATTTCGTGGACGCCGCGACGGACCACCTCGTGGTCATCGAGCAGGAATACGGTGATTTTGCCTGTTTCGCGCACGGAATCAGTCTCACACATTCATCCGAAGGACGCCGGAGAGTGCCATAAGTGACCCCTTCCCGAACCTGCGCGGCCGGGATAACGTGCCGTTGTTCCGGCGGCCTGCAAGGCTGTGACCAGCGACTGTTCCCTACTTTCTCGATTTACTTGGAAATCCAAGCAAAATCGCAGGTCAAGTGGGGTTTCGCAGTAATGCGCAGCACTGGGTAACGTGCCTTTGGCAGGGCGCTCGCCGGGGCACCTGTCACGCCTGATCCCCGGCCGAGCGCGCACACCCCCGTGCACTTGAGACGGACAGGCGAGCCTCCCCCAAGCTCTGGTCGAGCCGGGGGGACCCCCAGGCTCACCGGCGAACCCGGGAGCCGGACAGACGGAGGAGCACGCACGTGACCGTGGAGAGCACTGCCGCGCGCAAACCGCGACGCAGCAGCAAGCGCACCGCCGGCGCCGGCGCGAAGAAGGCCGCCGAACCCGAGCTCGTACAGCTGCTGACGCCCGAGGGCGAGCGGGTCGAGCACCCTGACTACGACATCGACCTGAGCTCCGACGAGCTGCGCGGCCTCTACCGCGACATGGTGCTGACCCGGCGCTTCGACGCCGAGGCCACCGCGCTGCAGCGGCAGGGCGAGCTGGGGCTGTGGGCCTCGCTGCTCGGCCAGGAGGCCGCGCAGATCGGATCCGGGCGTGCGCTGCGGGACGACGACTACGTCTTCCCGACCTACCGCGAGCACGGCGTCGCCTGGTGCCGCGGCGTCGACCCGACGAACCTGCTCGGCATGTTCCGTGGCGTCAACCACGGCGGCTGGGATCCGAACAGCAACAATTTCCATCTGTACACGATCGTCATCGGCTCCCAGACGCTGCACGCGACCGGTTACGCGATGGGCATCGCCAAGGACGGCGCCGACAGCGCCGTGGTCGCCTACTTCGGTGACGGCGCCTCCAGCCAGGGCGACGTCGCGGAGGCGTTCACCTTCTCCGCCGTCTACAACGCCCCGGTCGTGTTCTTCTGCCAGAACAACCAGTGGGCGATCTCCGAGCCCACCGAGAAGCAGATGCGGGTGCCGCTCTACCAGCGCGCCCAGGGCTTCGGCTTCCCCGGTGTCCGCGTCGACGGCAACGACGTGCTGGCCTGTCTGGCCGTGACCAAGGCCGCCCTGGCGCGGGCCCGGCGGGGCGAAGGTCCCACCCTGGTCGAGGCGTTCACCTACCGGATGGGCGCGCACACCACCTCCGACGACCCGACGAAGTACCGGGCCGACGAGGAGCGCGAGGCCTGGGAGGCCAAGGACCCGATCCTGCGCCTGCGCGCCTACCTGGAGAGCGCGGGCCACGCGGACGCCGCGTTCTTCGAGGAGCTGGAGAGCGAGTCGGAGACGCTGGGCAAGCGGGTGCGCGAGGCGGTGCGCGCCATGCCCGACCCCGAGCCGATGGCGATCTTCGAGAACATCTACGCCGACGGCCACGCGCTGGTCGACGAGGAGCGCGCCCAGTTCGCCGCCTACCAGGCGTCGTTCGCCGACGGGGAGGGCAACTAGCCATGACCGTACAGAAGTTGCCGATCGCCAAGGCGATCAACGAGTCGCTGCGCAAGGCGATGGAGACCGACCCCAAGGTCCTGATCATGGGCGAGGACGTCGGCAAGCTCGGCGGTGTCTTCCGCGTCACCGACGGCCTGTTCAAGGACTTCGGCGAGGACCGGGTGATCGACACCCCGTTGGCCGAGTCCGGCATCGTCGGCACCGCGATCGGCCTGGCCCTGCGCGGGTACCGGCCCGTCGTGGAGATCCAGTTCGACGGCTTCGTCTTCCCGGCGTACGACCAGATCGTCACGCAGCTGGCCAAGATGCACGCCCGCGCGCTCGGCAAGATCAAGCTGCCGGTCGTCGTGCGCATCCCCTACGGCGGCGGCATCGGCGCGGTCGAGCACCACAGCGAGTCGCCCGAGGCGCTGTTCGCGCACGTGGCGGGCCTCAAGGTGGTCAGCCCGTCCAACGCGTCGGACGCGTACTGGATGATGCAGCAGGCCATCGAGTCCGACGACCCGGTGATCTTCTTCGAGCCCAAGCGCCGCTACTGGGACAAGGGCGAGGTCGACACCGAGGCGATCCCCGGCCCGCTGCACAAGGCCCGTACCGTGCGCGACGGTTCCGACCTGACGCTGGTGGCGTACGGCCCCATGGTGAAGGTGTGCCTGGAGGCCGCCGCGGCCGCCCAGGAGGAGGGCAAGTCGATCGAGGTCGTGGACCTGCGGTCGATGTCCCCGATCGACTTCGACGCCGTCCAGGCCTCGGTCGAGCGGACCCGCCGCCTGGTCGTCGTCCACGAGGCGCCGGTCTTCTACGGCGCCGGAGCGGAGATCGCCGCCCGGATCACCGAGCGGTGCTTCTACCACCTGGAGGCCCCGGTGCTCCGGGTCGGCGGCTACCACGCCCCGTACCCGCCGGCGCGCCTGGAGGAGGAGTACCTGCCGGGTCTCGACCGGGTGCTCGACGCCGTCGACCGCTCGCTGGCGTACTGAGGGAAATGGTCGTGACGACAATGACTGAGAACGCAGCCCGCTACCGCGAGTTCAAGATGCCGGACGTCGGCGAGGGGCTCACCGAGGCGGAGATCCTCAAGTGGTACGTCCAGCCCGGCGACACCGTCACCGACGGCCAGGTCGTGTGTGAGGTCGAGACCGCGAAGGCGGCCGTCGAACTCCCCATCCCCTACGACGGCGTGGTGCAGAAGCTCCACTTCGAAGAGGGCGTGACGGTGGACGTCGGCACGTCCATCATCACCGTCGACGTGGCCCCGGGCAGCCCGCCCGAGCCGTCGGCCCCGGCGCAGGCGCCCGCCGAGGCGCCCGCGCCCGCCGCCGAGCCCGCCGAGCCCGCCGAGGACGGGGCGCCCAAGGGACGCCAGCCCGTCCTGGTCGGCTACGGCGTCTCCGAGGCGTCGACCAAGCGCCGCCCGCGCAAGGGGGCCCAGGTCCCCGAGCAGGCCCCGGCCGAGGCCCTCTACGCCGTGCAGACCGAGCTGAACGGCCAGGTTCCCGCCCCGGCCCGCCCGCTCGCCAAGCCCCCGGTCCGCAAGCTCGCCAAGGACCTCGGCATCGACCTCGCCACCGTGGTGCCGACCGGCCCCGACGGCATCGTCACCCGCGAGGACGTGCACGCGGCGGCGGCCCCGGCGGCCGAGGCCGCCCCTGTTTCACGTGAAACAACTCCCGCTCCGGCGGCGGTCGTTCAGGCCGAAGCCCGCGAGACGCGGATTCCCGTCAAGGGCGTCCGCAAGGCGACCGCGCAGGCCATGGTCGGCTCCGCGTTCACCGCGCCGCACGTCACGGAGTTCGTGACGGTCGACGTGACACGGACGATGAAGCTGGTCGAGCAGCTGAAGTCCGACAAGGACATGGCGGGCCTGCGGGTCAACCCGCTGCTCCTGATCGCCAAGGCGCTGCTGGTGGCGATCAAGCGCAACCCGAACGTCAACGCGTCCTGGGACGAGGCGAACCAGGAGATCGTCCTCAAGCACTACGTGAACCTGGGCATCGCGGCGGCGACCCCGCGCGGTCTGATCGTCCCGAACATCAAGGACGCGCACGCCAAGACACTGCCGCAACTGGCCGAGTCTCTGGGCGAGTTGGTGGCCACCGCCCGCGAGGGCAAGACGTCGCCCGCGGCGATGTCGGGCGGCACGGTGACCATCACCAACGTCGGCGTGTTCGGCGTGGACACCGGGACCCCGATCCTGAACCCGGGCGAGTCCGCGATCCTCGCGGTCGGTGCGATCAAGCTCCAGCCGTGGGTCCACAAGGGCAAGGTCAAGCCCCGCCAGGTCACCACGCTCGCGCTCTCCTTCGACCACCGCCTGGTCGACGGCGAGCTCGGCTCGAAGGTCCTCGCCGACGTGGCGGCGGTCCTGGAGCAGCCGAAGCGGCTCATCACCTGGGGCTGACCGCCCCGCTCGACAACCCGGCCGCCCCGCACGGCAGTCGGCCCCGGCCCCCGCCGCGTCCCAGGACGCGCCGGGGGCCGCGGCATGTCCGCCCGTCGCCCGAGTGGACAGCTCCGCGGGCCGGGCGGACAGTGGTGGCAGGGGCGGCGCGTGCTGCTCGCGCGGTGACCCGGGGCGTCCGGGGCCCTGGGGGTCTGTCACGCCCTCGTGACATGGAACGGACGCTTCTCGCACAGGCGATCCATAGATTTCTTCTTGCAGCCCCGCCCAGCCTCAACGGCCCCACCCGACAGAGGAGGCGGCATGCAACCTCTCCTTCTTTCTCGCCTTCCGGCCGCCCGGCCGCCCTGTGTCTCGGAGTCGTTCATGTCGACCTACGCCCCTTCCCGCCGCCGCACCGCCCTCCGCGCCGCCGTCGCCACCGCCGCGCTCGCCGGAGCCCTCCTCGCCCCGGCCGCCGCCTTCGCCGCCACCCCGGCACAGGCTCCGGCCGCGGTCTCCGCCACCGGCCAGTCCTCCAACCCCCGTTACGACGGCGAGAAGGTCCTCGTCTACAAGGACGCCACGCACGGCGTGCTCGCGGTGCTGCGCAACGGGCCCGAGGGCCCCGAGGCCTGGTTCCGCGCCGTGGGCCCGAACTGGAAGCCGGGCGACGTCTGGGCCGTGCGGGTCATCGCCGGCGTGAGCCGCTCGCAGCCGACCGACACCGCCAAGGAGTACGTGGTCGGCCTCAAGGCGCAGCTGCTCGACGCCTCCAGCGCCACCCCGCGGGTGAAGGTCACCTCCCCCGACGGCACGTCCAAGACCTACGACCTGCCGCAGGGCAAGCCCGCCGCCAAGCCCGGCACCCCCGGCGCGACCGGCGTCTCGGCCAAGGACTGCACCGTCACGCAGAGCGTCTCCATCGGCGCCGGCACCTCCGCGGTGCTGACCATGAGCCCGAACGGCCCGACGGCCACCTTCCAGGACGGCCCGGGCAACCCGGTGCCGAGCCTCGGCAAGCTGGACCGCAAGCACCCCAAGCTGCCCGAGTCGGCCGGCATCTACGCCGAGATCCTCAACCCGTACGGCGCCGCGCCGCAGCTCAAGTCCAAGGTCGAGGGCGGCGTCGGCTCCCGGTACGCCTTCCAGGACTTCCCCAAGCTGCCCAAGGGCTGCAAGCTGAACGGCACCACCCCCGCCAAGACGCCGTCCGCCGCGCCCTCGGCGAACACCTCCGGCCAGACCTCGGTGCTGCCCAAGGGCGGTGTCGCGGCCGGTGCCGAGCTCGCCGGGGCCAAGGAGCAGTCCGGGGCCACGACCGCGCTGGTCGCGGGTGGCGCGGGCCTGGCCCTCGTGGGCGGAGCGGGCTACCTGGTGGTGCGCCGCCGCGCGGCGGGCCGCGCCTGATCCTCCGGCCCCTGGGCCCCGACTCCGTACCCCCTGCCCCCTGCCCCCGGTCGCCGTGCGCGACCGGGGGCAGGGGCGTTTCGGCGGGCGCGCACGCGGCCGTCCCGCGATCCGGACGGTGCTTTCTGATGCACCCCTGTTGTATCTATCCTGTGCGCATGCCTTCCGCCCCGGCCCCCGCCACCAAGCAGCCGCCCGCCGCCGACCGCGTCTACCTGCACGTCAAGCAGGCGGTGCTCGACCGCCGGTACGAGGGCGGCACCCTGCTCACCGAGGGAGAGCTGGCCGAGGCGGTCGGGGTGTCGCGGACGCCTGTGCGCGAAGCGCTGCTCAAGCTCGAAGTGGAAGGGCTGATCAAGCTCTACCCGAAGAAGGGCGCCCTCGTGCTCGCCGTCTCCGCGCAGGAGACCGCCGACGTGGTCGAAACCCGGCTGCTCGTCGAGGAGTTCGCGGTGCGCCGGGCCGTTCCCGCGCCGGAGCGGCTCGTCGCACGCCTCCAGGAACTGCTCGCGGAGCAGAAGGCGCACGCCGCCGCGGGCGATCTGGCCGCCGTCGCCGTCAGCGACCGCTGCTTCCACGCCGAGATCGTGCGCAACGCCGGGAACGAGATCCTGGCCCGGCTCTACGACCAGATGCGGGACCGCCAGCTGCGGATGGGCGTCGCCGTCATGCACGCCCAGCCCGACCGCATCGCCAAGAACATCGCCGAGCACGAGGAGATGCTGGACGCGATCAGGGACGGCGACGGCGAACGGGCCGCGCACTGTGTGCGCCAGCACCTCAGCTGGGTCAAGGTCCTGGTCAGGGGGGACGACCGATGAGCTCCGCGACGCAGCCGCGGCCGCTGGGCGGGCGCCGGGCCGCGTTCGTGTGGGGCATCGGCGTCGGCGTCTACTTCGTCGCCGTCATCTTCCGCACCTCGCTCGGCGTCGCGGGCCTGGACGCCGCCGACCGCTTCCACGTCAACGCCTCGGCCCTGTCCACCTTCTCGATACTCCAGCTGCTCGTGTACGCGGGCATGCAGATACCCGTCGGCCTCATGGTCGACCGGCTCGGCACCAAGAAGGTGCTGGTGCTCGGGACCGTCCTGTTCACCGTCGGACAGCTCGGCTTCGCCCTGTCGCCCTCGTACGCCACCGCGCTCGGCTCGCGGGCGCTGCTCGGCTGCGGCGACGCGATGACCTTCATCAGCGTGCTGCGGCTCGGCTCGCGCTGGTTCCCCGCCAAGCACGGCCCCATGATCGGGCAGGTCGCCGCGCTGTTCGGGATGGCCGGCAACCTGGTGTCCACGCTCGTCATCTCCCGCGCGCTGCACGGCGTCGGCTGGACCCAGACCTTCGCGGGCAGCTCGCTCGCCGGAGTCGCCGTCCTCGTCCTGCTGCTGCTCTTCCTGCGCGACCACCCCGAGGGCCACGAGCCGCCGCCCGCGCACCACGCCGGGGCCGCGTTCGTACGCCGCCAGATCGCCGAGTCGTGGCGCGAGCCCGGCACCCGGCTCGGGATGTGGGTGCACTTCACCACGCAGTTCCCCGCGATGGTGTTCCTGCTCCTGTGGGGGATGCCGTTCCTCGTCGAGGCGCAGGGCCTGGACCGGGGCACGGCGGGCGGACTGCTGACCCTTGTGGTGCTCTCCAACATGGTCGTGGGCCTCGTGTATGGCCAGCTCATCGCCCGCCACCACGCGGCCCGGCTCCCCCTGGCGCTCGGCACCGTGGGAGCGACCGCTCTCATGTGGGCCGCCACCATCGCCTATCCGGCCGCCCACGCGCCGATGTGGCTGCTCGTCAGCCTGTGCGTGGTGCTCGGCGCGTGCGGGCCCGCCTCGATGATCGGCTTCGACTTCTCGCGCCCGGCCAACCCGCCCGAGCGCCAGGGCACCGCGTCCGGCATCACCAACATGGGCGGCTTCATCGCCTCCATGACCACGCTGCTCGCGGTGGGCGTGCTGCTCGACGCGACCGGCGACAACTACCGGATCGCCTTCTCGTCGGTGTTCTTCCTCGAGGCCCTGGGCCTGGTCCAGATCCTGCGGCTGCGCGTGCGGGCGCAGCGCCGCGAGCGGGACCGGCTGGTGGCGAGCCGGGTGGAGGCCGTGCACGTCCCCGTGTAGCGGGCCGCGGCCCCGGGCTACGGGGTGACCGCGAACTCCCGCAGGATCGCGTCGGCCAGCGCCGGGTCGCCCTCGGCCTTCACCCGGTCGGCGACCGCGTGCGGGCGGACCCGGCCGCACGCGAGCCGCACGAAGGTCTCCCAGTCCATGGCGAGCGTGACCAGCGGGCCGAGCGAGGGCGCGCCGTCGATGGTGCCGTGGCCGTCCGCGTCCACCCGCACCGTGCGCAGGAACTCCACCGGGCCGTGGATGTCGAAGACCACCGCCGAGCTGGGCGGCGCGCCCGCGTCCTTCGCCACCACGCGGGGCAGCGTGTGCAGCAGGATGTCGCGGGCCACGTACGCGCCCGGCGAGTCCAGGTTCCCCGGCTTGTTGAGGGCCCAGCGCAGGTCCTGCTCGTGCACCCAGACGTCGAACGCCCGCATCCGCAGCGCCAGTTCCAGGGTCTGCTCGGCGCCGAGGGGGGCCCGCACCTTGGTGTCGGGGTCCCGGTTCTCGTTGCGCAGCTGACGCGCCCGGCGAATGATCGTGTACTCCAGCTCGGAGGTCATCTCCGGCGCCGTGTGGTGGCGGCGCACATCGACCTGCATCTCCATGTAGCGGGCGAGGTCGGTCTGTACGTGGAAGATGTCGCGCGGCAGGGTGTGGATCGGCCTCGGGTCGCCCAGCTGCTCGCACTCCATGCCGATGATGTGCGACACGATGTCGCGCACGGACCAGTTGGGGCACGGCGTCGCACGGTTCCACTCGCCCTCGACGAGCGGCTGCACCAGCTCCGATATCGCCTCGATGGAGTGGGTCCAGGCATCGGCGTAGGTCTGAAGGCTGGGATGGACGGTCACGGGACCCCTCGGCGGTTCTTTTGTACGCGGGCTGGACTGCGGTACTGCGTGGGAGGCTTGGTCGCTAAGTTACGCTGCCGGGCAGCACCCCGGCAGTGCTTTGGTACGACGATCGTAGGCTGTTTTCCCCAGTGCTGACGGCTCGAAAGCCAGGACGGTGGTACCGTGCGCGCCTCGCTCATCCAGATCGACGTAAATCCGGAAGAATCCATCAATTCCCGCCGACGACGCGTGGGTTCGCTGATCCGGGAGCAGCGGAGCAGCGATCTGGTCGTGCTTCCCGAGCTGTGGACGGTCGGGGCGTTCGCGTACGAACTCTTCGCGGACGAGGCGGAGACGCCGCGCGGCACCACGGCCCGGGCGATGGCCGAGGCGGCCCGGGACGCCGGGGTGTGGCTGCACGCCGGGTCGATTCCGGAGCGGGGCGAGGACGGCAGGCTCTACAACACCTCCCTCGTCTTCTCGCCCGACGGCGCGCTGGCCCGCACCTACCGGAAGATCCACCGCTTCGGCTTCGACAAGGGCGAGGCCGTCCTGATGGGCGCGGGCTCGGACCTGGTCACCGCCTCGCTGCCGGACCTCACGCTTGGCCTGGCCACCTGTTACGACCTCCGCTTCCCGGAACTGTTCCGCGGCCTGGTCGACGCGGGCGCCCACGCCTTCGTCGTCCCCGCGGGCTGGCCCGCCCGCCGCAGCGCCCACTGGACGCTGCTCGCGCGGGCCCGCGCGGTCGAGAACCTGGCGTACGTGCTGGCCTGCGGTACGGCCGGGACGCACGCGGGGGTCGAGCAGAGCGGGCGCAGCATCGTGGTCGACCCGTGGGGTGAGGTGCTCGCGGAGGCGGGCTCCGGCGAGGAGATCCTGACCGTGGATCTCGATCCGGCGAAGGTCGCGGAGACGCGGGAGGTGTTTCCCGCGCTGAAGGACAGGGTGCTGGGGCTGGACGTGCCGAAGGGGTAGTGCGGGGTCGCGCCGCGGGGTGGGGGTGCGGGTTCTGCGCCTTTGCCGCGTGGGGGTGCGGGTTCTGCGCAGTTCCCCGCGCCCCTTTTCTGGTCCGCTGTACGTGCGGGTCGTGCGTGGCTTGTCGCGCAGTTCCCCGCGCCCCTGGAAACCCCCTGTCCGTGCGGGTCGTACGTGGCTTGTCGCGCAGTTCCTCGCGCCCCTGAACCCTCTGTCCGTGCGGGTTGTGCGTGGCTTGTCGCGCAGTTCCTCGCGCCCCTGAACCCTCTTGCCCGTGCGGGTCGTGCGTGGCTGGTCGCGCGGTTCCTCGCGCCCCTGAACCCTCTGTCCGTGCGGGTCGTGCGTGGCTGGTCACTCGTCGTGGGCGCGGTCCTTTTCGTCCATGCGGATCACGCAGATCACCACCGCCAGCAGCAGGGCCGCGTCCGCGTCCTCCCGTACGACGTTCACGGCGTAGGTCTCGCGGACCCGGAACCACTTGCGGGACACGTGGGCGAGGAGTTCTCCGTCGTACTCGACGGTGAACTCGCGGTCCAGGATCTTGCCCGTGACGTCGAGCTCGGTGCCCTCGACCAGGCTCACCCGGTAGTGGTTGCGCAGCAGGGAGAGGCGTTTGCGGCGGACCTTCGCGAGGATCTGGTCGTCCCGCTCGATGGTCATCGCGTCGCGCAGGCTGAACATCTTCTCCCGCAGCGTGATCAGCACCCGCCCCGACGGATCCTTCAGCTCCAGGGTGTCGCGCATCCGCAGGGCCTTGCCGTCGGCGAGGAAGGCGTGCCGCCCGTCCTCCGTGTCGATCCAGTAGTCGTCACCGATGGCGAAGATCTTGTCCCGCACGAGGTATTTCATGGCTGTACCCCTGCCCGCCGCGGCGGTCCGCCGAACGGCGACACAAGCTGTTCATACCGGGATGGCAAGCTTGAACCATGAACGATGCCGCCCCGGCGCCCACCCCCGCGCCCGCCCCCCGTCGTGCCCGCGTCCGTGCCCCCGAGCTGATCGGCAAGGGCGGCTGGCTGAACACCGGAGGCAAGGAGCTGAGCCTCGCGGAGCTGCGCGGCCGCATCGTGATCCTCGACTTCTGGACGTTCTGCTGCATCAACTGCCTGCACGTGCTCGACGAGCTGCGGGAGCTCGAGGAGAAGCACCGGGACACCGTCGTGATCGTCGGGGTGCACTCGCCGAAGTTCGTGCACGAGGCCGAGCACCAGGCGGTCGTGGACGCCGTCGAGCGGTACGGCGTGGAGCACCCGGTCCTCGACGACCCGGAGCTCGCCACCTGGAAGCAGTACGCGGTGCGGGCCTGGCCCACGCTCGTGGTGATCGACCCCGAGGGCTACGTCGTCGCCCAGCACGCGGGCGAGGGCCATGCCCATGCCATCGAGCGGCTCGTGGCGGAGCTGGAGGCCGAGCACGGGGCGAAGGGGACGCTGCGGCGCGGCGACGGGCCGTACGTCCCGCCGGAGCCGGTCGCCACCGACCTGCGCTTCCCGGGCAAGGCGATCGTGCTGCCCAGCGGGAACTTCCTGGTCTCCGACACCACCCGCCACCAGCTCGTCGAGCTCGCCCCGGACGGGGAGCGCGTCGTGCGCCGGATCGGCGGGGACGGGCAGTTCAAGGAGCCGCAGGGACTCGCGCTGCTCCCGGACGGCAAGGTGGTCGTCGCCGACACCGTGCACCACGCGCTGCGCACCTTCGACCCGGCCACCGGGGACATCGAGCTGCTCGCCGGGACCGGCAGGCAGTGGTGGCAGGGGCAGCCGACGTCCGGTCCCGCCCTCGCGGTGGACCTCTCCTCGCCGTGGGACGTGGCCTGGTGGCGGGGCAGGGTGTGGATCGCCATGGCGGGCGTGCACCAGCTGTGGACGTACGACCCGGAGACCAGGGCCGTCGAGGTCGCGGCCGGGACGACCAACGAGGGGCTCGTCGACGGGCCGGGCGCCGAGGCGTGGTTCGCCCAGCCGTCCGGGCTCGCGGCCACCGAGGACCGGCTCTGGGTCGCCGACTCGGAGACCTCCGCGCTGCGCTACGTCGACCCCGAGGGCGCCGTGCACACCGCCGTCGGCACTGGCCTCTTCGACTTCGGGCACCGCGACGGGGACGCCGCGCAGGCGCTGCTCCAGCACCCGCTGGGCGTCACCGCGCTGCCCGACGGCTCGGTCGCCGTGTCGGACACGTACAACCACGCACTGCGCCGCTACGACCCGGCCACCGGCGAAGTGACCACGCTGGCGACGGACGTGAGGGAGCCCAGCGACGCCGTGCTCGTCGGGGACGACATCGTCGTCGTCGAGTCGGCGCGGCACCGGCTGACCCGGCTGCGGCTGCCCGAGGAGGCCGTGCGGGTGGAGTCCGTGGCGCACCGCACCCAGCGCGCGGCGACCGAAGTCGCCCCGGGCAGGCTCTGGTTGGAGGTCGTGTTCCAGGCGCCCGCCGGGCAGAAGCTGGACACCCGGTACGGGCCCTCGACCCGGCTGCTCGTCTCCTCGACCCCGCCCGAGCTGCTGCTCGCGGGCGAGGGCACCGGCACCGAGCTCGCGCGCGAGCTCGGCCTGAACCCGGAGGTCACCGAGGGCGTGCTGCACGTGTCGGCGATGGCGGCCTCCTGCGACGACGACCCGGAGAACGAGTACCCGGCCTGCCACATGCACCAGCAGGACTGGGGCGTGCCCGTGCGGCTCACCGAGGGCGGCGTGAGCAGGCTGCCGCTGGTGCTCGCCGGGATGGACGCCGCGTCCTAGCGGGGGGGGGGCTAGCCGAAGCCCGGCCTGAACGGGCCGGTGCGCGGGGCCGGGCCGCACAGGGGAAGCGTGGCGGGGCGGCCCTTCGCGTCCAGGACGGGCAGGGTGTTCGGGCTGTCGGAGCCGGGCAGCGTCACGCGCACCGAGGTGCCCCGGGCCGGGCAGTCGCGGCTCGGCGTGTAGTGGACCCGGGCCACTCCGTTCGCCCCGGGGTGCAGGGCGAAGGGCTTGGCGAACGGTTGGGCCGGGGCCGCGGCGAGCGGGGCGGTGCGGCCGTCGCCGTCCAGGAGGACGAGCGCCGGGGTGCCGTGCAGGACGCAGGTGTGCCCGGAGGTGTTGCGGACCACCAGGACGGCGTCGCCCGCGGCCTTCGCGTCGGCGCCGGGCCGGGAGCCGCCCCTGCCGCGGGCGTCGTCCGCGACGCGGAAGCTCAGGGACAGCGAGGTGGGCGAGCAGAACCCGCGCGCGTCCTCGCCCCCGTCGCCCATCGGGCCGGTACGGGTGTCGGGGCCCGGGGTGCCCGGCGGGGGCGTGGCGGCGGGCGAGCCGGACGGGCCGGGCGCTTCGGCGCCGGGCGAAGGGCTCTGTCCGGCGTCGCCGCGGTCGGGCGCGGGGAGCGGCGGGGTGGGCCGTTCCCGCGGGGCGCCGGAGTGCGGCGCGGCGGAGCCAGGTGCCGCCGTCTTCGTCTCGGTGCCGTCGGCGCCGGAGGGCGCCCCGTCCGTACAGGCCGTCAGGGACGCGAGCAGCACGGCGAGGCCGACGACGGCCACTGTGCCCCTGCCCCTGCTCATCGTGCCCCGCTCCCCGACGAATCCTCGGATCCCTGTGCCGCCCAGCCTCGCGGCGCTTGCTGTCGTCCGGCCAACGCGCCCATGAAATAAGCGCGTCGGACCCACACCCCCACGTCGTCACGCGCCCCCGGAGGCGTCATGTGCACCGCACCCTCACGTCGTCACGCGGCCCTGCGACGTCACGTGGACCGTACCCCCACGACGTCACGCGCCCCTGTGAGATCACATGGACCAGCGGTCTCACGTGCCTCACGTGGGCCCGCGCACCACGACGAGGTGGGGACCGCGCAAGGTTACGCCGGTGGGAGCGCGGCCAGGGCCGCGCGGGCGGCGGCCGCGCCCTCCTCGAAGCCGTGGCCGTCGGCCTCGCGGGCCGCGTCGGCGAGTTGGCGGCGGGCCTCGTCGGTGCGGCCGAGACCCGCCAGCGCCTCGCCGTAGCTGGTGCGCAGCAGCACCCGGCGCGGGATCGCCTCGGGCGAGGGGCCGAGTTCGAGGCCGCGCTGGGCGTGGTCGAGGGCCGACCGGTGCCTGCCCGCGTCGAGGTGGTGGCGGGCCAGGTGCTGGTGGGCGAGCATCTGGGTGGAGCGGTCGCGGGCGCGGCCGGCCAGCGCGAGGGCCTGGCCGAGCAGTTCACCGGCCCGGTCGACCTCGTCGTACTGGGTGAGGATGAGGGCCAGGTTCATGCGGGCGATGGCCTCGCTGGTGACGTCTCCGGCCTGGCGGGCGAGGTCGGGGGCCTTCTCCAGCTGGGCGAGGGCCTCGTCGTAGCGGCCCTCCTCGTGCAGGACCCAGCCCAGCAGGGCGCGGGTGCGGGACTGGGCGTCCAGTTCCTGCTCCAACTCGGCCGATTCCAGGGCCTGTTGGAGGAGCGGCACCCAGCCGTCGCGGACCCGCCACAGGATCAGGGGCCACTGGAGCAGCACCAGGCGCCAGGCGCGGTCGTGCATCCCGGCGTGGACGGCGGCGGCGACGGCGCCGCGCAGGGTGGCCCGTTCGGCCTCGTACCAGGCGAGCGCGGCCTGGCGGTCCTCGAACTCGCGCACCGCCGCGGGCCGCCGGGCCCCGGGGGGCGGCACGAAGCAGGGCTGGCTGCCGGGCTCGGCGGTGGCGGTCGCGACCAGACCGGTGTGCAGGTAGTGGTCCAGGAGGCGGGCGAGGCCGTCGGGGTCGGCCTCCGGGGCGAGCGCGCGGGCGTAGAGCCGGACCAGGTCGTGCAGGGTGTACGAGTCCGGGCGGGTGCGGGAGTGGGCGGGGCCCGGCGGGCCGGACTCGACCACGAGGTGGGCGGCGGCGAGCCGGTCGAGGGCGGTGGCGGCCTGGTCGGGGGTGCAGCCGGCCAGTGCGGCGGCCGTGTAGCGATCGAGTTCGGAGCCGGTGTGCAGGCCGAGCGCGCGGAACATCCGGCGGGCCTGTTCGGGCAGTTGCTGCACGGTCAGGCGCAGGGCGGCCGCCACGCCGGTGTCCTCGACCCGCAGCAGCCCCAACCGGCGTTGTTCGTCGGCGAGTTCACCGGCGAGCGCGGCGAGGGTCCACTGGGGGCGGGCGGCGAGGCGGGCGGCGGTGACCCGCAGGGCGAGGGGGAGGCCGTCGCACAGTTCGGCGAGGCGGGCGGCCGCCCCGGGTTCGGCGGCCACCCGCTCCTCGCCGAGCACGGCGGCGAGCAGGGCGGTGCAGTCGGCGGTGGGCAGCTCGTCGAGGCGGACCGGGCGCGCCGCGTCGGAGGCGACGAGGCCGCCGAGCCGGTCGCGGCTGGTGACCAGGGTGACGCAGTGGTCGCCGCCCGGCAGCAGCGGGCGGACCTGCTCGGAGTCGCGGGCGTTGTCGAGGACGACCAGCATCCGGCGGTCGGCGGTCAGCGAGCGGTACAGCGCGCCCATGCCCGCCTCGGTCTCGGGTATGCGCCGGCCGGGCACGCCGAGCGCGAGCAGGAACTCCCGCAGGACGACGGTGACTTGGCGGGCCGGGGTGTCGCTGTAGCCGCACAGGTCGGCGAAGAGGCGGCCGTCGGGGAAGTCGCCCTGGCGCTCGTGGGCCCAGTGCACGGCGAGCGCGGTCTTGCCGACGCCCGCGCCGCCGGTGACCAGCGCGATGGCGCCGTACTGCCCGGCGGTGGCGCGGCCGAGCGCGGTCAGCTCGGCGTGGCGGCCGGTGAAGCCGCGGGGCCTGCGCGGCAGCAACTCCGGTACGGCGGCGCAGAGTTCGGGCTCGGGTTCGGCCGGTTGGGCGGGCGTCGCGGCGGGGGTGCCGGTCCGCAGGATCGTGGCGTGCGCCTCGCGGAGGGCGGGGCCGGGGTCCACGCCGAGTTCGTCGGAGAGCAGGCGGCGGGTGCGGTGGAACCATTCGAGGGCGTCGGACTGGCGGCCCGAGCGGCTCAGGGCGAGCATCAGCGCGGCCGAGAGGGGTTCGCGCAGGGGGTGGGCTACGGCTTCGGTGCGCAGCACGGCAGCGGCCCGGCCGTGCTCGCCGAGCTCCCCGTACGCCTCGGCGAGCGCCTCCACCGAGGCGAGCCGGAGCTCTTCGAGGGTGTGGGCGGCGGCTTGCAGGGGCGGGCTGGCCACGGTGCCGGTGAGGGCGGGGCCCTGCCACAGGGCGAGCGCCTCGCGCAGCATGAGCACCGCGTCGCCGGGGTCGCGCTGGCCGCGGGCGAGGGTGACGAGCTCCTCGAAGCGGTGCGCGTCGATGAGGGTCTCGGGCAGCCGCAGGACGTACGCCGGTCCGCGGGTGGCCAGTTCGATGCCGTACGCCTCGGCGCCCTGCTCGGCGAACAGGGCCCTCAGCCGGGAGACATGGCCTTGCAGCACGGTGCGGGAGTGGAGCGGCGGCTCCTCGTCCCACAGGGCCTCGGTGAGCCGTTCCACCGGCACGGCGGTGTTGGGCTGGAGCAGCAGCATGGCCAGCAGGCTGCGGCGTTTGGCGGGACCCAGCGCGAGGAACGCGCCGTCCTCCGTCGCCACGGCCACCGTTCCCAGGACGCGGAACTCCACGGTGGCGGCACCCCCTTGCTCCCCGTTCCCGGTTTTCCCCCCGGGCCTGGTCAGGGCCCGGACAGTCGAGGATACGCGGGGTCGAGGGGGTGGGCCTCCGTGCCGGGGCTCAGGTGGCCGGGGTCACGCGAGGCGGGGCGCGGCCCGCGCGGCCCGCCTCGGGGCGCCGTGGCTCACACCAGGGGGTCGCGCCGCTCCTCCTCGACGACGGTGGCGCCCGGCACTATGCGCCGCCTGCGCAGGACGCTGGTGAAGACGGCCACGCCGATGATGCCGACGGCCATCAGGATCAGGCCCACGACGTCGAGGTTCACACCCTTGGCGTGCCAGTCCGTCGCGAAGGTGAGGATCGCCCCCACCGCGATGAGGATGATGCAGCCGCCCAAGCCCATGGAACTCGCCTCCGTGAAAGGTGGTGGACCGTCCGGGTACCCGGGCCCCGGACGGCCAATCCCCTTGTACGGGGCGCTGGTTCAGCCCGCCAGGAACGCGGTCAGGGCGTTGGCCAGCAGATGCGGGTCGTCGGCGCCGCACAGCTCGCGCGCGCTGTGCATCGACAGGATGGCCACGCCGATGTCGACGGTCTGGATGCCGTGGCGGGCGGCGGTGATGGGGCCGATGGTGGTGCCGCAGGGCATCGCGTTGTTGGAGACGAAGGTCTGCCACGGCACCCCGGCGCGCTCGCAGGCCGCCGCGAAGACCGCGCGGCCGGCGCCGTCGGTGGCGTACCGGGCGTTCACGTTGACCTTGAGGATGGGGCCGCCGTTGGCGCGCGGGTGGTGCGTGGGGTCGTGGCGCTCGGCGTAGTTGGGGTGCACCGCGTGGCCGGTGTCGGAGGAGAGGCAGATCGTTCCTGCGAAGGCGCGGGCGCGGTCCTCGTACGTGCCGCCGCGCGCGAACACCGAGCGCTCCATGACGTTGCCGAGCAGCGGGCCGTCCGCGCCGGTGTCGGCCTGCGAACCGTCCTCCTCGTGGTCGAAGGCGGCGAACACCGGGATGAAGGGGAGGTCGTCGCTGCCGGACACGGCGGCCAGGGCGGCGGCCCCGGCGTGCACGGAGAGCAGGTTGTCCATGCGCGGACCGGCCACCAACTCCCGGTCGCGGCCCAGGTAGGCGGGCGGCTCGACGGAGTGCAGCATCAGGTCCCAGCCGGCCACCTCGCCCTCGTCGAGCTCGGCCTCCTGCTCCAGGAAGCGGATCAGGTCGCCTTCCTGTACGTCGTCGCCGAGGCCCCAGATCGGCTGGAGGTGGCGCTGGCGGTCGAGCTTGAGGCCGTCGGTGTTCACCGCGCGGTCCAGGTGCACGGCGAGCTGCGGTACGCGCATCAACGGGCGGTCCACGTTGACCAGGCGGTGGCTGCCGTCGCGCAGGGTGAGCCGGCCCGCGATGCCGAGGTCGCGGTCGAGCCAGGTGTTGAGCAGCGTCCCGCCGTAGATCTCGACGGCGACCTGCCGCCAGCCGTACGCACCCGAGTCGGGCTGCGGCTTCACGCGCAGGTTCGGGGAGTCGGTGTGGGCGCCGACGATCCGGTACGGGGTGTGGGGCTCGGCGTCCTCGGGCACGTACCAGGCCACGATGGCGCCGCCGCGCAGCACGTACTTGCCGCCGTGCGTGCCGTCCCAGGCGTCCGTCTCCTGGACCTGCCGGAACCCGGCCTTCTCCAGGCGTGCGGCCGCGTTGGCCACGGCGTGGTACTGCGACGGGCTCGCCGCGAGGAAGGTCATCAGGTCGTCGGTGTGGCCGCGGTCGAAGCGGGGCGGTGTGCTCATGCGGCCACCCTAACGGCGGCGAGGACCCCACTCCCGGCCCTGCGCCCGCCTGGAGCTCCGCCCCAGCTCCCCGGGGGCTGGGGCGGACGGCCCGGGCCCTGGGGCTCCGCCCCAGACCCCGGGGATTTGCCCACCCGCCCGCCCGTTGCGCGGGGTTGGATGGTTCCGCCCCTGGGGCTGCGCCCCAGACCCCCTTGAGGGGCTCCGCCCCTCGAACCCCTGTGGGGGCTCCCCCCCCACACCCCCGTTCGCGCCTGAACGGCGCTCGTCCTCAAACGCCGGACAGGCTGAAGATGCCAGCACTGGCCCGCCCCAGTACTGATAGGGGCGCGGGGAACTGCGCGAGAAGCGACCACGGTCCGCAGATCGAAGGGGGTTGAGGGGCGCGGGGAACGGCGCGAGTCACCATGCACGACGCGAGGCGAACATCGGGCCAAGGGGCGCGGGGAACGGCGCGAGAAGCGGGCACGGTCCGCGGATCGAAGGGGGTTCAAGGGGCGCGGGGAACTGCGCGAATGACCACGCGCGGCGTGAGGCCGACATCCGGGTCTAGGGGTGCGAGGAACTGCGCGAGGGAGGGGGTGTGGTCCGTGGGGGGTCCAGTTGCCCCCGGTGGGTTTCGGGGAGGGGCGGGGTGGGGGATTTGGCTGGCCGCGGGTGCGAAGGGGCTCGGGGTCCGACCACCCCGAGCCCCTGGTACCGCGTGGGCTAGAACGCCGCCTCGTCCAGGTCCATCAGCGAGCCGTCCACCGTCTCGGCCAGGGCGCGGGCCGTGCCAACGCCCGGCAGAACGTTCGCGGCGAAGAACTTCGCGGCGGCGATCTTGCCCTGGTAGAAGGGGACGTCCTTCGCGGAGGCCGAGGACAGCTTCTCGGCGGCGACCGCGGCACCCTTCAGGAGCAGGTAGCCGACGACCACGTCGCCCGACGCCATCAGCAGACGGGTCGTGTTGAGACCCACCTTGTAGATGTTCTTGACGTCCTCACCGGTCGCCGTCAGGTCGGTGATCATCGTGCCGACGATCGCCTCCAGGTCGACGGCCGCCTTGGCGAGGGAGTCGAGCGCGCCGCCCAGCTCCTCGTGGCCGTTCTGCTCGGCGAGGAACTTCTTGATCTCCTCGGAGAGGGCGTTCAGGGACGCGCCCTGGTCGCGGACGATCTTCCGGAAGAAGAAGTCCTGGCCCTGGATCGCCGTGGTGCCCTCGTACAGCGTGTCGATCTTGGCGTCACGGATGTACTGCTCGATCGGGTACTCCTGGAGGTACCCGGAGCCGCCGAAGGTCTGGAGCGACTCGGACGACAGCTTCTCGTACGACTTCTCCGAGCCGTAGCCCTTCACGATGGGCAGCAGGAGGTCGTTCAGGCCGATGAGGGACTTCGCGTCCTCGCCCGCCGCCTCCTTCACCTGGATCGCGTCCTGGACGGCGGCGGTGTAGAGGACGAGCGAGCGCATGCCCTCCGCGTACGCCTTCTGCGTCATCAGCGAGCGCCGCACGTCCGGGTGGTGGGTGATGGTCACTTTCGGCGCGGTCTTGTCCATGAACTGCGAGAGGTCGCTGCCCTGGACGCGCTCCTTGGCGTACTCGAGGGCGTTCAGGTAACCCGTCGACAGCGTGGCGATCGCCTTCGTGCCGACCATCATGCGGGCGAACTCGATGATCATGAACATCTGGCGGATGCCGTCGTGCTTGTCGCCGATCAGCCAGCCCTTGGCGGGGTGCTGGTCGCCGAACGTCATCTCGCACGTGTTGGACGCCTTCAGGCCCATCTTGTGCTCGACGTTCGTCGCGTACACGCCGTTGCGCTCGCCCAGCTCGCCGGTCTCCCAGTCGAAGTGGAACTTCGGGACCAGGAAGAGGGAGAGACCCTTGGTGCCGGGGCCGTGGCCCTCGGGGCGGGCGAGGACGTAGTGGAGGATGTTCTCCTCCATGTCGTGCTCACCGGAGGTGATGAAGCGCTTCACGCCTTCGATGTGCCAGGAGCCGTCGTCCTGCTGGACGGCCTTGGTGCGGCCGGCGCCGACGTCCGAGCCCGCGTCCGGCTCGGTCAGGACCATGGTCGAGCCCCAGCGCTTCTCGACCGCGATCTCGGCGATCTTCTTCTGCTGCTCGTTGCCCTCGGCGAAGAGGATGCCCGCGAAGGCCGGACCCGAGGAGTACATCCAGATCGCCGGGTTCGAGCCGAGGAGCAGCTCGGCGTAGGCCCAGATCAGGGAGCGCGGCGAGACGGTGCCGCCGATCTCCTCGGGCAGGCCCAGACGCCAGTACTCGGAGTCCATGAACGCCTTGTAGGAGCTCGTGAAGGACTCCGGGACCGGAGCGGTGTTGGTGGCGGGGTCGAAGACCGGCGGGTTGCGGTCGGCGTCCGCGAAGGAGTCGGCCAGCTCGTTCTCGGCGAGGCGGGCGATCTCCTCCAGGATCGACTTGGCGGTGTCGACGTCCATCTCCCCGAACGGGCCGGTGCCGTACAGCTTGTCGCGTCCGAGCACCTCGAAGAGGTTGAACTCGATGTCGCGGAGATTCGACTTGTAGTGCCCCATGGCGACGGCTCCGTAAACAGGGTCGGTTACATCTTTACCAGCAAGTAGCTACGATGATGCTACCCGTGGGTAATAAGACGCAACCCCTAGTGGGACAACTGTGACGCGGCTCTAATCGCGGCCCACTACGCTGAGCCCCATGTACGGCTACGACCAGCACGCAGGCGGCCCTGGCGCACAGCAGCAGTACGCCCCGCCTCAGCAGCAGATGCAGGGCGGGTACGGGGAGCAGCCGCTGTACCCCGAGCCGTCGCCCCCCTCCCTCGCCGACGCGGTGCGGGCGTTCACGACCGGGACGCTCTCGGCCGAGGACTTCCAGCAGATCTTCGCCGGGTCGAAGGTGTACTGCCCGCGCGGCGACAACCCCGGGTTCCTCGCGCTCCACAACACCCAGCAGCCGGTCATCCCGATGTTCACCTCGCTCAAGGAACTGCGTCGGTACGCGGGCAAGGAGTCCAAGTACTTCGTCATCACCGGCGCCGAGGTCATCGACCTCCTGCCCACCGGGTACGGCTTCGTGCTCGACATGGAGGGCGACCACCGGATGGTCTTCGACGCGAAGGCCGTGGAGCAGATGGTCGACTTCGCCATGCGGCGGATGTACGGATAGGCGTAGATCTGGCTGTTCGTCGGGCCCGTACCCCCGGGGGGTACGGGCCCGACGTGCATTCCGGGGCGGGTCGGAGGGGGGCGGGAATGGGCATGCCTTGCAGGATGTTCACCATTCAACTACTTTGAACGTAGAGCATCCCCGCAAGGAGGGCCGTCCCATGCCTGCTGTGACCGTCGAAAACCCGCTGACCCTGCCGCGCGTAGCCGCGCCGGAGGGGGTCGCGGCCCGTCCCGTCCTTGCCGTGACCACTGCTCCGCAGGGGTTCGAGGGGGAGGGATTCCCGGTGCGCCGCGCGTTCGCCGGGATCAACTACAAGTACCTCGACCCGTTCATCATGATGGACCAGATGGGCGAGGTGGAGTACGCGCCGGGCGAGCCCAAGGGCACCCCGTGGCACCCGCACCGCGGCTTCGAGACCGTCACCTACATCATCGACGGGATCTTCGACCACCAGGACTCCAACGGCGGTGGCGGCACGATCACCAACGGGGACACCCAGTGGATGACGGCCGGGTCCGGTCTGCTCCACATCGAGGCGCCGCCGGAGCAGCTGGTCATGTCGGGCGGGCTCTTCCACGGGCTCCAGCTCTGGGTGAACCTGCCGGCCCGGGACAAGATGATGGCCCCGCGCTACCAGGACATCCGCAGCGGTTCCGTCCAGCTGCTCACCTCGCCCGACGGGGGTGCGCTGATGCGGGTCATCGCGGGTTCGCTCGACGGCCACGACGGCCCCGGGATCACGCACACCCCGATCACGATGGTGCACGCCACGCTGCGGCCGGGTGCTTCCGTCACGCTGCCGTGGCGCGAGGACTTCAATGGGCTCGCGTACGTGCTGGCCGGGCGCGGCTCGGTCGGCGCGGAGCGGCGGCCCGCCCACATGGGGCAGACCGCGGTGTTCGGCGAGGGCGGTTCGCTGACCGTCCGCGCGGACGAGAAGCAGGACTCCAACGCGCCGGACCTGGAGGTCGTGCTGCTCGGTGGGCAGCCGATCCGGGAGCCGATGGCGCACTACGGGCCGTTCGTGATGAATACGCGGGCGGAGCTTGAGCAGGCCTTCGAGGACTTCCAGAAGGGGCGGCTCGGGTCGGTCCCGGCGGTGCACGGCATGTGACCTGGCCGGGGTGTCCGCCTCCCTGGGGCTCCGCCCCAGACCCCGGGGGGTTTGCCCCTCGGGCCCTTGAGGGGCTCCGCCCCTCGAACCCCGGCGGGGGCTCCGCCCCCGCACCCCCGTTCGCGCCTGAACGGCGCTCGTCCTCAATCGCCGGACGGGCTGAAGATGCCAGCACTGGCCCGCCCCAGTACCGCCAGGGGCGCGGGGAACTGCGCGAGAAGCGGGCACGGTCCGCACACGACCGAGGGGTTAGGGGCGCGAGGAACTGCGCGAACAAGCGAGCGCGGTCCGCAGGTGGAAGGGGCCTCAAGGGGTGCGGGCAACCGGGTGGGGACTGACGGGGTGTCACCCGGGTGGGGGGTTCGGTGGGGCGGGGGGCGGCGGGCCGTGGTCCGCTGGCGGGGTGGACGCTCCCGGCACCCTGCTCCCCGACACCGCCCGGCGGATCGGCGCGTGGTGTGCCCTCGTGCTGCTCGTCGCCGGGGTCGTCGGCGTCGGAGTCTGGCTCTGCGTCGTGTTCAAGACGGCCGTCACCCCCGTGCTGCTCGCCCTCCTCGGGACCGCGCTCCTCGGCCCCGTACACCGGTGGCTGATCCGCGTCGGGGTCCGGCGCTCGCTCGCCGCCGCGCTGACCTGTGTCGCCCTCGTCGGGGTCGTCGGCGGGGCGGGCTACGTCGTGGTCAGCGCGCTCATCGACACCGGGGACCAGATCGTCGCCTCGCTCAAGCAGGCCGGGCAGTGGGTGGCCGACCACTTCGGGGTGGCCGGCGGGGACGGGGTCACCAACCTCGCCGACAACGCCAAGCGGCTGCTGTCCAAGTTCGGGGCGGGCGCGGCCAGCGGCGTGCTCGAAGGGCTCAGCCTGCTCGGCTCGCTGCTCGCCACCAGCGTCCTCGCGCTCCTGCTCACCTTCTTCTTCCTCAAGGACTCCGACCGGGCCGTGGGCCTCGCCCACGCGCTGGCCCCGCGCGGCACCGGCGACACGGTCGAGGCCATGGCCCGCCGCGCCTTCGAGGCGGTCGAGGGGTTCATGCGGGGCACTACGTTCATCGCCTTCATCGATGCCGTCTGCATCACCGTCGGGCTGCTCGTCCTGCGCGTGCCCGGCGCCCTCGGGCTCGGCGCGCTGGTGTTCATCGGGGCCTACATCCCCTACCTGGGCGCCTTCGTCTCCGGCGCCGTCGCCGTGCTCGTGGCGCTGGCCGACCGCGGGTTCGGCACCGCCCTGTGGACCCTCGGGGTCGTACTCGCCGTACAGCAACTGGAGGGGCACATCCTCCAGCCCGTCATCCAGAGCCGCACCGTCCAGATGCACCCCGCGATGATCATGATCGCGCTGACCGCGGGCGCGAGCGTCGCGGGGCTGATCGGGATGCTGCTCGCGGTGCCGGTCGCGGCGGCGGGCTTCGCGGTGATCGGCGAGCTGCGCGAGCGCTACTCCGAGGACGGCTCGGCGCCCGGCGAACCCGCCCCGCCCGTCTCGTAGAGCTCGAACCAGATCGACTTGCCGTCGCCCCTCGGGTCCACCCCCCAGGCGTCCGCGAGCATCTCCATCAGGATCAGGCCGCGGCCGCTGGAGGCCATCTCGCCGGGGCGGCGGCGGTGGGGCAGCTCGTCGCTCGCGTCGGCGACCTCGACGCGCAGCCTGCGGGTGCCGAGCGGGCCCCTCGCCTCCGCCACGAGCAGCGCGTCGCCGTCGGTGTGCACCAGGACGTTGGTGATCATCTCGGAGATCATCAGGACCGCCGAGTCGACCTGCTCCTCGTCCGCCCAGTCGTGCAGCAGCTCGCGCAGCTGCCTGCGGGCGCCCGCGATCCGCTCGGGTTCGGCCTGGGCGACGGTCAGCGCGGTGCGGCGGACCACGGCGGGCGGCGCGGCCCCGGCCCGGCCCCCGGCGTCGTTGCGGCGCAGCAGCAGGAGCGCGATGTCGTCCTCGCGGCGGTCGACCAGCGGGCCCGTGGTGTGGTGCGAGGAGGGGCCGTGCACCGCTTGGACCAGTTCGTCGGCGAGCTGTTCAAGACTGGCCCCGGTGTGCTTCTCCAGGACCGGGCGGAGCCGGGTCCAGCCGCTGGCCATGTCGTGGCCGCCGGTCTCGATCAGCCCGTCCGTGCAGATCATGATCGTCTCGTCGGGGTCGAGGACGAGCCGGGTGGTCGGGTAGTCCGAGTCCGCCTCGATGCCGAGCGGCAGGCCGCCCGCGGTGGGGCGGATCAGGGCGGTGCCGTCGGCGGTGCGGATGACCGGGTCGGGGTGGCCGGCCCGCGCGATGTCGAGGGTGCCGGTGGCCGGGTCGACCTCGATGTAGAGGCAGGTCGCGAAGCGCGGGGCGTAGTCCTCGTACCCGTCGCCGTAGGGGTCGGGCACCCCGTACGACTCGGTGATCCCGTACAGGAAGCGGGAGGCGCGGGAGAGGACCGCGTCGGGGCTGTGGCCCTCGCTCGCGTAGGCCCGCAGCGCGATGCGGAGCTGGCCCATGAGGCCCGCCGCCCGCACGTCGTGGCCCTGTACGTCGCCGATGACCAGCGCGAACCTGCCCGCGCCGGACCCCGTGAGGGAGCTGCCGCCGGGCAGCGGGATCATGTCGTACCAGTCGCCGCCGACCTGGAGGCCGCCGCCGGTCGGCACGTAGCGGGCGGCGACCGTCATGCCGGGGATCTCGGGGCCGAGCGTGGGCATCATCGAGCGCTGGAGGCCGAGCGAGAGCTCGCGCTCGTTCTCCGCCTCGCCCGCCCTGGCCAGGGCCTGCGCCAGCATGCGGGCGACCGTGGTGAGGACCGAGCGCTCGTCGGGGGTGAAGGCGACGGGGTGCTTGAACGCCGCCATCCAGGCGCCGATGGTCCGCCCGGCGACGATGAGCGGGACGAACGCCCAGGACTGGCGGTCGAAGCGCTGGGCCAGCGGCCAGGTGGCGGGGAAGCGGCGCCGGTACTCCTGCGGCGTCGGCAGATAGATCGCCCGCCCGTTGCGCACGACGTCGGCCGCCGGATAGTCGGTGTCGAGCGCCATGTCCGTGAACGGGCCGTCGTCGCCGGGGTTGTGCCCGTGGTGCCCGATGATCGTCAGCCGCTCCCCGGCCACCCCGAACACCGCGAGGCCGTCCGGCGAGAAGCCCGGCATGGAGAGTGATGCGGCGACCCGGAGCACCTCGGAGGTGGAGCGGGCCTCGGCCAGCGCGCGGCCCGCGTCGAGCAGGAACGCCTCGCGCGAGCGCCGCCAGTCGCCGGTGATCGAGGGGTGGGCGGCGGTGGTGCCGGGCTGCGGCTCGGCGACCTCCTGGATGGTGCCGATCAGCACGTAGTCCCCGCCGCTGACCATGGGCTTGGAGCGGCTGCGTACGGTGCGCAGGACCCGGCCGTTCTCGTCCATGATCCGCAGCCGGACCTCGGCGAGGGTGCCCTCGGCGAGGGCCAGGTGCACGATGCCGTCGACCTCGTTCCAGTCGACGGGGTGGAAGCGCGACCTGACGGCCGACTCGGTCAGGGTGGCCGGCTGCGCGGGCAGGCCGAGGAGCCGGGCGGCCTCCGCGTCGAGGGTGACCGTGCCGGACCCGTTGTCCCAGCGCCACAAGCCGGTCGCGATCGCGGCCAGGACGTCCTCGGTGCGCATTGACCCCATTTAAGAAGATCCCAGGACCGGCCGCCACCGAGAAGGGCCCCCTGGACCGGGCGGTAACCTGGACTGGTTGATTCCCGCCTGTCTCGCGAAGAATCTCGCGAAGTAGTCGCGGCCACGGTTCGCGAAGAATTGGATGAACGATGCACCGGTACCGGTCCCACACCTGCGGCGAGCTCCGCGCCTCCGACGTCGGCAGCGACGTCCGGCTGAGCGGCTGGCTGCACAATCGCCGAGACCTGGGCGGCATTCTCTTCATCGACCTGCGGGACCACTACGGCATCACCCAGCTGGTCGCCCGGCCCGGCACGGCCGGCGCCGAGGCTCTGGACAAGCTGTCCAAGGAGACCGTCGTACGCGTCGACGGCAAGGTCGTCTCGCGCGGCGCCGAGAACGTGAACGGCGAGCTGGCGACCGGCGAGATCGAGATCGAGGTCGGCGAGGTCGAGGTGCTCGGCGCCGCGAACCCGCTGCCGTTCACGATCAACGCCGAGGACGGCGTCAACGAGGAGCGGCGCCTGGAGTACCGCTTCCTCGACCTGCGCCGCGAGCGCATGCACCGCAACATCATGCTGCGCAGCGCCGTGATCGCCTCCATCCGCTCGAAGATGGTCGCGCTCGGCTTCAACGAGATGGCCACCCCGATCCTGACGGCGACCTCCCCCGAGGGCGCGCGTGACTTCGTGGTCCCCTCCCGCCTGAACCCGGGCAAGTTCTACGCGCTGCCGCAGGCGCCGCAGCAGTTCAAGCAGCTCCTGATGATCTCCGGCTTCGACCGGTACTTCCAGATCGCGCCCTGCTTCCGCGACGAGGACGCCCGCGCCGACCGCTCGCCGGGCGAGTTCTACCAGCTCGACGTCGAGATGAGCTTCGTCGAGCAGGAGGACGTCTTCCAGCCCATCGAGAAGCTCATGACGGAGCTGTTCACGGAGTTCGGCGGCGGCCGCGAGGTCACCAGCCCCTTCCCGCGCATCCCGTTCCGCGAGTCGATGCTGAAGTACGGCAACGACAAGCCCGACCTGCGCGCCAAGCTCGAACTCGCCGACATCACCGACGTGTTCGAGGGCTCGGAGTTCAAGGCGTTCGCGGGCAAGCACGTGCGCGCGCTCCCGGTGCCGGACGTGGCCTCGCAGTCCCGGAAGTTCTTCGACGGGCTCGGCGAGTACGCCGTCTCGCTCGGCGCGCAGGGCCTGGCCTGGGTGCGGGTCGGCGAGGACGGTTCGCTGTCCGGCCCGATCGCGAAGTTCCTCACCGACGAGAACGTCAAGGTGCTCACCGAGCGCCTCGGGCTCGTCCCCGGGCACGCGGTGTTCTTCGGCGCGGGCGAGTTCGACGAGGTCTCCAAGATCATGTCGGGTGTGCGGGTCGAGGCCGCGAAGCGGGCCGGGCACTTCGAGGAGGGCGTGTTCCGGTTCTGCTGGATCGTCGACTTCCCGATGTACGAGAAGGACGAGGAGACCGGGAAGATCGACTTCTCGCACAACCCGTTCTCCATGCCCCAGGGTGGCCTCGCCGACCTGGAGGAGAAGGACCCGCTCGACATCCTGGCCTGGCAGTACGACATCGTCTGCAACGGCATCGAGCTGTCCTCGGGCGCGATCCGCAACCACGAGCCCGAGCTGATGCTGAAGGCGTTCGAGATCGCGGGGTACGACCGCGAGACCGTCGAGGCCGAGTTCGCGGGCATGCTGCGCGCGTTCCGCCTCGGGGCGCCGCCGCACGGTGGCATCGCGCCGGGTGTCGACCGCATCGTGATGCTGCTCGCGGACGAGCCGAACATCCGGGAGACCATCGCGTTCCCGCTGAACGGCAACGCGCAGGACCTGATGATGGGGGCGCCCACGGAGCTGGACGAGTCCCGTCTGCGCGAGCTGAACATCGCCCTGCGCAAGCCGGTCGCCGACAAGTAAGGGGCCGCGCCCCTTTCCAACCCCCTGGGCCCTTGGTGGGCCCGGGGGGTTTCGCCTTCCCCACCCCGCCCCTTCCCGAGTCCCTCCGGGGGTTGGGGGTGAAGGGGAGGTATTTCCCGGGGCGCAGCCCCCGCCCCCCGAGCGGGGGCTGCGCCCCCTGCACCCCTGCGGGGGTTGGGGGCGCCCTAGGCCCCTGCGGGTGGGTGGGTCGGCGTCTCGTGGCTGCGCCTCCTGCGCCCCTGCGGGGGTCGGGTGGCGGAGGGCGTCAGTTCTTTGAGCGGGCGAAGAATTCCAGTTCCGCTATGGCCACCTGCTTGTCCTTGGCCGCTCCGAAGGCCGAGCGCAGGATGAGGCGGACCGAGGCCGCGTTGCGTACGCGGACGTCGATGCGCTGGACGCCGCCGTCGTTGATCGAGCGGTGCGAGGTGTGCTGCTTGCCGCTGGAGTCGGTCACCACCAGGTCGAACTCCTGGGGGCGGGCCTGCTCCGACTGCTGGCCCTGGCGCGTGGAGGTGCCCGGGGTGATCAGCATCGCCAGCAGGTCGGTGGGCTGGCCGAACGTCGCCTCCAGGTAGGTGCCCTGCGCGTCGCCCGCGAAGCCCGTGCCCCACCAGGTGTTGGAGTAGCTGTCGAAGGCCAGCTCCGGGCCGTGCTGCCGGTCCGAGTGGGAGGCCGTCCACGCCGTCGGGTGCACCGCCACCCGCTTGGCGAAGTGGTCCTGCACGGCCCGGGCCGCCGGGGGGCCGCCGATGACGCCGCCCACGACCACGGCCACCACCGCCGCTGCCACCAGCGCCCTTGCTATCCAGCGCTTCCTGTCCCGGTGCAGCGGGGGGCGCTGGCCCGCGTACGGGCCCGTCGCGTTGTCCTCGCGGCGCGGGGTCAGCGGGGTGGCGCAGCTCCGGCAGAAGTTGCGGTGCCCGTGGTTGGCGGTGCCGCAGGCGGGGCAGGGGGCGCCGCTCTCCGGCTCGGGGGCGGCCGTCGTGCGGACCTTGGGGCGGGCCGCCTCGGGGCGGCCGGGCAGGACGGTGCCGGGGGCCTCCGGGGCCTGGGCGGCCGAGGCCTCCGCCACGGGGACGAGCAGGGCCCGGGCCGCGTCCGCGGCCGAGGTCGTGCGCGCCTCGGGCAGGGGGGTGGTCTCCCGGGCGTCGTCCGCCACCGCGGGGGTCGGGACGGTCACCGCTTCCGGGCGGGCGGGCGGCGCGGCCGGGGCCGCCGGTTCCGCGGGGCCGGACGCGTCCGGCACGAAGACGGGGGTGCCCGCGGGCGGCGTGGGGGCGTCCGGGGCGATGCTCCGCGCGGCGGGCTCCTCGGCGGGCCGGGCCGGTTCCGGGGCGGGCGCCGCCTTCTCCGAGGAAGCCGAGGAAGTCGAGGAAGCCGCCGGGGCCGCCGGGCGCGACGCGTCCCCCGAGGGCGAGGACGCCGGCGGGTTCGTGGGGGCCGTCCAGCGGAGGAAGGCCCCGCAGGAGTCGCAGAACGACTGGCCCGTGGCGCGCGCCGGGGTGCCGCAGTCGGGGCAGGGGACCATGGCCGGGGTGGACATGAAAGGTCAGTTCCCTTCGTGGGTAAGGGTTTTCGCGGATACCTCGGCCGTGAAAGGGAGGTGGGCGGGGCGGGCCGCCGCCACCACCGCCTGGAGGCGGTGGGGGTCGACGACGGACGGGTCGGAGACCCTCAGGGTCACCCGGAGGGAGGCCTTGGGGGCGCCCGGGAAGGGGCCGAGGGGACGGGCCGACCAGGTCGCGCCGCCGCTCTCGGTGATCTCGGGGCGTACCCCGAAGGCCAGTTGGACCGCCCGCTCCAGACCCAGGGCGGTGCCGCGCACCCGGTGCAGGGAGACCGCGGTGGCCACCGCGTGACGGCGGATCTCCAGCGGCTCGGTGCCGTCGAGCTCGGTGCCGACCCAGCCCGTCAGCCAGTCCACGAAGTCCTCGGGGGCGAGCGCCGGGTCGAAGTACGCCTCCAGGCAGTCCAGGACGTTGAACAGCGGGGCCAGGATCACGTCCAGGCCCTCGACGAAACGCTGGGCGAAGTCGTCGTCCGCGTACACCGCGGGCAGCTGGCCGCCCAGCGGGTGCGACGAGCCGAGCCCCTCGACGGTTCCGCGCGCGCTCATCGGGCCTCGATGACGCGGACGCGGTGGTCGAAGGGGAACAGGAGCGCGGAGGGGGAGAGCTCGATCCGGTCCGTCGCGTCGCCCCGGCGGCCGGTCAGCGGGTCCGCCGGGTGGAGCAGGACCTCGTCCACCAGCTCCACGCCCGGCACGCGTTGCAGGGCCGCGAAGATCTCGCCCGCCCGCAGCGGGCGCCCGAAGGGCCAGCCGGTGCCGTGGGCGCCGCCGGTCAGCGGGTCCAGGTAGGAGTACAGCGCGTTGAGCGCCTCGTCGCGTACGTGGTCGGCCTTCGCCGCGCGGAACGCGTGCAGCGTCGCCACCACCGTGACGCCCTGGTAGAACGGCGGGCCCACCGCCAGGCGGGTGCCCAGCGGGCGGCGCTCGTCGAGGAACGTCGTGACGCGGCCCAACAGCTCGTCGCCGGGCACGAGTTGCTCGAAGCGGAGCCGTCCGCCCCGGTCGGGGACGGCCTGCGGGACGACCAGGACGCGGACCGCGTTGTCGCCGGACTCGGCCGCGTCCGCCGCAAGGCAGGCGATGCGCGCGGTCTCGGGCGCGGCCCGGCGGGCCAGCTCCTCGTAGTCGCGGGCGGTCACGGCGCGCTCCTGGGCGCGCAGCGCGATGGGGGCGCGGACCTTGGCCTCCTCGACGGTCTCGCCGTCGACGCCGCCGCGCGCCGCCTCCCGGTTCTCCACGCGCGCGATGTACGGGATCGAGCTGCGCAGGACCTGGATCGAGCCCCGGGCCACGTTGCCGGAGCGGCCGCCACCGGTGCCGTAACGGGAGGCGCGGATGGCGGCGCCCTTGATGGGCACGGCCCCGAACTGCCGTACCGTGCCGTCCGGTTGGCGCACCGACGGGCCGAAGGCGAGCTCGCCGGTCGCCGCGTCCAGGGTGAAGTGGCGGTCGAAGGGGCCCGAGGAGGCGAAGTCGTCGACCGCCTCCCACTCCTCCCAGCCCTCGCCCGCCGAGATCTCCAGGCGTACGCCGCCGACGACCGGCGCGTGCGCCAGCATCAGGCGCTGGCCGGGGACGCCCTCGGAGTCGCCGAGGGACTCGTCGCGCACCGTCTCGGCGTGCGAGACCCGGGTGGTGCCGCCGATGGTGAACGCGGAGGCGCCGCGCACGGTCGGCGAGACGCTGTAGAACGGCTGGCCGGGCGCGGCCTCCACGACCCGGCAGCGCACCCAGCCCGCGTCCAGGCCGCCCATCCGGGACACGGTGTGCGCGGCCGGCATGTGCAGGACGACCTCGCCGGGGCGGTTGAGGCCGCCGGTGGTGTCCTCGGCGACCTCGCACTCGGCCCAGCCGTCGGCCGTCCACGCCTCCCACACCAGCGGGGGCTGACGGGGGTCGACGCCGACGCCGTCGACGCGGCTGTCCAGGCGCAGCGCGGCCGTGCAGTGGGGCAGGGCCGCCGACAGGCCGAACAGCAGCATGTCGCCGGGGAGCGGGCCGGAGCTGAACACGGAGACGTCGTTGCCGCCGAGCACGTCCTGCGAGCAGTTCTCGGGGGCGGACCCGGCGGGCTGGCGCAGCACCTGGTCGAGCTGGCAGGGCACGATCGTCAGATCGTCGTCGGACGCGAAGACCACCGCCTCCTCGGTCTCGGTGCGGCCGGTGGCGACCTCGGTGCCGCGGGGCAGCAGCACCGGCTCGGTCTGCGGCGCCGACAGCCAGAACGTCACCGACGCCCTGGCCGCCGACGGCGGGAACAGCGTCACGCCGAGCAGGTCGAGGAAGGCCAGCTGGTTCTTCTCCGGGACCCGGTTGAGCCGGTACACGAGCTGGTCGGCCATGTGCGCGACGGCTTCGATGAGGGTGACGCCCGGGTCGGAGACGTTGTGGTCGCTCCACTCGGGGCAGCGCTGCTGGATGTAGCGCTTGGCGTCGTCGACGAACTGCTGGAAGCGGCGGTCGTCGAGATGGGGTGCGGGCAGGGCCATCAGTGTCGTTCGCTTTCGCCGGCCGTCGGGCCTGGCTGGTCGCCGCCCTCGGAGGGAATCACATAGAAGGGGAAGACGAGGCTGCGCGGGTTGTTGGTGCCGCGCACCGAGTAGCGCACGTCGATGTGCAGCACGGTGGGCTCGTCGGGAGCCGGGGTCACGGTGACCTCCTCGACCTCGATCCTGGGCTCCCAGCGGTCGAGCGAGGTGCGCACCTCGTAGCGGATGCGCCCGGCGGTGGCGTCGTTGACGGGCGCGAACACCAGGTCGTGCACGGCGCAGCCGAACTCGGGTCGCATGGGACGTTCGCCCGGCGCCGTGGCCAGCACCAGGCGCATGGACTCCTCGATCTCGCGGTCGCGCCGGGCCAGGGCGATGCCGCCGCCCGGGTCGGTGCGCATCGGGAACGCCCAGCCGGCCCCGACGAAGTGTTCGCTCATCTCAACTCTCCTAGATGATGGGGGCGCCGTTGACCAGCGGGGCCGCGGACGTCAGCTCGATGGCGGCCGCTCCGCTGAGGGCGACGGTCGCCGCGGTGATGCTGGCGTTGGCGATCGCCGTGATGGCCGCCTCGCCCGCCGCGTTCACCGACACCGCGCCGCCCGCGGCGATGGACGCCTCGCCGCCGGCCTTCACGTCGAAGGCGAGGCCCGCCTTGACGTTGATGGCCATGCCCGCGTCGATCTCGATGCCGGCGCCCGCCTTCAGGCTCAGCATGCCGCCGGCCTTCAGGGACAGGTTGCCGCCCGCCTCGATGTCGACGCTGCGGGTGCCCTTGATGTCGACGCTGCCGTCGCTGTTGATGGTGAGGGAGGTGCGGGCCTCGTTCAGCTGGATGTGCAGCCTGCCCTTGCCGGTGCGCAGCCGGATGCCGCTGGACAGGCGGGCGGCGCCGCCCTCTTCGAGCAGTTCTACGGTGTGTCCGCTGCGGGCGGTCACCGAGCGCCAGTTGATCTGCCCGCTGGTCGGGTCGACGGCCGGGATGTTGTCCGGTTCGCGGGTGTGCTTGTCGACGCCGTTGTAGAGCCCGGCGATGACGTACGGGTGCTCCAGGGAGCCCCGGTCGAAGGCGCACAGCACCTCGTCGTTGACGTCGGGGAGCAGCAGCCCGCCGCCGCCCTTGCCGCCGAACTGGGCCACCCGGCACCAGTCGCTCTCGTACGTCTCGGACAGCCACGGGAAGCGCAGCCGGACCCGGCCGAGCCGCAGCGGGTCCTTGGTGTTGGTGACCAGGGCGACGGCCACGCCCGGCATCGGGGGCGCCTGCTCGGTGCCGCCCGCGGCGAGCCCGTACAGCGAACGGAACTGGCGGCCCGAGACGGTCAGCCAGGTCGTGTACTGCTCGCCGGAGGCGAAGACGTGGCGTACGCCGGTGGCCGTGTACTTGCCCTCGAAGGGGAAGCCCGCGCCCTTCACGGCGATGGGGGTGCCGGGCTTGAGGTCGGGGTTGCCGGTGACGGCGACCTCCAGCTCGGCGAACGCGCCGGTGACGTCGTCGGCGAGGGCCTGCGCGGCGTGCGTGACCTCGGACAGGGTGGTGTACGGGATCTGCGTCGCGGTGAGCTCGGCCGCGCCGAAGGGGGCGGTCACCGTGGCCGGGGTGATGTCGGCGACGATGTCCTTGCTGGTGACGGCCGGGGCGGGGGCGGCGAGTTGGCGCTTGGTGCGCATGTCCCAGCCGCGCACGCTGACCTTCTT
Source organism: Streptomyces sp. NPDC045846 (assembly GCF_056431605.1). NCBI lineage: Bacteria > Bacillati > Actinomycetota > Actinomycetes > Kitasatosporales > Streptomycetaceae > Streptomyces > Streptomyces sp. NPDC045846. The sequence goes on along the minus strand of NZ_JBWKKJ010000004.1, from coordinate 355,761 downwards.
GACCTGCCCGGCCGAGGTCATCGCGATCCGGCTGTGCAGGGTGTTCGTCCCGAAGTCGAGGACGTACGGGCTCTGGGCGGCGGGGGTCGTGTCGGAGGGGGCGCCCGAAGCGGGCTTCAGCTCGGCGAAGTCGAGCTTGCCCAGGTTGTCGAAGGACAGCCGGACGTCGTTCTCGGCGGCCAGGCGCGACAGGAAGTCCCAGTCGGTGATGTTGGGCTGGGTCGCCAGGTCGTACACCGTGGACGTCGAGTCGATCTTGCCGAGCGTGAGGCCGTTGAGTCCGGCGATGCGGCGCACGATGTCGGAGGCGGTCATGCTCGGGTAGCCCTCGACGCGGCGGTTGCGCAGCAGCCGGTGGCCGGGGTCGTAGCCGCGCACGACGAGCTGGCGGCCGGTGCCGGGCTCGGCGTCCACTTCGAGCGCGGTGATCTCGCCGGTCAGCATCGGGTCGCCGCGGCGGCCGTCGGTGAACGGGCTGAGGACCACCTTCGCCCCGATCTTCAGCATCGGGTACTTGGTGGTGACGACGCCGTCCTTGTCGCTGAAGGTCAGCTGGAAGGCGGAGGGGACGTTGACGGAGGCGTCCACCCAGCCCTCGATCAGGCGCACGGCCAGCGGGTCGGGCAGCACCGCCCCGTTGATCTGGACGTGCAGGACGGTGGTGAAGGTCTTCTCGCTCACGCGGCCCCCTCCGAGGAAGCGGGCAGGAGCAGCTCGGTGCCGGGGCGCAGCCGCATCGGGTCGTCGATCTCGTTGGCCTCGGCGATCACCCGCCAGCGGGTGGCGTCGCCGTACTCGCGCCAGGCGAGCGAGGCCAGCGTGTCCCCGGCGACCGTGCGGTGCACCCGGCGCGCGGAGAGCGCGCCCGAGGTCGGGTTCTGGCCCTTGGTGCTGGTCGCGACCTCGGTCAGGGAGAGGTTGCACGTGGCGCGCAGGGGCGTGCCGTTGGGGCTGAACAGGGTGTAGTTGGCGTTCACGTTCGTCACGTACGCCGTGAACTCGACGGTCGAGAACGAGCCCCAGCTGAACTTCACGAACGGCGGCGAGGGCGCCTTGGAGGCCACGCTCTGCGGGGTGACCTCGCAGCACGAGAGCAGCAGGTCCACCTGCTTCTGCACGGTGTTGGAGCTGGGCGTGCCCGACGCGTCGAGGAACACCTCCAGCTGGAGGGCCGCGGGCTGCGCCCCGGTGAACTTGGCGGGCGCGCCGCGGGTGTAGGCGATGGCCGGCATGACGACCCAGCTGGACGAGCGGCCGAGCTGCACCTGCGACGGGTTGAACTGGAACTTGACCTCGCCCATGAGCCCGCCCACCGCGCCACCGAGGTCGGTGGGCGGCTGGTGGATGGCGAGGGTGGCGCGGGACAGACCCGCCGCCTTGCCTCCGGTCGGAGCGGCCATGGTCAGGCACCTCCCGCGTCGGTGAAGCCGTGGTGGGCGATCTCCAGGGTCTCGGTGGCCACGCTCGGGCTCGCCGGGTCGAGGCTCGGCCCCGTCCAGCGCACCGGAAGCACCTCGATGAGGCCCCACTGCGCGACGATCGAGCCGTCGGCGCGCAGCGCCGCGATCTGCGCGGTGGGCCGGGTGATGCCGGAGGCGAGCGAGGAGATCCAGGACGCGACCTTGGAGGTGTCCGCGGTCAGCGGACGGGTCAGCCGGATCGTGGAGAACGTGACCCGGGTGGGTAGTTGCCAGACGAACCCGTTGTTGCCGCCCTCCTGGCGTTGCTCCACCTCGACCTCGGAGGCGAGACCGTCGCAGCCGTTGAACAGGCCGAGGTTCTGGCCGTCGATGGTCAGCTTGAAGAAGACGGTGGATCCGGGGTCAAGGGTGGAGGGCATGGGGTGGTCTTCCGTCGGTGGGAGTGGTTACGGCAGGTCGTGGGGGTCAGCGGTCGCGCAGGCGCCCGATCCGTTCGCGGTCACCGCGCAGCTCGGCCCGGAGCAGCCGGGACAGCGGCGCGACGAGCCGCCGGGCCAGCGCGTCGATGTCGGGCGCCTGCTCGGTCTCGGGAGCGGCGGGCTGGGCGGAGGCGGCCGCGGGTGCCGGTGGTTGCGTGGAGCGCTGGGCGGCGGGCGGTTCGGCCTGCCGCTGTACGGCCTGTCGCGGTACGGGGGCGGAGTACTGCGGGACGGGCGCGGGTGCGGGAGGCGCGGGCGGTGGGCTGCTCCGGCGTACGGGGACGACGGGCGCCGGGCCCTGCTCGGCGGCCCGCTGTACGGACGGCCGCGTGGTGCCGGGCCGGTCGGCGGGCCGGCGCAGCGGCACGACCGGGCGGCTGTCGTTCCCGGCCGGTACCCGCTGGAGCGGTACGGGCGCGGCGGCGGGCACGCTCACCGGGCGGCCCGGGGTTTCGGCGCCCTGGTGCCGGGTGGTCAGCGGCCGTGCGGAGGCGAGCGCGGGGCCGTCAACAGCCGCTCGCTGCAAGGGAGTCGGCCCGGGCAGGCGGACCTTGCGGAGCGGGGTGACCGGCTCGGCCGGGGCGGGGGCGACGGCGCGCTGGACGACGGGCGGTTCCGGAACCGGCGCGGGGGTGGGCGCCTGGACCGGTGCCGGGGGCGGCGTGGTGCCCGGGGTGAGGGGCGCGCCGATGAGCGGCCGCCGCTTGGCCGCGTCCGGAGCCGCGCTCTGCACGCGGCTGACCCGCCGCACGATGGGCTTGCGCTGTACGGGCGGCGCGGGGGTCCCCGCATCGGTGGGGGAAACCGACGCGGGGACGTCCGAGGGGCCGCCGGGGGCGACGGCGGAAGGGGCGGCCGCGGGCGCCTGAACAGGGGGCCGCACCACGCCGACGGGGTCGAGGTGGTGGGAGGGCCGCACGGCACGGGGCGCGGCCGTGAGCGACCGTCGCCCGACCGCGGTAGCGGCCCGCTGCACGGGCAGGGCGGGGGCGTCGGGCGCGGCACCGGGACCGGAGCGGCTCGGCGTGGCCGTGACGACCCGCCGCACCGCGGGAGTCGCCCGGTCCGCGACCAGCGGCGCCTCCGCCGAGCGGGGACCCGTCGGGCCGGACGAGGGCAGACCCCCACGAGACCCGTCCCCGGCCCCACCGGCACCGGGGTTGCCCGACGAGCCCGGGGAACCCTCAACCGTGCGCTGCACAGCGGGACTTGGGGCTGCACCCGAAGCCGCGCGGGAGGGATTGTCCCCCGCGCGCGGAGGGATGGCGGCGGCCCGCTGGATCGGCGGCCCGATGGGGGTGGCCGGTACGGGCTTGGCCGGCTGGGGGCGTACGGGCGGGACTGCGGCCGCGCCGGGGCTGCTCAGGGCCCCCTGGGCGGGCGCGGATGCCGGACGCGCGGGGTTGGTGGAGCCCGACGGCGAGGGTGCGACCGCGCGCTGCACAGGGCCGGTTGAACCGGTCCCGGACGCCTCCGTCGAGCGGGTCGCGCCGGGCCGGACGGCGCCATGCGCAGCCGGGCCCGCCGGAGCCGGGCCCTTCGCGGGCTCGGCCGCGCGCCGCACGGCGGGGGTCGCGCCGGGCGGGTGGTTCACGGGCCCGGCGGTGGGCCGGGCACTCCGCTGCACGGGGCTGGGCGTCGTGCCGGTCGAGGTTGCGTCTTGCGCGGGGGCAACGGGCTGCGCGCCCGCAGGGGTGGGCGCCGTACGGGAGTCGTCGGCGCCGGCCCTGCGCTGGACGGAGGGCGCGGCGGGGGACGTGGGCCGCGGGGGCGTACCGGGAGCGTTCCTGGAGCCCGAGTTGGGCTCAACCGCGCGCTGAACAGGCCCGGTTGAGGCAGCGGGCGCGGGCTCCGCCGAACGACTGGCGCCGTGCTGCCCGAGGGGCTCGGCCTCGCTGGACAGGGGGCGGTCGGCCTGCGGCGCGTCTGTCCGGGAAGAGGGCGCCGGGGTGACGGCGGGCGTGGAGGCGGCCGGTCCCGCACCGGATGCCGACGTGGCCGCACGCTGGACCGCCGGGGCCGCGCTCGCGGGGGCCGGGGTGGAGCCGGAGGCGGACTTCGCGGCGCGCTGGACGGCGGGTCCGGGGTTCGTCGGTCCCGGGGTGGCCGGAGGACGGGTCGGGCTGGCCGCGGGTCCCGGGGTGGCCGGGGAAGAGGTGGGGCCGGGCGCGGGGTCGGCCGTGCGCTGTACGGCCGGGCCGGGGCTCGTCGGTCCCGGGGTGGAGTTGGCCGTGCGTTGTGCGGTGGGGCCGGGGGTGGTCGTCCTCGGGGTCTCCGGGGCAGGGGTCGAGCTGGGCGCAGGCGTGACCGCTCGCTGTACGGCGGGACCCGCACTGGCCGGGCCCGCAGTGGCCGAGGGTGAGTTGGTGCTCGGGGTGGAGGCGGTCGCGGGCTTGGCCGCGCGCTGGACGGCGGGGCCGGTGTTCGTCGTCCCCGGGGTCGCCGGTGCCGGGGTGGAGCCGGAGCTCGGGGTGGAGGCGGAGCTCGGGGTGGAGGCGGTCGAGGGCCTGACCGCTCGCTGGACGGAGGGTCCGGCGCTCGACGGAGCCGCACTTGCCGGACCGGCGTTCGCCGAGGGTGAGTTGGGGCCGGCCGCGCGCTGGACGGCGGGGCCGGTGTTCGTCGTCCCCGGGGTCGTCGGAGCGGGGGCGGAGCTGGACGCGGGCGTCGCAGCACGCTGGACGGCCGGGCCCGTAGCAGAGCCGGCCGCAGGTGCGGGGGCGCGCTGGACGGCGGGACCCGCGTTCGTCGCGGGTGTGGCTGAACGCTGGACAGCGGGCCCAGCGCTCGCCGGACCCGGACCAGCGCCCGGGGCCGAGCCCGTCGTCGGCGTGGCCGGTCGCCGGACAGCGGGCCCGGGGTTCGTCGAACCGGCGTCGTTCCGAGCCGGGTTGGTGGCCGGGGCGGAACCCGTACTCGGCGTCACCGCTCCCTGGGGGGCGGGTCCGGCATTAGCCGAACCAGTCTTGCCCCGCGCGGAGTTGGCGGGCTGAGCCGGTGTCGCGGCTCGCTGGGCAGCCGGGCCGGAGTGGGCCGAACCAGGCTCGCCCCGCGCGGAGTTGGCGGGCTGAGCCGTTGTCGCCGCGCGCTGGTCAGCCGGGCCGGAGCGGGCCGAACCAGTCTCACCCCGCCCGGAGTTGGCGGGCTGAGCCGTTGTCGCCGCTCGCTGGACAGCCGGTCCGGCGTGAGCCGAACCAGTCTCGCCCCGCGCGGGGTTGGCGGGCTGAGCCGGTGTCGCCGCTCGCTGGGCGGTGGGGCCGGCGGGCGTCGTTCCCGGGGTGGAGCCCGTCGTGGACGGGGCGGCCGACCGCTGCACCGGAGCCGTCGGGGCGGAGGGGGTCTCCGCCGGGGGCTCCGGCGGCCTTCCCGCCACCGGGAGGCGCAGCAGCGGGAGGGGCAGGGCGGAAGGGGTGCCCGCGACCGGGGTGAGGGCGTTGTGGAGGACGCCGTGCGGAGCCGTCGGAGAGACGGCGTGGGTGAGCGGGCGTACGACCGACAGGTCCTGGTGGGCGGCCAGGGTCGCGCCGAAGCCGGCCTCCGCGGTGAGGCGGGGCGCGGCCAGGGCGCGCTGCATCGGGGGCGCGGCGGCCCAGCCGCCGTCCCCCTGGGCGGGGGACGGCGACGGGGCCGGGGGCGCGTCCTCGAAGGCCGCGGTCACCGCGGTCTCCACGGCCTCCGACGACCGGCTACGCCGGCGCTTGAACAGGCCCATCCCCCGTCACCGCTCCCCTTCGCCTTGTTCCACCAGTGCCGCCACCCGCCGTACGTACGCCCGCCGGTCCGCATGCTCCAGGTCGAGGATGGAGTCCATGTCCCAGTGGAAGTGGTAGGCGAGGTACGCGGTCTCCTCCTCGATCCGGTCGGCCGCGTACGTCACGATTCCCCCAGGCGGCTCCCGGCCAGCTCGACCTCGAAGGACTGCTCGCAGTGCGGGCAGGCCACGGCGGCCCGGGTGTGGCCCTCGGCGTTGATCTGCCGGTAGAAGTCCTGGAGGAAGGCGAGGTCGGAGGCGAACATGTTCTCCACCGTGCCGTCGTGGACGTCACCGAGCGTGCCGAGCCGGGTGATGACCCGCCCGAGCAGCACCACCGACAGGTACGCCGGGTTCTCGCGGACCCGTACGTCCCGCAGCGGCACCAGCTCGTCGCGGGCCGTCGCGAGCCGCATCGCGCCGCGCCGGTGCACGGTGCCCGCCTCGTCGACGTACCCGCGCGGCAGCTCGAACTCGAACTCGGTGCGCAGGGTCTCCCGGGCGCCCGATGCGGACGGAGCGTCGGAACCGGGGACCGCTCCCCCCGGAACTCCAGGACCTTCGCGGCGCATTACTCGATGACCAGCTCTTCGAAGGTGATGGTGACCTGCTCGGTCATGGCGGAGGCGTCGCCGGCCTTGACCGCGCTGACCTCGACCTTGGTGCACCAGGCGTTGCGCAGGTGGTAGCGCTTCACCGGGCTGTCCATGTAGTCCATCATGATGATCGAGGCGTTCTTGCGGGCCGAGCCCATGTTCCCGTCGATGGACTGCTTGATCCACTCGGAGAACGTCGAGGACTGCGTGGCGCCGCGGGTCACCGTGCACTCACCGGCCTTCTTGACGCCGGGCAGCTTCTTGATGATCGGCTTGCCGTCGGCCGAGACCTGCTGGTACTCGATGACGTCCTGCTCCATCGAGAGGCTGCTGACCTCCTGAAGGTACTCGACCATGACGCCGTCGATCTGCAGGCCGAAGTTGTGTGTGGTGAGAGCGTCACCGGGCTGAAGCGACATGCTGGGTTACTCCTGTTCGTGCGAAAACGGCTGGGGGACAAGCGGGTTGGAGGGTGCTGCCTACTCCTCCAGCTCGCCGCCGCCGCCCGAGAACTGGGCGAGCCGGAACACGACGAACTCGGCGGGCTTGACGGGCGCGATGCCGATCTCGCAGACCACGCGGCCGAGGTCGACCGACTCCGGCGGGTTGGTCTCCTCGTCGCACTTCACGTAGAAGGCGTCCTCGGGGCGCTGGCCGAACAGGGCGCCGCTGCGCCACTCGTTGACCAGGAACGCGGAGATGTTGCGGCGGATGCGGGCCCACAGGGCGTGGTCGTTCGGCTCGAACACGACCCACTGGGTGCCGATCAGGATCGACTCTTCCAGGTAGTTGAAGTACCGGCGCACGTTCAGGTAGCGCCAGGCCGGGTCGGAGGCCAGCGTGCGGGCGCCCCAGACGCGGATGCCGCGGCCCGGGAAGGCGCGGATGCAGTTGACGCCCACCGGGTTCAGGAGGTCCTGCTCGCCGCGGGTGATCTGGAGCTCCAGGTCGACGGCGCCGCGCACGATCTCGTTGGCCGGAGCCTTGTGCACGCCGCGCTCGGCGTCGTTGCGGGCCCAGATGCCGGCCATGTGGCCGGACGGCGGGACGATCTGGGTCTGGCCGCTGGACGGGTCGAAGACCTTGATCCAGGGGTAGTACAGGGCGGCGTAGCGGGAGTCGTAACCGGCCACCTCCATGCGCCACTTGCGGATGTCGCGGGCGTTGAGCCCGGGCGGCGGGTCGAGGACGGCCATGCGGTCGCCCATCAGCTCGCAGTGCGCGACCATGCCGAGCTGGACGGCCTTGACCTGCTCCAGGTCGATCAGACCCTGCTGGTAGGCGGCCATCAGGTCGGGCGCCGCCACCATGTTGATCTCGTCGAGGGCCTCAAGGCCGCCGAAGCCGGTGCGGTCGGCGGAGTCGCCGATGAACTGGCCGGACTCGATGCGGGCGACCGAGGTGCCGGTGGGGGCGGGCGCGGGGGCGGCGGTGGGCGGGGCCAGGGTGACGGACTGCGCGTCCGGCTTGGCCAGCTGGCCACCGGCCACGGCCTCCTCGACGGTGATCGTCTTGGAGCGCTGCTTGACCTGCGTCACGACGAAGTTGCGGGCCGACTTCTTCGCGCTGACGTCGAAGTTCTCGACGACCGTCTCGCCGTCCTTGACGACCAGCTTGAAGCGGTCGCCGTTGGACTCGCCCTCGGCGTCCTGCACCTCGACGGTGAGCGCGCCGCCGTTGGCGGAACCGGCGGCGATCGCCGACACCTTGAACGTGCCGAGCGCCACGGCCTCGCCGGCGGTGATCGCCTGCGGCCCGGCGGCGGCCGCGGCCTGCGGGGCGGCCTGGCCGGCGCCGCCGTCGGAACCGCCGACGCGCACGACGTAGGCGGCCGTACCACCGTTGTTGAAGAAGCCGTAGACGGAGTGCGCCAGGTAGTACCCGTCCGTGAACTCGCCGAACTCGGCGACGTACTGGGACCAGTTGGTCACCAGCGTCGGCTCGTTGAGCGGCCCCACGGGTGCGAGCCCGACGAAGGCGGCCACCGAGGTGCCGACCCCTTCGATGGGCCGGGATCCGCTGGCGACTTCCTCGACGTAGACGCCGGGGGACAGGTAGTTGGGCACGGGAGGCTGCTCCTTGTTGCTGGGTGTACGGAGGTGTGGGCTAGCGCCCGACGACCGTGGGGCCTAGCTGAGCGCGGGGTGGACGGCTCGCTCCGAATCCGAGCTGCATGCGGCTGTCCCGCCCCCCGAAACGCTGCTACCGGCCAATTACCCCTCCAGCCTCGCGCGGCCCGGCGCGCGGGGGGAGGGGAGAAGGTGCGTGGACGAGGGCAGCACAAGGTGCCCTTCCGGTCATCGGCGCGGGTTCGTCCGGCCGGATCGGGTACGGCGGGTGCCGTGACCGGGCCGGTTCCGGTCCGCGCAGGGACGTCCGGAAGGGAACGGGTCAGGCCTCGTCCTCGTCCTCGGCGAGGGTGAGGGGGCCCGTCGGCGAGCAGGGCCGGCCGGTGCTCAGCCGGTTCGCCTCGCGGACCTTCTCCAACAACTCCTCCCTCCGCCGCCTGTCCTCGGCCGCCTGTTGTTCCGCACTGCTGTCACCCATGGCGCGCACCCCCTAGGCACGTATGCCGACTCCCGTCCACGCCGCCCCAGTCCGTGATCGTGCAGTAGCTGTCCGTACATCCAGCAGCGTGCTCCCCCGATGCCCGGCCTGACCAGGGGGCGCGGCCCGCGACTCGTGGCGGGTGCGCGTCACCGGCGGTCGGGGGCGGCCGGAACCCCGCTACTGGTCGGCCGTGTCGGGCGAGGAGGGCGGGCGGGCGACCCGCAGCGTCATCGGATTGTTGAAGTAGCCCGAGGCCGCCTGCTGCTCGTGGAAGCTCTCGCCGGGGCCGCCGCCGTAGACGCGGAAGAACCAGGAGCGGCAGGTGTGGTCCTCGAAGTCCTGCTGCAACTGGAGCCGGGGCATGCCCCGTTTCCTCTTGACCTCGGGGTCGGTGACGAGGGCGGCGAGCACCTCGTCGAACTTCTTCTTGAAGGCCTGCTGGTCGTCGCTCTCCAGGAGCGGCTTGAGCTGGCTGAACCACCCGCCGCCGCTCTTGGCCCGCTGGTACAGCACCTCGTACAGCTCGGAACGGGCCTTCGCGTCGAACTCGTTGCGGGCGTAGTTCTCCAGCGTCACCTGGCAGCTGCCGTCCAGGGAGCGGGCGACGACCGCCGCGAAGTGGTAGCCCCAGACGTTCTCGCCGCGCTCCGCGGCGGGCGCCACCGAGTGGTCGAGGCCGTCCTTCGCCAGCATGCTGAAGATCGCGAAGCCCTCGCCCGGTGCGGGGGAGGCGTACTTGTTGATGCCGAGCCGCTGCTCGGTGGCGTCCCGGCCGCCGTCGCGGGTGGCCTCGCCGTAGCGTCGGCCGAGGTCGTCGCCGGGGGCGTGGCCGCCGTCGGCGGCGGTGACCGCGCCGTCGACGCCGAGCGTGGACGTGGTGTCCTGGGCGACGGCGTCCGCCAGGCGGTTGGCGCGGGCGTCGCTGTCGGAGTTCGGGGTGAGCAGGAAGCCGCCGTCGCCGCCGCCGAGCACCGCCTGCGCGCGCTTGGCGTGCTCGGAGCCGATCAGGCTGCACGCCACCGAGATGCAGGTCGAGCGCAACAGCGAGACGAACGGCCCCAGTTGGCTGGTGGGTGTCGTGTCCCGTACGACGCTGGGCTGGACCCGCAGCAGCCGCAGGCCGCCGACGCCGATGCTGCGGCCGCCGGTGACCAGCTGGACGGTGCTGTTGGCCGCGCGCAGCGCCGTGTTGGCGGTGTCGACGACGGCCTGGACGGCGTAGAACTCCTTGGGCTCGTCCACCCCGTGCACCGCGAGCGTCCCGTCGTCGGCCACCCGCAGCGGGGCGTCGGCGGGGCCGACCTCGGCGAGTTCGTACCGCAGCCGCTCCCGGATGTCGCGGGGCTCGCCGCCGCCGCCCATGGCGACCCGCGGCTCGGGGCCCTGCGCCACGAAGTGCGGCCCCCGCTCGCCGGGTTGGGGCTCCGCGTCGTAGGAGCCGCCGGGGTGCGTGGTGATCCGCTGGACGGGTACGGCCCGACCGGTGCGGGAGGCGGAGGGCGCCAGCAGCCGCGCGACCGCGGCGTTGCCCGCCGTGCGCTGGAGCTCGGCGAGCCGAGAGCCGGACCTGCCGGGGCGGGCCGCCGTGCCGCCCGGACGCCGCTCGGCCTGCTGTTCCTGCTGGACCCGCACGCTGGTCCACTCCCCTCGGTCGTCGCCTCGCGATTCTTCGGGCCTTCGGCACGGAACGCAGGAGGCGCCCGGACCGTCTTGGGGGCAGGGAGGGTGCCCTTTCGACCGGTTACCCACGGGATACAGGGGAGAGTTCAAGCCAACTCCTTGTGCGATACATGTGGTGATGCGGGCCCCTGGGAGGTCCTGGCGTAGCGTTTCGGTGGACCGGACGAACAAGATCCGGAGGGCCGAAAGGGCAAGCGTCGGGGGACGAACCGGCCGGTCGAGTGAGAGGAAGAGGCGGCGGCGCGTGACGGAATCCGGCGGAACGGGCGAGGGCACAACCGACGGACTGCGGTTCCGGATGCTCGGGCCCGTCGAAGGAGAGCTCGACGGCCGCCCCCTGCGGCTCGGTCCGCCCCAACAGCGCGCCCTGCTCGCCGTGTTGTTGCTGCGCGTGGGCCGGCCGGTCTCGATGCCGGAACTCCTCGACGCGATCTGGGGGGAACGGCTGCCTCCGCGCGGCGTGGGCACGCTGCGCACCTACGTGTCGCGGCTGCGCACCCTGCTCGAACCGGGCCGCCCCGCGCGCACCCCGGCCCGGCTCCTGGTGTCGGCCGACGACGGCTACGCGCTGCGGGTGCCCTCCACGGCGCTCGACACCACGCTGTTCGAGACCCGGCTCGCCGAGGCCGCCCGGCTGCGCGGCGCCGGGGACACCGCCGCCGCCCACCGCGAGCTGACCGGCGCGCTCGCCCTGTGGGGCGGCAGCCCGCTCGCGGGCCTGCCCGGACCGCACGCGGAGCGCCAGCGCGACCGGCTCACCGAACTGTGGCTCTCCGCCCGTGAGGACCACTTCCACGGCGCCCTCGCCCTGGACCGCCACGCGGCGACGATCGCCTCGCTGCGCGCCTTCGCCGCCGAACACCCCCTGCGCGAGCGCACCCAGGCCCTCCTGATGCTGGCCCTGCACCGAGCGGGCCGCCAGGCGGACGCGTTCGCGGTGTACGAGACCACCCGCCGCACCCTGGACACCGAACTGGGCGTCCCCCCGGGCCCCGAACTGACGGCCCTGCACACCCGCCTGCTGAGCCGCCCCGCGGAGGACCCCCGCAGCGCCGAGGCCGCGCCCGCGCACGCGCCGGTCCCGACGGCGGCCCCCCAGGCCCCCCACTCCGCCGTCGCCGCGGGCGGTCGTGTTGCGGGGCGGCCGGGGCCCGCCCCGGCCGGGCGGAGCCGAGACCCCGGGGAAGGGCGGCCGCAGCGGGCCCTGGCCGTCGCGACCCCCGTAACCGGACCCGCCCCCGCACAGCGGGCGCAGCCACCCGCCCCGGAACCCCGGAGGGCGCGGATACCCCGCCCGGCCCAACTGCCGCCGCCGGTCCAGGACTTCGCGGGCAGGGAGGGCCTCCTCAAGGAGCTGCGCACCTTCCTCCAGGACGCCCAGGAGACCCGCACCCCGCCCCTCGCCGTGCTCACCGGCCTGGGCGGCGCGGGCAAGAGCGCCCTGGCCGTCCGCGCGGGCCACGCGGTGCGCCGGGCCTTCCCCGACGGCCAGCTGTACGCGGACCTGCGCGGCGCCGACCCGGACCCCGCCGACAGCGCGGACGTCCTGACCCAGCTGCTCCGCTCCCTGGGCGTGGCCGAAGGCGCCGTGCCGGACGACGCGGGCCAGCGGGCCGCGCTGTACCGCTCGCTGCTCGCGGGCCGACGCGTCCTGGTCCTGCTCGACAACGCGCACGACACTGCGCAGCTGCGCCCGCTGCTCCCCGGCACCCCCGGCAGCGCGGTCCTCGTCACCAGCCGCACCCGGATCGCCGGACTGCCCGGGGCCCGGCTCCTCGACGTGGAGGCGATGACCGAACAGGACGCGCTGGCCATGCTCGAAGCCGTCGTGGGCGAGGAGCGGGTGAGGGACGAGCCGGAGGCCGCCCGCCAACTGGTCGCCGCCTGCGGCCGGTTGCCGCTCGCGGTGCGCATCGCGGCCGCCCGCCTGACCGCCCGCCCGGACTGGGCGCTGGCCGACCTGACCGCCCGGCTGCGCGACGAACGGCACCGCCTGGACGAGCTGGAGGCCGACGGGCTCGGCGTCGACGCCGCCTTCCGGCTCAGCTACGAGGGCCTGGACCCGCACGTCGCCCGCGCCTTCCGCCTGGCCTCCGCGGCCGCCGTGCCGGCCTTCGACCGGGCCACCGCGGCCGCCCTGCTCGACGTCGAGGAGTGCGCGGCCGAGGAAGCCCTGGAGGCGCTCGTCGACGCCGGTCTCCTGGAGGCCCGCGGCGTGGGCCGCTACCGCTTCCACGACCTCGTACGGATCTTCGCCCGGCGGGTCCTCGACGACTCGCCGGACGCGGCCGAGCGGCCCGCCGCCCAGCGCAGGCTCCTCGACCACGTGCTGGCCACCGTCCGCAACACGATCCGCCGGCTGCGCCCGCTCAGCGGCGTACCCGATCTGCTGTACGCGCCGCGGGTGCCCGGCTACCGGCCGGCCGGGGCCGAGGCCGCGCGGGCCTGGCTCCAGGAATCGCACCGGCTCATCCGCGCCACCGCCGAGCAGGCCCTCGGCAAGGGACCCTGGGAGGACCTGGGCGACGAGGCGCTGCGGCCCGCCGTCGACCTGCTCACCGGCTGGGCGCACCTCGTCCTCGGCACCGCCCGGCGCCGCGAGCTCCAGGGCCCGGCCCGGCTCGCCCTGTCGGCCGCCCACTGCGTCGGCGACTCCCGCTCGGTCGGCCGGGCGCTGCGCCTGATCGCCGCCGCGCCGCAGCAGCACGCCGACACCTACCGGCGCACCGAGCGCACCCTGCGCCAGGCGCTCCGGTTCGCCGCGCTGGCCTGCGACCCGCTGACCGAGTCGGAGGCCGCGCACGAACTCGCCATGATCCTGGGCGCGATGGGCCGCACCGCCGAGGCGCTGCCCCTGTTCGAGCAGGCCTACGCCCGGTTCGTGGAGCTGGGCAGCCGGGGCGACGCGGTGCGGGTCCTGGCCCATGTCGTACGCGCCCGGATGCTGCTCGGCGACAAGGAGCGCGCCGAGGCGGCGGCCGACGAAGTGCTGGGCGCGGCAAGGGAGTTGGGCGACCGGGGTACGCTCGGGCACGTGCTGTACCAGATCGGCTGCGCCCTGCTCGCGGGCGGCCGTCCGGTGCGGGCCGCAGCCCACCTGCGGGAGTCGCGCCAGCACCACCAGTGGGTCGGCGACCTGCGCTGGGAGGCGCTGGCGTGGGCCCGGCTCGCGCACTGCGCGCTGGCCAGGGAGCGGCCCGGCGAGGCGGCGGCCTGTGCCACGCAGGCCCTGTCCATCGAGGGCGACCTCGGGGACCCGTTCTGCCGGGGCCTCGCGCTCGCCGCCCGGGGCCGGGCCCTGCTGGCGCTCGGCGAGACACCGGCGCTGTCCGCGCTGGCCTCGCTGCGCACCGCGCACCGATTGCTCAGCGCGCGGGGCGCGGCGGAGGCCGACGAACTGGCCGCGCCGCAGGGCCCCGCGACCACGGTGCCGAGACAGTCGACGGGTCCGCCGGGCAGCTCGGTCGCCGGGGCCACGAGTGCAGCGAGGGCTGCCCTCTGACAGAGCCTTTCGGGCAGGGGCCGGCCCGGCGCGCCCCCTAGCCTTCGGTCATGACCATGTGGACGTCTCTGGACCCGGCCGCCGTCGCCGTTGATCCCGGTGGGCGGGCCACCGCACGGCTGCGGGTACGCAATACCGGGGAGACGGTCGAGGAGTTCCGCCTGTCGGTCGTCGGCGCTCCCGCGGGCTGGGCCCGGGTGGAACCCGACACCCTGCGTCTGTACCCGGGCAGCGAGGGCACCGCGGAGATCTCCTTCGCGCCGCCGCGCTCCCCCGACGCCCTGGTGGGCCCGGCCCCGTACGGCATCCGCGTGGAGCCCCGCGAGCACCCCGACCTGCGGGACGTGCTCGAAGGGCAGGTCACGGTCGCGCCCTTCAGCGAGGTGCGCGCCGAACTGCTGCCGCCGAGCCTGGTGGGCCGGTTCCGGGCCCGGGCCTCGGTGGCCGTCGACAACCTCGGCAACACCCCGCTCACGGCGTCGCTGACCCTGCGCGACGAGGGCAACCGGCTCACCTACGACATGGCGCCGAACTCGGTGCAGGTGGCGCCGGGGCGCGCCGCGTTCGCGAAGCTCGACGTCCGGCCGCAGCGGGTCCGCTGGACCGGCCCGGCCGAACAGCACCGCCTGACCGTGGTGGTGCGCCGCTCCGGCGACGACACCGCTCTCGACCTCGGCGGCACCTTCGACCAGCGCCCGGTGCTGCCGCGCTGGCTGCTCGTCACCGGCAGCGCGCTGGTCGCGGCGGCCGTCGCGTTCGCGGTGCTGTGGCTGGGCTTCCAGCCCAAGGTCTCCACCGCGAGCGGCGAACTCCAGGCCGGACCGAGCGCCCAGCCGGTGCCGCAGGGCGCCGAGTCCCCGCTGCCCCCGGCCCCCTCCTCCGCCCCGCCCGCGGCGCCGCCGGGCGCGCAGAACCCGCCCGGTGACGGCTCCGGTGGCGGTGCGGGCGGTGGCGGCGGTGGAGGCGGCGACAACGCGGCGCCCGACGGCGGCCCGCCCGTGGTGCCCCCGCCGCCCAACGCGCCGCCCCCGACGAAGGCGAACGCCAAGTCGGGCCCGCCCTGGCAGATGGGCTACAAGCCGGACGACATCGTCGAGTTCGCGCAGTACCGCCTGGCCACCCTCGGCAAGACCAACCCCTGCCAGCTGAAGCCGGGGTGGACCGCGGGCGTCATCGACAAGCTCACCGACACCTCGCTGCGCTGCTATCAGGAGCACGTCATGCGGGACCAGAACAGCAGCCGGGAGCTGACCAGGACGGACCCGTACGGCACCCTGGGCCGGGCCACCCTCGCCTCGCTGTGGGCGCAGGGCATCCGGCCGGGCGACGTGAAGAGCGGGGCGAAGAACTACCAGGTGACGCAGTTGAACGCGGCGTTCTGGTGGGCGTCCCAGGCCGTCATCTCCAACGACGACCTGAACCGCGACCGCGGCTTCGCCCAGACCGGGATCGCCTACTTCAAGAGCGGCCAGAAGAGCAGCCAGCCGATGGTGTCGGACGGCTCGCTCAAGGACAAGATCGCCCAGTACCAGGGCCAGGTCGGCCTTCCGAAGACCGGCGTGGCCGACGGGGCGACGATCGGGAAACTGGTCGGCGGCTCGGTGAACGGGCCGGGCAGGTCGGGCCGTTAGCGCGGGCGTTAGCGCGCGTTAGGCGCTGCTGATCGGGCCTTGAGAGGCTGCTCGCATCCCCCAGACTCCCGGGCGGTTGTTCCCCCGCAACCGCCCGGGTCCTCCTTGACGGCGGCCCGGCCCGGGCCGCCTGACTAGCGGCTATGGCCGCTAGGGCAGCGGGTCCTGCCCCCGGAACTGCCCCTCGTGTCCCTGTACTTCGACGGCCGTCGCAATTAACTCGGGGGGTGAGTATGTGGACAGCCCTGGAGCCCCCCGCCACCACCGTGGCCCCCGGTGAGAGCACCGCCGTACGGCTGCGCGTGCGCAATACGGGGGACACCGTCGAGGAGTACCGGCTCTCGCCGGTCGGGGACGCCGCCGGGTGGGCGAGCGTGGAGCCGGCCGTGCTGCGGCTCTACCCCGGGGCGGAGGGGACCGCCGAGGTCACCTTCGCGCCGCCGCGCACTCCGGACGCCCTGGCGGGCCCGACCCCCTTCGGCATCCGCGTCGAGCCCCGCGAACATCCCGGCGAGGCCGACGTGGTCGAGGGCCGGCTCACCATCAGCCCGTTCGCCGAGCTCCGCGCCGAGCTGGTCCCGCGCACCATCAAGGGCCGTCGTCGCGCGCGCGGCCGGGTGGCCGTCGACAACCTGGGCAACCAGCCGCTCACCGCCTCCTTCTCCACCCGCGACAACGGCGACGCCGTCACCGTCGAGGCCAACCCGACCGCGATCCAGGTCGACCCGGGCCGGGCCGGGTTCGCCGAGGTGCAGCTCACCGCGGTCAATGTGAGCTGGGTCGGCGGCATCCGCCAACACCCCTTCACCGTCTCGGTGTTGAGGTCCGGCGAGCCCGCTCCGCAGGAGCTGCGCGGCACCTATGTGCAGCCGTCCGTGTTCCCGCGCTGGGTCCTCGCGGTCGGCTCGGTCCTGGTGGCGGCGCTCGTGGCGTTCGCGGTCGTCTGGTTCCAGCACGACATGGGCGTCAAGAGCCAGGCCTCCGAGAAGGCACCGGCCAAGGAGGAGCCGCTCCCGCAGGGCTCCAACTCCCCGCTGCCCTCCGCCCCGCCGCCGCCCTCGAAGCAGCCCCCGCCCCCCTCCGCGCCCGCCCAGCCCGCGCCCGACCCCGCCGGTCAGCCGAAGCCGAAGGACCCCGGGGGCGGCGGCAGCGGGGGCGGCGGTGGGAACAGCGCTCCCAAGCCGCCCCAGTACGACCCCAACAAGCTGGTGCGGATCCAGTCCGGGCTCGGGTACCTCCTGGTCACGGCGACCGACCAGAAGGCGGAGGGCCGGTACGTCTACGCGGCGCCGACGAGCTTCAACTCGCCGCCGTGGGACCAGTTCTGGCACGTACGGCCGCTGCCGAACAACGAGTTCGCCTTCTCCTCGTCGTCCGAGGACTGGGCTGTCGCGGACAACACCCGGGAGGGGAACCAGATCCAGATGTGGGGGGCGTCGGGCGGCAAGGCGAGCCTGACCAACGGGTCCATGACCGCCAACCAGAAGTGGTCGATCCAGCCGATCAATGGGGCGGACGGGTTCGTGCGGTTGGTGAGCCGGGACGACAACTGGTGCCTGTCGGATCTGACGCCCAACGACCGGAAGAACCTTCAGGTGGCCGAGGTGCGGCCGTGCGGTGCGCTCCCGGACGACCAGCAGCGCTGGAAGATCCTCCAGTAACCCCGGCCCCCTGCGGCTCCGCCCCAGACCCCGGAGGGCCCCACCCCGCCCCTTCCCGCTGCGACACTCTGCGGCTGCGCCGCGTGGCCTCCGGGGGTTGAAGGCCCCTGGGGCTCCGCCCCAGACCCCGGAGGGCCCCACCCCGCCCCTTCCCTAAACCCTCCGGGGGTTGAAGGCGCTGCTGGGGGCTCCGCCCCAGACCCCGTTCGCGCCTGAACGGCGCTCGTCCTCAATCGCCGGACGGGCTGAGGATGTCCATGCTGACCGGCACCAGTACTGATAGGGGCGCGGGGAACTGCGCGACCAGCCACGCACGGTCCGCGGTCGAAAGCGGGTTTTTGGGGACGCGGGGAACTGCGCGAGAAGCGGGCACGGTCCGCAGATCGAAGGGGGCCGGGGCCGCAGCGCCCCGCACGGGCACACCGCCGAGGGCAGGCCCGCCAGGGCGCCGGGTACACCGGCAGGGCAGCCCGCAGGGCGCCGGGCGCCCTGGCAAGGGGGCTAGGGGGACCAGGCGAGGCCCGCGCCGGGGACGAGGCGGCCGGACTTGACGTACTCCCGCCGCGCCCCGACCCGGACGTCCTCCGCCGACACCCCCGCCCCCCGCCCCGCCGCGAGATACCCCGCGGTGACCGCCGCGGAGCGAATCGCCCCGCCCGCCAGCTCGAACTCCTTCGCGCACGCGTCGAGCGCGGCGTCCAGGCCGTCCTCCTGCGGCACCCCCGCCAGGCAGCTGCGCCACAGCAGGGCGCGCAGTTCCACGTCCGGGAACGGGAAGTCCACCACCAGGTCGAGCCGCCGCGTGAAGGCCTCGTCGATGTTGGCCCGCAGGTTGGTCGTCAGGACCGCGATGCCGTCGAAGGCCTCCAGGCGCTGGAGGAGGTAGGCGCTCTCCAGGTTGGCGTACCGGTCGTGCGAGCTCTTCACCTCAGACCGTTTGCCGAACACCGCGTCCGCCTCGTCGAAGAGGAGCACCGAGTCGGTCCGGTCCGCCTCGACGAAGATCTTCTCCAGGTTCTTCTCGGTCTCACCGACGTACTTGTCGACCACCGACGACAGGTCCACCACGTACAGGTCCAGGCCGAGCTCGCCCGCGACGACCTCCGCGGCCAGCGTCTTGCCGGTGCCGGAGTCGCCCGCGAACAGGGCGACCACACCCCGGCCGCGCCCGCCCCCCGTACGCAGCCGCCATTCACCGAGCACCCGGTCCCGGTGCCGGGCGCGGCCCGCGAGTTCCCGCAGCATGCCGAGCGGCTCCTCGGGCAGGACGAGGTCGGCGAACCCGACGGCGGGCCGCACCCGGCGGGCGTGCCGGTCGAGCAGCGGCGCCGAGAGCTGGCGGGCGCTCGTCTGTACGTGGCCCAGGCCCACCGGCGTCCCCTCGAACCCGGCGAGGGCGAGCGCCCCCCGGGCGGCCCGCCGCACCTGCCCGGCTCCCAGCCGGTAGGGCCCGACGGCCTCCGCGAGGTCACCCTCGTACCCGGGCAGCTCCTCGTGCCAGGCGGTCAGCGGGTCGGTCTCGGCGGTGGTGTCCTCCAGCGCCAGCAGCGCCGCGCCGGGCGCCCACGTGGGGTCGTACGGTTCGGTACCGGTGAACACCACGGTCACCCCGGACGGCGCCGTCAACTCCCGTATCAGCGGCCCGGGTTCGCCGGGCAACTCGACCACCACGGCGGTCCCGGCGCCGCGCAGGCGTGCCTCGCGCAGCAGGGCGCGGGCGGCCGCGCGGTCGGTCTGCTCGGGGCGGTGGCGCAGCACGGTCCGTCCGGCGCCGCGCAGGGCCGCGCTCACCGCGTCCGCGCCGCTCCCGGCCCTGCGCTCGCGCAGGTGGACGGCGAGGGGCGGTGGCGCGAGGGCGATCCGCGCCGCGAGGCCCTCGGCCGGTGCGGTTCCGGCGGGTGCCAGCAACTCGATGTGGGAGTCGGCGAGTCGGCCGTCCAGGGTGTCGTCGCCCAGCAGGTGGGCCACCACCCGTTCCGGGACGCGCAGGGCGCGCCCCGGCAGCGGGCGGTCCTCGTCCTCCAGGGCCAGCAGGCCGCCCGTGACCAGCGGCGCCGCCGGATGGAACCGGCCGCGCGCCTCCGGGTCGTGCGGGCCGGTCCCGGCGAGTTCGAGGGCGAGCGCGACGGAGGCCCTGCGGCGGCCCACGTCGTCGTTGAGGTAGCCGTAGAGCGGCTCGAAGCGCCGGTCCACGTCGGGGGCGAGCGCCGCGACGAGGAGCAGTTCGTCGAGCGGGCCGAGCCCGAAGCCCTCGGCGAGCGCGGTGAGGCGGTCGCCGGGCGCGGGCGTGAACGGACCGGTGTCAGAGGGGAGTTCGGGCGCGGGACCGTTCGCCAGGCGGGCCGCGGTCTCCGCCGAGACGTACAGGCCGCGCAGCGGGTCCTGGGCCGTCGGATCGTCGGCCGAGCGGGCCTCGACCAGGGCCGCGACCGAGGCACGCAGGTGGTCGAGGCGGAGCAGCAGGGCGCGGGCGGCCTCGTTCACCGGGCGCCCCCGTCGCGCCCGCCACCGTCCCGCGCGGCGTCGCCGCGCGGCGCGCCGTCGCGCGAGGTCCGCATCATGCGCGGCTTCGCGTCGTCCGGCACGCCGTCGCGGCCCCGTACGGTGATCACGCCCTCGGTGACCGGCGGTGCGACCGGGTAGACCGGGGTGACCGGGAACGGCGTCGTGATGACCACGTCGAGCGAGGGCTTCAGCTCGCCGCCGAGCGCCGACCAGATGTCGGCGAGGGAGCGGGACTCGGCCGGCGGCACCGCGACCGTCAGCGGCAGCGAGACCTTGTACGCCTCCAGGGCCCGCGGCACGTGCTCGTCGGGCAGCATCTCGTGCGGCAGCAGGCAGGCCAACGCGCCGGAAAGGAGCCGGTGTTCGTCCTCGGGGCGGCTGGTCCACGCCGTCAGGAGGTAGGAGAGCCGGTACCAGCGGGGCGGCTGGCGCCTGCGCAGCACCACCCCGTTGGCGTCCCGCTCCGCGTACGAGCCGCGCTCGCGGCGGGCCACGTCCTCGCGGATGTCGTACAGGTAGGCGTTCAGGGTGGGGGTGTTGCGCCGGGCCGCCCAGTCGCGGGTGGGCGCCTCGAAGACGACGTCCCCCGTTCCCTCGGGCAGCGCCCCGCCGCGCAGGATGCGCCGCAGCGCCTCGTCGATTTCGTGGATCATTGAGCCAATTTCCCGAGTTGCCGGACACGGCCGGACCCGGGTGGGTCCGGCGGCGATGGAGCGGTCTGCGGCGGCCGGGCAGGTGTGCCGGGCGCCGTACCGGCTAGATGTAGCCCTCGCGCAGCGCGTAGGCCACGGCGTGCGCGCGGTTGGTGAGCTGAAGCCTGGTCATGAGGGCGTGCAGGATGTTCTTGACGGTGCGTTCCGAGTAGGCGAGCTTCTCGGAGATCTGCCGGGTGTCGAGGCCCTCGGCGACGAGCCGCAGCACGTCGACCTCGCGCGGCGCCATCCCGAACAGCGGCGCGGCCGACGCGGACCCGGCCGATGCCGAGGTGGTCTCCGAGCGGCGCAGCCGTCCGACCTGCACGAGCAGTCGGCTGATGAGGTCCGGCGGCAGTTCCCCCTCGCCGCGCGCCGCGCTGTGCACGGCCTTCAACAGACGCTGTTCGGTGGCCTGGTGGCGCCACAGGATGGCCCGCACCCCGTACTCGACCACGGTCAGCAGGTCGGGCTCGCGCAGTTCGCGGGCTATGAGCACCACGCGCTGCTCCCCGCCGCGCACCACGCGGCGCAGCTCCGCGGAGGCCGAGTCGTCGACCTGGTCGACGAGCATGACGGCGACCGTGGGGTCGGCCGGGCGGCCGTCCGTCTCGCGAGCCTCTCTGGTGTCCCGCAGGACCTCCACCGTCGGCTGGTGCTGCAGATGACTGATGACCCCGGCCCGGCTCAGCGGATCGGAGGCGTGAACGGTCACGGTGACACGATTCGCGAGCAATGGCATTCCCTGTCCTTTCCCTCTCCCCGTGCGTACCGACCGGAACACTCTGGTCGCACCCGATCAACAGCGAATCAACAACCGTTGAATGGGCCACAGATCCTGCCAGGAAGGAAAGAACTCGTCCGGAAAGGAGGGCGGCGGACGGCGGCCGCGATCCCGGCCGTGCCCGCCCCCGCACGCCGGGACCCCTCGGGCCCCGGCGGCCCCAACCTCCGTACAGGTGAAGCGCCTTACGCGGGCTTCTCCTCCAGGCGCGGGAAGAGCACCGCGCCCTTGGTGACCTTCGCGCCGGCGGGCAGCGCGCCCCAGGTGCCCGCGTCCTGGACCCGCTGCTCGGCGAGCGCGCCCAGCGCGGCCTCGGCGCCGAGCGAGTCCCACAGCTTGTGCGAGGTGTCCGGCATCACCGGGTTGAGCAGCACCGCGACGCCGCGCAGCGCCTCGGCCGCGGTGTACAGGATCGTCGCGAGCCGGGCCCGGCCCTCGGCGGAGTCGTCCTTGGCGACCTTCCAGGGCTCCTGCTCGGTGAGGTAGCCGTTGACCCGCTTGACGAAGTCGAAGACGGCCAGGATGCCGCCCTGGAAGTCGAGTTCGTCGCCGATGCGCCGGTCGGCCTCGGCGGCCGCCTTCGCGAGCCCGTCGCGCACGGCCTGCTCGGCGGCGCCGTCGGCGCTGGCGGCGGGCAGCTCGCCGCCGAAGTACTTGCCGACCATCGCGGCGACGCGGGAGGCCAGGTTGCCGTAGTCGTTGGCGAGTTCGGAGGTGTAGCGGGCGGTGAAGTCCTCCCAGGAGAACGAGCCGTCCTGGCCGAACGCGATGGCCCGCAGGAAGTACCAGCGGTAGGCGTCCACGCCGAAGTGCGAGGTCAGGTCCTGCGGCTTGATGCCGGTCAGGTTGGACTTCGACATCTTCTCGCCGCCGACCATCAGCCAGCCGTTGGCCGCGACCTTCCCCGGCACGGGCAGCCCGTTGGCCATCAGCATCGCGGGCCAGATGATCGCGTGGAAGCGCAGGATGTCCTTGCCGACGAGGTGCACGTCCGCCGGGAAGATCTCCTCGAAGCGGGCCTGGTCGGCGCCGTACCCGACCGCCGTCGCGTAGTTGAGCAGCGCGTCCACCCACACGTAGATCACGTGCTGCGGGTCCCACGGCACGGGCACGCCCCAGTCGAAGGTCGACCGCGAGATGGACAGGTCCTGAAGGCCCTGCTTCACGAAGTTCAGGACCTCGTTGCGGGCCGACTCGGGCTGGATGAAGCCCGGGTTCGCCTCGTAGAACTCAAGGAGCTTCGGGCCGTACTCGCTCAGCTTGAAGAAGTAGTTCTCCTCCTTGAGGAGCTCCACCGGCTTCTTGTGGATGGCGCACAGTTCGGTGCCGTCCTCCGCCTCGATCAGGTCGCCGGGGAGCTTGTACTCCTCGCAGCCCACGCAGTACGGGCCCTCGTAGCCGCCCTTGTAGATCTCGCCCTTGTCGTACAGGTCCTGGACGAACTCCTGCACCCGGTCCGTGTGCCGCTTCTGGGTGGTGCGGATGAAGTCGTCGTTGGCGATGTCCAGGTGCTCCCACAGGGGCTGCCACGCCTCGCCGACGAGCTTGTCGCACCACTCCTGCGGGGTGACGCCGTTCGCCTCCGCCGTGCGCATGATCTTCTGGCCGTGCTCGTCCGTGCCCGTCAGGTACCACACCTTCTCGCCGCGCTGGCGGTGCCAGCGGGTGAGCACGTCACCGGCGACGGTGGTGTAGGCGTGGCCCAGGTGCGGGGCGTCGTTGACGTAGTAGATGGGCGTCGAAACGTAGTACGTCGGCGAAGGCATGCGCGGAATCCTATCGGCCGTCGTAGCCGCGACCGCCCGGGATGTCCGGATGGCGGACGCCCCCTCGGGCCGCGGAGAGGTTTGCGAAACACCCGTTGCCGTAACAAGGACGCATCCTGGGACGGAAGGGGGCACGTGCACACGAAGGACGAGAACATGCGGGTACTGGTCGCCGAGGACGAGGAGGTCCTCGCCGAGCTCGTCGCCACCGGTCTGCGGCGGGCCGGATTCGCCGTGGACACCGTCTACAGCGGGGACGCGGCCCTGGCCTACCTGGGCCTGCACGACTACGACGTGGTGGTGCTCGACCGCGACCTGCCGCGCGTGCACGGCGACGAGGTGGCCCGCCGCCTGGTCGCCGACGCCTCCCGCACCCGCATCCTGATGCTGACCGCGTCGGCGTCCATGGAGGACCGGGTCGAGGGCCTCGACCTGGGCGCGGACGACTACCTGGGCAAGCCCTTCGAGTTCCCCGAGCTGGTCTCGCGGGTCCGCGCCCTGCGGCGGCGCAGCGCCCGCCCGGTGCCGCCGGTCCTGGAGCGGCACGGTCTGCGCCTGGACACCGTGCGGCGCACCGCGCACCGCGACGGCCAGGAGCTCGACCTCTCGCCCAAGGAGTTCGCTGTGCTCCAGATCCTCCTGGAGGCCGACGGCGCGGCCGTCTCCGCCGAGGAGCTCCTGGAGCGCGCCTGGGACGCCAACGCCGACCCCTTCACCGGCGCGGTACGCGTCGCCATGAGCAAGCTGCGCGGCAAGCTCGGCGAGCCCTCGTTGATCCGTACCGTCCAGGGCGTGGGGTACGCGCTGTGAACGCGGGGAGCCCCACCAGGTGATCAGGACCCGCATCGCGCTGATCTTCGGCGGTGTCTTCCTGGTGCTCGGGGCGGCGCTGCTGGCCGTCGTCAACCTGCTCTCGCGGGCCGGCACCGAACAGCAGGCGACCGCCATCGCGACCCGCGCGACCACCCTCCGGATGCCGTCGGGCGCGGCCGCCTACCGCAGCGGCCCCACCCCGCTCGAACCGCTCACCGTCTACCGCCTCAGCGCCGACGTGAGCGACGCGGCCTCCAGCCAGACCGCGCTGTGGTCCACGCTGGCGCTCGTCGCGATCGCGCTGCTCGCGGTCGTGGTGGGCTGGTGGACGGCGGGCCGCCTCCTTCGTCCCGTGCACGTCATGACGGCGCGGGCCCGCAAGCTGACCGCGAGCAATCTGCACACGGGGGTCTCCCCCGCTGGAACGAGGCTGCGAGGCTGGGGGAGGATCGGGGCGGCCGGGCCCGACGACGAGCTGAAGGAACTCGGCGACACCATCGACGACCTGCTCGGCCGCCTCGAAGCCGCCTTCGACAGCCAGCGCCGCTTCATCGCCAACGCCTCGCACGAACTGCGCACCCCGCTCGCCACCCAGCGCGCAGCGATCCAGATCGGCCTCGACGGCGAGCCGGGCCCCGCCGACATCGAGCGCACCCGTACGACGCTGCTCGACAACAACCGGCGCAGCGAGCAGCTCATCGAGGGGCTCCTGATGCTGGCCCGCAGCGAGCGGGGCCTGGAGCGGCGCGAGGAGGTGGACCTCGCGGAGGTCGTCCGGGAGGAGGCGGCGCGCTACGACACCGTGCGGGTCAACGCCGATCCCGCCGTGGTGCGGGGCAACCGGGCGCTGCTCGCCCGGCTGACCGCGAACCTCCTCGCCAACGCGGTCACCTACAACGTGCCGGGCGGGGCGGTGGAGGTCACCGTGTACGGCGGCCGGCTCGTGGTGGCCAACCCCGGGGGGCCGGTGGTCGCCGCGGAGGAGGTCCCGGCCCTGTTCGAGCCCTTCCGGCGGGGCGAGGGCCGCGACCGGACGGGACCGGGGGCGGGGCTCGGCCTGTCCATCGTGCGCTCCATCGCGGTGGCGCACGGCGGGACGGCCACGGCGGTGCCCGGCCCCGAGGGCGGGCTCACCGTGACCGTCTCGCTGCCGAAGGCGGCGGCCGCTACGGGCGGAACGAGTTGAGCAGACCCCGGTAGACCTCGGCGTCGCTCAGCTCGCGGGGCGCGGGCCCGGCGTGGAAGAAGCCGACGTGGGCGTGGTCTGTCTCGGCGGTGCGCAGGAAGTCGAACGCCTTCGAGTCGTCCTCGCCGAACGCGACGAACTGCCAGTACAGCGGCTTGTCGGCGACGTCCGCGAGTGCCTGGCGGGCGGGCAGCTTGGCGTCGGGGGCGCCGTCGGTCTGGAACACGACGAGCACCGGCCCGTCGTGCCCGGCCTTCTCGACGTGCTCGACGACCTCCTCGACGGCCCGGTGGTAGCTGGTCCGCCCCAGGCGCCCGAGCCCGGCGTGCGTCTCGTCGACGAGCCCCTCGTACGCGTCGAGCCCGAGGTCCACCGACCCGTCGATGTCGGTCGAGAAGAACACCGTGTGCACGGTGGCCTCCTCGTCGAGGTGCGCCGCGAGCGCGAGCACCTGCTCGGCGAGACCCTGCGCGCTGCCGTCCTTGTAGTACGGCCGCATCGACCCGGACCGGTCGAGCACGAGGTACACCTTGGCCCGCGCCCCACTGATCCCGGCCTTCTTGAGCGCGGCCCCGGCCGCCTTGTACGCCCCGGAGAGCCCGGGCGCCCGGGACTTCACCCGAGCGGCCGAGACGGCGGGCTTGGACGTGGGGAGGGAGACATCGGCGTCGCCGTCCACGCCTGCCTCCGCCTCGGCCTCGGCCTTGACGGGCTCGGGCTCGGCGGCGGGTTCGGCCTCGGTCTTGACCGGCTCGGGCTCGGCGACGGGCTCCGCCTCCGCCTTGACCGGCTCGGGCTCGGGCTCGGTGGAGGGTTCGGCTTCGGCCTTGACCGGCTCGGGTTCGGTGGCGGGCTCCGCCTCGATCTCGACGGGCTCGGGCTCGGGTTCGGTGGCGGGTTCGGCTTCGGCCTTAGCCTTGGCCTCGGCCTTCACCGGCTCGGGCTCCACCTTCACCGGCTCGGGCTCGGGCTCGGGCTCGACGACGGGTTCAACCGCGACCTCGACCTCGGCCGCCACCGGCTCGGACTCGGGCTCGACCTCCGCTCGTACGGGCTCGGGCTCGGGGGCCGTGGTCTCCGGCTCCTCGGTCGGCGCGGGCTCTTCGGTCGCGACCGGCTCGGCCACCGGCTCCGGCTCGGCCTCCGTGCGGGGCTGCGGCACCTCGGCGACCGGCTCCGAGGCGTCGGCGGAGTCCGGGGAGCCCTCGCGGGTCGCGGAGTCGGAGGAGGCCGGGGTCGGGGTGGAGGACGGGGCCGGGGGGCGCGGGCCGTCGAAGGCGGCGGCCACCAGCTCCTCCGCGGAGGAAAGGGTGACTTCCTTCGCCGGGGCGGGAACGGACGGCGCGGCCGCCTCGGCCGGTGCGGGGGCGGGGGTCTCGGCGGTCTCGGGGGCGCGTTCCGCCTGGGGCGGTACGGAAGCCGCCGTCGGCTCGGTACGCTCCGCGCGATCGCGTCCGAACACCTTGCGCAGCAAGCTCCGAATGCCCATGGGCGAGGCCTTTCGCATGAGTTGGGTGCGATACGTACCGCACTGCGCCACAGGTCCGGGGTCCGATCCCTGGCCAGCGCGGACACGTAAGGTTAGCGACCCGGCGGGGCGTTTCCCGGAAGGGGCCGGGTGAGCACCGCGAAAGGTGAGCCGGGACCGCGACCGGGCCCCTCAGCCTCCGCCCTGCTCACGCCACCGCAGGATCCGCTGGGCCGGATCCCCCGTGCGGCCCCCGGGCACCAGGGCGACCCGGTCGCCGGGCAGGGCGAGGACGTCGGGCCGGCCGACCGAGATCTGACCGATCGTGAGCAGCGCGCTCACGGCGACGGTGAAGGCGACGAAGAGGGCGAGGACGGTGCCGACGCCGACCAGGGCGGCGAGCCCGGCGGGCAGTGGCCCGGCCACCGTGAAGAGGGGCGAACGCACGTCTGACGGACGCGAGGTGGCCACGGCGCGCACGGCCCGCTAGGCACGCCCCCGCTCCGCCAGCCAGGACCGGTAGGGCGGGGAGTGCGAGGCGGCCTCCCAGTACGCCGACTCCAGGTCGGCGCCCACCCCGGCCAGGTCGCCTCCGTACGCCCCGCCGCGGACCGCCAGGAGCAGCCGTACGCCCAGCGGGTCCCCCCGGAGCGGGCGTACGGCCATGTCGGAGCGGGGGCGCGAGGTGGGCTGGCAGAGGGTGACCACCTCGCCGGTGGCGACCAGGCCCGCCGCCGTCAGGTAATCCCCGTGCAGGACGCGGGGGTTGAGGCCCGCGGCGTGGAGGACCCGGCGCAGGCCCTCCCATTCGCCGTCCACGCTGGGGTCGACCATCCACTGGTCGGCGGCCAGGTCGGCGAGGTCCACGACGGGGTGGTGCGCGGCCGGGTGGTCGGCGGCCAGGCACACGAACTGGGGCTCGCGCTCCACCAGGGTGCGGACGTCCAGGCCCGGCGGGACCCGCAGCGGGCAGCCCTCCACCTCGTGCACGAAGGCCACGTCCAGATCGCCGTCGGCGACGCCGCGCAGCAGCGCGGTGGCCGAAACCGCCACCTGGAGCTGGGTCTCGGTGCCCGGCAGCCGCTCCCGCAGCCGGCGCAGCCAGCCCGGGATGGCGCGGCTCGCGGTCGAGCCGATGCGCAGCCGCGCGCCGCCCTCCCTGCGGGCGGCCGCGGCGCGGGTCTCGGTGACCAGCGCGCTCAGC
This sequence comes from Streptomyces sp. NPDC045846, assembly GCF_056431605.1. Taxonomy (NCBI): domain Bacteria; kingdom Bacillati; phylum Actinomycetota; class Actinomycetes; order Kitasatosporales; family Streptomycetaceae; genus Streptomyces; species Streptomyces sp. NPDC045846. The sequence continues at coordinate 328,072 of NZ_JBWKKJ010000004.1, read as the reverse complement.
GAGGCGAGCAGCGGACGGGCCCGGCCGACCACGCCCCGCCCAAGGGCCGTGGGCACACAGCCGGTCCGCTCGCGCGAGAAGAGCCGCCCGCCCAACGTGTTCTCGATGCGCCGCAGTTGGGTGGTCAGGGCGGGCTGACTCGTGCCCAGGGCCCGGGCGGCGCCGTGCAGACTGCCCGCGTCGGCGATGGCGCACAGCACCCGCAGATGTCTGACCTCCAGATCCATGCGGCTGAGGTTAGGGCGTGCTAACCCGCCGCACCAGGTGGCCAAAACCGCTCTGATACGCGGGAGTTATCGCAGATCGGCATCATTCCCGTACGCCGCTGTGGCCTCCACAATCACCGGGACGGCGGCGCCACCGTCGTCATCCAGTCACGGAGAACACCCCACGCCCGTGCCCGGCCCACCCAGCCGTGCGCGGATCCCCGAAGGATTGGTAACCCCCCATGAGACACTCCCGCACCTTCGTCATGACCGCCGCCCTGGGCCTGGCCCTCGCGGGCTTCGGCGCGATCCCCGCCACCGCCGCCACCCCGGCCGCCGCCCCCACCGCGGCGGCCGCGCACTACACCGCCGGGGGCAAGCACTCCGCCGCCAACGACCGGGCGTTCTACGACGCGGTCATGAAGTCGGTCGCCAAGAAGCGCGCCGCCAACCCGCTCGCCGCCGCGGTCACCGTGTACTACAGCACCGCCAACGCCCCCAGCTTCCGCTCGCAGATAGCGCAGGCCGCGCAGATCTGGAACTCCTCGGTGCAGAACGTCCGGCTCGCCGACAGCGGCTCGGGCGCGGACTTCGAGTACTACGAGGGCGACGACCCGCAGAACGGCTCGTACGCCTCGACCGACGGGCACGGCAGCGGCTACATCTTCCTCGACTACAGCCAGAACCAGCAGTACTACTCGGTGCGGGTCGTCGCGCACGAGACCGGGCACGTGCTCGGCCTGCCCGACCACTACTCCGGTCCGTGCAGTGAGCTCATGTCCGGTGGCGGGCCCGGCCCGTCGTGCCGCAACGCGTACCCGAACAGCACGGAGAAGTCCCGCGTGAACAGCCTGTGGCGCAACGGGCTGGCCTCCGCGTTCAAGCCGGCCGCGTAGGCGCGCGCCTCTGGCAGCATGGGGGGATGTCCAGCGTCTCTCCTCGCCGTTCCTGCCCGTCCTGCGGTCGTTCCGTCGCCGTGGTGGCGGGCAGGTTCGTGCGTCACGATCCCCGTACGCGGGAGGGTGGCGAGCTGACGCTCTGCCGCGGGTCCAAGATGCGGGCCCCCGCGGATGCCTCGCAACGAACCCTGGACGGGTTCGAACTCCCCGCGTTCCCCGGCCAGTTGCCTCTCTTCTGAGCCGGACGCCGCAGAGCCCGTTCGCGCAGTTCCCCGCGCCCCTTGAACCCCCCTTCGGTCTGCGGACCGTGCCCGCTTCTCGCGCAGTTCCCCGCGCCCCTTAGCGGCATGGTGCTGGTCAGCATCAGCATCTTCAGCCCGTCCGGCGTTTGAGGACGAGCGCCGTTCAGGCGCGAACGGGGTCTGGAACGGAGCCCCAGGGTCCTTCAACCCCCGGAGGGTTTAGGGAAGGGGCGGGGAGGGGCCGACCGGGGTCTGGGGCGGAGCCCCAGGGGCTAAGGGGTGGGGGAGGCGATGGCGCGGGCCGCTCGTACCTCCTGCCGCAGCGGGGCGAGAACGGACCCCTCGTCCCCCGAGAGCTCCACCCGCACCCCCACCAGCGTCACACTCTCCCGCAACCCGCCCGCCAGCGCACGAAGCTGCCCCGCGATCGCCTCCGCCTCGCCCGCCGCAGGCCACGGCGCCCCGTGATTGACCCGCACCCGCGCCGCCGTCGTCGCGTCCACGATGCGCTCGACCGCGACGACCAGCGGCCACCACGCGGCGGCCCTGGCCCCGGTGGGCGGGGGCTCGGTCAGCGCCCGCTGGAACTCGCTGCGTACGGTCGACAGATCGCGGTAGAGGCGACGGCGGCGGCGGACCCGCTCGGCGCGGTCGTCCTCGGAGCCGAAGGTGTACTCCACGTACTCGGCGGTCGAGGCCACCGCGTCCGCGAGCCGGGCCCCGACGCGGGTGTGCCAGCTCTCGGGCCACAGCACGTAGCCCGCCACCAGCGCGATCCCGCAGCCGATGAGGCTGTCCCACAGGCGCGGCAGGACCAGGTTGAAACCCTGGTGGTTGAGGACGTCGGAGAGCAGCAGGATCACCGGGGTGATGGCGGCGGTCTGGAAGGCGTAGCCCTTCGCGGAGAACGCCGGGATCAGCGCGGCGAGCAACATCAGGACCGGCACGTCCCACCACCCGCGCGGCACGTCGGCGAGGACGGCCGCGGCGATGACGAGGCCGCCCGCGGTGCCGACGGCCCGCATCAGGGCGCGGGCGAAGACCGAGCCGAAGTCGGGCTTGAGCACGAAGACGATGGTGAGCGCGACCCAGTACGAGCGTTCCACCGGGACCACGGAGACCAGGGCCTGGGCGAGGCCGATGCACAGGGCGAGGCGCAGTCCGTAGCGCCAGGAGGCGCCGGAGAGCAGGACGTTGCGGGCCGCGCGGCGGAAGCGGATGCGCAGGGCCGCCGGGCGGCCGAGGCGGTCGTCGACGTTGGACTGGTCGGGGTCGGGGTGGTGCACCACGGCGAAGGCGTGCCGCAGCGCGGTGTCCAGGGCGCGCTCGGCGGGAGTGGTGGGCGCGGGCAGTTCGGGCTCGGCGGTGCCGGTGCGACCCTCGTCCACCGCGTCCGCCAACTGCCGTACGGCGGCCGGGATCGCGGGGTCCACGCCCCAGCCGCGCAGGTGCACGGCGGGGGCCGCCTCCACGATCGGGATGAGCACGTTGAGCTGGGCGAGCAGGCGCACCAGCTCGCCGCGGCGGCCGTGTTCGCGGGCGCGGCGGGCGAGGATGAGGTCGTAGGTGGTGTTGAGGGAGTGCGTGACGGCCCGGCGTCTCGTGTCGTACCCGTCGGTGGCGGCCGCCTCGATGGCCTCGGCGACCGCGCGATAGGTCCCGGCGACGGCGGCGCGCTCGGGTTCGGTGCGGCGCAGTGGCCAGCCGAGCAGGCTCAGGAGCAGGACGAGCAGGCCGCCGAGGCTGAGCAGCAGCGGCGCCTTCCACCAGGGGGACGGCATGGGCAGGCCCGCGCCGACCACCGCGTTGAGCAGGAGCAGCAGGCCCGATACCGAGGCCACCGCGCCGATCGAGGAGATCATCCCGGAGGCCAGTGCGACCAGGGTCAGGGCGGCGACCGCGAGCCAGCCGTGTCCGAAGACGAGGCTGCCGACGGTCACGCCGAGCGCGCCGAAGAGCTGCGGCACGGCGATGTTGAAGATCCGCATCCGGTAGGCGTCGGCGGTGTCGCCGATGACGCCGCTGAGCGCGCCCATGGAGGCGAGCGCGCCGTACACGCCGTGCCCGGTGGCCATGCCCACGGCGAGCGGGGCGGCCAGGGCGACCGCGGCGCGGGCCACGGCGGGCCAGGGGATGGGGGTGGGCGCCGGTCGCAGCCCCCCGATGAGCCATTCCGGCGGCGCGAACCGCCCCGCTCGCCCACCGTCCCCCGCCCGCTTCTGATCAGCCATGAGCACACGACACCGTAAAAAGATCACTTGGTGCAAACGGGACGCCCAACAAAACCGTAAAACTTGTCCACAGCCTGTGGATAATTTTTACGGATTCGATCGTTCCGGGCGTGTGACCGCGTCCGAACGCGATCGGCTCGGGCGCGTGGCCGTTTCCGAAGGTGACCGGTCCGGGCGCGCGGCCGTTTCCGGATCATCCCTGAAGTCCCCGGGCCGCCCGGTGAGGAACGTCCTGCCGCGCGCGCCGCCCGCGCGGTCCTAACCGGCGTACAGTCCGAGCCCGACCAGGAGGGCGCGGTGGTCGGTGTCGCGCAGCTTCAGGAAGCGGGCGGACGTCACCTTGAAGTGGCCGCTCACCAGGACGTGGTCGATCTGGGTGCGCAGCGGTGTGGTGCGGTCGGCGGGCCAGGAGTAGGTGTGCGACTGGCCGGTGAGGCGGGCGCTGTCGTGCAGCGCGCCCGCGTCCAGCACCGAGCGGAACAGGGCGTGGTCCTGCGTGGCGTTGAAGTCCCCGGCCAGGATCACCGGCTGCCCCTTGGCCGACCGCGCGAACTCCCTTACCCGGCCCAGCTCTTGATGCCATTTCCCCTCGTCGCCGGGGAGCGGCGGCGAGGGGTGCGCGAGCTGGAGGCGGACCTCGCGCCCGCCGATGGTGGCCACCGCGCCCGGCATCGCCATCACCGACTCGATGGGCTCGGCGGGCTTGAGCGGGAACCGGCTGAGGATCGCGGAGCCGGCCGAGCCGTCCTCGCGCACCACGTCGCGGTACGGGTAGTCGGCCTCGGGCAGGTCGGCGGCGAGCGCGTCGGAGCAGCGGAAGCCGCACTCCTCGACGAACACGAGGTCGGGCTTCTCGCGCCGGACGGTGGCGATCAGATCGTCCGTCGCCCACCCGAACTCGGTGTTGGACGTGAGGACTTTGAGCTCCGCCAGGACCGGCCCCTTCGGGCGGGTCGTGTCATCGCCGTACGGCTGGGTGTACCAGCCGGTGACCGCGAGCACCGCGACGCCCCACACCATCCCGGTGCGCCACCGCCCCAGCGCCGCGAGCGCGAGCCCCGCGCCGCCCGGCACGAGCAGCCAGGGCAGGAAGGCGAGGGCCTGCGGCACGGGCGTGACCCCGTCCGAGTCGGCGGCCCGGCACCCCACCACCGCGCTGACCCCGGCCAGCAGCACCGCCCCGGCCAGCGCGGACACCACCCGCCAGGGGTGGCGGCGGCGTACGGTCGCGGTCGCCCGGCCCGGCATGGTTCCGGTGCCCATGGTGTCCAAGGCGGTCCGCCTTCCGCTGGCTGGTCACGGCGCTCGCATCCTCCCTCAAGGACGGCCCCGCGCCGGGCAGGGTTGTTCAAGCCTTTGCCCGCGCCGAGGCGGTCGGCGCCGAGCGGCTCGGCATCGCGGTGACACCCCGGACCGCGTGCACGGTGGGCGGCCGGGTGCCCGACGCGGTCAGGGCCGGCCTGGCGACCCCGCCGGTACCGGTCCCGGCCCCGCCCCTTCGCCGCCCGGCCGCTCCCTTTTCCACAGCCGCCCCGCGAGCCACGCCGCCAGCGCCAGCGCCAGCCCGAACGCGAGCACTCCCCACGCCGCCGTGCTGAGGAAGTCGGTGAGCGCGTCGTAGACCGCCCCCGCCGCGGAGGGATCGGAGTCCGCGGGCAGCCCGTCGAGCGTGAGCGATCGGCCGACGGCGACCAGCACGCGCAGGGCCGCGGCCCCCACGGCAAGCCCGATCCCCACCCCGATGAGGGCGCGGCGGCGGCGTACCGCGACGAGCACCGCCGACCCCGCCGCCGCCACACAGGCGACCGCGCCCCAGACGCCGATGCGCTGGAGCCACCGGAACACGGTGCGGACCGGGCCCAGTTTCGTCGACTCGACGACGGTCAGGTCGGTCTTCTCCACGGGAATCTCGTTCGCGAACGGCACGCCCTGTGCCTCCAGTTCGGTCTTGATCTGCTGGATCGCCGGGGCCAGGTCGATGCGCACGTCGTTGCCGCCGCCGTTCTCGGTCAGCGCGGCCACGACGCTCGCGTGGGCGGCCCGGTTGGCGGTGTCCCACACGCTCCGGAAGGCGGAGGTGGTGGTGAAGGACCGCACGGCCCCGCCGATCAGCGAGGCCACCGAGGCCTGGAGCGGCCCCACGTCGATGTTCTTCATGATCGCGTCGGTGGCCTTGGCGGCCACCTCGTCGCGCACGGCCCCGTTCCCGGCGAGCGGCGCCATCGTGGCCACGTACCGGTCGCTGTCGGCGATCTCCGTCTTCGCCCAGGCGGCGATCGCGCCGAGCGGCACCAGGACGGCCGCGAGCACGATCAGCACCGCCGACAGGAAGCTGCGCACCCGTCCACGAAATCCCGGGTTGCCCATCGGCGCGCGCGGGTGTGGGCTATATGGGGGACGCGCACACGTGCCCCGGGCAAGCGGAAGGAGTGCCGCCATGGCCGCACACGCTTCGGTACCCGCCCCGAGCCGCCGCACGGCTCACCACCCGAGCAGGACCGTCCTCGCGGTCCCCGTCGTCCTGGGGGTGGTGTACGGGCTCTACGCCGCGGCCATCCTGCGCGGCGGCGGCGCGCTCACCGGCGGCCAGATCGTCCTCGGCGTCGTGTCGGGCCTGGTCCTGATGGCCCTCGGCGCCGGTCTCCTCAGCATCCAGTCCGCCCTGCCCCGTGAGCTGCGCGCGGCGGCGTACGGGACGCTGTTCGGCAGCGGGATGGGCTTCCTGTACAGCCTGGCCGGGCACAGCGTGTTCCGGTCGTCCGGGATGGGTGCGATCTTCGGCGGCGCGATGTTCCTGGCGTCGTTCTACGTGTTCTACACCCACGAGGACTGACCCCGGCCGCGCCCCCGCCCCCTCCCGGCACCGGCTCCCTCGACACCGGCCCCTCGGCCCCGTCCCCGTACCCTGGACGGGACCAAGGAGGCGGGTGGCCGGTGGCCGACAGCGAGAAGAGCCAGGAGCGCGGCATCGCGCTGCGCGCGGGCTTCTACATCTTCGGCACCCATGTCTTCGCCGGTTTCGTGTGGCTCCTGTTCTACGTGGGAAGCCACGCACACAAGTAGCCCCGGGCCCTGTGGGTGCCGCGCCCGCACATACCGCCGAGTCCCGTGGGTTCGCACCCCACATACCGCCGCACCCCAAGTGGGCCCGGGCCCTGTGGGTGCCGCACACAAGTAGCGCCGGGCCCTGTGTGGGCAGTCCGCGCCCGCAAGTAGCGCCGCGCCCTGTGGGTGCCGCACCCATAAGCGGTGCCGGGCCCCGTGGGCCAGCCGCACCCGCCCGACGCGGTCGTCGCCCCGGTGTGCTCCCGCCCGCATGAGGCGAGCCGCCACCGGGCACCAACCCAGTGTCCTCGCCGGGGAGTTCGGGATTCCGCGTCCGCTGTTAACCTCCCGGCTACTCGCATGCTGGGCCCGAGCCGGGCAGCTTTCCTATCCTCGCGCGGCATGCACGCGCGGCTTCGCGTACCCCGCATGCTTCCCACGCATGAGGCGGAGTACTTGTGGCAGAGAACAGGAACGGCCGACGGAGCACGCTGCTGAGCCGGGTGTTAATACCCGCGCTGACGTCCGCACTCGCGCTCGGCGCCCTCGGCGCGACGGGTGCCGAGGCCAGGCCGGGGCCCGCCCCGGCCGTCCAGACCGACCAGTGGGGCGCGCCGTACGCGCTCACCGACGGTACGACGATCCAGACGCTGATCGACACCAGAACGGCCAAGGACGGCACGGTCGTCGCCCTGTGGTCCAGACTCGCCGCGAACAGGTCGCAGCGCGATCTGCTGGTGGCCGTGCGAGCGGCGGGGACGACGAAGTGGGGGCCGGTGAAGACGCTGGCGAGCTCCACCTACGACACCTCCTCACCGGTCGACGCGCGCCTCCTGGCGGCCCCGGACGGTTCGGTGACCGTCGCCTGGGTCGACGTGGCCGCGACCGGTGCGGTGCTGCGCACCTCGGCGCTGTCCGCCGGGGCCACGTCCTGGTCGGCGCCGGTGCAGATAGCCGCGGCCGACCGCATCCAGGACATCCGGCTCGCGGGCACCCCCTCGGGCCGCACGGTCGTGGTGTGGGCGCACAGCGTCGACCCGCGGTACGAGGTGTACGCGGCCGAGCGCACCGGGGTGTCGGGCGCCTGGTCGGCGCCGGCCCGGCTCGACAACACCGCGGCCGGGGCGCAGGACGCCTACCCCCAGGTCGCGGTCGCCGCGGACGGCTCGGTGTCGGTGGTGTGGACGGAGTACGGGTCCGCGGGCGCCGCCTTCAAGTCCGCCGAGCAGGGGGCGTCGGCCACCGCCTGGAGCGCCCCGCACGACACCTTCGGTCAGCCGGTTGCGGCCGGTGAGGCACGGCTCGTGGCGGCCCCGGGCGGCGCGCTCGCGCTGACCTGGCTCGCGGGCGGCGCGCTCAACTACGCGCAGAGACCGGCCGCGAGCGGCGGTTGGGGGCCGGTCGAGACGGCGGCCAGGACCGACAGCTTCGGCGACGCCGTGCCGTCCGCGCTGACCAGCCCGGACGGTGACGTCACGCTGGTGTGGTCCGACTACCAGTCCGGCACGGACGGCTTCTGGATCCGCACCACGACCCGGGCCGCCGCCACCGGCGCCTGGGCGCCCGCGCAGACCCTGTCCACCCAGTACGCGGGCATGACCGGGTTCGGCGCGGACATCGCCGCCGACGGCACCGTGCAGGCGGGCTGGAGCCAGCCCGCCGACGACGGCAACTCCAACCGCTTCGTGGTGGCCTCCCGCATGGGCGGCGTCTGGAGCACACCCAAGGAACTCAGCTCCAACACCTCCGGCTACGCGCGCGGCGGCATGTCCGTGGGCGGCCCCGACAGCCGCCCGACCGCCCTGTGGGAGGACCCCACCGGCACGTACACGAGCCGTCTGATGACCGCCACCACCGCCCCGGGACCCGCGACCTGGCGGGACTACAACGGTGACGGCAGGGGCGACCTCCTCGCCCTCACCCCGGGCGGCACCCTCACCATCCGCACCGGCAACGGCAGCGGCGACGTCACCCCCGGCCCCTCGGCGCCGGGCTGGCCCACCTCCGCCCGCTACGTCCCGGCGGGCGACCTCACCAACGACGGCAACAACGACCTCCTCGTACGGGACGCCTCCGGGCAGCTGACCCGCTACGACGGCGCCGTGAACAAGCCGTTCGCGCCGGGCGGGCCGCACCTCGGGCTCGGCGGCGGCTGGAACGCGTACGACCAGCTCACCGTCCCCGGCGACCTGACCGGCGACGGCCGCCCCGACCTGATCGCCCGCACGGCCTCGGGCGACCTGTACATGTACGCCGACAACGGCGCGGGCCAGTTCCGGGACCCGGTCAGGATCGGGTTCGGCTGGGGGATCTACGACACCGTGATCGGGGCCGGTGACCTCAACGGCGACGGCTACGGCGACCTGCTCGCCCGGGACACCGCCGGGGTGCTGTGGCGCTACGACGGCAACGGCCAGGGCACCTTCGGCGACCGGGTCCGCCTGGGCGCGGGCTGGGGGATCTACAACGCGCTCGCCGGGGTCGGCGACATCACCGGCGACGGCAAGTCCGACCTGGTGGCCCGCGACACCGACGGCGTCCTGTGGCGCTACCCCGGCAACGGCGCCGGCGCGTACACCGACCGCGTGCGGATCGGAGGCGGCTGGCAGATGTACCAGGGCCTGTACTGATCCGGACCGGTGCGGCGCGTGTCCAAAGACCCTGGGCGCGCGCCGCGGCGCCGGGCTACAGTGGCTCCATGTCGTCCGCGTCGCAGTGTCCCTCTCAGCTCTGCTGGTGGCGCTCCTCCTAGGAGCGGCCACGACTCACGCGCGACATCAGCGGGCCGTTCGCATCGGACGGCCCCTTTTTGTTGCCCTCGCTGGATTCCGCAGTGGGCGCCGTCCGGGCCCGCCCCGTCCACTGCCCACGAGGAGCCCATCATGACCAGCACGATCACCCGGACCACGCCCGCCCCCGCCACCACGAAGGCCGACCGCATCCTGACCGGCGACCGGCCCACCGGCCCCCTCCACCTCGGCCACTACTTCGGCACGCTCCAGAACCGGGTCCGGCTCCAGAACGAGGGGGTGGACCTCTTCCTCGTCATCCCGGACTACCAGGTGCTCACGGACCGGGACGTGGCCGACCGGCTCTCCGAGGCCGTCGAGGGCCTGGTGCTCGACCACCTCGGAGCGGGCGTCGACCCCTCCCGCGCGACGATCTTCACGCACAGCGCGGTCCCGGCGCTCAACCAGCTCCTCCTGCCCTTCCTGAGCCTGGTCTCGGTGGCCGAACTCAGCCGCAACCCCACCGTCAAGGACGAGATCGCCCACTCCCGCCAGGCGGCCGTGTCGGGCCTGATGTTCACCTATCCCGCCCACCAGGCCGCCGACATCCTGTTCTGCAAGGCGACCCTCGTCCCGGTCGGCAAGGACCAGGAGCCGCACCTGGAGCTGACCCGCACCATCGCGCGCCGCTTCAACGAGCGCTACGGCCCGGTCTTCCCCGAGCCGCGCACCCTGCTCTCGCAGGCGCCGCTCCTGCTCGGCACCGACGGCGGCAAGATGAGCAAGAGCCGGGGCAACTCCATCGCGCTGAGGGCGAGTTCGGACGAGACGGCCCGGCTGATCCGGGGCGCGAAGACGGACGCGACCCGGCTGATCTCCTACGACCCGGAACACCGCCCCGAGGCGCTCTGCCAGGGCCGCGACCCGCACGAGGTGGCCGCCGGGATCGGCGACGGCGGCTCGGCCGCGCTCAAGGCGGTGGTCACCGAGGCCGTCAACGACCACTTCGCCCCGCTGCGCGCACGCCGCGCCGAGTACGCCCAGGACATGGGCTACGTACGGGAGTTGATCAAGCAGGGCAACGCGAGGGCGAACGCGGTGGCCGAGGCCACCCTCGACGAGGTGCGGCAGGCGATGGGCACGTTCCGCACGGCGGCCTGAGATCCCGGCGGGACCTACGCCGGGGAGCGGACGGCTCGGTGCGGGAGTGGGCCCGCACGGCCGCGGTCATCGCGGACCTCAGGGCCCGCCGGGTGCGCAAAAACGCGGTCCTGACGCTTCGCCGACGCTGTGGGAGAGGAGCTTTCCTAGACTGGGCGGCGACGGGACCCGGACCGGACGGACAGGGCGGCGATGGCTGAACAGCGCAGGCGGGGAGGGCGTGCTCGATGGCTGGTGCTGCCGGTGGTCGCGCTGGTCGCGTGGGGATGTGTGCGGGGCGGCGGCTCGTCGCCGGACGGAGGGAGCCCGCAACACTCCGCGAAGCCCGGCGCCTCCACCTCGCCCGCGCCGTCCGCGACTCCCTCGAAGAGCGGCACGTACGACCCCGCCGACTACGCGCCGCAGGTGCGTACGTACGCGAAGAAGGCCGGGGTCGGCGCGCAGCTCCTGATGGCGATCCTCTACAACGAGGACTACAAGCCGCACGATCCGGCCTTCGAGCGGAGCTGGCAGAAGTACAAGCCGGACGCGGCCTTCGGCATCGCGAACATGCACCGGGCCGCCTTCGACCAGACCAAGCGGGGGCGGGACTTCGCGGGGCGCTCGTGGGAGGAGCTCCCCGACGACCGCGCGCTCGCGGTGGAGGCGGCGGCCTGGTATCTGCACGACATGTCCGCCGAGCTGCCCGCGCACTGGGCGGGCCCGTACACGCGGGAGGAGCTGATGGCGCTCGGGTACAACGCGGGCGGCGGCAACATGGCGGCGTTCGCGCGCGGGGCGAAGATGGGCAGCCAGGCGTCGGACTACCTGACGCGGCTGCGGGACAACTGGAAGAAGGCCGGGGCGGCGGTCGCGGGCTGAACCGGTGGCGCTAGCCGGGCGGCACGTCGCCCGTGCACAGCATCTTGTGGCTGACCTCGGCGCAGGCCTCGGCCTGCCGGGGGTCGGGGGCCACCAGCATGGGGCTCTCGGTGTCGGCGCCGGTCGAGCTGTTGCGCACCTCGGACCAGATGGTGTCGCAGGACGGGCTGTAGCGGAGCTTCACCGCGTACGAGGCCGTGGTCAGGGCGCTCTGGGTGCGGGCGTCGGTGCGGCAGGGAGAGGCGGCCGGGTCGTCGCCCTGGCAGCTGGCACCCCGGCAGGCGGGCGGCGCGGGCGCGGCGGGGGTCGCCTGGGGCGGGTGCGGGAGCGCGGCCCAGGCGGCGCTTCCCACCAGGGCGAGGGCCGCGGCGACGGTCACCGTGCGCCGGTGCGGGCGGCGGCCGGGCGGCTCGCAGGCGGGCCCGGCCGGGGGTACGGGTGGCGGCGCCTGGGGTGGGGCCGCGGGCTCGGGGGGCCGTACCGCGCGGTCCCAGAGTTCCAGGAGCCGGGCGTGGTGCTCGGCGCCGCCGAGGGCGCCGAAGGCGTCGACCGCGTCACGCGGCGGGAGGTTGTCGCCGTTGAGATAGCGGTGCCAGGCCGACTTGCTGTACGCGGTGCGGGTGGAGAGACCGGCCAGGCTCAGCCCGGAGGCCTGTTTGAGATGCCGCAACTCCTCGATCAGCAGCCTCAGTTCGGGTCGGGTCGACTCGGGCAGCTGTCGCCATTGGGCCACGCGGTCCCTCCCATAAGTCCACAAAGTCCCGTTCAGGGGCCATCTGTACCCCAGCGGGGCCGGAGCCAAGCTCCGGCCCCTGGGGCGAACGGGCGAAGTTGTGGACCGGGGCCCCGACCGACCGTCCCCGAGGGTCAGGGCCGCGGGCTCAGCACCACGGCACGGAGGATCCGGCCGAGACCCGTACGTAGTGGGCGGAGACGTAACGGCTCTGGTGTCCGGCCAGGCGGTACCAGACCCGGTTGCCGTGCACCGAGCCGCCGCTCGTCTTGCAGACCAGCCACACCTGGCGTCCCGAGCGCAGGGTGCCGGTGGTCCGGTAGGTGACGCCGGCGCCGCTGCGGACGTGCAGCAGACGGCCGTGCCCGGTGACCACGACGCCCTGCGCGTGAATCCGGTGGTGGTGGGCGGTGGCCACGGTGGCCTTCGCGGGAGCGGCGGTGGCGGTCGCCGCCATCGCGGTGGCCGGGACCAGGGCGAGCAGGGCGGCGACGGCGACGACGGCGCTTCGCACGGTGCTTCGGTTCATGTGTGTCTTCTCCAAGGTGCGGGGTCCCCGAGTAAGTGACCCTGTGTCAGCAACTGTCTCCGGAGCGCGACCCGCCCAAGCGTCCCAGCCGTGCCTGGGACGAACGGGGACGGGGCCGCCGGGGCGCGGACCGGTGCCTGAGCCGCGCACCGCCCCCGGCGTTCACTCGCGTGGCGGAACCCCCGGGCCTCACTTAGCGTGAGGAAGGGGCGATCACCACCGGGAGATCACCGAGGAGACCGGCACATGGGCCGTCACACCAAGGACTCTGTCGAGGTAGGTCGCGCCGAGCGCATAGCGGCCGCGACCGAGGAGCTTTCCACCGACCGGCCGCCGCTGCGCACCCCGCCACCGGCCGCCGCGTACGCGGGCGAGGGAGTGCCGCCGCCGCAGCACACCGGGGCCCGGCACGAACACCGCTGGCTGGTCCTCGGCGTCATCGCGCTCGCCCAGCTCATGGTCGTGCTCGACGCGACCATCGTGAACATCGCGCTGCCCTCCGCGCAGCGCGATCTCGGCTTCAGCGACGGAAACCGCCAGTGGATCGTCACGGCGTACGCGCTGGCCTTCGGCTCGCTGCTGCTGCTCGGCGGCCGCATCGCCGACCTCGTCGGACGCAAGGTCGTCTTCCTGACCGGCCTGGTCGGCTTCGCGGTGGCCTCCGCGATCGGCGGCGCCGCGCCCAACTTCGAGGTGCTCGTCACCGCCCGGGCGCTCCAGGGCGTGTTCGGCGCGCTGCTCGCGCCCGCCGCGCTCTCGCTGCTCACCACCACGTTCACCGACCCCAAGGAACGCGCCAAGGCGTTCGGCATCTACGGCGCGGTCGCGGGCACCGGCGGCGCGGTGGGCCTGCTGCTCGGCGGTCTGCTCACCGAGTATCTCGACTGGCGCTGGTGCCTGTACGTCAACCTCCTCTTCGCGGCCCTCGCCTTCCTCGGCGCCCTGCGACTGCTGCACCCCGGCGCCCCCCTGGACCGCCCCAAGCTGGACATCCCCGGCACCGTGCTGGTGTCGGCCGGTCTTTTCTGCATCGTGTACGGCTTCTCCAACGCCGAGACGCACGCGTGGAGCTCCGCGCAGACGTGGGGGTTCCTCGCGGCGGGCGGCGTGCTGCTGATCGCGTTCGCCGCCTGGCAGACGCGGGCGAAGCATCCGCTGCTGCCGCTGCGCGTCGTCCTGGACCGGGACCGGGGCGCGTCCTACCTCGCCATGTTCATCTCCGGAGCGGGCATGTTCGGCGTGTTCCTGTTCCTGACGTACTACCTCCAGCAGATCCTGCGGTACTCCCCGGTCAAGACCGGGCTCGCCTTCCTGCCGATGGTGTTCGCGATGATCGTGAGCTCGGTCGTCGCGCAGAACAAGCTGGTCCCCAGGCTGGGCGCGAAGCCGATCGTGCCCCTTGGCATGGGACTCGGCGCGGCGGGGCTCGCCTGGATGACCGCGCTGGACGCGACGAGCGGATACGCCGCCCATGTCCTGCCCCCGCTGCTCGTGATGGGCGTCGGCATGGGCCTGATCTTCGCGCCCGCGATGAGCATGGCCACGGCGGGGGTCGCCGCGCACGACGCGGGTGTCGCCTCCGCGATGGTCAACACCAGCCAGCAGGTGGGCGGTTCGATCGGCACGGCCCTCCTGAACACCCTCGCGACGAGCGCCGCCACCAGCTACCTGGTGGGCCGCCAGCCCACCCCCGCGGCCCGCGTCCAGGCCCAACTGCACAGCTACTCGACGGCGTACTGGTGGTCGGCCGCGTTCTTCGCCCTGGGCCTCCTGGTCTCGGTCACCCTCTACCGCAAGGGCCCGCCCCGACCGGCGGTGGGACCCACGGAGGGGCCTGTCCACATGTGAGGCGGGGTCAGGGCGTGGGCGGCCAGGACATTTGTCCTGCGGCACTCGGGACGCTTCACTCTGCCGAGCACCCCCTCCCCGGCGGGAGTATCAGTGGTGTCGGCAAGGGCCGGCGGGGTCGCTGGGAAATCAGGGTGAGGGGAACGTCATGAGTGCCACGGTCGCGATGGAGATGCCGGTTCAGATCGACACCGAGGTCGAGAGCAAGGCTGCTGAGGTTGTGGTCCCCCAGGGGCTGCCCACCTGGTACTTCCCGCTGGTGGGCCTCTTCGCAGGGATCTTCGACATCGCCCGTGCCTACCCGGTCCTGTACGCGCTGGTCCCGGTCGTCGCCATCGTCCAGATCGTGCTCGCCTTCACCGTTCTCAAGGCCCGCATCCGCGCGATGAAGGCGCTCTGGAAGAACAAGCGCACCCGCTTCCTCGCGCTCGGCCTGGTCGCCTTCCGCTTCGTCGTCCGCTACGGACTCGGCATCGCGGGCCTCGCCCTCGGCGCGGCCACCGGACGCCTCACCCTCGGCATCGTCATGGCCGTCATCGGCACCGCCATGGCCTGGGGCGACCAGTGGCTCATCCTCCGCACCCTCCGCCACGCCCAGCTCAAGACGGCCTGACCCCCGCCGGGGCTACTTCCCCGGCGCCAGGATCCCCCGGTTCTCCAGGAACATCAGCACGTGCCCGCACTCGCGGCAGGCCAGCGCCACCAGATAGCTCTTGCTCGCGAACATCTTCTCCGGCCGGTAGAACCTGGCCACGAGATACGAACTCGCGGAGTGGGTGGTGCTCAGCTCGACGGTCTCAAGCCCCCCTTGGCACAGGGGACATGACTGCGGCGGCACGGGCTGGAGATGGGGAAGCGCCATGCGGGAATCCTAAGGACCGCCCCTCAGGAAGCCCTGACCTCCCCCACGAACCGGGCCCACGCCACGGTCCCCACCAGCAGGACGGGCCCACCCGGGTTCTTGCTGTCCCGCACCGGAACAACCTCCCCGAACCCATCAGCCACCTCGACGCAGTCCCCGCCCTCGTCATTGCTGTACGAGGACTTACGCCAAGCGCCTTCGGCGACCTCCACGCAATTGCCGCCGTCCGCATTGCTGTAGGACGACCTGCGCCATGCGCCCTCCGCCACTTCCAGGCAGTCGCCGCCCTCCTCATTGCTGTAGGAGGACTTCCGCCAGGAAGCAGTTGCCAAGGAGCGCGTTATGTTCATGGTGCGTAGTCCTCCATCGCCGCCCGGATCAAGGACAGGGACGCCGTCGGCGACAATGCGACGGCCCTGGCGAGATCGTAGGCTTTGATGTAACTCGCCACCAGGGCTGGGGTGTCCAACAGCTGGCCCGAATGCGCTGCTTCAAGGTAGATGGCAGGCGGAGCATCCGTGAAGGTCATCACCTTGACCGATGCGTGCATGAGGGGGAGCGGCCCCGCAGCGAAGGGCAGCAGCTGAACAACAACAGTGCCGCTGTCCACCAACTTGCAGATGTGGGCGAGCTGTTCCCGCATAACCTCAGGCCCGCCCACCGGAATCCTGAGTGCAGACTCGTGCAGAATGCACCACAGCTCAGGCGCAGTTGGGCCATCGAGCAGCTTGGCCCGTTCCGTTCGGGTCGAGACGTTGAGCTCGATGTCTTCGTCGGAGGCGAAGGGGCGCCCCGCACGGGTCAGGGCGCGGGTGTACGCGGGGGTCTGTAGGAGGCCCGGCACCACCATGGGCGTCCAGTGGAAGATCGCGGAGGCCATCGCCTCAAGCTCGGCCGCCAGGCGGAAGTACTCCGCGTGCTGTGAGGCCTGTTCCATCGCCTCGCACATGCGGGTCAGGATGCCGTCGGTGTGCAGCGCGGCGTCGAGGAGCTTGGCCATCTCCTTGGTCGGGCGGCGGGTCGCGGCCTCCATCTGGCCGATGTACGTGCCCGAGCAGAAGACGAGCGCGCCGAGCTCCTCCTGGGAGAGCCCCGCCGCCTCCCGCTTGCGGCGCAGTTCGGTGCCGTAAAAGGCGCGGGGTGAGTCCCACGGGTTGAGGTCCTTGGGTCGCATACGCAACTCCCTTGTGCAGCACAGCTGTTGGACGAATCAGGCGTACTGCTCACCGAGGATAGCTGCGTACAGTCACGCCACGCGCACGGAATGTGAAATCACCCGTATGGCGCCAGTCGGTGCGGCAAACCATTACATATGCCGCACTCCGGCTACTTTCCTCAGTTATGGGAGTTTCGAGTTCCGTGAAGCGGATGCTGGTCGGGCGGCCGCTGGACACCAGCAGGCTCGGTGAGACGCTGCTGCCCAAGCGGCTCGCGCTGCCGATCTTCTGTAGCGACCCGCTCTCCTCGGTCGCGTACGCCACCGAGGAGATCCTGCTGATCCTCGCGCTCGGCGGGGCCTCCCTGCTGCACCTGACCTGGTACGCGGCGGCGGCCATCGTCTTCCTGCTCGTGGTCGTGGTGGCGTCCTACCGGCAGACCTGTTACGCCTATCCGGGCGGGGGCGGCGCCTACATCGTCAGTGCCGAGAACCTCGGGCCCACGGCCGCGCTCACCGCGGCCAGCGCGCTGCTCGTCGACTACGTCCTGACCGTGGCCGTGTCCGTGGTCTCCGGCGTCGCGGCCATCACGTCCGCGATCCCGTCCCTCGCGGACCACCAAGTCGCCCTGTCCGTCGCCTTCGTGGTGGTGCTCACCGTCATGAACCTGCGCGGTGTGCGCGAGTCCGGGCGGGTCTTCGCGATCCCCACGTACGGCTTCGTGTTCGTGATCTACGTGATGTTCGTGTTCGCCGCGGTGCGGCTCGCCACCGGTGCCACGATCCGGGCCGAGTCCGCGGCGCTGCCGATCCAGGCGGCGGGGACGTACGCCGGGATCGCCGTGGTGCTGCTGGCGATGCGTGCCTTCGCCTCCGGGTGTACGGCGCTGACGGGTGTGGAGGCGATCAGCAACGGCGTACCGGCGTTCCAGAAGCCGAAGAGCCGCAACGCCGCCAACACCCTCGCGGCGATGGGCCTGTTGTCGGTCACCATGTTCGCCGGGATCACCGCGCTCGCCATGGTCTATCAGGTCCATGTGGCCGCCGATCCAACGGAGTTGGGGCTGCCCGCGGGTACGGCGACGTCCACCGCGCTCGCGCAGATCGCGCGGGCCACGTTCGGGCACGTGGACATCATGTTCTACCTGGTGCAGGCCTTCACGGCGGGCGTGCTGGTGCTGGCCGCCAACACCGCGTTCAACGGCTTCCCGATGCTCGCCTCGATCCTCGCCCGGGACCGGTACGCGCCGCGCCAGCTCTACAACCGGGGCGACCGGCTCGTCTACTCCAACGGTGTCGTGCTGCTCGCGCTCGCCGCGATCGCGCTGATCGTCGCCTTCGACGCGCAGCTGACCCGGCTGATCCAGCTCTACATCATCGGCGTCTTCGTCTCGTTCACGCTGTCCCAGGCGGGGATGGTCAAGCACTGGCGCAAGGAGCTCGCCACGCCGGAGGGCCGGGAGAGGCGGCGGCACATCCACCGCTCGCTCGCCATCAACGCGGTCGGCGCGACCCTGACCGGGCTCGTCCTGATCATCGTCCTGATCACCAAGTTCACCCACGGAGCCTGGCTGGTCATCATCGCGATGCCGCTCCTGTTCTTCGGGATGAAGGGCGTACGGCGCCACTACGAGCAGGTCGCGCGGGAGGTCGCCGTCGAGCCCGACGCCAAGCCGCGCCGGCCCGCGCGCCACCACGCGTTCGTGCTGGTCTCCAGCGTGCAGGCACCCACCCTGAAGGCGATCGGCTTCGCCCAGGCGCTGCGGCCCGACACACTGACCGCGCTCTCCGCCGCCGCCGACGAGGACGCGGACCGGCTGCGCGAACGGTGGGCCGCGTACGACCTGGGCGTACCGCTGACGGTCATCAACTCGCCCTACCGGGAGGTCGTCGGCCCGGTCCTCGCCCATGTGAAGGAGACGGCGGACTCCGATCCAAGCGCGATGGTGTCGGTGGTCATCCCCGAGTACATCGTGGGCCACTGGTGGGAGCAGCCGCTGCACAACCAGAACGCGCTCCGGCTCAAGGCCCGGCTGCTGTTCATGTCCGGGGTGACCGTCATCGACGTGCCCTACCGGCTCCAGTCGGCGCGCAAGGGCGAGCCCGTGAAGCGGTGAGGCGCCGGGGGTGCTCCGTGATACCTGACGCAGGTCGCGCGGGGTACCCGTAGTACTCGGGAGCCACCCCCTAGCTCCGGGGGCCTACTCGCCAAGTGGGCTCTCCAGCGCGACGCCGGTGATGCCTGCCGCTTCGTAACTTCCGTATCGACAACGGTCATTCACCGGTACGGAAGGGTTCCTCATGGCGTCGCGCGCTCCGCACGACCGGCATCCGGGCAACAGCGGTCACCGCTTCGGTCGGCTCCGCCGCACTCTGATCGCCGCACTCGTGGCCGCCTCGGTGGCCGTACCGCTGTCGGGCGCGGCCAGGCCCGAGGCCGTGGCGGCCCCGGCCCCGGCGGCCCTCGGCCCGCTCTCGGTCGCGGGCCTCGACGGCCGGTACGCGGCCAACCGCGGCAACATCCTGGCCGCCGAGCAGTCGGCCGCGGACCACGGCAACCGGCGCCGGGCCGCGGCGCTGAGCGCGATGGCGGACCCGGGGCGCCACTTCCTCTCCTTCGACGGGCGTGACGGCGGACGCACCGCCGAGGTGTTCGGCGACCTGGCCCGCGCGCGGCGGATCGCGGTCCTGGTCCCGGGTTCGGACACCAACCTCGACCTGTACGCCCGGCTGCGCGACGGCGCGGTGGCCCTGTCGAACCGGCTCGGCCCGGACGTCGCCGTCATCGGCTGGATGGGGTACGAGACCCCGGCCACGGTGAGCCCGGAGATCCTGACCCCGGGGCGGGCCGATGACGCCGCGCCTCAACTGACCGCGTTCATAGGCGCGTTGAGGGCCGCGAAGCCCTCCGCCCGCACCACCCTGCTCTGCCATTCGTACGGCTCGGTGGTCTGCGCGAAGGCGGCGTCCGGCGCGGAGGTGTCCGACATCGTCCTGTACGGCAGCCCCGGCACCGGCTTCGAGACCGCGGGCGCCCTGCGCACCCGCGCCACCGTGTGGGCGGGGCGCGGCGGTTCGGACTGGATCGCCGACGTACCGCACACAAGCCTCCACCTCCCCTTCGTCACGGTGGGCTTCGGCACCGATCCGGTGTCGCGCCACTTCGGGGCCCGCCTCTTCGACGCGGGGCGCGGCGGCCACAGCGACTACCTCAGGCCCGGCTCCGTGTCGCTGGAGAACATCGCCCGGATCGTGAACGGACAGCAGCCGATCGGCCCGGCGCCGGTCGGACAGCCCCTTCGGGAGGACCGTCGTGCGTGATCTGATCCGGCGGATCGAGGCCGCGACACCGGCCGACCGCGACCGTGCCGTGGACGCGCTGCGGGCCTTCGCCATCCTCGGGGTGGTGCTCGGCCACTGGCTGGTCACCGCGCTCGTCTTCGACAGCGGCACGGTGCACGCCGCGAGCCCGCTCCAGCACATGCCCCAACTGGCGCCCATCTCCTGGGCGTTCCAGACCCTGGCCGTCTTCTTCCTGGTGGGCGGGCAGGTCGCCACCCAGAGCTATGGGTCCGCGCGGGCCCGGGGGACGACGTACGGGCAGTGGCTGCGGGCCAGGCTCGGCCGGCTGTTCCGTCCGGTGGCGGCGGTCCTGGTGGTGTGGCTGGTCGCGGCGGCCGGTCTGCTCGTGGCGGGCGTCGGCCTCGACACCGTGCACACCCTGATCAAACTGGTCCTGTCCCCGCTGTGGTTCCTGCTCGTCTTCGCGGCCCTGACGGCGGCGACCCCGCTCGTGTCCCGGGTGCACCCGCTGTGGCCGCTCGCGGTCGTCCTGTACGTGGACGTGTACCGCTTCGGCAGTGGCGGGGAGGCGTGGGCGGGGTGGATCAACCTGCCCGCGGGGTGGCTGGTGCCGTACTGCCTGGGGGCGCTGTGGGCGCGCCGGGGAGCGGGTACGTCGCTGCGGACGACGGGGTGGGTGCTGCTGGTCGGCGGCGCGGCCGCCACCGCGCTGCTCATCCTGTTCGCGGGCTACCCCGCCTCGATGGTCGGGGTGCCGGGCGCGGCGATATCCAACCTGAACCCGCCGACGCTGGCCGCGGTCACGTTCGGACTCGCGCAGTGCGGCGCCGCGCTGCTCCTGCTCGGCCCGCTGCGCCGGGCCCTGCGAAGGCCCGCGCTGTGGGCGGTGGTCGCGCTGGTGAACCTGTCCGCGATGACGATCTTCCTGTGGCACCAGACGTCGATGATGGCGGTGACGTGCCTCGGGCTGCTCGCGGGGGGCCCGCTGCCGGGGCTGCACACCGTGCCCGACGGCGGTACCTGGATACTCGCCCGGCTCGTCTGGCTGCCGGTGTTCGCCCTGATGCTGAGCGTGTGCTGGCTGACGTTCCGCACGTACGAACAGCCCCGGCGGGGACGGTCGAGGGTGGTGCGCGAAGGGCGTCCCGCCCGGGCGGGGGAGAAGCGGCATGCCTAAGGTGGCCTCCGTGAAGACGGGGGAAGTCGAACACGGGCGGGGCGTGCGGCGGTTGACGGCGCCCGGACCGCGGGCGGTGGCGCGCGCACTGCGCCAGGACCTGCTCGGTCCGTCCGGGCCGCACCCGCGGGGGGAGCAGCAGGGCTGGCTGATGTGGCGGCCCGCGCTCGCGGTGCCGCTGCTGCTCCTCGCGGTGTTCCTGCTGGTGGGCGGAGCCGTCGAGTACTCCCGCCGCTTCCACCTCGGGATGACGATCGGGGTGGTGCTCGCCGGGGTGCAGGCGTGGTGCCTGGTCGCCGCGCTGTACCGGCCGCGGGCGGCGTGGTGGACGACGACGGTCGTGACGGTGGTGGCCGCGCTGGGGGCCGAGCCCCGGGCCGATCCGGACGCGCTCTACCCCTGGAGCGGGGTGGGGGTCGCGGTGACCGCCGGGGTGCTCCTGTTCGTCGCGCTCACGCACCGGCCCCGGGTGGCGGTCGAGACGCTGGTGATCAGCCTGGGGGCGGGCGTGCTCTGCGCGGTGCTGCACACCCGGCCGCACAATTCGCCGAGCGCGGGGCTCGCGGCCGTGTGCTTCTCCATCGCCGTGGTGGTGGGGGCGGCGCTGCGCGGCCGCCGGGTGGCCCGCACGCAGCTCGTCGTCCAGGAGGAGCTCACCGCCGAGGAGCGGGCCCGGCGCACCCTCCTGGAGGAGCGCAACCGGATCGCGCGCGAGCTGCACGACGTGGTGGCCCACCACATGTCGGTCATCTCCATCCAGGCGCAGGTTGCCCCGCATCTGGTGGCGAACCCGTCCGAGGAGCTGAAGGAGAACCTCGCCGGGATACGGCAGAACGCGGTCGAGGCCCTGACCGAACTGCGCCGGGTGCTCGGCGTGCTGCGCTCGGAGGACCCGGCGGCCGAGGGCGCCCGGCACGCCCCGCAGCCCTCCCTCGACCGCCTGGACGACCTGGTCGCCAACGTGCGGGCCGCGGGCCTGTCGGTGACCTGCGACATCGTGGGCACCCCGCGCGCGCTGTCGCCCGGGGTCGAGCTCTCCGCCTTCCGCATCGTGCAGGAGGCGCTGAGCAACGCGATGCGGCACGCGCCGGGGGCGGCGGTCCGGGTGGTGGTCGCCCACCAGCGGGCCGGGCTCGTCGTGCGGGTCGCCAACACCGCGCCGGACCGGCCGGTCGCCCCGTCCCCCGGGGCCGGGCACGGGCTGCTCGGCATGCGGGAACGCACCGCGATGCTGGGCGGCGAACTCGCCGCCGGCGCCACCCCCGACGGCGGCTACGAAGTGACCGCCACGCTTCCGCTGAACACGCTTCCACCGAAGGGCAGCCCATGACCATCCGCGTCCTGATAGCCGACGACCAGATGATGGTCCGTCAGGGATTTACGGTGCTGCTCAACGCGGAGCCGGACATCGAGGTGGTGGGGCAGGCGGTCGACGGCCTGGACGCGGTGGCCCGCGCGACCGAACTCGCCCCCGATGTCGTCCTGATGGACATCCGCATGCCGAAACTCGGCGGCATCGAGGCCACGCGGCGTCTCATGCGGACGGACGGCCTTGAGGTGAAGGTGCTCGTGCTGACCACCTTCGATCTCGACGAGTACGTGTACGAGGCGCTGCGCGCGGGTGCGTCGGGGTTCCTGCTGAAGGACGCGTCGGCCGACGAACTCGCCCACGCGGTGCGGGTGGTGGCGTCCGGCGAGGCACTGCTCGCGCCGAACCTCACCAAGCGGCTGATCGCGGAGTTCTCGCGGCTCACGGAGTCGGCGCCGAAGGCTCCGCCGAAGGAGCGGGTGGGGGTGCTCACGGAGCGCGAGACGGAGGTGCTGTCCCTGATCGCCCAGGGCCTGTCCAACGCCGAGATCGCGGCGCGGCTTGTGCTGGCGGAGCAGACCGTGAAGACGCATGTCAGCCGGGTGCTGGTGAAGCTGGGGCTCCGGGACCGTACGCAGGCGGCGGTGTACGCCTACGAAGCCCGCCTGATAACCCCGAGCTGACCCCACCCCCTGGAGCTCCGCCCCAGACCCCGCATCGCGCCTTGAGGCCGCTTGTCCTCAATCGCCGGACGGGCTGAGGTTGCCCGTGCTGGACTGCACCATGCCGCTTAGGGGCGCGGGGAACTGCGCGATCAGCCACGCACGGTCGGCGGACGAAAGGGGGTTGAGGGGCGCGGGGAACTGCGCGCGGGTGACCCGGCACGGTCCGCAGAGGCCCTGGGGCTCCGCCCCAGACCCCGGTTCGCGCCTGAACGGCGCTCGTCCTCAATCGCCGGACGGGCTGAGGTTGCCGATGCTGGCCAGCACTGTGCCGCTAAGGGGCGCGGGGAACTGCGCGGGTGACCCGGCACGGTCCGCAGAGGGCCTGGGGCTTCGCCCCAGACCCCGGTTCGCGCCTGAACGGCGCTCGTCCTCA
The DNA here is from genome assembly GCF_056431605.1 of Streptomyces sp. NPDC045846. Classification (NCBI taxonomy): domain Bacteria; kingdom Bacillati; phylum Actinomycetota; class Actinomycetes; order Kitasatosporales; family Streptomycetaceae; genus Streptomyces; species Streptomyces sp. NPDC045846. The sequence continues at coordinate 304,683 of NZ_JBWKKJ010000004.1, read as the reverse complement.
AACGCCGGACGGGCTGAGGTTGGCCATGCTGGCCAGCACCATGCCGCTGAGGGGCGCGGGCTACAGCCAGGTTCCGGCGCGGCGGACGTACCACCCCTTCACCAGCTGCGTCAGCGTGCAGTACGCGAGAAGCACCCCGATCAGCCACGGGAAGTAACCCATCGGCACCGGCACGAAGCCGATCGTCGAGGCCAGCGGCGAGAAGGGGAGGAGCAGCCCCGTCGCCACCGCGAGGAGCGTCATCACCATCACCGGCCACGTCGCCCGGGACTGGAGGAACGGAATCCTGCGCGTACGGATCATGTGGACGATCAGGGTCTGCGACAGCAGGCCCTCGATGAACCAGCCCGACTGGAACAGCGCCTGGTCGGCCTCGGTGTTCGCGCCGAAGACGTTCCACATGATGACGAACATCGCGATGTCGAAGACCGAGCTGATGGGCCCGATCGTCACCATGAACCGCCCGATCCCCCGCGCGTCCCAGTTGCGCGGCTTGCGCAGGTAGTCCTCGTCCATCCGGTCCCACGGCGTGGCCAGCTGGGCGATGTCGTACACCAGGTTCTGCACCAGGAGCATGATCGCCAGCATCGGCTGGAACGGGATGAACGCCGACGCCACCAGCACCGAGAAGACGTTGCCGAAGTTCGAGGACGCCGTCATCTTGATGTACTTGATCGTGTTGCCGAACGTCGTGCGGCCCTGCACCACGCCCTGTTCGAGCACCGTGAGGTCCTTCTCCAGCAGGATGATGTCCGCCGACTCCTTGGCGATGTCGACGGCCGTGTCGACGGAGACGCCGACGTCCGCGTCCCGCAGCGCGGCCGCGTCGTTGATGCCGTCCCCGAGGAAGCCGACCGTGTGCCCCCGGGCTTGCAGGGCCCGTACGATCCGGGCCTTCTGCACGGGGTTGACCTTCGCGAACACCGTGGCGGTGGCGGCCAGTCGGGACAGCTTCGCGTCGTCGAGGGCGTCCACCTCCGGGCCCGTGACGACCGTGCCCACCTCGATGCCGACGTCCGCGCAAACCCGCGCCGCGACCAGCTCGTTGTCGCCGGTCACGACCTTGACCGCGATGCCGTTGTCGGCGAGGCCGCGCAGGGCGGCGGCCGCGTCCGCCTTCGGCGGGTCGAGGAAGGCGAGGAAGCCGATCAGGGTGAGGCCGGACTCGTCCGCCACCGTGTACGTGTCGCGCGGGACCGGCATCGTACGGGTGGCGACGGCCAGCACCCGCAGGCCCCGCCGGTTGTTGTCCTCGGCGGTGCGGGTGACGTGCCACCGGAGCTGGTCGGTGAGCTCCACGCGCTCGCCCCGGTCCATCAGGTGCGTGCACAGGGCGACGACTTCCTCCACCGCGCCCTTGGTGATGAGGACGTGCTCGGGCCGGCCGGCCGCGCCGAGCAGCCCGTTGCGGTTGAGGACCACGGACATCCGGCGCCGGGCGAAGTCGAAGGGGATCTCGTCGACCATCGTGAACCGTGCGTCGACGACAACCTCCTCGGCCTCGTTGACGCGGTCGATGACCGCCTGGTCCATGAGGTTGCGCAGCCCGGTCTGGAAGTGGGCGTTCAGGTAGCCGTACTCCAGGACCTCGCCGTCCTCGGTGCCGTGCACGTCCAGGTACCGGTCGAGGACGATGCGGTCCTCGGTGAGCGTGCCCGTCTTGTCGGTGCACAGGACGTCCATCGCGCCCAGGTTCTGGATCGCGTTGAGCCGCTTGACGACGACCTTCTTCTTCGCCATCGCGACCGCGCCGCGCGCCAGGTTGGCGGACACCACCATCGGCAGCATCTCGGGCGTCAGGCCGACCGCCACGGCGATGGCGAACAGGAACGCTTGGTCCCAGTCGCCCTTCGTGAGCCCGTTGATCACGAACACGACCGGCACCATCACCAGCATGAACCGGATCAGCAGGAAGCTGACCCTGCGCACCCCGGCGTCGAAGTTGGTCTGCGGCCGCTCGCCGACCAGCGAGTCCGCCATCGACCCGAAGTAGGTGTCGGCGCCGGTCGCGACCACAACTCCCGTAGCCGTACCGGACGTTACGGACGTCCCCATCAGGCACAGGTTGCCCGCCTCGACGGGGTCCCCGGCCGGGCAGCGGTTCTCCTCGCCCTCGCGTACGTCCGCCTTCGCGACGGGCAGCGACTCACCGGACAGCGCGGCCTGACTGGCCATCAGGTCCTTGGCCGTGACGAGCCGCAGGTCCGCCGGGATCAGGTCCCCCGCCCCCAGCTTGACCACGTCACCCGGGACGACCTGCTCCATCGGGATCTCGACGGTGGTCGCCAGCGCGCCGCGCCCGGCCCGGCGCTGGACGGCGGTGGTCGTGGTGACGAGCTTCTTCAGGGCGTCGGCGGCCCGCCCGGAGCGGAACTCCTGCCAGAAACGCAGCAGCCCGCTGATGGCGACCATCACGGACAGGATGACGACACCGGGGTCCGCCGGGTCCTGCCAGTACATGACGGCGGCGAGGAAGACGAGTACGGCGATGAACGGGTTCGCGTACGCCCGGGCGAGCTGGGCGTACCAGCGCGGGGCCCGCTCCCGCGCGACCGTGTTGAGGCCGTGCCGCTCCTGACGGTCGAGCACCTCGGCCTGGCAGAGCCCGGCGCGGTCGACTCCGTACTCCCTGAGTACCTGGGAGGTGGGCTGCGCGGCGATGGCGCCGAGCCGCGCGCCGACGGCCCGGGTGCGGGCCTCCAGCTCGGCGGCGCGCCGCTCCCGACGGCGGCGCCGGCCCGGCGGTGCGAGCTTCTCGGGGGTGGGGGTAGGGGTGAGCGTGGTCATGACGAGACCTCCCTGGGGTCGTCAGGTGCGTGCGGGGGGTGTGGGTGTGCTGGGTGCGCGTGGCCGACGGAGGGCGTGCGGGAGTGCGGGCATGCGGCTGTAGGGGCATGCGGGCATGCGGGTACGGAACGGCGTGCGCGGAGGGCGCGGGCCGTGAAGGAGGGAGCCGGTCGGGTCAGCCGACGGGCAGGGCGCGGCGAGGACTTCGGTCGGGACTCATCCCGGACACCTCCTCGCTGCGGGCACGGCGCCGATGGGCCGTCGAGGACACCACGGCCGTGCGGTGGGTGCACGGGCGAGGGCCGCCCGTGCGGGGTGGGCGCACGGCGACCGCGGTCGGCCGTGCGCTGCGCGCGGCCTCGTCGGTGACGGCTGCCGTGCGCTTACTTGCGTCGATTCGAAAGTAGCATACTTGCGCGGACGTGAAAGTAGGCCGAAGGTCCCGTGCGCCCGGCCTCCCCGAGCCGCGTCCGCCGACGCGGCTCGGGAGAGGGGTCTTGGCGGTCTTGCGCGGAGTCGGTGGCGCTCAGCCGCGGCGGCGGCGCAGGAGCAGGAAGCCGCCGGCCGCGACGCTCGCGGTGGAGACGGCGGCCAGGGCCTGGGGGGTGGCCGAGTTGCCGGACGGCGCGCGCGAGGCCGCCGGGGTGGTGGCGGCCGGAGCGGTGGCCGGGTCGCCGCCGTGGCCGTGGTGGCTCACCGTGGAGCGGGACGCGCCTGCCGCGATCCTCTGCTCCGACGGCGCCGCGGCGGCCTTGGCGGCGCTGCTGCCGTAGACCACGTCGGAGCAGCTGTAGAACGCCTCCGGGCTGTCGTCGCGCTGCCAGACCTTGTAGATGATGTGGCGTCCGGTGCGGGCGGGGAGCGTACCGGTGAAGTTGTAGTAGCCGTCCGTCGCCGTTCTGGACGTCTGGTAGGTGGCGACGGGGGTGTCGTCCAGGTCGGACCACTTCAGGGGCTTGGTCGGGTCGAAGCCCTGCTTCGTGATGTACACCGTCATCGTGCCCGAATGCGCCGCGGTCACCCGGAACTTGAAGGGGAACTGGCCCGCCGAGACGCTGGTGGACGGCCAGTCGGTCCGGGCCCAGTCCAGCGCCCGGTACTTGTCCCGGTTCGCCGAGCAGAGCTTGCCGTCGGGGATGAGCTGGCGGGACTGGCCGTTGGCGTTGGCGATGTTCACCTCGTTCCAGTCGTACAGCGGCTGGGTGCCGGAGTCCGCCACGAGGTCCTTGCACACCTGCGACACCGGGTGCTCCGGCCCCTCGGCGTAGCAGGCGGCGATCCGGCTGACCGGGTTGAACATGGCTCCGTGCGCGGAGGCGGACGTCGGGGTGAGCGTGAGGAGCGTCAGGGAGGTCGCCCCGAGGACACCCAGGGACGCTGCGGTACGCCGAGCGGACATGCGAGTGCTCCTTGATCGTGGGGAGTTCGGGGCGGCGTTGGCGGGTTGGGGGCGCGCCAAGTCGCCCTCTGGTAGCGGTACTTGAGAGACTGGCATTGGTCTGGACCAAGTCGCAAGGGGTGTGCGGAGGAAGCCTCGACTCCTGGGGCTCCGCCCCAGACCCCGTATCGCGCCTGAACGGCGCTCGTCCTCAATCGCCGGACGGGCTGAAGTTGCTCCTGCCGACCGGCACCAGTGCTGCCAAGGGGCGCGGGGAACTGCGCGAGCGAGCGGGCACGGTCCGCAGAGGCCCTGGGGCTCCGCCCCAGACCCCGTATCGCGCCTGAACGGCGCTCGTCCTCAAACGCCGGACGGGCTGAAGTTGCTCCTGCTGACCAGCACCAGCGCTGCCAAGGGGCGCGGGGAACTGCGCGAGCAAGTGGGCACGGTCCGCAGATTGAAAGGGGTTTGAGGGGCGCGGGGAACTGCGCGAGAGCGGGCACGGTCCGCGGATCGGAAGGGGGTTCAGGGGCGCGGGGAACTGCGCGGGGAGTGGGGGTGGCAAGACCCGAGGGGGTGGGGTGGGGCGGGGGCCAGTAGAGTGCGGCACCAACCCCCCGCACACCCCGAGGTACACGTGAACACCCACCCCACCCCCACCCCCGACGTCACCGTCATCGGGATCGGGGCCGACGGGTGGGACGGGCTCGCCCCCGCCGCGCGGGACGCGGTCATGCGCGCCGGGGTCGTCATCGGCGGAGGACGTCAGCTCGCGCTCGTGCCGGACGACTGCCCGGCGGAGCGGGTCGCGTGGCCCACACCGCTGCGGCCCGCCGTGCCCGGGCTGCTCGAAGCCCACCGGAGCCGCCGCATCGCCGTGCTGGCCAGCGGCGACCCCATGTTCTACGGCATCGGCCGCACCCTCACCGAACTGCTCGGCACCCCGCCGCGCATCCTGCCGCACCCCTCCTCCCTCTCGTACGCCTGCGCCCGGCTCGGCTGGGCCGTCGAGGAGACCGAGGTCGTCACCGTGGTCGGGCGGCCCCTCGCCAGGATCGCCGCCCCGCTGCACGACGGCCGCCGCCTCCTCGTGCTGAGCGCCGGCGCCGACACCCCCGCCGAGGTCGCCGCCCTGCTGCGCGAGCGGGGCTTCGGGCCCAGCCGGATGCGGGTCCTGGAACAGCTGGGCGCGCGGGACGAGCGCTGCGTCGAGGGCAGCGCGGACCACTGGGACGCCTCGCCCGGCGACCCCCTCAACGTCATCGCCGTCGACTGCCGCCGCGCCCCCGACGCGCTGCGCCTGGGCGCCGTACCGGGACTGCCCGACGCGGCGTACGAACACGACGGCCAGCTCACCAAGCGGCACGTCCGCGCCGCCACCCTCGGCGCGCTCGCGCCCGCACCCGGCGAACTGCTGTGGGACGTCGGCGGCGGCTCCGGTTCGATCGCCGTGGAGTGGATGCGTACGCACCCCTCCTGCCGTGCGCTCACCGTCGAGCGCGACCCCGTGCGGGCCGAGCGCATCGCCCGCAACGCCGACCGGCTCGGCGTGCCCGCGCTGCGCGTCGTCACCGGCGCCGCACCCGCCGCCCTGGCCCAACTCCCCGCCCCCGACGCCGTGTTCATCGGTGGCGGCCTCACCGCGCCCGGCCTCCTCGCCGCCTGCTGGGACGCGCTGGCGCCGGGCGGACGGCTCGTCGCCAACACCGTCACCCTCGAATCCGAGGCCCTGCTCGCCGACTGGTACCGGCGCCACGGCGGCGAACTCGTCCGGCTCGCCGTCGCGCACGCCGTGCCGGTCGGCGGCTTCACGGGATGGCGCCAGGCCATGCCGGTCACCCAGTGGGCCGTCGTCAAGCCCGCACCCGAACCCGTCAACACCCCTTCAGGAGCAGCCACATGACCGTGTACTTCATCGGCGCGGGCCCCGGCGCCGCCGACCTGATCACGGTGCGCGGCGCCCGCAGGATCGCCTCCTGCCAGGTCTGCCTGTACGCGGGCAGCCTGGTGCCGCGCGAACTCCTCGCGGAATGCCCCGAGGACGCCCGCCTGGTCGACACCGCCCAGCTCAACCTCGACCAGATCACCGAGGAGCTGGTGCGCGCCCACGCGGCCGGGCAGGACGTGGCCCGGCTGCACTCGGGCGACCCGTCGGTGTTCAGCGCCGTCGCCGAGCAGATGCGGCGCCTGGACGCGGCCGGGGTGCCCTACGAGGTCGTCCCCGGAGTGCCCGCGTTCGCCGCGGCCGCCGCGGCCCTCAAGCGGGAGCTCACCGTGCCCACGGTCGGCCAGACCGTCATCCTGACCCGCGTCGCCCAGCGCGCCACGGCCATGCCCGAGGGCGAGGACCTCGCCACCCTGGGCCGCAGCGGCGCGCTGCTCGTGCTGCACCTGGCCGCCGGTTACGTCGACCGCGTCGTCGAGGAGCTGCTGCCGCACTACGGCGCCGAGTGCCCGGCCGCCGTGGTCGCCTTCGCCTCGCGGCCCGACGAGCTGATCCTGCGCGGCACGCTGGCCGACATCGCGGGCCAGGTGAAGGAGGCGGGCGTGGTGCGCACCGCCGTCATCCTGGTGGGCCGCACGCTGGGCGCGGCCGAGTTCCGCGACAGCCACCTGTACTCGGCCGACCGGCACCGCTGCTGAGCGCAGCTCACGGCCCCGCGGGGCTGCTGCGGCCCACCACGTTGCCCGCCCGGTCGATGCAGATCACGTCCACCGCGACCGGCGCTCCCCGCAGCACGGCGAGCGCCTCGTCGCGGGCCCGCGCCGCCACCAGGTCGCCCAGCGGCACCCCGGCCGCCGTGCACAACTGGAGTGCCGCGAGGCCGGTGTTGGCCTGCTCCACCTCGGCCGCCAGCGACTTGGCCGCGCCGCCCGTGCGGGCCAGGGCCGCCAGGAACGGCTTGTCCACCTGCGAGCGGGCCGAGTGCAGGTCGAGGTGGCCCGCGGCGAGCTTGGACAGCTTGGCGAAGCCGCCGCAGATCGTGAGGCGGTCCACCGGGTGGCGGCGTACGTACTTCAGGACCGCGCCCGCGAAGTCGCCCATGTCGAGCAGCGCGTCCTCGGGCAGCCCGTACTCCGCGACCACCGTCTTCTCCGACGTCGAGCCCGTGCAGCCCGCCACATGGGTGCGGCCCGCCGCCCGGGCCACGTCAACGCCGCGCCGGATCGAGTCGATCCACGCGGAGCACGAGTACGGCACCACGATGCCGGTCGTGCCGAGGATCGACAGGCCGCCCAGGATGCCCAGGCGCGGGTTCCAGGTCGAGCGGGCGATCTCCTCGCCGTGGTCCACCGAGACGGTGATCTCCACGTCCCCGGGGGCGCCGTGCCGCCCGGCGACCAGCGCCACGTGCTCGGTCATCATCTGGCGCGGCACCGGGTTGATCGCCGGTTCGCCCACCGGCAGCGGCAGGCCGGGCAGCGTGATGGTGCCCACGCCCGCGCCCGCCCGGAAGACCACGCCCGAGCCGGGCGGCAGCAGCCGTACCGTCGAGCGGATCAGCGCGCCGTGGGTGACGTCCGGGTCGTCGCCCGCGTCCTTCACCACGGCCGCCATCGCCTGCCGGGCGGTCAGTTCCTCCGCCGCCAGCGCGAACGCGGGGGTCTGCCCGCGCGGCAGCGTGATCGTCACCGGGTCGGGGAAGTCGCCGGTCAGCAGCGCGGTGTACGCGGCCGTGGTGGCCGCCGTCGCGCAGGCGCCGGTCGTCCAGCCGGGGCGCAGACCGGTGTGCTTGAGTTGGGCGCCGCGCCCGCCCGTCGCCTCACTCACGGCCTGAGCCCCCGGCACCGCACGCCCGCACCCTCATCGACGAAACTCGTGACCGTCGGCCTTGCCCACACACCACTCATGACCGTCGGCCTTGCCCACACACCACTCATGACCATCGGCCTCACTCACGAACGGAACCTGATCCTGTGCACGTCTTGATTCTGGGGGGTACGGGCGAGGCCCGTCGGCTGGCCGGGCTGCTGCACGGCGCCGAGGTCTCCGGGCTGCGCGTGACCAGTTCGCTCGCGGGGCGGGTCGCCGCGCCCCGGATGCCCGACGGGGAGGTCCGCGTCGGCGGCTTCGGCGGACCCGAGGGGCTCGCGGAGTGGCTGCGTACGCACGAGGTGGACGCGCTCATCGACGCCACCCACCCCTTCGCCCGGACCATCAGTTTCAACGCCGCGTCGGCCGCGGCCGCGGCCCATGTTCCCCTGCTCGCCCTGCGGCGGCCCGGCTGGGTCCCCGGTGACGGCGACCGCTGGCACCCCGCGGACTCGCTCGACGAGGCGGCCGCGCTGCTGCCCGCGCTGGGGCGCCGGGTGTTCCTCACCACCGGCCGGATGGGCCTGGCCGCCTTCGCCCACCTCGACGAGCTGTGGTTCCTGATGCGCTCGGTGGACGCGCCCGAGCCGCCCTGCCCGGCCCGCATGGAGGTCCTGCTCGACCGGGGCCCCTTCACCCTCGAAGGGGAGCGGGAGATCCTGCGGCGGGCCGCCGTCGACGTGCTCGTGACCAAGGACAGCGGGGGCGCCGCCACCGCGCCCAAGCTCGCCGCCGCCCGCGAGGCGGGCCTCCCCGTCGTCGTGGTGCGGCGGCCGCCCGTGCCGGACGGCGTGACCGTGGCGGCCACCCCCGAGGAGGCGGCCGCCTGGGTGCGTCAGTTCTCCGGGTAGCGGCGCGGGGTCCAGACGATCTCCTCGCCGTCCCCGCGCCGTACGGTCCGGGTCTGCGAGGAGCCGATCAGCAGGATGGTGCGCATGTCGACCTCGGCCGGGTCGAGTTCGGCAAGACGTACGATCCGGACCCGCTCGGTGGGCCCGCCCACGTCCCGGGCGACCACCACCGGGGTGTCCGGGGCTCGGTGCTCCAGGAGCAGCTCGCGGGCCTTGGCGACCTGCCAGGTACGGCTCGCCGATCCGGGGTTGTAGAGCGCGAGGACCAGATCGGCCGAGGCCGCCGCGTGCAGGCGCTCCGCGATGACCTCCCAGGGCTTGAGCCGGTCGGACAGCGAGATGGTCGCGTAGTCGTGGCCGAGCGGGGCGCCCGCGCGGGCGGCGGCCGCGTTGGCGGCGGTCACCCCCGGCAGGACCCGCACGGGGACGTCGGCGTACTCCGGCTGCGAGGCGACCTCCAGGACGGCGGTGGCCATCGCGAAGATGCCCGGGTCCCCGCCCGAGACGACGGCGACCCGCCTGCCCCGCAGGGCCAGTTGGAGGGCGAACTCGGCGCGCTCGGACTCCACCTTGTTGTCCGAACCGTGCCGCCGCTGCCCGGGCCGCTCCGGCACCCGGTCCACGTACGTGGTGTAGCCGACCACGTCGTCGGCGGCGGCGAGCGCGCCCCGCGTCTCGGGGGTCAGCCACAGCGGGCCCGCCGGGCCGGTGCCGACGACCACGACCTCGCCCCGCGCGCGCACGGGCGGCGTCGCGTCGATGCGGCTCGGGAGCACCGCGACGGAGAAGTACGGCACCGACTCCGGGTCGATGTCGGCGATCCTGCCGGTGCGCTCGCCCGCCATGGTGGCGCGCTCCACGTACCGCGCCTCCTCCAGGCGCCCCGAACGCTCCAGCGCCGTACGCACCTTGGTGAAGGTGCGGCCCAGCTTCATCACCACCGCCGAGTCGGTCGCGGCGAGCCGTGCGGTGAGCTCCTCCTCCGGCAGCGTGCCGGGCAGGATCGTCAGGATCTCCTCGGCCTCCACCAGCGGCTCCCCGAGCCGGGCGGCCGCCGCGCTCACCGAGGTCACGCCGGGGATCACCTCGGTGGGGTAGCGGTGCGCGAGCCGCTTGTGCATGTGCTGGTACGAGCCGTAGAACAGCGGGTCGCCCTCGGCGAGCACGGCGACCGTGCGGCCCGCGTCCAGGTGCTCGGCGAGGCGGGCCGAGGCCTCCTCGTAGAAGTCGTTCAGGGCGCCCCGGTAGCCGCCGGGGTGGTCGGTGGTCTCCACCGTGAGCGGATAGACCAGCTTCTCCTCGATGTGGTCGGCACGGATGTGCTTCGCCGCGATCGAGCGCGCTATGGAGCGGCCGTGGCGCGCCGAGTGGTAGGCCACCACGTCGGCCTCCGCGATGGCCTCCACCGCGCGCACCGTCATCAGGGACGGGTCCCCGGGCCCGAGCCCGACCCCGTACAGCCGACCGGTGGGCCCGCTGACCTCGGTGCCGGTGAGGGCGTCGGAGGTGGCCTTGTCCTGCTCGCTGTTCCGGTTCATCGCGCTCTCGTTCATTCCGCCTCGCTCGCGATCGCGTTGAGCGCGGCCGCGGCGATCGCGCTGCCGCCGCGCCTGCCCCGTACCACCAGGTGTTCCAGGCCCGAAGGGTGCGCGGCGAGCGCGTCCTTGGACTCGGCGGCGCCGATGAAGCCGACCGGCACGCCGATGACGGCGGCCGGACGCGGCGCGCCCTCCTCGATCATTTCGAGCAGCCGGAACAGCGCGGTGGGCGCGTTGCCGACGGCCACGACCGCGCCGTCCAGCCGGTCGCGCCACAGCTCAAGGGCGGCGGCGCTGCGCGTGGTGCCCAGCTTCGCGGCGAGCTCGGGCACCGACGGGTCGGCCAGCGTGCACAGGACCTCGTTGTCGGCGGGCAGCCGCTTGCGGGTCACGCCGCTCGCCACCATCCGCGCGTCGCACAGGATCGGCGCGCCCGCGCGCAGCGCCTCGCGGGCCCGGGCCACGACGCCGGGCGTGAAGCCGAGGTCGCGGGGCAGGTCCGTCATGCCGCAGGCGTGGATCATGCGGACCGCGACCTGGCTCACGTCGGCGGGCAGGCCGGTGAGGTCCGCCTCGGCGCGGATCGTGGCAAAGGACTGGCGGTAGATCTCCGCGCCGTCCTTCTCGTAGTCGAACACTGTGCTCTCGCTCATCTCGTCGTTGTCCCCGTCGCCTGCGTCCGGTGCGGCTGTGTCGTCGCCCCGTGCGGTGTGGGCAGTGGGCGGGCTGTCGTCGTACGTGCGGGTGTGGTGGCGGTGGTGGCAGTGGCAGGGGCAGTGGTGGCTGCGGTGGTCGTGCGGGCCGGGGCCGGGAGGGTGGCTCGCGTGTGCGGTGCGGGCCGGGTGGCTTGCGCGTGCGGTGCGGGGGCGGGCCGTGGCGTCGGGCTCGCGGCTGCCGTGCCCACGGCTGCCGTGCTGGGACTCGTGCACGTCGCCGTGCCGCGTGCGGCCCTCATGGCCCCTCGCTCCGCGCCGTGGCGACAGCGTCCGCCAACTCGCCTTCTCCTACCGGTACTTGACGCTCGCGCGCGCCCCGTACCGCCACCGTGTAGTGGCCGTCCGGGGTCGCGGTCACGTCCACCCAGTCGCCGTGCGGATGCCCGCAGCGGCGCTCGCACCCCGACCAGTAGACCGGCAGTACGCCGCGCCCCGGCAGGGCGTCCCGGCGCACGTCGGCCAGCGCCTTGGCGCAGCCGGGCCGCCCGGTGCACGCCCCGACCCCGGCCCACGGCGATCCGGGGTCGGTGACGAACCCGGCGTCTTCGAGCTCCCGCAGCCGCTCGTGGGCCGCGTGCTCGTCGAACCCGGGGATCACGAACTGGCGCCACGGGGTGATCCTGACCTCGTCGCGGGGGCCGGCGAGCGCGCGCAGGGCGGGGGCGCCGACCCGGCCGAGCACGGGAGCCACGATCAGGGCGTACGTTCCGTCGGGGGCGGCCACGATGCCGGGGGCCGGGGCGGCCGAGCGGGCGTCCGGGAATGGCGCCGGGGCTGCCGTGATGCCGTCCCGGGCCAGGGCGCCCGCGAGGTCCACGGGGTGGTCCGGGGGGAGTTCGCGGACCCGCCAGGCGCCGTTGCCCGCGGCGGCCGCGGTGTCGAGGAAGGCGCGGGCGGCCGCGAGCGCTGCCCGCGGGGCGTCGTCCGCCGCCACCCGCAGGGTGCTCGGCCCGACGCGTACGAGGGCCGTGGCCCCCGCTTGTGCGAGCAAGGTCACATCGCCGCCGAGGCCCGCGACGTCGCCCCGGCCGTCGTCGAGGACGAACAGGAACCGGCCCGAGAGGGCGGCCGTCCAGTCCTGGCCGCACAGCAGCGCGTCCAGTGCGCGCACCCAGGCGGGGGTGTGCCCGTGGCCCCGGTCGTCGAGGCCGGCCAGGGGGGTGGCCACGATGTTGCGGATGCGCTCGTGCCTCTCGGAGGGCAACAGGGCGGTGTGGCGCAGGAGTTCGGCGAGGCCGTCGCCGCAGGTGTTGCCGATGCCGCGCAACTCTGCGTTGCCGCGGGAGGTGATGCCGAGGTGGCCGTCCCCGTACCGCTCGGCCGCGGTGGCCAGCGCGTGTACCTGACGGTTCGTCAAGGTGCCGCCGGGCAGCCGGAGTCGGGCCAGCCTGCCGTCGTCCGCGGTGTGCAGGCGGAGGGCGCCGGGGCAGGCGTCGCCGCGGTCCCGTACGACGGGGTGGGGGCGGGGGGTGGGGGTGGTCGCGGGGCGGGCTGGTGTGCCGGGTTCGCGTGCGACTGCTCCCGAGGCGCCCTCTATAGGGGGTTCGCCCTGGTGTGAGGGTGTTGTGGCTGGGGGCGGCATGGCGGCGAGCATACCCACGAGGGAGGCGGTGGCCACCCTGCGAGTCCCCCCACCCCGCCCCTCCGCCGGCGTGCCGCCGCCCCCACCCCCTGGGCCTCCGCCCCAGACCCCGCATCGCACCTTGAGGCCGCTCGCCCTCAATCGCCGGACGGGCTGAGGTTGCCCACGCTGGACAGCACCATGCCGCCAAGGGGCGCGGGGAACTGCGCGATCAGCCACGCACGGTCGGCGGACGGAAGGGGGTTGAGGGGCGCGGGGAACTGCGCGAGCAACCCCGCACGGTCCGCAGAGGCCCTGGGGCTCCGCCCCAGACCCCGGTTCGCGCCTGAACGGCGCTCGTCCTCAAACGCCGGACGGGCTGAAGATGCCCCTGCGGGCCAGCACGACGCTGCCAGGGGCGCGGGGAACTGCGCGATCAGCCACGCACGGTCCGCAGGGGCCCTGGGGCTCCGTCCCAGACCCGGACGGGCTGAGGTTGCCCGTGCTGGACAGCACCATGCCGCCAAGGGGCGCGGGGAACTGCGCGAGCAACCCCGCACGGTCCGCGGCCGAAGGGGACCAGGGCCGCGCAGCCAAGCGTGCCGCGCCCCCCAGGGACGCCGCCCCGCCGAGGGGCCGGGCGGGGTCGCTACTATGCAGGCGGCGGGCCACCTGGCCCGGCACGCGCCGGCGACGGCGACAGGGGGAGGAAGCCCGGTGAGATTCCGGCGCGGTCCCGCCACTGTGAGCCCGGACCGAGCCTCGCGCCCGGCCGGGTGAGTCAGGAACTCCCCTTCCCCGACTCGGGGAGACCCATTCCGACACCACCCGGGGCGCGGACACCCCGAGGAAGGCCTGACGCCGCATGCTGCACTCGTCCGGGGAGCCCGCAGAGGACCCCCGCCCCATCCTGCTCCTGTCGACGTCCGACACCGACCTGCTGAGCGCCCGCGCGGCGAACGGCCCGGTGCCCTACCGGTTCGCCAACCCCTCCCGGCTCGCCCTGGACGACCTGCCCGCGCTGATCGACGGCGTCGGTCTCGTCGTCGTTCGCCTGCTCGGCGGCGTACGCGCCTGGCAGGACGGCCTTGACCAGCTGACCGCCAGCGGCCTGCCCGTCGTGGTGCTCACCGGTGAACAGGCCCCGGACGCCCAGCTGATGGCCGCCTCCACCGTGCCCGTCGGCATCGCCGCCGAGGCGCACGCCTACCTCGCGCACGGCGGCCCGGCCAACCTCGACCAGCTCGCCCGCTTCCTGTCCGACACCGTGCTGCTCACCGGCCACGGCTTCGAGCCGCCCGCGCCCGCCCCGTCCTGGGGCCCGCTGGAGCGTACGGCGAACCCGGGCGAGGGCCCCACCGTCGCGGTGCTCTACTACCGCGCCCACCACATGAGCGGCAACACCGCCTTCGTGGACACCCTGTGCGGCGCGATCGAGGCCGCGGGCGCCCGCGCGCTCCCGCTGTACGTGTCCTCGCTGCGCTCCCCCGAGCCGGAGCTCATCGAGGAGCTGGGCGCCGCCGACGCCATCGTGACCACCGTCCTCGCCGCGGGCGGCACCAAGCCCGCCACCGCGTCGGCGGGCGGCGACGACGAGTCGTGGGACGCGGGCGCGCTCAGCGGCCTGGACGTGCCGATCCTCCAGGCGCTCTGCCTGACCGGCTCGCGCAGCGCCTGGGAGGAGAACGACGAGGGCGTCTCCCCGCTCGACGCGGCCAGCCAGATCGCGGTGCCCGAGTTCGACGGCCGCCTCATCACCGTCCCGTTCTCCTTCAAGGAGATCGACGAGGACGGGCTGCCCGCGTACGTCGCCGACGAAGAGCGCGCCGCCCGCGTCGCCGGGATCGCCGTGCGGCACGCCCGGCTCCGGCACATCCCGGCCGCCGACAAGCGCATCGCGCTGGTGCTGTCCGCGTACCCGACCAAGCACTCCCGCATCGGCAACGCGGTCGGCCTCGACACCCCCGCGAGCGCCGTCGCGCTCCTGCGGCGACTGCGCGCGGAGGGCTACGACTTCGGGCCCGAGGACGAGATCCCGGGTCTGGTGTCCGGCGACGGCGACGAGCTGATCCGCGCCCTGATCGACGCGGGCGGCCACGACCAGGACTGGCTCACCGAGGAGCAGCTGGCCGCCAACCCGGTCCGCATCCCGGCCGCCGACTACCGGCGCTGGTACGCGACGCTGCCCGAGGAGCTGCGTACGGACGTCGAGGAGCACTGGGGGCCGCCGCCCGGCGAGATGTTCCTGGACCGCAGCCGCAACCCCGAGGGCGACATCGTGCTGGCGGCCCTGCGCCGCGGCAACCTGCTGATCCTCATCCAGCCGCCGCGCGGCTTCGGCGAGAACCCGATCGCGATCTACCACGACCCCGATCTGCCGCCCTCGCACCACTACCTGGCCGCCTACCGCTGGATCGCGGCCCCCGCCGCCGACGGCGGATTCGGCGCCGACGCGATGGTCCACCTCGGCAAGCACGGCAACCTGGAGTGGCTGCCCGGCAAGAACGCGGGCCTGTCCGCCGCCTGCGGTCCCGATGCCGCGCTCGGCGACATCCCGTTGGTCTACCCGTTCCTGGTCAACGACCCGGGCGAGGGCACCCAGGCCAAGCGCCGGGTGCACGCCACGCTCATCGACCACCTGGTGCCGCCGATGGCCCGCGCCGACTCCTACGGCGACATCGCGCGCCTGGAGCAACTCCTGGACGAGCACGCCCAGATCGCGTCCATGGACCCGGCCAAGCTGCCCGCGATCCGCGCCCAGATCTGGACGCTGATCCAGGCCGCCAAGCTCGACCACGACCTGGGGGTCGAAGACCGCCCCGAGGACGAGGGCTTCGACGACTTCATCATGCATCTCGACGGCTGGCTCTGCGAGATCAAGGACGTCCAGATCCGCGACGGCCTGCACGTGCTCGGCAACGCCCCGGCGGGCGCCGACCGCGTCAACCTGGTCCTCGCGATCCTGCGCGCCCGCCAGATCTGGGGCGGCACCACCGCCCTGCCCGGTCTGCGCGAGGCGCTCGGCCTGGACGAGTCGGCGGCCACCCGCACCACCGCCGACGAGGCCGAGGACAAGGCCCGCGCGCTGGTGCAGTTGATGGACGACGCCGACTGGGACCTCGCCGCGATCCCGGCCGACCAGCCCCAACAGGTCCGCGCCATCCTGGAGTTCGCGGCCCGCGAGGTCGTGCCGCGCCTCGCCGCGACCACCGCCGAGCTCGACCACACCGTGCACGCCCTCAACGGCGGCTTCGTACCGGCGGGCCCCTCCGGCTCCCCCCTCCGAGGTCTGGTCAACGTCCTGCCGACCGGCCGCAACTTCTACTCGGTCGACCCCAAGGCCGTCCCCTCCCGGCTCGCCTGGGAGACCGGTCAGGCCCTCGCCGAGTCCCTCGCCGACCGCTACCGCACCGACAACGGCGACTGGCCGACCTCGGTCGGGCTCTCCCTGTGGGGGACGAGCGCGATGCGCACGGCGGGCGACGATGTGGCCGAGGCGATGGCGCTGCTCGGCGTGCGCCCGGTCTGGGACGACGCCTCGCGCCGGGTCACCGGCCTGGAGCCGATCCCGCTCGACGAGCTCGGCCGCCCCCGCATCGACGTGACCCTGCGCATCTCGGGCTTCTTCCGCGACGCGTTCCCGCACACCATCGGGCTGCTCGACGACGCGGTGCGTCTGGCCGCCTCGCTCGACGAGCCCGCCGACCAGAACTTCGTACGCGCCCACACGCAGGCCGACCTCGCGGAGCACGGCGACGAACGCCGGGCCACCACCCGCATCTTCGGTTCGCGCCCGGGCACCTACGGCGCGGGCCTGCTCCAGCTCATCGACTCCCGCGACTGGCGCACCGACGCCGACCTCGCCGAGGTCTACACGGTGTGGGGCGGCTACGCGTACGGCCGCGAGCTGGACGGGCGTCCGGCCCGGGACGAGATGGAGACGGCGTACAAGCGGATCGCGGTCGCGGCGAAGAACACCGACACCCGCGAGCACGACATCGCCGACTCGGACGACTACTTCCAGTACCACGGCGGCATGGTGGCGACCGTCCGCGCGCTGCGCGGCACCGCCCCCGAGGCGTACATCGGCGACTCGACGCGTCCGGAGACCGTCAAGACGCGCACCCTGGTCGAGGAGACCTCGCGGGTCTTCCGGGCCCGGGTGGTGAACCCCAAGTGGATCGAGGCGATGCGCCGCCACGGCTACAAGGGTGCCTTCGAACTCGCCGCCACCGTGGACTACTTGTTCGGCTACGACGCCACCACGGGCGTGGTCGCCGACTGGATGTACGACAAGCTGACCGAGACGTACGTCCTGGACCCGGCCAACCGCGAGTTCCTCCAGAACGCCAACCCGTGGGCCCTGCACGGCATCGCGGAGCGGCTCCTTGAGGCCGAGTCGCGCGGCATGTGGGCCAAGCCCGACCCGGCGGTCCTCGAAGCGC
The DNA here is from genome assembly GCF_056431605.1 of Streptomyces sp. NPDC045846. Taxonomy (NCBI): domain Bacteria; kingdom Bacillati; phylum Actinomycetota; class Actinomycetes; order Kitasatosporales; family Streptomycetaceae; genus Streptomyces; species Streptomyces sp. NPDC045846. The sequence continues at coordinate 287,593 of NZ_JBWKKJ010000004.1, read as the reverse complement.
TGCGCCAGGTGTACCTGGAGACCGAGGGCGACCTGGAGGACGAGGGCTGAGCCCCTTGCGCAGACGGCGGGCCCGGGTTCTCGAACCCGGGCCCGCCGTCGTGTGCCGCTGCTGAGCGGTCCTCAGCTCTGCGTGCCGAAGTCCTGGGTCCACCAGGGCCCGCCGGACCCGTAGTGCACGCCGATGCCGATCTCCTTGAACGCGCAGTTCAGGATGTTGGCCCGGTGGCCGGGGCTGTGCATCCAGGAGTCCATGACGGCGGCCGCGTCGGCCTGGCCGCGCGCGATGTTCTCGCCGTACGTACTCCACTGGTACCCGGCGGCGGTGATCCGCTCGCCGGGGCCCGCGCCGCTCGGGTCGGTGTGGTCGAAGAAGTTCTGCGCGGCCATGTTCTCGGAGTGCTTGAGCGCGGCGCTGTACAGCTTCGGGTTGGTGGTCAGGGCGGAGCAACCGGCCTTGGCGCGCTCGGAGTTGACGAGGGCGAGCACGTCCTGGACGGCGGCGGGTTCGCCCGTGTCGGCGCCGGTGGCCGCGCGCCTGGTGGTGGCGCTCGGCTTCGGCGCGGCGGGGTGGCTGGACGGCTTGGCCGGGGGAGTCGACTTCTTCGCGCTGGGGCTCGGTGAACTGCTGGGCTTGACAGGTGAGTTGGAGGCGGAGGGGCTCGGCGGCACGGGCTTGGCGCCGATGCCGTCGGCCGCCGCGTCCGTGGTGGTGGCGGGGGCGTCCGCGACGGTGCGGGAGGCCTCCTGCCCGGAGTCCGTGAGGAAGTGGAAGGCGCCGCCGAGGGCGGCGATCGTGGCGATGCCCGCGATGACGGCGGCGGCCCGGCGCCTGCGGCGTGCCCGTTGGTCGCGCCGGTCGCGCCGGGAGGCGGGGACGCGGCCCTTGCGGTGGGCGGCGCGGGTGCCGCGCGGGGCGGCGTGGGGGAGGGGCTGGGTCGGGGCGCCGGGCGCGGGGGCGTCCGTGGCGAGGGCGGCGGTCTGGAGCGACGGTCCGGCTCCGTGCAGCACGGCGAGCAGCCCGGCGGTGGTGGCCGCGACGGGGACGAGGGCCAGTCCGACGAGGAGGCCCTCGGCGGGTATGAGCCCGCTCCAGTGCCCGGAGCACACCGCGCAGGTGCGGGCGTGCCGGGCGATGCGCTTGCGCCACAGGGCGGAGGGCACCCCGTCCCAGGACAGGGCGAGCCCGGACAGCTCGCCGCAGCGCTCGATCCCGGCGAGCGCGCGGACGACGACCCGGGCGGTCTCCAGCTGGCCCTTCATGCGCTGGACGCGTACGGCGGCGTGCTCGGCCGACAGGTCGAGCGCCGAGGCGACCTCGCCCCGCGTGAGCACACCGGCCGCCTCCAGCCACCACAGCGAGAGCAGCGCCCGGTCGTCGGGCTCCAGCCAGCGGGTGGCCTCGGTGACCTCCTTGCGCTGCCCGGACAGGCCGAGCCGCACGATGGTGAGGTCCACGAAGTCGGCGCCGGGGTCGGCCACGTCGTGGGCGTCGTGGAGTCCGCCGTCGACGGGGGTACGGCGGTGGCCCTGCCAGTACCGGCGGATCTCGTTCATGGTGACGGCGACCAGCCAGGACCGGAACGCCTCCGGGTCGCGCAGCGAGCCGAGCCCGTCGAGCATCCGCAGCAGGCTCTCCTGCACGACGTCGTCGACGTCGGCGTGCCCGTGCAGCGCCCGGCCGACGATGTTGTACACGAGCGGCAGATATCCGGCGACGAGCTCGTCCCGCGCCTGCTGATCCCCGTCCCGGGCCGCGACGACCACCGCGGCTGCCTGTTCACTGATCACGCCTCGTCCACTCTCCCGGAGCACCGAACCTAACTGACCCGACGGAGAGGAGAACAGCCCGGCCGTGCCCGGATAACAGAAAACGGATGACGGATATCGACTGTCCACCGACAGATTCCGGCTGGTGGGAACGGCCCTGGGCGGTACGGATGTGGACCTCGTCACTTCTGCGCGCCGGGCCCGGGAAACACCGAATCGCGGAAGCCCGGAAACCTCGCGCCGCCGGTGTATCGTGCGCACCACCTCTCTCACGAAATGTACTGTTTTGTACGATGACTTGAGTGACCCCAGCGTGCGTCGCCGCACTCTCCTCGCCGGCCTCCCCGTCGCCTTCGCGCTGACCGGATGCGACGAGGCGCCCCCGCGCGAGCCGCGCCCCGAGCGCGGCGCGCCCGCGGGGCCCGTCCGGCAGGGCGGGGTGACCGATCCCCAGCCCCAGCACGCGCTCGTCCTCTCCTACGACCTCACCCCGGGCACCCGCGGAGCCCCCGGGCGGGACGCGGTGCGGCGGCTGCTCGCGCGGTGGAGCGAGTCGCTCACCGGGCTCGAACCGGGGACCACCGCGACCGTCGGCATCGGACCCGCCCTGCCGCAGCGGCTCGGCGTCGGCGCCCCCGAGGGGCTGCGCGAGCTGCCCGCGTTCGACGGGGAGCACCTCGACGCGGGGGCGGGCGGCGGCGAGATCGGGGTGCAGATCTGCGCGCGCGACCCCAAGGCGTGCGAGCGGATCGCCGGGCTGCTCGCGGGCGCGGGCGCCGGAGTGCTCCGGCCGCGCTGGCGCCAGGCGGGCTTCCTGCCGACCGAGCAGCCCGGCCCCTTCGCCTCCCGGCGCGAGGGCGAGACCCCGCGCAACCTGCTCGGCTTCAAGGACGGCACGGCCAATCCCACGGCCCAGGACAGCGAGCGCTGGGTGTGGCTGTCCGGGCCCGGCCCGTACGCCGACGGTACCTTCCTCGTCGTACGCCGGGTGCGGCTCCGGGTCGAGGAGTTCGGCCGCTTGCCCGTGGCCCGGCAGGAGCAGATCATCGGACGCCGCAAACGCGGGGGCGAGCCGCTGGAGGGTGGCGCCGAGCACGACGACGTCGACGTGGACGCGCGGACCCCCGAGGGCGGGTACGTGCTGCCCGCGGACGCGCACGTACGCCTCACGAACCCGGGCCTCGACGACGGTGCCCGCATGCTGCGGCGCGGCTACTCCTACGAGAACAGCCCCGGTGACCGGGGGCTGCTCTTCCTGGCCTACATGAAGGATCCCTCGCTCTTCGTGCGGGTGCAGCAGCGGTTGGTGGCGGGGGATGCGCTCAACTCCTTTGCGGAGCACTACGGTTCGGCCCTCTTCTACATCCTCCCCGGCCCCCGCCCGGGCCGCCCCCTGGGCAGCATGGTCCTGTAGCCGCGCAGTTCCCCGCGCCCTAACCCCCTTCGGTCCGCGGACCGTGCCCGCTCCTCGCGCAGTTCCCCGCGCCCCTTGAAACCCGCTTTCGTGCGCGGGCCGTGCTCGCTTCTCGCGCAGTTCCCCGCGCCCCTAACAGCACTGGTGCTGGTCAGCATCAGCATCTTCAGCCCGTCCGGCGTTTGAGGACGAGCGCCGTTCAGGCGCGATCGGGGGTCTGGGGGCGGAGCCCCCAGGAGTGCCTTCAACCCCCGGAGGGTTTAGGGAAGGGGCGGGGTGGGGGCCTCCGGGGTCTGGGGCGGAGCCCCAGGGTGTTCACGCCGGGCCGGGGTAGTGGCAGGCGACTTCGCGGGGCTCGCCCGGCGTGGCGACCCGCAGGAGCGGCGCCTCCACCCCGCACCGCGCCCGAGCCCGCCCGCACCGAGGGTGGAACGCGCACCCCGACGGCGGCGCGGCAGGACTCGGCGGGTCGCCCAGAAGCGTGATCCGCGAACGGGCCCGCTCGGCCGCCGGATCGGGCAGCGGCACGGCGGAGAGGAGGGCCTGGGTGTAGGGGTGGGCCGGCGCCGCGTACACCCGCTCCTTCGCACCCACCTCGACCACCCGCCCCAGGTACATCACCGCCACCCGGTCGCAGACCCGCTTCACCACCGACAGGTCGTGCGCGATGAAGAGGTAGGCCAGGCCGAGCTCCTTCTGGAGGCGTTCCATGAGGTTGACGATCTGGGCCTGGACGGAGACGTCGAGCGCGGAGACCGGCTCGTCCGCGACGACCAGCTTCGGGTCGAGGGCCAGCGCGCGGGCGATCCCGATGCGCTGGGCCTGGCCGCCGGAGAACTCGTGCGGATAGCGGTCGATGTGCTCGGGGATCAGCCCCACCAGGTCCATCAGCTCGACCGCCCGGGCCCGCGCCGCCGACTCCGCGGCGCCGTGTGCCAGCAGCGGGTCCGCGATGATGCGGGCGACCGTCTGGCGCGGGTTGAGGGAGGAGTGCGGGTCCTGGAAGACCATCTGGAGGTCCTTGCGCACCGGCCGCAGCTCGCGGCGGTTCAGGCGGCTGATGTCGCGGCCCTCGTACGCGATCGTCCCCGAGGTCGGCTCCAGGAGCCGCACGATCATGCGGCCGGTGGTCGACTTGCCGCAGCCGGACTCGCCGACCAGGCCCAGCGTCTCGCCCGCCGCCACGTCGAAGCTCACGCCGTCGACCGCCCGCACGGGCGCGGAGCGGCCGCGCCTGCCGGGGAAGTGCATCCTCAAGTCCCGTACGGACAACAGGGGTTGGTCTGTCGCAGTGCTCATGACGCTACGCCTTCGTACGCGGGGAGGTGGCAGGCGACCGGGTGGCCCTCGGGGCCGCCGAGGAGGGGGCGTTCGCTCTCGCAGCGCTCGCGCTGGGCGGTGCTCGCGAGGGCCGCGCGCGGGCAGCGGGGGGCGAACGCGCAGCCCGGGGAGGGGGTGAGCAGGGAGGGCGGGCTGCCCGGGATGGCGCGCAGGGGCGCGTCGTCGCTGTCGTCGAGGCGGGGCAGCGAGTCGAGCAGGCCACGGGTGTAGGGGTGGGCGGGCACGGCGAACAGGGTGTCCACCGGTGCCTGTTCGGCCGCGCGGCCGCCGTACATCACCAGGACCTCGTGGGCCACCCGGGCCACCACCCCCAGATCGTGGGTGATCATCACGACGGCCAGGCCCCGCTCCTCCTGCAACCGGGCGAGCAGCTCCAGGATCTGGGCCTGCACGGTGACGTCGAGCGCGGTGGTGGGCTCGTCCGCGATGAGCAGCTCCGGCTCGCACGCGAGCGCCATGGCGATCATCGCGCGCTGGCGCATGCCGCCGGAGAACTGGTGCGGGTACTCGCCCGCCCGGCGGCCCGGCTCGGGGATGCCGACCTCGGCGAGCATTTCCACGGCCCGCCTGCGGGCCTCGGCGCGGCGGGAGTTGAAGTGGACGCGGTGGTGCTCGGCGATCTGCTCGCCGACCGTGTAGTACGGGTGCAGGCTGGAGAGCGGGTCCTGGAAGATCATCGCGATGCGCCGGCCGCGCACCCGGTTCAGGGCGCGTTCGGGCAGGCCCACCAGCTCCTGGCCGTCGAGGGTGATGGAGCCGGTGACCTCGGCGCCGGTGTGCAGGCCGAGGACGGCCATCGAGGTGACGGACTTGCCGGAGCCGGACTCGCCGACGATGCCGAGGGTGCGGCCCCGGTGGACGTCGAAGGAGAGCGTGTCGACGGCCCGTACGGTGCCGCGTCCGGTGGTGAAGGTGACGCTCAAGTCCCGTACGGACAGCAGGGGTTGGGGGTCGGAGGGTGGAGTCATCAGAGCCTCACTCGCGGGTCGACGACCGCGTACAGGAGGTCGACGGCCAGGTTGGCCACGACGATGAAGGCGGCGGCGAGCAGGGTCACGCCGAGGATGACGGGCTGGTCGCCGGTGGACAGGGCGCCGTAGAAGAGCCGCCCGATGCCGGGCAGCCCGAAGATGGACTCGGTGATGACCGCGCCCGCGAGCAGCCCGCCCAGGTCCATGCCGAACAGGGTGAGGATCGGGGTCATCGCGGAGCGCAGCCCGTGCTTGACGACGACCGTGCGGCGCGGCAGGCCCTTGGCGCGGGCGGTGCGGATGTAGGGCTCCGCCATCGTCTCGATCATCGAACCGCGGCTCTGGCGGGCGTACATGGCGGCGTACAGGAAGGCGAGGGCGATCCAGGGGAGCAGCAGGTTGGAGGCCCAGTGCAGAGGGTCGGAGGTGAGGGAGACGTACTGCGGGTAGGGCAGGAGTCCGGCCACCCGGATCAGTCCGTAGATCAGCATCACCGAGGTGAAGTAGACCGGCAGCGAGGCGGCGGCGACCGCGCCCACCATCAGGGCCCGGTCGGTGAAGGTGTCCTTGCGCAGCGCGGCGGCGACCCCGGCGGACAGGCCGAGCAGCAGCCAGAGCAGGGCCGCGCCCACGGCGAGGGAGGCCGAGACGGGCAGCCGGTCCATGAGCAGCGCCCACACGGACTCGCTGTTCTCGTACGAGTAGCCCAGGCACGGGAAGTCGCAGTGCAGGGCGTACTGGCCGGTGCCCATGGTGCGGCCGGTGAAGATCCCGGAGGCGAAGTCCCAGAACTGGCGCCACAGCGGCTGGTCCAGGCCCATGTGGGCGCGGATGGCCTCCAGGCGTTCGGTGCTGCACGACTTGCCGCAGGCGGCGGCCGCCGGGTCGGAGGGCAGGACGTAGAAGATGGTGAAGGTGACGGCGGCGATCGCGATGAGCACCCCGATCACCCCGAGCACCCTGCGGGCGAGGTAGCGGGTCATGTGCGGCTCCCCCTCGGGTCGAGGACGTCGCGCAGCGCGTCGCCGAGCAGGGTGAAGGCGAGCACGGTCAGGAACAGACAGGCGCTCGGGATGACGAAGTACATCGGGTCGGTGTCGTAGAACGACACGCTCTCGGCGATCATCTGGCCCCAGGACGGGGTGGGCGGACGCACGCCCACGCCGAGGTAGCTGAGCGCGGCCTCGGTGGCGATCATGCCGGGGACGATGAGCGTGGTGTACGCGATGACGGGTCCGGCCACCCCGGGCAGGATGTCGCGGGTCAGGATGCGCCAGGGTCCGGAGCCGCCGACGCGGGCGGCGTCCACGTACTCGCGGTGTTTGAGCGAGAGGGTCTGGCCGCGCACCACGCGGGCGATGCCGGGCCAGCCGAACAGGCCGATGACGGCGGTCATCAGCAGGATGCGGTTGACGTCCTTGGCCACCGACATCATCGCGATCATGAAGATGAGGGACGGGAAGGACATGGTGAGGTCCATCAGGCGGGAGAGCACCGTGTCGGTGCGGCCGCCGAAGTAGCCGGCCGCGATCCCGGCGGCGGTGCCCGCGACCACGACGATGGCGGTCGCGCTCAGGGCGATGAGCAGGGAGACCTGGGCGCCGTGGACGACGCGGGAGAACAGGTCGCGGCCGGTGACGGGTTCGACGCCGAGCCAGTGGTCGGCGGAGATCCCGCCGAGCGGGCCGAGCGGCTGGCCGCCGAGGTAGGGGTCGACGGCGCTCTTGTCGAACGCGTCGGGCGCCCAGCCGCACAGCGCGCTGAGCAGCGGGGCGCCCGCCGCCATGAGGAGGAACAGGACGACGACGCCGAGGGAGATCTTCACGGAGGTGCGGCGGCGCAGCTCCGCGCGGGCCAGTCGCCAGGGCCCGCGGCCGGGAGCCGCCGCGGGCGCGGCGGCGGGGGTCTTCACCGAGGTGGTCATGGTCGGGCGGGCCTCAATTCCCGCTCTTGGCGGGGTTCTTGAGCCCGATGGTGGCGTAGTCGAGCTGCCCCTCGAAGGACGTCTGGCCGTAGCCGCCCGCGATGTTGGTGCCGAGCACCAGCGGCCAGCGCCGGACCAGGACGGGGACGGCGGGGGCCTTGGCGAGGATCTCGCCGTCGAGCTGCTGCCAGGCCAGGGCCGCGGCCTTGGCGTCGGGCATCGCGGAGATCTCGTCGATGCGCTTCATGGTCGCGTCGTCGCGGAAGAGCGAGTGGTTGCCCTGGTTGCCCTTGTCCTTGATGGAGCGCCCGTCGAAGACGAACGGCAGGAACGTGGAGCCGGACGGGTAATCGGGGCACCAGCCGGAGTAGACGATGTCCGTACGGTTCTTGGTGTCGCCGATGGTGGCGTAGAACGCGGACGGGTCCACGGTCTCGATGGTGACCTTGATCCCGGCCTTGGCGAGCGACTCCTGGATGGCCTCGGCGCGGCCCTTGTCGCCGGTGGAGACGGTCATCTTCGTCGCGAAACCGCCCGCCTTGCCCGCCTCCTTGAGCAGCTCCTTGGCCTTGGCGACGTCACCGGTGGCGGGGATCTTGAGGGTGTCGGGCTGCTTGCCGCCGAAGAGGGTGGCCGGCATGTAGGCGCTGGAGAGGTCGTTGAACGCGGGCCCGCCCGACGAGGTGAGCACCGCGTCCTTGTCGAGCGCGTACATCACCGCCTGGCGCACCTTCACATCGCTGAACGGGGCCCGTCCGGTGTCCATCTGGACCATGTCGGTGCAGTTGCTGGACTCGGCGACGAGGCGGGAGCGCACCTCGGCGCTCGGCAGCACCTTCGGCGCGCTCTCGGGGCGCAGCGCCGCCCAGGAGACCGCGGAGGCGTCCGCGCCCTGGCTGGCGATGAGGCGGTCGTCGATCTGGGTGCCCTTGAGCCCCATCGTCACCACGATGCGGTCCGGGTAGGCCTTGCGGACCGGGTCGGTCGAGGCGTCCCAGTGCGTGTTGCGCACCAGGGTGAGCTGCTTGTTGCGGTCGTAGGACTCGATCTTGTACGGGCCCGACGAGAAGGGTCTGTTGTCGTACTGGGGGCCGGTGTCCTTGGCCTGGGGCACGGGCGCGAACGTGGGCATGGCGGCGGCGTTGGGGAACTCGGCGAAGGGCTTGCGCAGTTCGAAGACGATCGTGTGGTCGTCGGGGACCTTGATCGAGTCGAGGTGCTTGCCCTGGGCGGGGCCCTGGTAGCCCTCGGCGCCGGTGAGGTAGCGGGCCGCGTAGTCGGCGCCGCCCGGCAGGTCGGGCGAGAAGGAGCGCTCCACGTTGTACTTGACGTCCCGCGCGGTGATCGGCGTGCCGTCCTCGTAGGCGAGCCCGGGTCTGAGGTGGAAGGTCCAGGTGCGGGCCCCGTTGGAGGCGGTGCCGAGGTCGGTCGCGAGGTCGGGCACCAGCTCGCCGCCGGCGGTTCCCGGGGCCGCCCGGTAGGTCACCAGGGTGCGGTAGAGCAGCCGGGTGCCGAAGTCCATGTCGGTCATGACCCAGTTGCGGGCCGGATCGAGGTGGGTGAAGTCCTGGTTGGACAGGACGGTGAGGGTGCCGCCCTTGACCGGGGTGCCACCGATCACCTTGCCCACGTTCTCGACGGCGGGGTTCCCCCTGCCCGACTGGCCCGCACTCGGGTGCTTCGCCCCGGAACAGCCGGCCGCGCCGAGGGTGAGCGTCGCCGTGAGGGCCACGGCGAGGGCGGTGCAGGTGCGCTTGTTCATCAGTGGTCACTCCGTGAACAGTTCGGACAGCCCCGGGAGGCTGGAATGTGACCCGTAACATAGTAATGTGAAATTGCACTGACAAGGTGTCGGGAACTCTTTTATCCTCCCTTGGCCGTACGGGGCCCACAGGGGAGGCCCCGTACGGGAGTTGCTCGCGGGGGCATCTTGGCAGGGCTGGTGCCATGTGAAATATTACTGAGGTGTCCATGAGATCCATGCGCAGCACCTCGGACGTCATCGTCGTGGGGGCCGGGGTCGTGGGGGCCGCGTGCGCCTACTACACGGCCCGCGCCGGCCTCTCCGTCACCGTGCTCGACCGCGGGCCGGTGGCGGGCGGCACGACGGGATCGGGCGAGGGCAACCTCCTCGTCTCCGACAAGGAACCGGGGCCGGAGCTCGAACTCGCCCGCCAGTCAAGCGTGTTGTGGGCCGAGCTCGCCGAACTGCTGCCCCGCGGGGTCGAGTACGAGCCCAAGGGGGGTCTCGTCGTCGCCTCCGACGAGACGGGGATGGCCGCGCTGCGCACCTTCGCGGCGGGCCAGGAGAAGGCGGGCGTGACCGTACGCGACGTGGCGGCCGACCGGTTGCACGACCTGGAGCCGCACCTGGCGAAGGGTCTCGCGGGCGGCGTCCATTATCCCCAGGACGCCCAGGTCATGCCCGCCCTCGCCGCCGCCCACCTGCTGCGCGCCTCGGGCGCCGAGGTGCGGCTCGGCGAGGAGGTCACCGGACTGCTGACCGGGCCCGGCGGCGCGGTGCGCGGGGTGCGGACCGCCACCGGGGTGCTGCACGCGCCCTACGTGGTGAACGCGGCGGGCCCCTGGGGCGGTGAACTGGCCCGACTGGCCGGGGTGTTGCTGCCGGTGCTGCCCCGGCGCGGCTTCGTCCTGGTCACCGAACCGCTGCCGCGCGTCGTGCGGCACAAGGTGTACGCGGCGGACTACATCGCCGACGTGGCCAGCGGCTCGGCCGCGCTCCAGACCTCGCTGGTGATCGAGGGCACCCGGGCGGGCCCGGTCCTGATCGGGGCGAGCCGCGAGCGGGTCGGCTTCGACCGGGGCCTGTCCGTCGAGGCCCTGTGCCGCCTCGCGGCCGGGGCGACCGCCCTGTTCCCGGTCCTCGCCGACGTGCGGACCATCCGTACGTACGCGGGCTTCCGGCCCTATCTGCCGGACCACCTCCCGGCGATCGGGCCGGACCCGCGCGTGCCCGGTCTGCTGCACGCGTGCGGCCACGAGGGGGCGGGCATCGGGCTCGCCCCGGCGACGGGCCGGATCATCGCGGACTGCCTGGCCGGGGTCCGACCCGCCCTCGACATCGGTCCGTTCGACCCGTCCCGGTTCGACACCGGCGCCGAGTGATCGCGTCCCGGGCACCCCGTGAGCGCCGCTGGACATCCACACGCTTAGCCATCCACACGCTGAGCCGTCCACACCGCTGGGAACATCCGCACCCCCAGGAACGTCCGTACCGCCAGGAAGGGAGGCCCTTGGTGGCCCGAAACCCGCTCGAACTGGCCGGGGCCCGCCCCGGGCCCGCCTTCGAGATCACCGTCGACGGGCGCCCCGTGCCCGCACTGCCCGGCCAGTCCGTCGCGGCCGCCCTGTGGGGCGCGGGCATCCTCGCCTGGCGCACCACCCGCGTGGGGGGCCGCCCGCGCGGGGCGTTCTGCGGCATCGGGCAGTGCTTCGAGTGTCTCGCGGTGATCAACGGGGTGCCGAACCGGCGGGCCTGCCTGGTGCCCGCGGGGCCCGGTGACGCGGTCCTCACGCAGGGAGGTCACGGTCGTGCCGACCTCGCCGTCTGACCCCGCCGGGGTGGGCCCCTGCGGGCCCTCCGCGTCGGGGTGCCTGGGGGATGCCGGGCCTTCCGCTTCGGGGTGCTCGGAGGGCGTCGGGGCTTCGCCCCGGGCCCCGCGCGCTGTGGCCCCGGGGCCTGCGGCGGCCGGGGGGTGCGCTCGGGGTTCGGCTGCGGACCGTGGTGGGCTGGTCGCGCAGTTCCCCGCGCCCCTCGGGGGTGGGCGGGACGGTTCGGCTGCGGACGGTTCTGGGCTGGTCGCGCAGTTCCCCGCGCCCCTGGGGGGTGGGGGTGATGCGGGTGTGTCCGGGGCGGGGTGCGCTCGGGGTTCGGCCTCGGACCGTGGTGGGCTGGTCGCGCAGTTCCCCGTGCCCCTGGGGGGTGGGGGTGGGCCGGTGGTGGGGTATGACCTTGCTGTGGTGGGGGGTGGGCCCGCTGGGCTTGCGGGGGCCGTTGTGGCGGCTGAACTCGGGTTGCGGGTCGCTCTGTTGGACCTCGCCGGGCGGGTCGGCGGGCAGTTCTACCGGCAGCCCGCTTCCGCGCTGCGCGCCCGGCGGCCCGAGGCGCTGCACCACGACTGGGCGGCCTTCGCCGATCTCCGGGCGCGCCTGGAGACCAGCGGGGTCACGCATCTCGCGGGCCACCACGTCTGGACGGTGGAGCGCGGGGGCGACACCGACTGGACCGTCCACGCCGTGACGGGCACCGACGGCGGAGACGAGCGGCCGGTACGGGTCCGGGCGCGGGCCGTGCTGCTCGCGACCGGCGCGTACGAGCGCCAACTGCCTTTCACCGGCTGGACGTTGCCGGGCGTGGTCGGGGCTGGGGGCGCGCAGGCCATGCTCAAGGCCGGACTCGTGCTGCCGGGGAAGCGGGTGGTGGTCGCGGGGAGCGGGCCGCTGCTGCTGGCCGTCGCCTCCTCGCTCGCCGGGGCGGGGGCCGAAGTCCCCGCCGTGGTCGAGGCGTCCGGATACCTCGGGTACGCCCGGCGTCCCGGCGCGCTCGCCGCCAACCCGCACAAGCTCGCCGAGGCGGCCGTGCACGGGGCGGCGCTGCTGCGGCACCGGGTGGCGCTGCGCACCCGCAGCGCGGTGACCGAGGTGCACGGCGCCGAACGCGTGGAGGCGGTCACCGTAACGCGGCTCGACGAACGGTGGCGGCCGATCGCGGGCACGGGCCGCGAGGTCGCCTGCGACGCGCTGGCCGTCGGGCACGGCCTGGTGCCCGGGATCGAGCTGGCCACCTCGCTCGGCTGCGCCACCCGCCGCACCCCCGACCACACCCTCGCCCTCGCCCTGGACCACCGCCTGGAGACCTCCGTACGCGGACTCTGGGCGGCAGGCGAACCGGGCGGCGTAGGGGGCGCCCAACTAGCGCGCTCAGAAGGGGAGTTGGCGGCGCGCGCGATCGTGGCCCGGCTCGGCGGGAACCCCGGACCGGGCGGGCGCGTGCGGCAGTTGCGGTCGCGCCGCACCCGGCTGCGCGCCTTCGCCGAAGCCATGGCGGCCACGCACGCGCCGGGCCCCGGCTGGACCGAGTGGCTGACCGACGACACCGAGGTGTGCCGCTGCGAGGAGGTGACGGCGGGCCGCATCCGCGAGGCCGTCGAGGAGGACGGCGCCCGGGACGCGCGCACGGTCAAACTGTTCACCCGGGCCGGCATGGGCTGGTGCCAGGGCCGGACGTGCGGGACGGCGGTGTCCTGCCTCGCGGGCGGCGCCGAACCGCCCGCCGAGCGGCGCCCGTTCGCGACACCGGTCCCGCTCGGAGCGCTGGCCGCCCTGGCTCCCGAGGTCTCGTCCGAGCAGAACGATTCGCAAAAGTAACGTGACATTGTACTCTGGGTCTCCGCTCGGTACGGAGGAACAGCAGCATGGGTCACCTGAAGCAGAGCAAGGTCATCGCCACCACCGAGCGACTGCGCGACCAGGTCGCCCACGCGCTGCGTGCCGCGCTGATCTCCGGCGAACTCCGCCCCGGCCAGGTCTACTCCGCGCCCGGCCTCGCCGAGGACTTCGGCATCTCCGCGACCCCCGTACGCGAGGCGATGCTCGACCTCGCGCGCGAGGGCCTGGTGGAGCCGGTGCGCAACAAGGGGTTCCGGGTGACCGAGGTCAACGAGCGCGACCTCGACCAGTACACCGAGATCCGGGCGCTGATCGAGGTCCCCATGGTCGGCCGGATCACCCGCACCGCGGACCGCGCCGACCTGGAGGCGCTCCGGCCGGTCGCCGAGGAGATCGTGCGCGCGGCCCGCGACCACGACCTCATCGGCTACCTGGAGGCGGACCGGCGCTTCCACCTCTCGCTGCTCGCGCTGGGCGGCAACGAGCGCCTGGTGGAGACGGTCGGCGACCTGCGCAAGCGCTCCCGCCTGTACGGCCTGACCGCGCTCGACCAGCGCGACGAGCTGATCCCGTCCGCCGAGGAGCACGTCGAGCTCCTCGATCTGATGCTGGCGGGCGACGCCCGGGCCGCCGAGAAGTGCATGACCCGGCACCTGGGCCACGTCCGCTCCCTGTGGGCGAGGAGCGAGGCCGCCGAGCCCAAGCCGAAGCGCCGCCTCGGCGCGGGACGCTGAACCCGTACGCCTAACGCCTAACGCCTTACGCCCCGGTCGGGCCGGTCCGCTCGACCGGTATCCACAGGGCGGCGTCGATCGTGTCGCCCACGGCGGAGGGCGGCGTGAGCAGGATTTCCGGGCCCGGCCTGCTCTGGTACGGGTTGGAGGGGAACCACTCCATGAACACGTCCCGCCACAGGTGCTGGAGCGCCTCGGGGAACGGCCCGGTGTTCTCGAAGACGGCCCAGGTGCCCGCGGGTACCCGGAGCGAGTCGAGGTCCTCGGGCGGCTCCGCCTGGGTCAACACGGCGTACCAGTAATCCAGTTCGGTGCCCTCGGCCCGGCTCGGGTCGAGGTCGTCGCAGGCCGAGACGATGCCCCGGGGTTCCTGGTCGGACAGCCGGTGGACGCGCTGCGCAGTCTCCTGCCCGACGTTCCGGATGAACTCGGCGATGGCCGGGTTGACCCCCGCGTGCACGAGCGGGACCCGTGCCTTCCTGCCGACCAGGTGGAACGCCTCCTTCTCCACGATCCGGTACCGCATGGTGGTGCTCCCTTCGACGACGAGGCGGAAGGACATCCGGGGCTGCGAGTGCAGGGCCGCGCCGGTCCGCCGGGCCTCACCGGGACCGACGCCGTGCACGGCACGGAACGCCCGCGCGAACGCCTCCCCCGACGTGTAGCCGTAGCGGACCGCGACATCGAGCAGGGTGCGCCGATCCGCGAGCACCTCGGCGCCCGCGACGGTCAGCCGCCTGCGCCGCACGTACTCCGACAGCGGCATTCCGGCCAGGGCGGAGAACAGGCGGCGGAAGTGGTACTCCGACGTCATCGCGATGCGGGCGAGTTCGCCCACGTCGATCTCTCCGGTCAGCCGGTCCTCGATGTGGTCCATGGCCTGATTGAGCCGCTTCAGCATCTCCCGGCCTCCCTTCCTTACGCGCTCCAAGCTATGAGCGCCGTGCCCCGGCCGACCCGACATTCTGTGCCCATGCCGATCGGGTAACCCCTTGACCCCGCTTTCGTCCGCGGGCCGCGGACGGCCGGTCGCGCAGTTCCCCGCGCCCCTAGCAGGGTCGTGCTGGGCTGCATGGGCATCTTTAGCCCGTCCGGCGTTTGAGGACGAGCGCCGTTCAGGCGCGAACGGGGTCTGGGGCGGAGCCCCAGGAGTTCTGGTCAGCCCTCAACCCCCGGAGGGTCTCGGGAAGGGGCGGGGTGGGGGACCAGGCCCGGTCGGAAGCGGACCGCGGGGGCGCGCGGGGCGCCACGCTGACTAGTCTGCTCAGGTGACCACCGAGTTGACCTTGCTGACCCGCGTCGCCTACCGCGGCCAAGAGGTGACGGCCCCCCGCCTGCGCGGCCTCCTCGCCCTGCTCGCAGAGGACTTGAGGGCGGGCTGCAGCACCGGGCGCCTCGTGGAGGGGCTGTGGCCCGAGGAACTGCCGGAACGCCCGGGCAAGGCGGTCCAGGTACTGGTCTCCCGCGTGCGCTCCCAGCTCGGCCCGGAAGTGATCGCCAGCACCCCGGCCGGCTACCGGCTCGCCCTCGCCGAGGACCAGGTCGACAGCTCGGCCCTGCTGCTGCACGCGGCGGCGAGCGAGGCGCGGGCCCGGGCCGGTGAGCCCGGCGAGGCGCTGGCCGAGGCCGAGGCGGGCCTCGCCCTGTGGGACGGCGTCGTGGACGCGGGGTCCGGCGAGGACCTGCACGACCCGGTCGCCGCGCTGCGCCTCGCCCGCGCCGGTGCGTACCGCACGCTGACCCGGTGCAGGGCGCTCGCGCTCGCCCGGGTGGGCCGCCGGGCCGACGCGGTCAGACCGCTGGCCCAGCTGGCCCGCGAACTGCCGCGCGACGAGGAGGTGTTGGCGGAGCTGCTGCGCTGCGAGGCCGCGACGGCCGGCCCCGCCGCCGCCCTCACCCGGTACGACACCTACCGGCGGGCGCTGCGCAACGAGCTCGGCGCCGACCCGGGCCCCGAACTGACCGCGCTGCACCAGGAGTTGCTGCGCGGCGAGGCCCCCCTGGTGCGGCACGGCGTGCTGCACGAGCCGAACCCGCTGCTCGGAAGGGACGCCGACCTCGCCGCGGTCGGCGGGCTGCTGCGCACCGCGCGGGTCGCCACCATCGTGGGCCCCGGAGGCCTCGGCAAGACCCGGCTCGCCCACGCGGTCGCGCGCGAGGCGGAGCAGCGGATCGTGCACTTCGTGCCGCTGGCCGGTGTGACCCTCGACGACGACGTGACCGCCGAGGTCGCCTCGGTGCTCGGTGCCAGCGCGGTGCGGTCGGTTCCGGGGCCCGCCGGGCTGGTCGCCGGGATCGCCGGAGCGCTCGGCCCGGGTCCCGCGCTGCTCGTCCTGGACAACTGCGAGCACGTCATCCGGGGCGCCGCCGAGCTGGTGCGGGCCCTGGTGTCGCGCTCGAAGGAGCTGCGCGTCCTGGCCACCAGCCGGGCACCGCTCGGCCTGACCTCCGAGTCCGTGTACGCGCTGCCGGAGCTGGGCCTCGTATCCACCGTGGAGCTGTTCCGCCAGCGGGCCCGGGCCGCCCGGCCGGACGCGGAGCTGCCCGAGCGGGCCGTCGAGGAGCTGTGCCGCCAGCTGGACGGCCTGCCGCTGGCGGTAGAGCTGGCCGCGGCGAGGGTCCGGGTGCTGTCCGTGCCCGAGATCGCCGGGCGGCTGCGGGACCGGTTCGCGCTGCTGCGCGGCGGCGGCCGTGACGTGCCCGAGCGCCACCGCACCCTGCGGGCCGTGGTCGAGTGGAGCTGGAACCTCCTGGAGCCCGAGGCGCAGGCCGCGCTGCGGGTCCTGTCGGTGTTCCCCGGCGGCTTCAACGAGTCCGCGGCCGAGCACGTCCTGGGCGACGAGGACGCGCTGTTCCTCCTGGAGCAGCTCGCCGACCAGTCGCTGATCAAGGCGGCCGACACGGCGTCCGGGGTGCGCTTCCACATGCTGGAGGCGGTACGGGAGTTCAGCGCCGCACGCCGGGCGGACGCGGCCGAGGAGGAGGCGGTCACGGACCGGTTCCTGGCCTGGGCTCGGGACTTCGGCCGGGCCCACAACGACGCCCTGTTCCGGCCGGACTCGCTGTCGTCGTGGGAGTTCGCCAGGAGCGAGCAGGACAACCTGGTGCTGGCCCTGCGGCACGCGCTCGTCCGCGACGACGGCCCGGCCCTCGCGGGCCTGACCGCGGTGCTCGCCTCGCTGTGGGCCACGGACTCCAACTACAGCCGCCTGGTGGGCATCGCCGCCGACACCGCGGGACCGCTCTCCCACTTCCGCCCGGGCCCCGAGGACGTCGAGTCCCTCCGGAGCGCGTCCGTGGTGTGCACCCTGAGCCTGTTCATGGGCTACGGGCCGCACGCCGTACGGCAGTTGGTCACCCTGCGCAGGCTGCCGCCCGCCGAGCCGGACACCCTGCTGCGCGCGCTCGACGTGGTGCTGCGGGCACTGCCCGACGCGCACCCGCCGCACTACACGCGCCTGCTGGAGCTGTGCGCGTCCGAGAACGCGATGCTGGCGGGCGTCGCGGAGTGCATCGCCAGCTATGTGTGGGAGTACGAGCGCGAGGTGGACCGGGCCCTCGAATCGGCCCGGCGCGGCATCGACGCCCTGGTCACCCTGGGCAATCCGGCCACCGAGATGCTGGGCCACGGCCGCATCAGCGAGCTGTGCCTCCAGACCGAGCGGGGCGAGGAGGCGTACCGGCATCTGCTGGCCACCGTGGAGGTCCTGGAGCGGGCCGGTGAGTGGGCCGAGGCGGCCGGCTGGCACGACCTGGCCGGGGTGCGCTGGGGGCTCGTCCTGGCGTGTCTGCAACGCGGCGAGATCGAGGAGGCGGAGCGCTGGCTGGAGATGGCCTCCCTGGAGCAGGTGCCCGAGTCGACCCGGGTCTTCAGCCCGGAGACCGGGTCGCGCGCGGAGATCGCCCTGTCGCGGGGCCTGACCGAGCTCGGGCTCGGCCTGTGGCGGCAGGCGGTCGCCCAGCTCCGCCAGGTCGAGGCGCTCTACCCGGACGACCCGTTCGTGGAGACGTGGTCCCAGCAGCTCCAGGCGACGGCGGTGGCCGCGCACGCCCGGTACGGCAGGCTCGAACCGGTCGCGGATCTGGTGGCCCGACTGCGTACGCGCGCCCTGGAGTTGACCGAGCGGACGGGCGGCGAGGGCAGTCCCGCCGAGCTGCCGGTGTCCGGCACCGTGCTGCTGGCCGTGGGCCTCGCCGAGCTCGCGCGGGGCAACACCGCGGCCGTACGCCTCGTCGCGATAGCCGAACGGCTGCGCGTGCACCGCGAGTTCCCGACGATGTCCTCCGCCCGGGCCCGGCAGGCCGCCGAGGACGCCGACGGGGCGGCGTACGCCGACGCGGTGTCGGAGTACGCCGCCCTGGGGCGTGACGAGCTCGAGGCGGCCGCCGCGCTGGTGCTGCGCGGCATCAGCGCTGCGGGTCTTGGTTGAACTTGGCCTTCGACCAGAAGTAGCCGAGCACCGTGAGGCCGACGGCCCAGGCGATGGCGAGCCATCCGTTGTTGCCGATCTCCGTGCCGAGCAGCAGACCGCGCAGGGTCTCGATGGCCGGGGTGAAGGGCTGGTACTGGGCGATCGGCTGGAACCAGCCCGGCATCGAGTGCAGCGGCACGAACGCGCTGGACAGCAGCGGCAGCAGGATGAGCGGCATCGCGTTGTTGCTCGCTGCCTCGGCGTTGGGGCTGATCAGGCCCATGCCGACGGCGATCCAGGTGAGCGAGAGGGCGAAGAGCACGAGCAGCCCGAACGCCGCGAACCAGTCCAGGACGGTGGCGTCGGTGGAGCGGAACCCGATGGCCACGCCGACCGCGCCGACGACCACGACACTGAGGATCGACTGGAGCACACTGCCGATGACGTGCCCGACGATCACCGAGCCGCGGTGGATCGCCATGGTGCGGAAGCGGGCGATGATGCCCTCGGTCATGTCGTTGGAGACGGAGATCGCGGTGCCCACCACGGTGCTGCCGATGGTCATCAGGAGCACGCCGGGGACGATGTAGGCGATGTACCTGGCCCGGTCGGGACCGCCGCCGCCGATGCCCATGCTCATGGTGTCGCCGAAGATGTAGACGAAGAGCAGCAGCAGCATGACGGGCGTGAGCAGCAGGTTCAGGGTGAGCGAGGGGTAGCGCCGGGCGTGCAGCAGGTTGCGGCGCAGCATGGTGGCGGAGTCGCGGACGGCGAGGGACAGGGAGCTCATCGGACGTTCTCCTTCTGGGCGCAGGCGGCGGCCGGTACGGGGGTGTCGGTGTGGCTGGTCAGGGCGAAGAACACGTCGTCGAGGTCCGGGGTGTGCACGGTCAGCTCGTCCGCCTCGATGCCGGCGGAGTCCAGCCAGTCGAGGATGGCGCGCAGCTCGCGCTGGGTGCCGTCGCTCGGGATCTGCAACGACAGCGACTCGTCGTCGCGGGTGGCGTCGCGCAGGGCGAGGGCGGCGCTCTCGTAGGCGCGGGGCTCGGCGAACCGGAGCAGCACGTGGCCGCCGGGGACCAGCCGCTTCAGCTCCTTGGCGGTGCCCTGGGCGACCAGCCTGCCGCCGTTCAACACCGCGATCCGGTCCGCGAGTTGGTCGGCCTCCTCCAGGTACTGGGTGGTGAGGAAGACGGTCACGCCGCCCGCGACGAGGCCGCGGATGATGTTCCACATGTTGTGCCGGCTGCGCGGGTCGAGTCCGGTGGTCGGCTCGTCCAGGAAGATGATCCGGGGGTTGCCGACCAGCGTCATGGCGATGTCCAGGCGCCGCTTCATGCCGCCGGAGTAGGTGGAGGCGGGCTTCTTCGCCGCCTCGGTCAGGTCGAAGCGCTCCAGGAGCTCGGCGGCGACCCGGCGGCCCTCGCGGCGCGAGAGGTGGTGCAGGTCGGCCATGAGCAGCATGTTCTCCTCGCCGGTGATCAGACCGTCCACGGCGGAGAACTGCCCGGTGACACCGATCGCGGCGCGGACCGCCTGCGCCTCGGTGGCCAGGTCGTGGCCGCCGACCCGCAGCTGCCCGGCGTCGGGGCTGATCAGCGTGGAGAGGATCTGTACGGCGGTGGTCTTGCCCGCGCCGTTCGGGCCGAGCAGCGAGAAGACGGTGCCCGCCGGGACGGCGAGGTCGATGCCGTCGAGGACCGTCTTGTCCCCGTAGGACTTGCGAAGCCCGGTGACTTCGATCGCGAGGTCGTTCGTCGTTTTCGTCATGCCGCAGAGCTTGCGGCCGAGCGGGTTCAGCGCGGTTTCAGGCGGGTTTCAGGGGCCTGGGGGGCCTGAAGTCCGGGAGATGCCGAAGGGCCCGCCGGGTGCGCGCCGACGGGCCCTCGGCTACTCAATTGCCTATTGGTGCACGTGAGTTGGAGGCTTGGCGGGCTCTCTTTCGGTGGCCGCGGGCGGGGGCGTGAGGACCCGTTCCGCGAGGTGTCCGAAGACAAGGCCGAAGGCGGTCCACAGGGTCAGCTGGATGGCGAGCGCCGCGAGGCGGAACTGCCACAGCAGGGTCGCGGAGAAGTCCTTGGGCACCTCGTCGACGGCCGGAAGGAAGCCGTAGGCGAGGCCGGTGACCAGCACGAAGAAGGCGCCGGCCGCGATGGTGGCGTTCCAGTTGCCCAGGCGCGGCGCGAGGCGCCTGCCGAGGATCACCGTGGCGAGGGCGAGCAGCACGCCGAGCGCCATCATCAGGAAGTACAGCAGGGTGCGTCTGCCGATGGTGTCGGGTTCGCCGACGGACGGCGGGTTCGCCGGGTACTTCAGGAACGGCACCAGGTAGACCGCGATCAGCGCGGCGGACGACAGCAGCAGGGCGGTCGCCCGGGGGCCGAAGCGGCCGATCCGGCCGAGCGCGAAGCAGAGGGCGAGCGCCGCGATGCCGCCGAAGGCGACACCGTAGACGAGGACGCCGGTGGCCAGGCCGCCGGTGGACTGGAGGGTGCGGCTGACGGCTTCCATGCCGTGATCGTGGGTGTGGGCGTCCTCGTAGGCGATGGCGGCGTCCACCCGCGGTTCGCCGAGGAGGTAGGCGACGGCGAGCGCGAGCAGCCCGGCGGCGAGGCCGGCGAGCATGCCGCGCACGAGGAGGCCCCGTACGGTCGTGGAGTTCATGGGGGCGGCCCGCTGCCGCTCAGTGGCAGGGGAAGCCGAGCAGGTGCCGGCCGTCGTGCACCCACTCGTGCACGTTCGCGCCGGAGACGAGGGAGGTGGCGCCCTGCTCGGCGCCGATGAAGTAGAGCAGGACCAGCATCAGGATGCCGAAGAAGACCGCCCAGGGGGCGATCGCGCCGATCGGCAGCTTCGCGGGTACGGCGGTGGGCGTGCTGGTCGGCTGGGCGGCGTACTGCGCCATGGCAGGACCTCCTGGGGGAACTCGCGTCCCGACTTGGTGGTGCACAGGACGACGGCTACGGGTCTGACTCGCCCGGCTGGGTGGCGGGCATACAGTGGCGCGACCGTGCCGGAGTCCCACCGGCTTCCGTTCTGCCGTCGTCATCAGCGACGAGAAGGTAGCGCGAAGCGGGAAGGGGGCCAAGGGCGCACGGAGGCCCCGGGGGCGCGCAGCGCCGCCAACTCGGCCTACCGCGGCCCGACTTGTCCTGACCGGGAGAACGCTCCATGACCGCCGGATTGCTGCTGATCTAGCCGCCCGCGGGCCGGGCGCCGCGCGAGGCACGCTTCGACGACGGCGACCCCCTGTCCCCCTCGGACCCGACCCGGGCCCGAAGGGCGACGCCCGAACTCCGCCCGTACGCAGCCCTGTTGACTGCAGTCTCGCCAGGCGGCGGAGGTGTTCGGCCGGGACGCGGTCGAGGTGCCCGAGCCGGCCGGCCGGGCGGACCGCCGGAACGTACGGGTGGGGCGGGCGCTGTGACGCGGGTGGGCGGGCCCGGGATGTGGATGGGCCCGGCCGACGCGTCGGAGGGGTGATCAGACGGAGAGCGAGATCTCGGTCGACTTGATCAGCGCGACGACCGTGCTGCCGGACGTGAGCGCGAGGTCGGCGACGGCGTCCTTGGTGATCGCGGCGGTCAGCTCGCCGCCCTGGACGTCGACCTTGACGGACGCCATGGCGCCGCCGGTGGCGATGTCGGCGACGGTGCCCGGGATCTGGTTGCGGATGGACAGACCCTCCACGGGGCCCGTGGCGAGCGAGACCTCGGTGGACTTGACCAGGGCCTTGACCGCGGAGCCCTCGGCGAGACCGAGCTCCTTGACGGCCTCCAGGGTGATCGCGGCCGTGACGACCTGGCCGCCCTCCAGCCGGACCTTGACGGTCGCCATGACCTCGCCGGGAGTGATGGCGGTGACGGTTCCGGCGATCTGGTTGCGGATGCTCAGGCTCATGGAGAAACGCCTCACGTGGTTGGTAGCGGTTTGTCAGGCTTTGACCTGCAACATGCTCCACGCTATCGGCGCGGCGAGCCCCCGTCGCGAAGGCCATCGCATCCGCGACCCTCGCCCGCCGGTACACCTGGCAGATCCGACCACCCCGAAGGCCCCGACTTTCCCGGGCCCCGCGACCCGGCCGGAAGCCCCGCGAAACGACAGCCCTTCGACCAGACCCGGAAAACAAACAACCCCCAGGCCGCGGGCCTGGGGGTGCATCAAGCGAAATGGAGCGAGTGACGGGAATCGAACCCGCGCTCTAAGCTTGGGAAGCTTATGTTCTACCATTAAACTACACTCGCGTGATCGTTTCCCATGGGGAAGCGGTCGTCGCTCACTCTACCCCATGCTCGGCCCCCGGTGGATTCACCGGGGGCCGTCGTGCTGTCGGGGGCCGGGATCCCGGTGCGGGCGGGGGGAGTTGGGGCGTACCGTGAAGGGTGTGCGCGTGGTCGGAGTGCCGCGTGGATCGCCGTCCTGTTCATCCCCTAATGTGGTGGTTTCTCCGTCCATGCTTGTTGGGGAAGGGACTTGAGCGACTTGATGGACTCGTTGGAGCGCACTGTCGTCCGTTGCGCCGGAGGGCATGTCTTCACCACGGATTCGTTTCCGATGCAGCAGCTCGGCACCGAGCGGATCGGGCCCGGTCGGCTGATCCGCTGTCCCCGGTGCGCACGGCTGCGTCATGCCGTGCCGGTGCTGATCGAACAGCGGTAGGGCCGGGCCGGTAGCCGCGGTGGACCACAGGCGCGCGGAGCCGTCCGATTGCGGACGGGCCGCGCGCCTTGCGTATCCTCGGGACGTGCTTCTCTCAGACAAGGACATCCGGGCCGAGATCGACTCCGGGCGGGTACGGATCGATCCCTACGACGAATCCATGGTGCAGCCGTCGAGCATCGACGTGCGCCTCGACCGCTTCTTCCGGGTGTTCGAGAACCACCGCTACCCGCACATCGACCCCGCCATCGAGCAGGCGGACCTGACGCGGCTCGTCGAGCCGGACGGGGACGAGGCGTTCATCCTGCACCCCGGGGAGTTCGTGCTCGCGTCGACGTACGAGGTCATCTCGCTCCCCGACGACCTCGCCAGCCGTCTGGAGGGCAAGAGCTCGCTCGGCCGGCTCGGGCTCGTCACGCACTCCACCGCCGGGTTCATCGACCCCGGCTTCTCCGGCCACGTGACCCTCGAGCTCTCCAACGTCGCCACGCTGCCGATCAAGCTGTGGCCGGGGATGAAGATCGGGCAGCTGTGTCTGTTCCGGCTGAGCTCGTCCGCCGAGGAGCCTTACGGGTCCGAGCGGTACGGATCCCGCTACCAGGGCCAGCGCGGGCCGACCGCCTCGCGGTCCTTCCTCAATTTCCATCGGACCCAGGTGTGAGCATGAACGACCAGAACGACGTGCGCGAGAACCTCACCTACGAGAAGTTCGGCGGCGCGATCCGCGAGCTCGCGCAGACCATCGCCGACGACGGCTACGAGCCCGACATCGTGGTGTCCATCGCGCGCGGCGGTGTCTTCGTCGCGGGCGGGCTCGCCTACGCCCTCGACTGCAAGAACATCCACCTGGTGAACGTCGAGTTCTACACGGGTGTGGGCACCACGCTGGAGATGCCGGTCATGCTGGCGCCCGTGCCCAACGCCATTGACTTCTCCGGCAAGAAGGTGCTGATCACGGACGACGTGGCCGACACCGGCAAGACGCTGAAGCTGGTGCACGACTTCTGTGTCGAGCACGTCGCCGAGGTCCGCAGCGCCGTCATCTACGAGAAGTCCCACTCCCTCGTGAAGTGCGAGTACGTGTGGAAGCGCACCGACGAGTGGATCAACTTCCCCTGGTCGGTCGAGCCGCCCGTCGTGCGGCGCGAGGGCCAGGTCCTCGACGCCTGAGCCGCGTCGCGGGAACAGCGAAGGGCCCCGCCGGGTCGCGACCCGGCGGGGCCCTTTCGCGTGCGTACGGCTAGATCGTGCCCAGTTTGATCAGCGAGAGCAGCGCGATCAGCTGGATCGCGGAGGCGCCCAGCGCCTTCGGCCAGGGCAGGTCGTGGGACTTGCTCACCATCGAGGTGAACAGCGCGCCCGCCGCCAGCCAGGTCGCCCAGCCGAGGACCTGGACCACGCCGTTGTTCCCGCCCAGGAACAGGGCCAGGAGCAGGCGCGGCGCGTCCGTCAGGGACATGATCAGCATCGAGAGGCCCACCGTCGGCTGCCACCCGCCGTCGCCGCCGAGCTGGCGGGCCAGGGTGTGGGTGACCGCGCCGAGGATCAGCCCGCCGACCACGAAGACGACGCCGGTGATGAGGACCACCGGGGCCGCCTTGGACAGCGCGGTGCTGATGACGTCCTCGCGGGCCTTGTCGAAACCGAAGATCGCCAGCATCCCGTAGAGGAACGTGACGATCAGCGCCGGGCCCCACACCGGGTAGTCCCGCATCTGCCAGAAGGTCGGGCCCGGCCGCGTCACGATGCCGGACAGGAGCTCCTTCCAGTGCAGCCGGGGCCCGCTGGGCGGGGCCGTGACCGCGCCCGCCCGGTAGGTCGCGCCGTCGCCGTACGGGTCCTCGCCGACGCTGAACGCCTGGGTGTGGCCCGGGTTGTTCGCGTACGGGTCCTGGGCGGGGGCGTAGCCCTGCGGCTGGCCCTCGCCCTGGTAGTACGGGTCGCCGAAGTACTCCGGCTCGTCCTGCTGCGGATAGGGCTGCCGGTACTGCGGCTGCCTGCCGCCGTACTGCGGCTGTCCCTGCCCGTAACCCTGCGGTCGCTGCTGCTGTGCGTGCCCCTGCCCATGCCCGTACTGCGGCTGCTGCCGGCCGTCCGGCCACTGCTGTGCCGGCGCCTGCTGCTGCCCTTGCTGTTGCGGTTGCCGCGGGGGGCGGTTGTTGTCCCGGCCGCCGCGTCCGATCCTGAATCCAGCCACGAATCGAACGTACCTGTTCCGCCGGTACGCCAACCGGGGGCCGCCGGAACCGGACGCCTTTGCGGCTGAGCTGTGACATCCCCTAGGGGATCCCGGAGCCGAGGCCCGCGAGGGGGCCCTTTTCGCAGTGTTTTGGTTGAATCCGGATCTGTTTACACGGCCGCGCCTCAAGCAGGAGGTAGCCGTTACATTGCCTACGCATTACCCAAACATCGCACTCGTAACTTTGTTGATGTCACCGCCACAAAGGGCCACGGACACGACATAACAGACAAGCCTCAGGCTTCTACGACGTTACGAGGAAGAGCACCCATGCGCGCCACCCGCCGAACCATCCGCACCGCCGCCATCGCCACCGGAGCCATCGCCGCTCTCGCCCTCCCGGCCGGTGCCGCCTTCGCCGACTCGCCCACCGCCCCGTCCGACCCCGGCGCCCGCCAGCAGGTGCTGCCCGGCACCGACGACCCGAAGCAGGACGACAAGAAGGACCAGGTCCTGCCCGACACGGACGGCAAGAAGGACGAGCAGTCGAAGAAGGACGACGGGTCGAAGAAGGATGACCAGTCCAAGAAGGACGAGCAGTCCAAGAAGGGCGACGCGAAGGATGACAAGAAGGGGGACGACTCCAAGAAGGAGGCGCGTTCCTTCGTGAAGTCCGTCAGGCTCGCGGACGGTTCCATCGCCAAGGTCTACAAGCTCGGCCAGAACCACTACGAGGCCGAGATCTGGGCGAACGGCGCCAAGCTCGACACCCTCGTCGCCAAGGGCGCCTCCGCCACCGGACAGAACAACGGCCTGTACGTCGTGCTGAACCCGGACGGCACCGTCACCTCCTGGATCGACGGCGGCAAGAAGAAGGACGGCAAGAAGGACGACAACAAGAAGGACGGGGGGTCCAAGAAGGACAGCAAGAAGTCCGACGTCGTCTCCGCCGTGAAGATCACGATGCCGGACGGCCGGATCGCCAAGCTGATCAAGACCAGCAACGGGCCTCGTGTGGAGATCTCCATGCCGAACGGCACCTTCCTGGGCGCGATCGACCTGAAGGACCCCTCCGCCCTCAACGACGGCTGGACCTACAAGATCGTCAACGCGGGCAAGGGCGTGTACAAGTTCGTCGTCATCGACGGCCGGAGCGGTGGCAACAGCTGGGTCTACGACTTCGACGGCAAGCTGATCGAGAAGTACACCGTCCAGAAGGACGGCAAGAATAAGCAGCAGCAGGACAAGACCGTCACCGCTGTCGTTCCCAAGGGCGGCGTCAAGGCGGGTGCCGAGGGCGTCTCCGACGCGTCCTCCGACCAGACCCCGATGCTCGCGGCCGGTGGCGGGCTGGCCGCCGCGGGCGCCGCGGGCCTCGGCTTCGCGATGCTGCGCCGCCGCGGCCACCAGGGCTGACCGCCCGGCGCGACGGAAAGCGGCCGGTTCCGCCCTCGGGCAGAACCGGCCGCTTCCGTGTGCGGGTGAACCGGTGTTACTTCACCGGCTCGGGCTCCGGCTCGCTCTCCGCCTCGGCGGTGCCGGCCGGGTCGACCGGGGTCTTCACCGAGTCGAGGAGCAGCTGCGCCACGTCCACGACCTGGAGGTTCTCCTTGGCCTTGACGCCCGTGGCGGAGCCACTTTCGGATGCTGCCTTCTTGCCGTTGACCGAGTCGGTCAGCATGACGAGGCAGAACGGGCAGGCCGTCGAGACGATGTCCGGGTTGAGGGACAGGGCCTCGTCGACGCGCTCGTTGTTGATGCGCTTGCCGATCCGCTCCTCCATCCACATGCGCGCACCACCGGCGCCGCAGCAGAAGCCGCGCTCCTTGTGGCGGTGCATCTCCTGCTGGCGCAGGCCCGGGACGGCCGACATGATCTCGCGCGGGGGCGTGTAGACCTTGTTGTGGCGGCCCAGGTAGCACGGGTCGTGGTACGTGATCAGACCGTCGACCGGGGTGACCGGGACCAGCTTGCCCTCGTCGATGAGGTGCTGGAGCAGCTGCGTGTGGTGGATGACCTCGAACTCGCCGCCCAGCTGCGGGTACTCGTTCGCGATCGTGTTGAAGCAGTGCGGGCAGGTCGCGACGATCTTCTTCGCGGACTTCGGCTTCTTGGTCTCCGGGGCGTCCTCGTCCTCGCCGTACGCCATGTTCAGCATGGCCACGTTCTCCTGGCCGAGCTGCTGGAACAGCGGCTCGTTGCCGAGGCGGCGGGCGGAGTCACCGGTGCACTTCTCGTCGCCGCCCATGATGGCGAACTTGACGCCCGCCATGTGCAGGAGCTCCGCGAAGGCCTTGGTGGTCTTCTTCGCCCGGTCCTCCAGGGCGCCCGCGCAGCCGACCCAGTACAGGTAGTCGACCTCGGTGAGGTCCTCGATGTCCTTGCCGACGATCGGGACCTCGAAGTCGACCTCCTTGGTCCACTCGACGCGCTGCTTCTTGGCGAGCCCCCAGGGGTTGCCCTTCTTCTCCAGGTTCTTGAGCATCGTGCCCGCCTCGGACGGGAACGCGGACTCGATCATCACCTGGTAGCGGCGCATGTCGACGATGTGGTCGATGTGCTCGATGTCGACCGGGCACTGCTCGACGCAGGCGCCGCAGGTGGTGCAGGACCACAGGACGTCCGGGTCGATGACGCCGTTCTCCTCGACCGTGCCGATCAGCGGGCGTTCGGCCTCCGCGAGCGCGGCGGCGGGCACGTCCTTGAGCTGCTCCTCGGTCGCCGTCTCGTTGCCCTCCATGTCCTTGCCGCCGCCCGCGAGCAGGTACGGGGCCTTGGCGTGCGCGTGGTCGCGCAGGGACATGATGAGGAGCTTGGGCGAGAGCGGCTTGCCCGTGTTCCAGGCGGGGCACTGCGACTGGCAGCGCCCGCACTCGGTGCAGGTCGAGAAGTCGAGGATGCCCTTCCAGGAGAAGTGCTCGATCTGCGAGACGCCGTAGACGTCGTCCTCGCCCGGGTCCTCGAAGTCGACCGGCTTGCCGCCCGACGCCATCGGCTGGAGCGCGCCGAGGGCGACGCCGCCGTCCGCCTCGCGCTTGAAGAAGATGTTCGGGAAGGCCAGGAAGCGGTGCCAGGCCACGCCCATGTCGGTCTTGAGCGCGACGGTGATCATCCAGATGAAGGACGTCGCGATCTTCAGGCCCGCGAAGAAGTACGTGAGGTTCTGGAGGGTGGACAGGTCCATGCCGCGGAACCAGGCGACGACCGGGTACGAGACGAAGAACGAGGCCTCGTAGCCGTCCACGTGGTGCTGGGCGCCCTCCAGGGCGTGCAGCGTGAAGATGCAGATGCCGACGATGAGGATGACGGCTTCGACGAAGTACGCCTGGCCCGTGTTGGAGCCCGAGAACCTGGACTTGCGGTCCGGGCGGCCCGGCCGGTTCAGCTGCCGGATGACGATGAGCGTCAGGATGCCGAGCGTGGTCATCGTGCCGAGGAACTCGACGAAGACGTTGTACGGCGCCCAGTCGCCGATGATCGGCAGGATCCAGTCGGCCTTGAAGAGCTGGCCGATGGCGTTGACGATCGTCAGGAGCAGCGAGAAGAAGCCCACGGCCACGAACCAGTGCGCGACGCCGACGATGCCCCATTTGTTCATGCGGGTGTGGCCGAGGAACTCCTTCACCACGGTGACCGCACGCCGGTAGGGATCGTCCGTGCGGGTGCCGGCGGGCACGGGCTGGCCGAGCCGCACGAAGCGGTAGATCTGCACGAGGGCACGGCCGAACAGCGCTACGCCGACCGCGATTAGGACCAGCGACACGATGATCGCGGCGAGTTGCATGAGGGGGCTCCTCGGGCCTGCGAGGTGGGGTACGGGGGACGGGCTCGAACGGATTACTAAGCAGTAACTTACCCAGTCCACCTGAGCGTACCCACTTCTACCGCCGCACTGTAGCCGCGCACGCGGTGATCTGTGTCGCTCAGCGTGCCCTTGGTCGGCGCCGGATATCCATCGTGTTATTCACCACATATGCGGACATAACAAACTAACTTGTTGTCCGCCACGTCGATCGAACCGAATGGGCGTCCCCATGACAGCTCCCGCCACGTACCTCGTCACCGGTGGTGCCGGATTCATCGGCTCGCACCTGGCCGATGCGCTGCTCGGCCGGGGCCACACCGTGCTCGTGCTCGACGACCTGTCCACCGGGGCCCGCGCCAACCTCGCCGCCGCCTGGTCCGATCCGCGGCTGCGCTTCGTGCGCGGCTCGGTCCTCGACGAGCGCCTGGCCGACGAACTCACCGCCCGCTGCGACACCGTGGTCCACCTCGCGCCGGTGACCGGAGCCATCGGTGCGGCCGCGCTGCGGCACGGCCGCCGGCTGCTGATCGCGGCGGCGGACGGCCGGGGCGAGGCGGACGCGGGCGCCACCGTCGTACGCCACGGCGACACCGTCGGGCCGCGCCAGTCGCCCGGGCACGCCACCCTCCTGACCCGGCTCGTGCGCCGGGCGGTCGCGGGCGAGCCCCTGGTGGTGCACGGCGATGCCGCGCGCACGTGCCGCTTCCTCGACGTCGCGGACGCCGTCGACGCGCTGCTCGCCCTGCTCGGCCACCCCGGCGCCCCGGGCGCGGAGTTCGACATCGTGGGCAGTGCGGAGATCACCGTGATGGCCCTGGCCGAGCGCACGCTGGCCCGCGCCGGCGGCGCCTCGGTCATCCGCCACTTCCCCCATGTCGTCGACCGCGTCCCGTACGGCAGGACCGCGGCCCGGCCGCTCGACGCGACGCGGCTGCGCGAACTGACCGGCTGGCGGCCCGCCCGCGGCATCGACGACATCCTGGACGCGGCGATCGGGCGGGCCCGCAGCGCCGCCCCCGTCGTGCTGCCCGGACTCCGAGCGCCCGCCGCGTCGCCGGCCGGGCAGCACCACGGCTGAGGGGGCGGCCGACATGCTGCACGGGCTCGCGGCCGCCACGGCGGCCCTCGTACTGACCGCCCTGCTCGCCGCCCTGGTCCGCACCCTGGTGCTCCGGTTCGGCCGCGCCCGCCGGGGCGACACCACCCCGCACCTGGGCGGCATCGCCGTCGCGCTCGCCACGCTCGGCGTGGCCTGCGCGGGCCCGCTGCTCGGGGTCGCCGAACTCGGCCCGGGCGTCGCGCCGCTGCTCGCCGCGGCCGGGGCGGTCGCGCTGCTCGGCCTGATCGGCGACCTGCGGCCGCTGGGCGTACGGGTACGGCTCGTGGCGGAGGCGGCCGCCGCGACCGCGGTGGTCGCGCTGGCCGGGCTGTCGCCCGGCGCGGGTGCGCTCGCGGTGCTGTGGATTGTGTTCGTCACCAACGCCTTCCAGCTCCTGGACAACTCCGACGGCGCGATGGGCGCGGTGGCCGCCGTCACCGCGCTCGGCCTCGCGGTGTGCGCCATCGCCGAGGGGCGCCCCGGACACGGGCTCCTCCTGAGCGTGCTCGCCGCCGCCCTCACCGGGTTCCTGCTGCACAACTGGCACCCGGCCCGCATCCACCTCGGCGACTGCGGCTCCCTGTTCACCGGGTTCCTGCTCGCCGCGTCCGCCGTGACCGTGCACGCGGGGGAGCCCGGCGAGCGGACCAGCGCCGAGCTCTTCATGCTCACCCTGGTCGCCCTCACCGACACCCTGCTCGTGCTCGTCTCGCGGCGCCGCGCGGGCCGCCCGCTGACGCGCGGCGGCGGCGACCACATCGCGCACCGGCTGCGGGGGCTCGGCCTCACCATCCAGGGTTCGGCCGTCGTCCTCGGCGTCGTGTCGCTGGCCGGCACCCTCATCGGGCTCCAGATCCACGACGGGCGCGTCGCCCCGGTCGCGGTGCTGCCGCTGGCCCTCGTCGTACCGGTCGCGGTCGTGCTCCTTCTGCGGGTGCCGGTGTACGGACCCGCCTCGCGCCGCCGCACCCCGCACGCCCGCACCCCGCAGGAGAGCGCCACCGCCTCCGTCGACCTCGCCGGGGGCCGCGGATGACCCCGTTTCCAGCAGGGAGCAGCAGCCACGTGATCACCACCCTCCTGCGCCACCTGCGCCGCACGGTGCGCCGCCTCGGCGTCGACGTGGTGCGCCACCGTCCCGGCGGCCACGACCTGGTCAGGCTGCTCGCGCGGTACGAGATCGACCTGGTCCTCGACGTCGGCGCGCACCGCGGCGACTTCGGCGCGCTGCTGCGCGAGGCGGGCTACCGGGGCCGGATCGTCTCCTTCGAGCCGCTGCGCGGGCCCCGCGCCGAGCTGCGCCACCGCGCCGCGCTCGACGACACCTGGAGCGTGCTGCCGTACGCGCTCGGCGACCGCACCGGCACCGCCCCCCTCAACATCTCCGGCAACGCGGGCCCCGCGAGCTCCTTCCTGCCGATGCTGCCCCGCCACCGCGAGGCGGCCCCCCGCACCGCGTACACCGGCGACGTCATCGTGCAGACCCGGCGTCTGGACGAGGTGTGGGAACAGGTCACCGCCCCCGGCGAGCGGGTCTTCCTCGCGCTGGACGTGCAGGGGTACGAGGCCCAAGTCCTCGACGGGGCGGGGGAGTTGGCGGACGAGATCTGCGGGGTGCGGATCGGGGCGCCGCTGGTGCCGCTCTTCGAGGGCGGGCGGCTCTTCGACGAGCTGCTCGCGCTGACCCGGGAGCGGCTGGGGCTGACCCTGATGTCGCTGGAGCCGGGGTTCACCGACCCGCGTGAGGGGCGGATGCTTCAGTGCGCGCTGGTGCTGTTGCGCGAGGACGTCGCCGAGTCCGTGTCCTCGGAGCTGGTTCCGGCTCAGGCCGCGGCGGGCTGAGCGGGGTTCGCGGGGCGGGGTGGGTCGCTCAAGGGGTGCCCCTTGGCCCCTTTGCCCCTCGGCCCCTTTGCCCCTCGGCTCCTTTGCTCCCTCGGCCCCTTGGTGGCGCGGTCCGTTCGGCTGGCGGGCCGTGCGTGGTTCTTCGCGCAGTTCCCCGCGCCCCTTCGCCCTCGTTCGGCTGCCGACCGTGGTCGGTTGCTCGCGCAGTTCCCCGCGCCCCTTCGCCCTCGTTCGGCTGCCGACCGTGGTCGGTTGCTCGCGCAGTTCCCCGCGCCCCTTCACCCTCGTTCGGCTGCCGACCGTGGCTGGTTGCTCGCGCAGTTCCCCGCGCCCCTTCAGGCGCGCGCAGTTCCCCGCGTCCCTTCAGGCTCGTGGGTCTTGAGGGTTTTTCTAGGGCCGGGTGGGGGTGATCGTGCAGGTCACAGGGGTGGGCGCGTGTAAGGGGCGTATAAAAGTTGAGTCTGGGGGGCTCAGCTCTGTTGACCGAGGGGGAGGGATGATGCATCCTTGAGCCAGTTCCACTCAAGTAGTCAGTTGGAGGAATCGAAATGGCACGTGCGGTCGGCATCGACCTGGGCACGACTAACTCCGTCGTCAGCGTTCTTGAAGGCGGCGAGCCCACCGTCATCACCAACGCAGAGGGCGCCAGGACCACGCCGTCCGTCGTCGCCTTCGCGAAGAACGGCGAGGTGCTGGTCGGCGAGGTCGCCAAGCGCCAGGCGGTCACCAACGTCGACAGGACCATCCGGTCGGTCAAGCGCCACATGGGCACCGACTGGAAGATCGAGCTCGACGGCAAGAGCTTCAACCCGCAGCAGATGAGCGCCTTCATCCTGCAGAAGCTGAAGCGCGACGCGGAGGCCTACCTCGGCGAGAAGGTCACCGACGCGGTCATCACCGTGCCGGCGTACTTCAACGACTCCGAGCGCCAGGCGACCAAGGAGGCCGGCGAGATCGCGGGCCTGAACGTCCTGCGTATTGTCAACGAGCCGACGGCCGCCGCCCTGGCCTACGGTCTCGACAAGGACGACCAGACCATTCTCGTCTTCGACCTCGGTGGCGGCACCTTCGACGTGTCCCTCCTGGAGATCGGCGACGGCGTCGTCGAGGTGAAGGCCACCAACGGTGACAACCACCTCGGTGGTGACGACTGGGACCAGCGCGTCGTCGACTACCTGGTCAAGCAGTTCCAGTCCGGTCACGGCGTGGACCTGTCCAAGGACAAGATGGCCCTCCAGCGCCTGCGCGAGGCCGCCGAGAAGGCCAAGATCGAGCTGTCCTCGTCCACCGAGACCTCGATCAACCTGCCCTACATCACGGCGTCCGCCGAGGGCCCGCTGCACCTGGACGAGAAGCTCACGCGCGCCCAGTTCCAGCAGCTGACCAGCGACCTCCTGGAGCGCTGCAAGACGCCGTTCCACAACGTCATCAAGGACGCGGGCATCAACCTGTCCGAGATCGACCACGTCGTTCTCGTCGGTGGCTCCACCCGCATGCCGGCCGTCGCCGAGCTCGTCAAGGAGCTGACCGGCGGCAACGAGGCCAACAAGGGTGTGAACCCGGACGAGGTCGTCGCCATCGGCGCCGCCCTTCAGGCCGGTGTCCTCAAGGGCGAGGTCAAGGACGTCCTGCTCCTCGACGTCACCCCGCTGTCCCTCGGCATCGAGACCAAGGGAGGGATCATGACGAAGCTCATCGAGCGCAACACCACGATCCCGACCAAGCGCTCCGAGATCTTCACGACGGCCGAGGACAACCAGCCGTCCGTGCAGATCCAGGTCTACCAGGGCGAGCGCGAGATCGCGGCGTACAACAAGAAGCTCGGGATGTTCGAGCTGACCGGTCTGCCGCCGGCCCCGCGCGGTGTCCCGCAGATCGAGGTCGCCTTCGACATCGACGCCAACGGCATCATGCACGTGACCGCGAAGGACCTCGGCACGGGCAAGGAGCAGAAGATGACCGTCACCGGTGGCTCCTCGCTGCCGAAGGACGAGGTCAACCGGATGCGCGAAGAGGCCGAGAAGTACGCCGAGGAGGACCACGCGCGCCGTGAGGCCGCCGAGTCCCGCAACCAGGGCGAGCAGCTCGTCTACCAGACCGAGAAGTTCCTCAAGGACAACGAGGACAAGGTCCCGGCGGACGTGAAGACCGAGGTCGAGACCGCCGTCGCCGAGCTGAAGGAGAAGCTCAAGGGCGAGGACTCGGCCGAGATCCGCACCGCCACCGAGAAGGTCGCCGCCGTCTCGCAGAAGCTGGGCCAGGCCATGTACGCCGACGCCCAGGCCGCGCAGGGTGCGGCCGCGGGTGCCGAGGGCGCCCAGCAGGCCAAGCCCGAGGACGACGTGGTCGACGCCGAGATCGTCGACGACGAGAAGCCGCACGACACGAAGGGTGGCGCCGCCTGATGACGGAGGAGACCCCGGGCTTCGAGGAGAAGCCCGACGTCCCCTCCGGCGCTCAGGAAGACGCCGAGCCGAAGGCCGCCGACTCCTCCGACGAGGGGAAGGCGGCCCCGGCCGGGGACGCAGCCAAGGACATCGCTCTGCAGGCTCAGCTGGACCAGGCCCAGACGGCGCTCACCGAGCGCACCACGGACCTCCAGCGCCTCCAGGCCGAGTACCAGAACTACCGCCGCCGCGTGGAGCGGGACCGCGTCACGGTCAAGGAGATCGCCGTCGCCGGCCTCCTGACCGAGCTGCTGCCCGTGCTCGACGACATCGGCCGGGCCCGGGAGCACGGCGAGCTGACCGGCGGCTTCAAGTCGGTGGCCGAGTCCCTGGAGACGGTCGCCGCGAAGATGGGCCTCCAGCAGTTCGGCAAGGAGGGCGAGCCCTTCGACCCGACGGTCCACGAGGCCCTGATGCACAGCTACGCGCCGGACGTCACCGAGACGACCTGTGTGGCGATCCTGCAACCGGGTTACAAGATCGGCGAGCGTACGATCCGCCCCGCGCGGGTCGCGGTGGCCGAGCCCCAGCCGGGCGCGGCCAAGGAAGAAAAGTCGAGCGACGAGGAGAGCGGTGGCCCCGACAAGGGCTGACGCAGCGGTCATTGAAGAAGTGATCGTCCGGAAGGAGGGACGTCGATGAACACGAAGGACTTCGTCGAGAAGGACTACTACAAGGTTCTCGGCGTCCCCAAGGACGCCACCGACGCGGAGATCAAGAAGGCGTACCGCAAGCTGGCGCGGGAGAACCACCCCGACGCCAACAAGGGCGACGCCAAGGCGGAGGAGCGCTTCAAGGAGATCTCCGAGGCCAACGACATCCTCGGCGACCCCAAGAAGCGCAAGGAGTACGACGAGGCGCGCGCCCTGTTCGGCAACGGAGGCTTCCGGGCCGGTCCGGGCGCGGGCGGCGGCAGCTTCAACTTCGACCTCGGTGACCTCTTCGGCGGGCAGCAGCCCGGCGGCGCCGGAGCCGGCGGCTTCGGCGGCGGCCTCGGGGACGTGTTCGGCGGCCTGTTCAACCGGGGCGGCGCGGGCGCGGGCACGCGCACCCAGCCGCGCCGGGGGCAGGACCTGGAGTCCGAGGTGACGCTCAGCTTCACCGAGGCGGTCGACGGGGCCACCGTCCCGATCCGGCTGTCCAGCCAGTCCCCCTGCAAGGCCTGTTCGGGCACCGGCGACAAGAACGGCACCCCCCGGGTGTGCCCGACGTGTGTCGGTACCGGCCAGGTCTCGCGCGGCTCGGGCGGCGGCTTCTCGCTGACCGACCCGTGCGTGGACTGCAAGGGCCGCGGCCTGATCGCCGAGAACCCGTGCGACATCTGCAAGGGCAGCGGGCGGGCGCGCTCCTCGCGCACCATGCAGGTCCGCATCCCGGCCGGGGTCAGCAACAACCAGCGCATCCGGCTGCGCGGCAAGGGCGCTCCCGGTGAACGGGGCGGCCCCGCGGGCGACTTGTACGTCGTCGTCCACGTGGACGCGCACCCGGTCTTCGGCCGCAAGGACGACAACCTCACCGTCACGGTGCCGGTCACCTTCGCGGAGGCCGCGCTCGGCGCCGAGGTCAAGGTGCCCACGCTCGGCGGCCCGCCGGTCACCCTGAAACTGCCCGCGGGCACCCCCAACGGCCGTACGATGCGGGCCCGCGGCAAGGGCGCGGTCCGCAAGGACGGCACCCGGGGCGACCTGCTCGTCACGGTCGAGGTGACCGTGCCGAAGGAGCTGGA
The DNA here is from genome assembly GCF_056431605.1 of Streptomyces sp. NPDC045846. NCBI lineage: Bacteria > Bacillati > Actinomycetota > Actinomycetes > Kitasatosporales > Streptomycetaceae > Streptomyces > Streptomyces sp. NPDC045846. The sequence continues at coordinate 251,862 of NZ_JBWKKJ010000004.1, read as the reverse complement.
CGACAAGGCCCGCGAGGCCTTGGAGACCTTCCGCGAGGCGACCGCGGGCGAGGACCCGCGGGCAGAGCTGTTCCAGGCCGCGAAGGGAGCATGAGATGGACCCCCGCCAGCGTCGGCAGTCCCCGTTCGGGGGCCGGGCGTACGAGTTGAACGACGAGACGCCGGTGTACGTCATCTCGGTGGCGGCCCAGCTCTCCGGTCTGCATCCGCAGACCCTGCGGCAGTACGACCGCCTCGGCCTGGTCTCGCCCGACCGCACGGCCGGGCGCGGCCGGCGGTACTCGGCCCGCGACATCGAACTGCTGCGTACGGTGCAGCAGTTGTCGCAGAACGAGGGCATCAACCTGGCGGGCATCAAGCGCATCATCGAGCTGGAGAACCAGGTCGCGGCGCTCCAGGCCCGGGTCGCCGAGCTGTCCTCGGCGGTCGAGGGCGCGGCCGTCGCGATGCAGCAGCGCGAGGCCCAGGTGCACGCCTCCTACCGCCGGGACCTGGTCCCGTACCAGGACGTGCAGCAGGCCGGCGCGCTGGTCGTCTGGCGGCCCAAGAGACCGTCGGAGTAAGGCGGTTGGCCCCGGCCCCCGTACGCGCGTGAGAAGGCCCGCCGTTCCCTTCCGGGGCGGCGGGCCTTCGCGTGCCCGGTGATCTCCGTGAAGCGGGGTCCCGTTGGGGATATGGTCATCGGGCTCGGTCGCAGGGAGGCGGGGGAGAGGATGTCTGAGCAGGTGGCGCATCCGCACGGGGCGGACCGGCTGTGCCCGGCCGGGGAACGGGCGTACGCGGACGCGCTGCGGGCCGGGCGCATCGCACGGGAGAACGTGGGCGACGCCACCTGCCTGATCGACCTGGGGCTGCTGCACCCGGACCCGGGCGCCCTCCAGTGGCTGCTTCCGACCTCGCCGCAGACGGTGATGGCGCGCCTGCTGCGCGGCATCCACGAGGACATCGCGGCGAGCCAGGCCCGGACGGGTGTGGTGGCGGCGGCGTTCGAGCGCTTCGCCGCGCTGGACGCGCCCGCGTCGGCCGGTACCGAGGCCATCCGCGTCCTGGACGGCATCCCCCGCATCAACGCGGCCATCGACGACGCCATCGCCGGCTGCGCCACCGAGGCGCTCACCATCCAGCCGCGCGGCATCCGCCCCGAGCACATCCTGTCGCAGGCGCTGCCGCGGGCCCTGGACATGGTGGGGCGCGGGGTGCGGATGCGCACCCTGTACACGCACGTCGCCCGCTACGGCACCGGCCTCACCGACTACCTGCGGCAGCTGGAGGGCCACGCGGTCGAGGTGCGCACCCTGGACGAAGTCACCGACCGGCTGCTCCTGTTCGACCGTACGGTGGCGATCATCCCGGCCGCCGCGGACGACAGCAGCGCCCTTGAGCTGCGGCACCCGGCGCTGGTGGAGTACCTGGCCACCGTCTTCGAGCGGCTGTGGCGGCTCGCGGTGCCGATGACCGAGTCGGTGCCGGCCGCCACCGACATCGAGGGCGTCACCCATCGCGAGCGGGTCATCGCGGCGCTGCTCGCGGAGGGACACCAGGACGCGGTGATAGCCCAGCGGCTCGGCATCAGCGTGCGCACCTGCCGCCACCACATCAGCCGCCTCGCCGACGTGCTGGGCAGTTCGAGCCGCACCCAACTAGGCGTCCGCATCGCGCAGTCGGGCCTGGACGCGCACCCCCGCTAGTCCCGGGAGCGCTCGACATCTGGACATGTCAAGCTTTAATCCACCTCCGGTTGATGCAGTGCAGCAACATGATGGTGGTGGCCCGGCGGCTCCGGATGCATCGTGGTGTTCAGTATGAGCAGCTCACCTCGGGGGGACGCGGGGCCGGGAAGCGGCGAGGTGGACGCCGCGGCCGCGGCTCTGCTCGTGCGCGGCGTCCACGACGACCTGGCCGACGCGGAGCGCCGCGCGGGCGCGGTCGCCGAGGCCTTCGAGCGGTACGCGTCGATCGGCCTGCCCGCCGCCGAGCCCTGCGCGACCGTCCGGGTCCTGGACGGCTTCGAGCGGATCGACGCGGCCATCGCCGGGGCGTCGGCCGCGTGCGGCACCGAGATGCTGACCGTGCAGCCCAACGGGATCCGCTCGCCCAGCATCCTGGCGCACGCCTCGACGCGCGACCCGGCGCTGGTGGCGCGCGGCGCCCGGATGCGCACCCTGTACACGCACGTGGCCCGCTACGGGCACGCCCTGAACGCCTATCTGGAGCGGCTGGGCGACGGCGCGGAGGTGCGCACCCTGGACGAGGTCCCCGACCGCATGATGATCTTCGACCGGGAGGTGGCGTTCCTGCCCGCCAACCCGGACCGCACCAGCGCCCTGGAACTGCGCCAACCCGCCCTCGTCGGCCACCTGGTGAGCGTCTTCGAGTCGCTGTGGAGCCGGGCCGTCCCGCTCGCCGATCCGGTACCGGCGGCGACCGGCATCAGCGGCATCACCCATCGCGAGCGGGTCATCGCGGCGCTGCTCGCCGAGGGGCACCAGGACGCGGTCGTCGCCGAGCGGCTCGGCATCAGCGTGCGCACCTGCCGCCACCACATCGGCCGGCTCGCCGAGGCGCTCGGCAGCTCCAGCCGGGCCCAACTCGGCGTGCGCATCGCCCGGGCCGGGCTCGGCGGTCCCCCGCACCCCGGCGCCCCGCGGTGACGGCCTCAGGCGTCCTGGTCGAGGATGCCGGACTGGGCGATGAGGAAGCCGAGTTGGGCCCGGCTGCCGCTGCCGAGCGCGGCCGCCAGCTTGGCGATGTGCGCGCGGCAGGTGCGTACGTTCATGCCGAGGCGGCGGGCGATGGCCTCGTCCACGTGGCCCTCCACCAGGAGCTTGGCGATGGAGCGCTGGACGCCGGTGATGCCGGCCGTCTCCAGGTGGTAGGGCACTTCGTCGTCCCAGGGGACGGCGTACTGCCAGAACTGGTCGAAGACGCCCACCAGGTACTGCACGAGCCCCTCGTGGCGCAGTTCCAGGGCGACTTGGCGGTCGCTGCGCGCGGGGATGAAGGCGACCTTGCGGTCCATGATGATGAGCCGGTCGATGATCTCCTCCAGGGTCCGCACCTCCAGACCGTACGGAGTGATCCGCTCCACGTAGCCGATGGTGGCGGAGTGGTGGCGGGCGGTGTGCTGGTAGAGGGTGCGCATCTCGACACCGCGGGCGATCAGCGGCTCGATGCGGCGCAGTCCGGCCTCGAAGGTCTCGGGGCGGCGGCCGCTGCCGGGCTGGATGACGAGGAGTTCCTCGCTGCACTCGTCGATCACGCGGTCGAGCGTCGCGTTGATCAGTTCCAGGCCTTCGAGGACGGTGATCGCGTGGGTGCCGCTGAGCGAGGGCGTCGCGATCGACATGAACGGCTCGAAGGTGTCGGCGAGGGCGACCGAGAGGTTCCTGCGTTCCTGGATCTCGCGTTCCAGCGGCTGGGTCAGCAGGTTGAGCACCACCGTGGGCGGAACCGGGCGCAGCAGCTGGGCGTCGTCGGGATCGGGGCGCAGCAGGGTGAGGTCGACCAGACACGGGGCGGAGTCGGCCTCTGAGCGGGTAATCCCGCCTGTGCGCAGGGCAAGGGCGTACAGAGCCGTTCCCGTCTCGCACAGATCGACCGGGCCGTGATCGTGTCCTATGTGCCCCTGTTTCAACCTAGTTGCACCCCCCTCATCCTTTTGAATTACAGGAACATGATGCCTGGCTGCGCTGGTGCAAGTGGCCGGAGTGGGCCATCGTCGTATCCGCGGGGGGAGGTAATGATCAAAAGAGGTGGAGATCGGCCATGAGCAGGATGGTTCGAGCACTAAGCACGACAGCCGTTGTGGCGGCTGCTCTCTGCGCTCTCTCGGCGCCTGGGGACCTCACTTGGGAGACCCACCCCGCGAACTCCGGAGTCGCGACCGCCCAGGACCCCACCTGGGAGATCGCACCGAGGACCGTGGCGATAGGCGCGGACCTCACCTGGGAGTCCGCTCCTGCGGGTGCTGTCGCATGAGCTTTCCGCCCGACGACCGCACCTTCCGGCGCGAAATGGCCACGGCCTACCGCTCGGGGTGGCATTTCATCGACCTCGCCACGGCAGTTCCGCATCGTGGCGATTCGTTGACGGTCACCCTGCTCGGTGAGCCGATCCTGATCGCCCGTGAGGACGACGAGGACGTCCGTGCCTACCGGTGCCTGCGCCGGCCGCGCGGGGCACCGCAGCCCATCCGCTGCGTGGTCCGGTACGGCATGGTCTTCGTGAACCTCGACCAACGTGACCACCAGCTTTTCGAGTCGGAGGCCCAACCCGATTCATCCACCGCCACCCCCCGCAGTGCCTGACGCGATCCCCCGTCGTTGTACATCGCGCAGGCGCTTCCCCCACACAGCGGCGCCATCGTGGACCTGAACACGGTGGCGCCGCTGTGCTGTCCGGGTACGGATCAGGTGTTGCCCATCGCCCTGGTCAGCCTGATCTCGATGAGCACCCGGTCCGGGTTCGGGGCCGGGGTCCGCTGGTAGCGCTCCGCGTAGCGCTCCACCGCCTCCGCGATCAGCTCGGGCTCCGTGCGCACCACCGCGCGCCCCTCCAGCGTCGCCCAGCGCCTGCCCTCCAGCTGGCAGACCGCGACCCGCGCGCCCGCCGGGTCCGCCGCGACCGCGGCCACAATGTTGGCGACTTTTCGGCTCCTGCGGTTGCAGATGACGCGCGCCAGCCCCGCCTCCGGGTCGTACGTCACCCCCACCGGCGCCACGTGCGGCGAACCGTCCGGCCGGGGCGTGGTCAAGGTGCAGAGGTGGCGCTCCCGCCAGAAGCTGAGATAGGCGCTGTCGGGATTGCGTACGTCGGTGGCCATGGTCCGGAAATCTAGCGGCCGCCCTTCCTTCGGCTCACCTTGAGCGGAATAGGCTCAACTTTGTGTACGTTGGAAGGGTCATAGGCGGTGAAGCCATGCCCAGTCGTACGACGAGGAGGAGCGAACACACGTGGATGCCGAGCTGACGAACAAGAGCCGGGACGCGATCAACGCCGCGAGCAACCGCGCCGTCGCCGGGGGACACCCGGATCTGACCCCCGCGCATCTGCTGCTCGCGCTCCTGGAGGGCCAGGACAACGAGAACATCGTCGACCTGCTGGCCGCCGTGGACGCCGACCAGGCCGCCGTGCGCTCCGGCGCGGAGCGGATCCTCGCCGGGCTCCCCAGCGTGACCGGCTCCACCGTGGCCCCGCCCCAGCCCAACCGCGAACTGCTCGCCGTCATCGCGGACGCGTCGCAGCGCGCCAAGGAGCTGGGCGACGACTACCTCTCCACCGAGCACCTGCTCATCGGCCTGGCGGCCAAGGGCGGGCAGGCCGGTGAGATCCTCTCCCAGCAGGGGGCGAGCGCGAAGAAGCTCCTTGAGGCGTTCGAGACGAGCAGGGGAGGGCGCCGGGTGACCACACCCGACCCGGAGGGTCAGTACAAGGCGCTGGAGAAGTTCGGTACGGACTTCACGGCGGCCGCCCGCGAGGGCAAGCTCGACCCGGTCATCGGCCGGGACCAGGAGATCCGCCGGGTCGTGCAGGTGCTGTCCCGGCGCACCAAGAACAACCCGGTGCTCATCGGCGAGCCCGGCGTCGGCAAGACCGCCGTCGTCGAGGGCCTCGCCCAGCGCATCGTGAAGGGCGATGTGCCGGAGTCGCTGAAGAACAAGCGGCTGGTCTCGCTCGACCTCGGCGCGATGGTCGCGGGCGCGAAGTACCGCGGCGAGTTCGAGGAGCGCCTCAAGACCGTCCTCTCCGAGATCAAGGAGAGCGACGGCCAGATCATCACGTTCATCGACGAGCTGCACACCGTCGTCGGCGCGGGCGCCGGCGGCGACTCCGCGATGGACGCGGGCAACATGCTCAAGCCCATGCTGGCGCGCGGCGAGCTGCGCATGGTCGGTGCGACCACCCTCGACGAGTACCGCGAGCGCATCGAGAAGGACCCGGCGCTCGAACGCCGCTTCCAGCAGGTGCTTGTCGCGGAGCCGAGCGTCGAGGACACCATCGCGATCCTGCGCGGGCTCAAGGGCCGGTACGAGGCGCACCACAAGGTGCAGATCGCGGACAGCGCGCTGGTCGCGGCCGCGACGCTCTCCGACCGGTACATCACCTCCCGCTTCCTGCCCGACAAGGCGATCGACCTCGTCGACGAGGCGGCCTCCCGGCTGCGGATGGAGATCGACTCCTCGCCGGTCGAGATCGACGAACTCCAGCGCGCCGTCGACCGGTTGCGCATGGAGGAGCTGGCGCTGAAGAACGAGACCGACGCCGGCTCGGTGCAGCGCCTGGACAAGCTGCGCAAGGACCTCGCCGACAAGGAGGAGGAGCTGCGCGGCCTGACCGCCCGCTGGGAGAAGGAGAAGCAGGGCCTCAACCGGGTCGGTGAGCTCAAGGAGAAGCTCGACGAGCTGCGCGGCCAGGCCGAACGCGCCCAGCGCGACGGCGACTTCGACTCCGCCTCCAAGCTCCTGTACGGCGAAATCCCGGGTCTGGAGCGGGAGTTGGAGGAGGCCGCCGAGGCCGAGGCCGAGCAGGAGAAGTCCAAGGACGCCAAGGACACGATGGTCAAGGAGGAGGTCGGCCCCGACGACATCGCGGACGTGGTCGGCGCCTGGACCGGCATCCCCGCCGGGCGCCTGCTCGAAGGCGAGACGCAGAAGCTCCTCCGCATGGAGGCCGAGCTGGGCAAGCGCCTGATCGGCCAGTCCGAGGCGGTGCAGGCGGTCTCGGACGCGGTGCGCCGCACCCGGGCCGGCATCGCCGACCCCGACCGGCCGACCGGCTCGTTCCTCTTCCTGGGCCCGACGGGCGTGGGCAAGACGGAGCTCGCCAAGGCGCTCGCGGACTTCCTCTTCGACGACGAGCGGGCCATGGTCCGCATCGACATGTCGGAGTACAGCGAGAAGCACTCGGTGGCCCGCCTGGTCGGCGCGCCTCCCGGCTACGTCGGCTACGAGGAGGGCGGCCAGCTCACCGAGGCCGTGCGCCGCCGCCCGTACAGCGTCGTGCTCCTGGACGAGGTGGAGAAGGCCCACCCCGAGGTCTTCGACATCCTGCTCCAGGTCCTCGACGACGGGCGCCTGACCGACGGGCAGGGCCGCACGGTCGACTTCCGCAACACCATCCTGATCCTCACCTCCAACCTCGGCAGCCAGTACCTGGTCGAGCCCTCGACCAGCGCGGAGGACAAGAAGCGGCAGGTGCTCGACGTGGTGCGGGCCTCCTTCAAGCCGGAGTTCCTCAACCGGCTCGACGACCTGGTGGTCTTCTCCGCCCTCACCAAGGACGAGCTGTCCCACATCGCCGAGCTCCAGATCGGCCGCCTCGCCCAGCGCCTGGCCGACCGCCGGCTCACCCTGGACGTCACCCCCGCGGCGCTGGAGTGGCTCGCGGACGAGGGCAACGACCCGGCCTACGGTGCGCGCCCGCTGCGCCGCCTGATCCAGACCGCCATCGGCGACCGGCTCGCCAAGGAGATCCTGGCGGGCGAAGTGACCGACGGAGACACGGTTCGCGTCGACCGATTCGGGGAGGGGCTGATCGTGGGGGCCGCGCGGTAGGGCCGATCCCGCCACCTCCCTCCAAGTCAGCCGATTCGGTCAGCCCGCAGCGGATACCCGGGGGCAGGGGTTGCCAGTCCTGCCCCGGCATGGGGGAGGATGACCGGAACCGTACGAAGGAAGATTCACGATGAGCATCGACCCGTCCTCGATTCCGAATTTCGGGGCTCAGCCCGCCGGTCCGCAGCCTGGCGGCGCCCCCGCCGGGCCCGTGGTCCCCGACCAGGATCTGGTCAAGCAGCTCCTGGACCAGATGGAGCTCAAGTACGTCGTGGACGACGAGGGCGACCTCGCCGCGCCGTGGGAGGATTTCCGTACGTACTTCATGTTCCGCGGCGAGGACGACCAGCAGGTCTTCTCGGTGCGGACGTTCTACGACCGGCCGCACAGCATCGACGACAAGGTCCGGATCCTGGAGTCGATCGACGACTGGAACCGCCGCACCCTGTGGCCCAAGGTCTACACGCACACCCACGACGACGGCACCGTCCGCCTCATCGGCGAGGCGCAGATGCTGATCGGCACGGGCGTCGCCCTGGAGCACTTCGTGTCCTCCGTGGTGAGCTGGGTGCGCGCCTCGATCGAGTTCGACAAGTGGCTCCTGGAGCAGCTGGGCCTGGAGAAGGACGTCGACGGTGACGAGGGCGACGAGGCCGGCGAGTCCGGCTCCGAGTGAGCCCCCGGCGGATTCACAGCGCCATGGTGGCCAGCGTCAGCAGATAGGCCCCGTAGCAGAACGAGAGCCCGGCCAGGGCGGCGGTCACCGTGATCGCCGCCCGGGGCCGGGCTCTCGTCAGTGCGCGGGCGAGCGGGATCAGGAGCGGGAACGCGGGCAGCAGGAAGCGCGGCTTCGACTCGAAGAAGCCCGACCCGCCGAGGGCGATGAGGACCAGGACGGCCGTGTAGACGAGCAGCGGCAGCGCCGGCCGGTCCAGGGCGAACAGCACGAACAGCACGACCATCACCGCGGTCAGCAGCGCGGCCATCGTGAACCCCAGGTCGTAGGGGGTCAGCGCCATCCGCTTGAGGAAGTGCGGCCAGCCCGCGCCGAAGTCGAACCGGGACGTCCACCCGGCCTGCACCGAGAAGTAGCCCCCGACCGGATCGCCCTCGCGCACCCCCACCCACAGGACGTACCCGCACCAGCCCAGCGGCGCCAGCAGCGCGCCCGCCCACAGCCGCCAGGACCGCCCCTCGCCCTGCCGGGCCGCGTGCCCCGCCGCCACGAGCACCGCCGCGGCCACGGCGACGGCGTTCGGCCGGGAGAGACCGGCGAGCAGCGCGAGCGAGCCCGCCCACAGCCAGCGGCGTTCCAGGACCGCCCACAGCGACCAGGCCGCCAGCGCCGTCATGACGGGCTCGGTGTACGCCATCGTCAGCACGACGGCGTGCGGCAGGAGGCCCCACAGCAGGACGAGCAGGGTGCCCACGGGGCGGCCGTACAGGCGCTCCCCGATGAGGTAGATCGCCCAGGCCGCCAGGGCCGCCGCCGTCCAGGACACGAGCAGCCCCGCGGTGCCGCCGGTCACGGGCAGCACCGTGGTCACGGCGCGGATCAGGCCCGGGTAGAACGGGAAGAACGCCAGGTCGCTCTGGACCGAGCCGTCCGGCCAGAACAGGGTGCGGCCGTAGCCGTGGGCCGCGATCCGGGTGTACCAGTCGGCGTCCCAGGAGGTGGCGAGCCGGGCGCGCGGCGAAAGCCCCCGGTGCCAGGCCGCGGCCGCCATCAGCAGGAACCCGGTCAGCCGCGCGGCGGCGAACAGGCCGAGCGCGGGGACCGCCCGGCGCAGGGTGCCCGTCCGGAGCGGGGCACTCACGATGCCGCCGGCCCGGCGGCCGCGGGCGGGGGCGGTGATCTCGGCGGACAGGGGGCACCTCCGGGCGCGCGGGGTCGTCAGACCGACCATCAGCGCGGATCCCGCCGCCCGCGACCGCTGGGCCCCCGACCGGGTAGAACTCCGCCCGCCCGGCGGCGCCCGTGCGTGTCGTCGTGACAGCGGGGGAGGCCGTGCGCTACCCGGCCAGCGCCTTGAGGCGGGCGACCGCCTCTTCGAGCACCGACGTCCGCTTGCAGAAGGCGAACCGTACGAAGGGGGCGCCCTCGTCGCGGTGGTCGTAGAAGACGGCGTTGGGGATCGCCACGACGCCGCAGCGCTCGGGCAGCGCCCGGCAGAACGCGAAGCCGTCGCTCTCGCCCAGCGGGCGGATGTCGGTGGTCACGAAGTACGTGCCGGCCGGGCGGAACACCTCGAACCCGGCCGCCGCAAGACCCGCGCTCAGCAGGTCCCGCTTGGCCAGGTGGTCGGCGCGGAAGTCGGCGAAGTAGGAGTCCGGCAGCCGCAGCGCCTCGGCCACCGCGTACTGGAAGGGCCCCGACGCCACGTACGTCAGGAACTGCTTGGCCGAGCGGACCGCCGCCACGAGCGCGGGCGCGGCCGTCACCCAGCCGACCTTCCAGCCCGTGAACGAGAACGTCTTGCCCGCCGAGCCGATGGTGACCGTGCGCTCGCGCATGCCGGGGAAGGAGGCGAGCGGGACGTGCTCGGCGCCGTCGAAGACGAGGTGCTCGTACACCTCGTCGGTGACCACCAGCAGGTCGCGCTCACAGGCGAGTTCGGCGACCGCGGCGAGCTCGGCGCGGGTCAGGACCGTGCCGGTCGGGTTGTGCGGGGTGTTGAGGAGGATCAGCCGGGTGCGGGGGGTGACGGCGGCGCGCAGCTCGTCGAGGTCGAGGACGAAGCGCCCCTCCCCGGCGCGCAGGGTCACCGGGACCCGGGCGGCCCCCGCCATCGCGATGCACGCGGCGTACGAGTCGTAGTACGGCTCCAGGGCGATGACCTCGTCGCCGGGTTCGAGCAGCGCGAGCAGGGAGGCGGCGATCGCCTCGGTGGCGCCCGCGGTGACCAGGACCTCGCTGTCGGGGTCGTGGGAGAGGCCGTAGTGGCGCAGCTGGTGCTCGGCGATCGCGGTGCGCAGTTCGGGGACGCCGGGGCCCGGCGGGTACTGGTTGCCGCGGCCCTCGCGCAGCGCGCGGACCGCCGCCTCCCGTACGGCCTCGGGCCCGTCGGTGTCGGGGAAGCCCTGGCCGAGGTTGATGGACCCGGTCCGCTGGGCGAGGGCGGACATCTCGGCGAAGATCGTCGTCCCGAAGTCGGCGAGGCGGCGGTTGAGGAGGGGGCGCGCGCTGGAGGTCATGACGGCCATCCTGCGGGCAACCTCTGGAGTTGCTCAAGTGTGCTTTGGCGCCGGGCCGCCCAGGGCATCCCCCTTCCACGCGGGACGACGGGGGACCGCGGCCGAGAGGACGGTGGGGGGAATGGACAGCGCGATCGAGTTGGGGATCCTTGCTCTGGTGCTGCTGATCATCGCGGTCAGTCCGGCGGCGCGGCGGCGCCGCAAGGGCATGGCGAAGCGCCGGAGGTCGGGCTCGTCGTCCGCCGCCGGGGGCTCCGCGAGCTGGTGGGCCGGGGGAGCGGACGGCGGGGGCGGCGGCGGTCACCACGGTGGGCATCACGGCGGCGGCCACCACTCCTGCGGGGGCGGCCACCACTCGTGCGGAGGCGGCCACTCCTCCTGCGGCGGCGGGGGCTGCGGCTCCAGCTGAGCACCGGAACGCGCACCGCGGGCGTACGGGATCGCGCGGTGCGCGCCCACCGGATCGCGAACTCCGCGCCCGGCACGAGGAGTTCGCGCATCATCCGGCGGGTCGGCCGGACCGCGGGCGGTCGCGGCTGTCACGGGGCAGCCGATTCCGCCGCCGGTCGTGCCCGTTGTGCGCCCGGTCGGCTTTCGCCGGCCGGGCGCCTTCTTTCACGCCTGTAGTTGAACGTTTGAACCGAGTGGCCCCCGAGGGGATGGAAACCCCATCAAGTTGGGTAAAAAAGCTGTGACCGCCGCGCACTTCATGATTCCCTCGCAGATGAGAAACGACGCAGCCCTCGGGCCCCGGGCGATCACAGAGCGGTCCCCCGTCCTTCGTTGCGGTCCGAGTCGACATCGGTCACCCACCCGCCAGATGTGTGTTTTGCGGAGCCCACCCATGCTCACGACCCTCAAGACCGCCTACACCGACACGCGTGCCGCCGACCTCGCCTGGGCGCTGGGCCGCGAGCCGCTGCCCGCCCTGGCCGTACTCGACCTCGAACTGACCGGCGCCAAGCTCCAGTTGCGGCTGCTCGGAGCCTCGCACCAGGTGCTCCTCGACGAGGAGCGCGGAACCTGTTCGGAAACCGTCGCCTGCATGCCCGGCAGCAGTACGCCGCTGCCGCTCGGCGTGGCGAAACGGCTCGGGGAGTGGGACTACGAGTTCGCCGCACGCGTCGAGACGCTCTCGCGGGGCTCGTTCGCGGGGCGCGCGCAGGAGCTCCTCGCCCTGGTCGCCGACCATCCCCACGGGCTGGCCGGAACGTTTCCGGGCTCGCCGCACGCGTTCACGGCGATGCTCGCGCAGCGCGGCGACGGACAGGTGTGGTGGCGCACCTGGCACGCCTACCCGCAGGAGGGGCAGTTGGTGGTGACGCGGACCCGGGTCGGCGTGCGGGCGCCCGCCCCCGTCGGGCTCTGAGGTACACGATTCCCGGGCGGTTGGCTCCAGTTGAACCCGTGTGGGTGACAGGATGCGAACGGAGTGTCACGTAGCGTTCGCAAGGTGATCGAACCGCTTCCCGCTCCCGTGAGTAGTCCGCGGTCGGGTCGGTTCCTCGTCCTGGCCGTGGTGTTCGTCTGTGCCGCCTGCGGTCTCGTGTACGAGCTCGAACTGGTGGCCCTGGCCTCGTACTTGATCGGCGACTCGGTCACCCAGGCCTCGGTGGTCCTGTCGGTGATGGTGTTCGCGATGGGCGTCGGCTCGCTGCTCGCCAAACGGCTGCGCTGCCGGGCCGCCGTCGGCTTCGGGCTCATCGAGGCCGCGCTCGCCCTGGTGGGCGGCTGCTCGGCGATGGCGCTGTACGCGACGTTCGCCTGGTTCGGCGGCTCGCGCTACGCGCTGGTCGCCTTCTCGCTCGCCATCGGCATGCTGATCGGCGCCGAGATCCCGCTCCTGATGACCCTCATCCAGCGGGTCTCGCGGCGCGCCGCCGGGGACGCGAGCGGCACCGTGGCCGACCTGTTCGCCGCGGACTACGTGGGCGCGCTCGTGGGCGGCCTCGCGTTCCCCTTCCTGCTGCTGCCCCAGCTCGGCCAGCTGACCAGCGCGTTGCTCACCGGCGCGGTCAACGCGGTCGCGGGCGGCTCGCTCGTCCTGCTGCTCTTCGGCCGCGACCTGTCCCCGCGCGCCCGCTGGTCGCTGCTCGCCGCCAACGCCCTCGTCCTGGCCGTGCTCGCCCTGACCACCGCCATGGTCGACGACTTCGAACAGGCCGCGCGCCGCGCCGTGTACGGGGGGCAGGTGCGGGTCGCCGTCCAGACCCGCGTCCAGGAGATCGTCCTGACCGGCAGGGGCGGCGCCCCGCTCGACCTGTTCCTGGACGGACGGCTGCGGGTCAACGGCCGCGACGAGTCCCGCTACCACGCGGCCCTGGTGGGGCCCGCGCTCGACGGCGGCCCGCACGGCCGCGTGCTGATCCTGGGCGGCGGCGACGGCCTCGCCGCGCGCGAAGTGCTGCGCCGGCCCGGGGTGCGCTCCGTCACCCTCGTCGAGCTCGATCCGGGCCTTGTCCAACTGGCGCGCAGCGACCCGCAGTTGGCGGCCCTGAACGGCCATGCCTACGGGGACCCCCGGCTGCACCCGGTCATCGGCGACCCCTTCGGCTGGCTGCGCGGCGACGGCTACGCCTCGGGCGCGTACGACGTGGTCGTGTCGGATCTGCCCGACCCGGGCGTGACCGCCAGCACCAAGCTCTACTCGCAGGAGTTCTACGGGCTCGCCGCCCGCGTCCTGGCGCCCGGCGGGCGGCTCGTGGTGCACGCGGGGCCGGTGGCGGGCCGGCCGCGCACGTTCTGGACCGTCGCCTCGACCGTGCGCGCGGCGGGCCTGACGACCTTCGCCTACCGCGCGACCGGACGCGGCGCCGGGTTCACCGGGGGCCCCGACCACGCGTCCGCCCCGGCGAAGTCCCCGCGCGACTGGGGGTTCGTCCTGGCCGCCAGGCCCGCCCCGCGTCCGCTCGCGGCGGGCGGGCCGCCGTCCGGGTCGCCGCCCGCGGTGCGGCTGCCCGCCGGAACCGAGCCGCTGGCCCCGCCCGAGGGCGCCGCCGGGTTCCCGCCATCGACGCTGGTGCACCCGCGCTACGCCGACTGAGGCGCCCCGCGCGGGCGGCCTGGGCGGGCCGGAGCCGGGCCAGCGCGGGGCGGGCCGGTGATCGGCGCCGCGTTTGCGCAGACGCGACGGCCGGCGCTGAGTAGGCTCGGTGGCTATGGAGCATGAGGTGTTCGTTCCGGTTGAGGCCCAGTCACTCCGGCAGACGCTGCGCGATCCCGGCCGGGTCGCGCGCTGTGTGCCGGGGCTCCAGCAGGATGCGGGCGAGCCGCCCATAGCGGGCCGGCTGAAGGTCCGCCTCGGCGGGAGCACCATCACCTACCGGGGCGCCCTGCGCATCACCGAGCAGGACGACGACGCGTTCGCCTTCGAGGGCGAGGGGGTCGAGGTCCGCGGCGCGGGCGCGGCCAAGCTCACCCTGACCGTACGGCTGGAACCGGCCTCCGGCGGCACCACCCTCGCCTTCGCGGGGACCGCCCTCGCGGAGGGCCGGGCCGCCGACGTACCGGCCGACGCGGCCCACGCCTCCGCCCTGCGCCTGCTCGACCGGTTCGCCGCCGCGCTGGCCCGGCCGGCCGACGGCGAGGAGAGCGCCGACACGGACCTCGCCGCCGACCCCGGGCCCGCTCGCGAGGCGGAGCTCGACCCCGAGCTCGACACGGACCTCAACACCGACCTCGACGCGGAGAGCCTCGCCTCCGTCTTCGACGCCGAGGTGCCGCCGCCGTCCCTGGACCGGCTCGCCGACGAGGAGTTCGCCATCGAGGTGGGCGAGCCCATGCCCGCCGAGGCCGCGCACGCCCGGCGCACCATGATCGGCCGCAGCGCCGAGGAGGTCGACCACGCACCGCCGCGCGGCCGGTACGCCCCGGTCCCCGCCCCCTCGGGCAGCACCGCCAGTGCCACGCTGCGCTGGGTCGCCCCGGCCGCGGCCCTCGCGCTGGCCTCCGCGGTCGTCGTCGGCCGCGCCCTCAGGCGACGGCGCTGACCCCACGGCCGGGGCCCACCGGCTAGGGTCGAAGGCGTGAGCAGTGACCAGATCAAATTGGGCGCCGGCGCCGCCGAACTGACCGTCGACGCGGGCAACGGCTGCCGCATCAGCAGCCTGCGGATCGACGGCACCGAGGTGCTGCGCCAGGGCGACAAGTACGGCTGCTTCCCGATGGTGCCGTGGTGCGGCCGCGTCGAGAACGGCCAGTTCCGCGATGGCGGCGTCAAGTACCAGCTGCCGCTCAACTCGCCCCCGCACGCCATCCACGGCACGGCCCGCGACCACGCGTGGAAGACCGCGCGGGTCTCCGGCACCGAGGCCGTGTTCACCTACGAGCTGGCCGAGCCCTGGCCGTTCACCGGCAGGGTCACCCAGATCTTCGAGCTGACCCCGGACGCGCTGACCGTGCGCATGGGCGTCGAGACGTACGAGAACTCCTTCCCGGCGCAGGTCGGCTGGCACCCCTGGTTCGTGCGGGAGCTCGACGGCAGCAAGGTCGAGCTCGCCTTCGACGCCGCGTGGCAGGAGGAGCGCGGCGCGGACCACCTGCCCACCGGACGGCGCATCGAGCCGCTGCCGGGTCCCTGGGACGACTGCTTCGGGATGCCCGACGGCGTGGACGTCACCCTCACCTGGCCCGGGCGGCTCGAACTGAAGGTGACCAGCCCCAGCGAGTGGGTCGTCGTCTACGACGAGCAGGACGAGGCCGTGTGCGTGGAGCCGCAGTCGGGCCCGCCCAACGGGCTCAACACACTGCCCCGCCTGGTCACCCCCATCGACCCGCTGGAGCTGACCACGACCTGGACCTGGCGCCGCCCGTAGAGCGGGCCCTTAAGCTCTTGGGTATGACTGACGTACGCGCTGACCTGCTCCAGCAGATCAAGGACAAGGCCGTGGTGCACGGCAAGGTGACCCTCTCCTCCGGGATCGAGGCCGACTACTACGTCGACCTGCGCCGGGTCACCCTTGACGGCGTCGCCGCGCCGCTGGTCGGCCAGGTGATGCTCGACGTCACCGCCGAGTTCGACTTCGACGCGGTCGGCGGTCTGACCATGGGTGCCGACCCGGTGGCCGGCGCGATGCTGCACGCGGCCGCCGCCCGCGGCCGCACCCTGGACGCCTTCGTCGTCCGCAAGGCCGCCAAGGCGCACGGCATGCAGCGCCAGGTCGAGGGCCCGGACATCAAGGGCCGCCGGGTCCTGGTCGTCGAGGACACCTCCACCACCGGCGGCTCGCCGCTCACCGCCGTCGAGGCGGTCCGCGCGGCGGGCGCCGAGGTCGTCGCCGTCGCCACGATCGTGGACCGGGCGACCGGTGCCGCCGAGAAGATCACCGAGGGCGCGGGCGTGCCGTACGTCTTCGCGTTCTCCTCGACGGAGCTGGGGCTCGCGTAAACCTCGCGCCCCGGGTCGGAAAGTCGTGACCTAGGTCCCGGGATATGGGCAGCCATCCCCTGACCTGCGCGTTCTTGAAGGGGCGGGCCGTTTCACGTGAAACGGCCCGCCCCTTGCGCATCCGCGGGGTGGAGCCGCGGCCAGAGTCTGGAAAGATGGGCCGCGACGATGACGTCGCCCCCAGGTCAGGGCCAGCACATATCGCACACCCCGCACATCACAAGGAGCGGACAGATGCCCATCGCAACCCCCGAGGTCTACAACGAGATGCTCGACCGGGCGAAGGCAGGCAAGTTCGCCTACCCGGCCATCAACGTGACCTCGACCCAGACCCTGCACGCTGCGCTGCGCGGCTTCGCGGAGGCCGAGAGCGACGGCATCATCCAGATCTCCACCGGTGGTGCGGAGTTCCTGGGTGGCCAGTACAACAAGGACATGGTCACGGGCGCGGTCGCCCTGGCCGAGTTCGCGCACGTCGTCGCCGCCAAGTACGACATCACGGTCGCGCTGCACACCGACCACTGCCCCAAGGACAAGCTGGACGGCTACGTCCGCCCGCTCCTGGAGGTGTCCGCCGAGCGCGTCGCCAAGGGTCTGAACCCGCTGTTCCAGTCCCACATGTGGGACGGCTCCGCCGAGACCCTCGCGGACAACCTGGCCATCGGCCAGGAGCTGCTCGCCAAGGCCGCCGCCGCGAAGATCATCCTTGAGGTCGAGATCACCCCGACCGGCGGCGAGGAGGACGGCGTCAGCCACGAGATCAACGACGAGCTGTACACGACGGTCGACGACGCGCTGCGCACCGCCGAGGCGCTCGGCCTGGGCGAGAAGGGCCGCTACCTGCTGGCCGCGTCCTTCGGCAACGTCCACGGCGTCTACAAGCCGGGCAACGTCGTGCTCCGCCCCGAGCTGCTCAAGGACCTCCAGGCGGGCGTCGGCGAGAAGTACGGCAAGGCCTCGCCGTTCGACTTCGTCTTCCACGGCGGCTCCGGCTCGACCGCCGAGGAGATCGCGACGGCCCTGGAGAACGGCGTCGTCAAGATGAACCTCGACACCGACACCCAGTACGCCTTCACCCGCCCGGTCGCGGACCACATGTTCCGCAACTACGACGGCGTCCTGAAGGTCGACGGCGAGGTCGGCAAGAAGTCCACCTACGACCCGCGCACGTGGGGCAAGCTGGCCGAGGCCGGCATGGCCAAGCGCGTGACCGAGGCGTGCGCGAACCTGCGCTCGACCGGTACGAAGCTGAAGTAGGCGCTGTTCGTACATCCGCTTACGCACGGCTCGGGCCCGGTGTCCCCTCGCGGGGGTGCCGGGCCCGAGCCATGTCCCGGGGAGGCCCGCATGACCACGTACGACTTCGACATACCCGTTGACCGGCGCGGCACCTGGAGCATCCAGTGGGACGGGGTGGCCGACCGGTTCGGGGCGCCCGGGCTGCTGCCCTTCACCATCTCCGACATGGACTTCCCCTCGCCGCCCGAGGTGCTCGCGGCGCTCCAGGAGCGGGTCGCGCACGGCGTGTTCGGCTACACCGACTGGCAGAACGAGGAGTTCCGCTCGGCGGTGCGCGACTGGTACCGCAGCCGGCACGACACCGAGATCGACACCGCGCGGCTGGTCTACGCGCCGTCCGTCCTCAACCAGCTCTCGCAGCTCCTGCGCATGTGGACCGAGCCGGGTGACGCGGTCGTCGTCCACACCCCTGTGTACGACGGCTTCCGCAAGGCCGTCGGCGGGCTCGGGCGCGAGCTGCGCGGCGTCCCGCTCGACGATCCGGCCGCGCTCGAAGCGGCGCTGGCGGGGCCGCGGAGCCGGGTGCTGCTCCTGTGCTCGCCGCACAACCCCACCGGCCGGGTGTGGACGGAGCGCGAACTCGCGCACTTCGCTTCGCTGGCCCAGCGGTACGGGGTCGCGGTGATCAGCGACGAGATCCACGCGGACTTCGTCCACGACGGCCACCGGCACCTGCCGTGGACGCGGTTCGGGCGGGGCCGCTGGGCGCTGATCACCTCCGGCACGAAGTCCTTCAACTTCCCCGCGCTGACGGGTTCGTACGGGCTGATCGGGGACGCGGCCGACCACGCGGAGTTCGTCCGCCGCATGGAGACCGGCGAGGGCCTCGGCTCGCCCGCGGTGCTGTCGTTGACCGCGCACATCGCGGCGTACCGGGAGGGTGCGGGGTGGCTGGACGCGCTCCGGGCGTACGTCGCCGGGAACCTGGAGCTGGTGGCCGCGCGCCTCAACTCGGCGTTCCCCGCGCTGAGTTGGGCTCCTCCGCAGGCCGGGTACCTCGCCTGGATCGACCTGCGGGCGCTGGGGGTGGACGAGGGGGCGTTGCAGCGGGAGCTGGTGGAGGTCGAGAAGGTGGCGATCATGCCGGGTGGGGTTTATGGGGCGCCGGGGTTCGTTCGGCTGAACGTGGGGTGTGCGCGGGGGAAGGTGGGGGTGGGGGTGGAGGCGTTGACGCGTGCGCTGGCGAGGCTGGGCTGACCTTTCCCCCCCCCGCCCTTGCCGCTCGCGGGGCCCCCTGCCGGGGGAGGGGGTTCTGGCGAAGTTCCCCGCGCCCCTTGGTCCCTTCGGCCGCGGACCGTGCTGGGTCGCTCGCGCAGTTCCCCGCGCCCCTTGGCGGCATGGTGCTGGCCAGCAGGGGCAACCTCAGCCTGTCCGGCGATTGAGGACGAGCGCCGTTCAGGCGCGATCGGGGTCTGGGGCGGAGCCCCGGGGCCTCTGCGGACCGTGCGGGGTTGCTGTCGCAGTTCCCCGCGCCCCTTGGCGGCATGGTGTTGGCCCGCATGGGCATCCTCAGCCTGTCCGGCGTTTGAGGACGAGCGCCGTTCAGGCGCGATCGGGGTCTGGGGCGGAGCCCCGGGGCCTCTGCGGACCGTGCCCGCTTCTCGAGCAGTTCCCCGCGCCCCTGGCAGGGCTGCACTTGACGGGGTGGCCATGCAGGCCGTCCGGCGGTGGGGGCCGGGGTTTCGGGGGTGGGTGGGGTGGGGGACAGTCGTGCTGTGGCGGACAACGTACGCATGGGCACCGGCCCCGGCCGCTGGGTGCTGCTCACCACCGTCCTCGGCTCGGGCATGGCCCTCCTCGACTCGACGGTCGTGAACGTCGCCCTGCCCCACATCGGCACGGACCTCGACACCGACATGGCCGTCCTCCAGTGGACCGTCAACGCCTACATGCTCACCCTGGCAGGGCTCATCCTGCTCGGTGGCGCCCTGGGCGACCGGTACGGCCGGCGGAAGGTGTTCGTCATCGGGGTGGTCTGGTTCGCCGCCGGGTCATTGCTGTGCGGGCTCGCCCCCGACGCCGGGGTGCTCATCGCCGCCCGCGCCCTCCAGGGCATCGGTGGCGCCCTGCTCACCCCCGGCTCCCTCGCCATCATCCAGGCGAGCTTCCACCCCGACGACAGGGCCCGCGCGGTCGGCGTGTGGTCCGGGCTCGGCGGGGTCGGGGCCGCCGTGGGCCCGTTCCTGGGCGGCTGGCTGGTGGACGGCCCCGGCTGGCGCTGGGTGTTCCTGATCAACGTGCCGCTGGCCGCGCTCTGCGTACCGGTGGCCCTGCGCCACGTACCGGAATCGCGGGATCCGCGCACGCACACGGGCCGGTTCGACGTACTGGGCGCGGCCCTCGGGGCGCTGACCCTCGCGCTGGTGACGTACGCGCTGATCGAGGCGCCGGGGCAGGGCTCGTCGGGGCTGGTGGTGGGGGCCGGGGTCGCGGGACTCGGCCTCGGCGCGGCCTTCGTACGGCGCGAGCGGCGGCTGGCCGACCCCATGCTGCCGCCGGACATCTTCCGCTCGCGGATCTTCACCGCGGTCAACGCGGTGACGGTGTGCGTGTACGCGGCGTTCGGCGGGTTCTTCTTCCTCGCGGCCCTCCAGCTCCAGGTCGTCGCCGGGTACTCGGCGCTCGGCGCGGGCGCGGCGCTGCTGCCGACGACGGTGCTGATGCTGCTGCTTTCGGCGCGTTCGGGGGAGCTGGGGCAGCGGCTCGGGCCGCGCGTGCCGCTCACCGTCGGGCCGCTGCTGTGCGCGGCGGGGATGCTGCTGATGCTGCGCGCCGGGGAGCACGCGTCGTACGTACGCGACGTCCTGCCCGCGCTGATCGTGCTCGGGCTCGGCATGGTCACCCTGGTGGCGCCGCTCACCGCGACGGTGCTCGGCTCGGTCGACGAGGGGCGGGCGGGGCTGGCCAGCGGCATCAACAACGCGGCCGCGCGGGCCGCCGGTCTGATCGCGGTGGCGGCGTTGCCGCTGGCTGCGGGGATGGGGCCGGAGGCGTACCGGTCGGCGGCGGAGTTCGGGGCGACGTTCCGGCGGGCCATGCCGATGTGTGCGGGGGCGTTGGTGCTGGCCTCGGTGGTGGCCTTTCTGGCCGTGCGGCGGTCGGTGGGGCCGGGGGTTGTGCCGGCGTGTCGGATGCAGTGTGGGGTCTCTGGGCCGGCCCTGGAGCCCGACCACGGCGACCCCTCGCCGTGACCCCCCTGGGGCTCCGCCCCCGGCCCCCCATGGACACCCGTTTCGATCCGCGGACCGTGCGGGGTTGCTCGCGCAGTTCCCCGCGCCCCTGTAGGTGGGCCAGCATGGGCATCTTCAGCCCGTCCGGCGTTTGAGGACGAGCGCCGTTCAGGCGTGATCGGGGGCTGGGGGCGGAGCCCCGGGAACGCTCTTCGCCCCCGGAGGGTCTCGGGGAGGGGCGGGGTGGGGGAAACTGGCCGCATGTCCATTCACGAGAACCTGCTCGGGGGCCCCGCCCCGACCCTGCTGCCCGACGACCCGGAGCCGCGCGAACTGCTGGCCACCGGCACCGCCCCCGCGGACGTCGCCGCGAAGTACCCCACCTCCTCCCTCGCCTGGGCACAACTCGCCGACGACGCCTTCGACGCCGGCCGCACCGTCGAGTCGTACGCCTACGCCCGTACCGGATACCACCGCGGCCTGGACTCGCTGCGCCGTGCCGGGTGGAAGGGACACGGCCCGGTGCCGTGGGAGCACGAGCCCAACCGCGGCTTCCTGCGCGCCCTGCACGCCCTCGCGCGCGCCGCGCAGGCGATCGGTGAGGCCGCCGAGTACGAGCGCTGCACCACCTTCCTGCGGGACTCCTCGCCGCTCGCCGCCGACACCCTGGGCTGATCCACTTCGGTCCGATCGGGAACGCCCGGGCCGTTCGCGCCATCTGTATGGCTGGAACGGACGGCCCGGGCAACCTGCGGAGCGGCACCATCGCACGCGCCCGGCCGCATGGACAGGCTGGCGCGGAGGCCCCACTCCTCTTCCCCCCAACTCCAGCCGGGATCAATGGAGTTGACGTCTTGGGCAAGCGAGGCGCCCGCAGTGCGATCGGTCATGGCCGCAGACGGTCGGGGGAGGGAACCCCGGCGCGGACGCCGGGGCGGGAGGGCCGCGGACGGGCCCGCCGGGCGCGCACACGCGTGCTGCTCGTCGTCGGGTGTCTGCTCGGCGCCACCCTGGTCGGCGGGGTCGCGCTCGCCCGGTGGCCCGGCGGCGCCCACGAGCCCGTCGTGGAACCCGGCAACGTCGGCGCGAGCCCCATGGAGGACCGCGCCCCGCTGCCCCTGGACCCGTCGTCCGGCAGACCGGCGCCCACCACGAGCCCGAAGACGGCCATCCCCCTGTCCGGCCCCGGCACCTTCACCACCGCCCAGACCTCCGGCGAGGTCGTCGGCACCGGTGGCCCGCTGCGCCGCTACGAGGTGCAGGTCGAGGACGGCGTGGACCTGTCCGCCAAGCAGGCCGCCCTCGACGTCCAGACGATCCTGGCCGACCCGCGCAGCTGGGCCGCGCACGGCAAGGGCCGCTTCCAGCTCGTCTCCGGCGGCGCCGACGTCGTCATCAAGATCGCCACACCGAAGACCACCGACCGGCTCTGCGCCGTCAACGGTGACACCGGCGGCGAGCTGAACTGCGAGGTCACGGGCGGTGTCATCGTCAACCTCAAGCGCTGGGTGACCGGTTCGCCGCAGTACGACGGCCCGCCCGCCGAGTACCGGCACCTGATCATCAACCACGAGATAGGCCACATGATCGGCTACCACGCGCACATGGCCTGCCCGGGCCCCGGAAAACCCGCCCCCGTGATGCAGCAGCAGATCAAGGGCCTGAACGGGTGCAGGTCCAACGCCTGGCCCTACACCGCGGACGGGACCTTCGTCTCAGGCCCCTCGGTGCCCTGACGCAGCGCACGCGACCGTGCTTATGATGCCGGTGGGGACCGGGGCTCCGATGCCGACCAAGGAAGGGGCGGACCGCTACCCGGACACATCGAGGAGACAGCGATGTCATCAAAGATGTCCGATCCGGTCGTGCCGCCCGAGCAGGGCGACGAGCCGGAGACCCCGAATCTGGACTTCGAGGGCACGACACCGTACGAGGACTACGTCCAGGCGGACGTCCTCACCCACCTCCAGCACCTGCGCTCCGACGACCCGGGCGAGATGGTCTTCCTGGTCACCACCCAGGTCATGGAGCTGTGGTTCACCGTCATCGTGCACGAGTGGGAGACCGCGTCGCGGGCGCTGCGCGAGGACCGGGTGCAGGTCGCCGTCGACGCCCTGAAGCGTTCGGTGCGCGAGCTGGAGGCGCTGAACGCCTCGTGGACGCCGCTGGCGCAGCTGACCCCGGCGCAGTTCAACTCCTACCGGTCCGCGCTCGGCGAGGGCTCCGGGTTCCAGTCGGCGATGTACCGGCGGATGGAGTTCCTGCTGGGCGACAAGTCGGCGTCGATGCTGGTGCCGCACCGGGGCGCGCCGCGCGTGCACGCCGAGCTGGAGAAGGCGCTCGGCGAACCGAGTCTGTACGACGAGGTCCTCGCGCTGCTCGCGCGGCGCGGGTACGCGGTGCCGCCCGCCGTCCTCCAGCGGGACCTGACCCGCAAGTACGAGCCGAGCGCCGAGGTCGAGGCCGTCTGGGCCGAGCTGTACGCGGGCGACCAGAACGGCGAACTGGTGCGCCTGGGCGAGGCGTTGACCGATGTCGGCGAGCTGGTGTGGCGCTGGCGCAACGACCACCTCGTGGCGACCCGGCGGGCCATGGGCGCCAAGTCCGGCACCGGCGGCTCGGCCGGGGTGGCCTGGCTGGAGAAGCGGGCCACCAAGAGCGTCTTCCCCGAGCTGTGGACGGCGCGCAGCCATGTCTGAGGCACTGGCCAAGAAGGCCGCGGCGCTGGACGCCGCTGACGAACTCGCCCGCCACCGCGACCTGTTCGCCCTCGACGACGGTGTGGTCTACCTCGACGGCAACTCGCTCGGAGCGCTGCCCCGGCACGTTCCGGCCCGTATGCAGGACGTCATTGCCCGCGAGTGGGGGCAGCTGCGCATCCGCTCCTGGGAGGAGAGCGGCTGGTGGACGGCGCCGGAACGCGTCGGCGACCGGATCGCCCCGCTGGTCGGCGCGCCCGCGGGCAGCGTCGTGGTCGGCGACTCGACGAGCGTGAACGTCTTCAAGGCGCTGGTCGGCGCGGTCCGTCTCGCCGCGGACGACCGCGACGAGATCCTGGTCGACGCCTCCACGTTCCCCACCGACGGGTACGTCGCCGAGTCCGCGGCGCGCATGACGGGCCGCGGGATCCGGGCGCTGGCTCCCGCCGACATCCCGGCCGCGCTCGGCCCGCGCACGGCGGTGGTTCTGGTCAACCACGTGGACTACCGCACGGGCCGCCTCAACGACCTGCCGGGGATCACGCGGGCGATCCAGGCGGCCGGGGCGCTGGCGGTCTGGGACCTGTGCCACAGCGCGGGCGCGCTGCCGGTCGGCCTGGCCGCGCACCGGGTCGACTTCGCGGTGGGCTGCACGTACAAGTACCTGAACGGCGGCCCTGGTTCACCGGCGTACCTGTACGTGCGCGACGACCACCAGCCCCGCTTCGACACCCCGCTGCCCGGCTGGAACTCGCACGAGGACCCCTTCGGGATGCGGCCGCGCTACGTGCCGGGCGAGGGTGCGGTACGGGGCCGGGTCGGCACCCCCGACATCCTGTCCATGCTGGCCCTGGAGTCGGCGCTCGACGTGTGGGACGGCGTCTCCGTCGAGGCGGTCCGTGCCAAGTCCCTCGCCCTGACGGACTTCTTCCTGGAGTGCGTCGAGGCGCACGTCCCGGCCGGGCGGGTGGCGTCGGTGACCCCGGCCGCCCACGCGGAACGCGGCAGCCAGGTGTCCCTGAGCTGCGAGGGAGCGGGCGAGGTGATGCGCGACCTCACCGCGCGCGGCGTGGTCGGCGACTTCCGCCGCCCCGACGTCCTGCGCTTCGGCTTCACCCCGCTGTACGTGGGCTTCGCGGACGCCGAGCGCGCGGCGCGGGAGCTGGCGTCCCTGCTCGGCTGAGCCGCACCGCCCCCGGGTGCCCCGGAGGCCCTGAGTTTGAGTCGCCCCCGCCCCCGGGTGGGTGTCCCGGACGCCCTGCGTTTGAGCCGCCCCGCCGCCGCGTGGGTGCCCCGGAGGTCCTGGGTTTCGGGTCGCTCTGCGGTACGTGGGTTTCGCGGATGCCGGGCGGGCGGTGGGGGAGCCGGCGGTGCTGCTCGGCTGAGCCGCACCGCCCCGGGTGGGTGTCCCGGAGGCCCTGGTAGCGTCCGGGGCTACCCGGGTGATCAACCGGCGTGGCCTGGCGAAAGGTTGGGAATGACGGACCCCGCAGAGCGTGACGCGGCCGAAGAGGCGTCCGCCTTCTCCCATCCCGCCGTCGCCCCGGACAGCAGTGCCGCGTACGGCGACCACCCGGACCAGGTGATCGACTTCTACGCCCCGCGCGACGGCCGCGCGGGCGCCCCCCTCGTGGTGCTGCTGCACGGCGGTGCCTGGCGCGCCCCGTACGACCGCGTACACCTCTCCCCGTTCGCGGACTTCCTGGCCCGGCGCGGGTTCGCCGTGGCCAACGTCGAGTACCGGCGCGGGAGTCTGCTGCCGCAGCAGGGCGGCGAGGGTCCGGTGGCGGGGCGCTGGCCGGACACCTTCGACGACGTGGCGGCGGCCCTGGACGCGCTGCCCTCCCTCGTACGGGACGCCGTCCCGCAGGCCGACCCGCGCCGCACCGTGCTGGCCGGTCACTCGGCGGGCGGCCACCTCGCCCTGTGGGCGTCCGCCCGTCACGTCCTGCCCGAGGGCTCCCCGTGGCGCACCCCCGCCCCCGCGGCCCTGCGCGGCGTTGTGGCCCTGGCCCCGATCGCCGACTTCGCGAAGGCGATCGAGCTGGAGGTCTGCTCCGGGGCTACGCTCCAACTCCTCGGCGGGCTGGCCGAGTTGCCGAACCGGGCCCCCCACGCCGACCCGGCCGCCCTGCTACCCACCGGCATCGCGACGACCGTGGTGCAGGGCCGTGAGGACGTCGTCGTACCGCAGGCGGTGGCGGAGGCGTACGTTGACGCGGCGGCGAAGGCGGGCGAAACGGTGGGGCTGACTCTTCTGGAGGAGGTGGGCCACTTTCCTCTGATCGACCCGGCGGCGGATGCGAGCGCGGTGGCCGCAGAGGAAATCGCCCAACTCGCCTATTGAGCGGCGCTCCATCCCAGCCCCGTTCGCGCCTCGAGAGCGCTCGTCCTCAATCGCCGGACGGGCTGAGGCTGCTCATGCGGGCCAGCACCATGCCGCCAAGGGGCGCGGGGAACTGCGCGAGCAACCCCGCACGGTCCGCAGAGGCCCTGGGGCTCTGCCCCAGACCCCGGTTCGCGCCTGAACGGCGCTCGTCCTCAAACGCCGGACGGGCTGAGGTTGCCGATGCGGGCCGGCACCGTACCGCTAGGGGGCGTGGGGGAGGCATGCCCGCGTGGGCACCCCGTCAGGTGCAGCCTTGTTAGGGGCGCGGGGAACTGCGCGGGTGACCCAGCACGGTCCGCAGGGCCCTGGGGCTCTGCCCCAGACCCCGGTTCGCGCCTGAACGGCGCTCGTCCTCAAACGCCGGACGGGCTGAGGATGCCGATGCGGGTCGGCACCGTACCGCTAGGGGCGTTGGGGAGGTATGCCCGCGTGGGCACCCCGTCAGGTGCAGCCTTGTTAGGGGCGCGGGGAACTGCGCGGGTGACCCAGCACGGTCCGCAGAGGCACTGGGGCTCTGCCCCAGACCCCGTTCGCGCTTGAACGGCGCTCGTCCTCAAACGCCGGACGGGCTGAGGTTGCCCCTGCTGGCCAGCACTGACCCTGCTAGGGGCGCGGGGAACTGCGCGAAAGGCCCCCACCGGCCCGCAGGTGAAACCCGCTCAACCCGAGCCCCGCTCAACCCGAGCCCCGCTCATGCCGACCCCCGCTCATGCCGAGCCCCGCTCAAACCCTTGGCACCCCCAACAACCCACCCCCAAACGCAAGTTGGGCAAACCGAGCCCCCACAAGCCGATGCGTGGCCGCATCGGGATGCAGCTCGTCCGGCAACGGCAGCCGCCCCACGTCATCCACCCCGTACAACTCCCGCCCATCCAGATACCGCAGGTTGGGGTCGGAAGCAGCCCGCCGAGACACGATCGCGGCCAGCTCGGACCGGATCACGCGGAGCGTGAGGCGCCCGGGGTCTGCCGGATCCCCCGCCGCCCGGAACCGCAGCCGCCCCGCGGCGAGCTCGGTGAGGTCCGGGAGGCTGGGTCCCGGCGTCTCCTCGTGGATGGGGCACAGCAGGGGCGACACGACCAGCAGGGGCACATCGGGATGCCCTTCCCGGATCGTGTCGAGGAACCCGTGCACCGCCGGCCCGAACGCCCGCAGCCGCATCAGATCGGTGTTGACCAGATTGATGCCGATCTTGACGCTGATCAGATCGGCAGGCGTGTCCCGCATCGTGCGCGCGGTGAACGGGTCGAGCAGCGCGCTCCCGCCGAAGCCGAGGTTGACCAGTTCGACGCCGCCGAGCGACGCGGCGAGGGCGGGCCACGTGGTGGTGGGGCTCGCCGCGTCGGAGCCGTGGCTGATCGAACTGCCGTGGTGCAGCCACATCTTGCGGCCCCGGTCGGACGCGGGTTCGACGGGCGCGTCGGTGCGCAGCGCCACGAGCTCGGTGGTCTCGTTGTACGGCAGCCAGATCTCGACGTCCTTGGCGGCGGGGGACAACCCGTCGAAGCGCAGGGTGCCGGGCTCGCCCGGCCGGTGCTCGGCGGTTCCGGCGGCCATGTCGACGGTGAGGGTGTGCCCGCCGGACACGCTGCCCTGACCGGTCAGGCGGCCGTCGACGAGCAGGTCGTACAGGCCGTCCGGCCGGGCCGGGGCGCCGACGTACACCCGCTTGGTGGGCAGCGTGTCCAGCTCGATGGCGGTGGCCCGGGTGCGGAAGGCGAGGCGCACGCCGGAGGGCTGGGACTCGGCCATGGCGAGCTGCGCATCCGCCCCCTGGGCGAGAGCCCAGGCAGGCAGCCGATGCGGCAGCACGCCGCGCTCGGTCTGCTCCAACTCGATGACGCCACGCAGGAGTTGAGCGGTGAGGGGCGTAGTGATCCAGCCCCGTACGGGCTCGGCGTCGCGTACAGGCTCGGTCATGATGCCACCGGCCAGTTCCGCAGCAGGGTGTCGAGGGCGTCCAGGGCGCGGGTCCAGCTCTCCTCGGGCTCCGGGGCGCTGTGGCTGAAGCCGCCCGCCGACTCCAGGTCGACGAAGCCGTGGAAGACGCTGCCCAGGAGCCGGACGGCGTGGGTCTGGTCCGGTTCGGTCAGCGAGTAGCCGCGCAGGATGGCCCGCATCATCAGGGAGTGGCGGAAGGCGGCGCTGTCCGCCGCGGTGTCGGGGTCGAGCCGGAACCGGGTCGCGGCGTAGCGGCCGGGATGCTCGCGGGCGTAGTCGCGGCAGACGTTCGCGAAGCCCGCGAGCGCGTCCTTTCCGGCCCGCCCGGCCACGGCGTCGGCGGCCAGGTCGGCGAGTTCCTCCAGGGCCAGCAGGGCGATCCGGGTCTTGAGGTCCTGGGCGTTCTTGATGTGCGAGTACAGGCTCGCGACCTTCACGTCGAACCGCCGGGCGAGTGCCGACGGGGTCACCTGGTCGAAGCCGATCTCGTCGGCGAGTTCCGCACCCGCCCGGACCAGGCGTTCGGTGGTCAGTCCTGCGCGCACCATGCTCGTCATCCTCCCGTTCCCCCCATTCTCCTTCAACGATTATGCAGTTGCCTAAAGCGTTTAGGCAACTTAGCATCATGTTTATGAAGCCGCTGACCGAACAAGAGATCCGTGCCGCGTTCCTGAACTGCACCAAGGGCGAGGCCAAGCGCCTGTCCGTGCCGCGCGACCTGGCCGACCGGCCCTGGGACGACCTGGACTACCTGGGCTGGCGCGACCCGCAGGCGCCGGACCGCGGCTACCTCGTCGTGGAGCTGGACGGCCGCCCGCAGGGGCTCCAGCTGCGCTGCTCCAGCCCGGCCGTCGGGCAGCAGCGCCGCAGCATGTGCTCGCTGTGCCTGACCACCCACTCCGGCGGCGTCTCGCTGATGGTGGCGCCCAAGGCGGGCAAGCCCGGCCAGCAGGGCAACAGCGTGGGTGCCTACATCTGCGCCGACCTCGACTGCTCGCTCTACGTACGGGGCAAGAAGGACGCGGGCATCGGCGCGCGGCTGCACGAGACGCTCACCGTGGAGGAGAAGATCGAGCGGACCGTGGCGAACCTCGCCGCGTTCGTCGCCAAGGTGACCAAGGTGACGGCCTGAGCGTGTCCGGCCCGGCGGGACCGATCGACCGAGTGCGTCCGTCCGGCGTGTTGGGCCGTCGGTATCCGCGTAGTCCCTGAGGCGGACCTCGAAGGATCCCCATCGCGCCGGACGCCCCGGCCCCCCTCGCCGCCTACCTTGGAGCCTGTGAACGAGACGACCAGGCTCCGGCAGGGGAGCGGCAAAGCAGCGGGCGGCGCGGGCGGGCGCACCCCCGAGTTCCGGCTCGCCATGGGTCTCTACGGCGGGCTGCGCCGGGACCTGTTCGAGGACGCCTTCGCCTACCGACCGCTGGGCCGGAGGCGGACGGACGGCCCGCTGAGCCGGCGGCTCCCGGGCCGGATACGCGAGGCCGTCTCCTGGGCCCCGCACGCCGCGGTGGGCTTCCTCGCCTTCTTGGCGATGATGACGGAGCTCTCCCAGGGCTCCGGCGGAGTGGGCAGCAGCGTCGGCTGGCTGATCGGGGGGCTCGTGATCGCCGCCCCGATGGTCATGACGCTGGTCCGGCCGATCGGCGCGTTCTGGCTGGCCTGCGCGGCGACCGTCGTCGTCGGCGCGGTGGCCGGGCGGCACGGCGGGATGGGCCCCTGGACGCCGGGCACCTACATCATGTACCTCACCGTGCTCGCGGTGGTGGCGCTGCGCACCCGCCCCCGGGTGGCGGGCTGGATGTGGCTGATCACGCTCGTCCTCGGCCTCGCCACCGGCACCTTCACCGGCAGCTACGGCGACAACACCGGCCCGATGGCGGTCCTCTCCGCCCTGGTGCTGCTGGTGGCGTCCCTCCTGAACACCCGGCGGGACGCGCAGCGGCAGGTCAGCGCGGAGAAGTCGGTCACCGCCGTGGAGCGGGACAAGCGGACGGTCCTGGAGGAGCGCACCAACATCGCGCGCGAGCTGCACGACGTGGTGGCCCACCACATGTCGGTGGTCGCCATCCAGGCCGAGGCCGCGCCCTACCGGGTGGAGAACCCGCCCCCCGAGCTCGCCCAGGCCTTCGCGACGATCCGCGAGAACGCGGTGGCGGCCCTCACCGAACTGCGCCGGGTGCTCGGCGTCGTACGCGCGGAGGACTACGAGGCGCCGGACGCCCCCCAGCCCACCCTCGCCGACCTGGACGGCCTCCTCGCGAACGTGCGCGAGGCCGGTCTTCCGGTCGAGAAGATCGTCACCGGTGCGGTGCGCGAACTCCCGCAGGGCGTCGAGCTGTCGGCGTACCGGATCATCCAGGAGGCCCTCAGCAACACCCTGCGGCACGCGCCCGGGGCGGGGGCGCGGGTGGAGATCGGGTACGTTCTGGGCGGGCTCGGCCTGCGCGTGGTCAACGGCCCCGCGACCTCCGAGGCGGGCCCCTCGCAGGGCTCCGGGCACGGGCTGACGGGCATGGCCGAGCGGGTGGCGATGCTCGGCGGCGCGATGACGGCGGAGCGCACGCCGGAGGGCGGGTACGAGGTGACGGTCTTCATCCCGGTCGAGGCGGCCGAGCCGGTGGAGCCGGTCGCGGGAGCGGCAACGGGTACGGGCACGGGCGTGAGCATGGAGAAGGAAGACCAGTCATGACGATCCGGGTGCTGATCGTCGACGACCAGATGATGGTGCGCGAGGGCTTCTCCGTGCTGCTCGGCGCGCAGCCGGACATCGAGGTCGTCGGCGAGGCCGTCGACGGCCGCGAGGCGGTCGCCCAGGTGCAGGCGCTCCGCCCCGACGTGGTCCTGATGGACATCCGGATGCCCGGCATGAACGGCATTGAGGCGACGCGGGAGATCGTGGCGGCGGGCGACGCGTCGAAGGTGCTCGTCCTGACCACCTTCGACCTGGACGAGTACGTCTACCAGGCGCTGCGGGCGGGCGCGTCCGGCTTCCTCCTGAAGGACGCCTCGGCGCGCCAACTCGCCGAGGGGGTACGGGTGGTGGCGTCCGGAGAGGCGCTGCTCGCCCCCTCGGTGACCCGGCGGCTGATCAACGAGTTCGCCCGGGTCGTGCCGGCGCAGCGGGCGGGGGCGTCGGCGACGGGGCAGGTGGAGGAGCTGACCGACCGCGAGACGGAGGTCCTCGTCCTGATCGCCCAGGGTCTGTCGAACCAGGAGATCGCGGATCGGCTGGTGGTGGCGGAGTCGACGATCAAGACGCATGTCAGCCGGGTGTTGGTGAAGCTGGGGCTGCGTGACCGTACGCAGGCGGCGGTGTACGCGTACGAAACCCGCCTGGTAACCCCCAACTAACCCCCTGGGCCTGCGCCCCAGCCCCCTAACCCCTGGGGCTCCGCCCCAGACCCCGTTCGCGCCTTGAGGGCGCTCGTCCTCAAACGCCGGACGGGCTGAAGATGCTCATGCCGACCAGCACTTGCCCTGCTAGGGGCGCGGGGAACTGCGCGAGCAACCCAGCACGGTCCGCAGGGGCCCTGGGGCTCCGCCCCAGACCCCGTTCGCGCCTTGAGGGCGCTCGTCCTCAATCGCCGGACGGGCTGAGGTTGCCCCTGCGGGCCAGCACCATGCCGCCGAGGCGCGCGGCGGAGGCATGCCTGCATGGGCACCCCGTCAAGCACGGCCCTGCTAGGGGCGCGGGGAACTGCGCGAGCAACCCGGCACGGTCCGCAGGGGCCCTGGGGCTCCGCCCCAGACCCCGTATCGCGCCTGAACGGCGCTCGTCCTCAAACGCCGGACGGGCTGAGGATGCTCATGCCGACCAGCACTTGTGCTGTTAGGGGCGCGGGGAACTGCGCGAAGGGACCGTACGGCCCGCACCCGTACGCACCGCACCCGCACGCACCCAGCACGGAAGCGCACCCCGCACGCAAGCACCCCCCCTTGATCCCCGCGGAGCGACGCCGCATTGTCGAGGGCATGGACGCCACCCCCCTCTTCCGCCCCCACGCCCCGGACTTCGTCGCCGATCCCTACCCCGTGTACGCGGAGCTCAGAGCGGCGGGCAGGCTGCATTACTACGGGCCCACGGGGCAGTGGCTCGTCCCCCGTCACGAAGACGTCTCCGCGCTCCTGCGCGACCGCAGGCTCGGGCGGAGTTACCAACACCGCTTCACTCACGAGGAGTTCGGCAGAACACCCCCGCCCCCGGCGCACGAGCCCTTCCACACCCTCAACGACCACGGCATGCTCGACCTGGAGCCCCCGGACCACACCCGCATCCGCCGCCTCGTCTCGCAGGCGTTCACCCCCCGCACCGTGGAGCGGCTCGCCCCGACCGTGCGGCGGCTCGCCGCCCGGCTCGTGGACGACTTCTGCGCGGCGGGCGGCGGCGACCTGCTGGCGGAGGTCGCCGAGCCCCTCCCCGTCGCGGTCATCGCCGAGATGCTGGGCATCCCCGAGCCGGACCGCCCCCTCCTGCGGCCCTGGTCCGCGGCGATCTGCGGGATGTACGAGCTCAACCCGGGGGAGGACACCGCCGCCCGCGCCGTACGTGCCTCCCTTGAATTCGCCGCGTATCTGCGGGAGTTGATCGCCGCGCGGCGCAAGCAGCCCGGCGAGGACCTCGTCTCCGCGCTCATCGCCGCGTACGACGACGAGGACGGCGGCGGTCGGCGCCGCCTCTCCGAGCAGGAGATGGTCTCCACCTGCGTGCTGCTGCTCAACGCCGGTCACGAAGCCACCGTGAACACCACCGCCAACGGCTGGTGGACGCTGCTGCGCGACCCCGGGCAGCTCGCCGCGCTGCGGGCCGCGCCCGAGGCGCTGCTGCCCACCGCCGTCGAGGAGCTGATGCGGTACGACACCCCGCTCCAGCTCTTCGAGCGCTGGGTGCTCGACGACATCGAGTTCGCCGGGCACACCCTGCCGCGCGGCAGCGAGGTCGCGCTGCTCTTCGGCTCCGCCAACCGCGACCCGGACCGGTTCGCCGACCCCGACACCCTGGACCTCGCCCGCGCCGACAACCCGCACATCTCCTTCGGCGCGGGCATCCACTACTGCCTTGGCGCCCCCCTCGCCCGCCTCGAACTCCGCGCGTCCTTCGGCGAGTTGCTTGCCAAGGCGCCCGGCCTGCGTCTCGCCGCCGAACCGGAGTGGGGCCCGGGTTTCGTCATCCGGGGCCTCACCGCGCTCCAAGTGGAGTGCTGAGAGGAGCCGTTCACGACAGCATGTCCCGGCGGCGCAGCGCTCCCAGCCCCGTCGCCACCAGCGCCGCCGCGACCGCCGTCAGGACGAGCACCGGTGTCCACGCCATCTCCGTACCGGGCAGCTTGGGCAGATGGCCGAAGGGGGACACGTCCAGGACGGTCCGCGGCAGGTTCAGCGCGGGGCCGATCCAGCCGAGGGACAGGCACAGGCCCGTCACGCCGAGCGAGGCCTGCGCGATCCTCGGGAACGCCCCGAACAGCAGCACCGCGAGGCCCGCGAGCGTCCAGATCGCGGGGAGCTGGACCAGGGCCGCGCCCAGGATCGGACCGGGCTCCCGGCCGTAGCCCGCGGCCAGGCCGAGCCCGCCCACCACCATGATCAGGGCCGCCCCGCCGAACGCGATCACCAGGTGACCGGCCGCCCAGCGGACCCGGCCGACCGACGCCGCCAGGACCGGTTCGGCGCGCTGCCCCGTCTCCTCGCCGTGCAGCCGCAGCACCGACGAGGTGGCGTACAGGGCGGCGACCATCCCCAGCATGCCGACCATCGTCGCGAGGAACGCGTCGGTCAGGCCCGACTGGCCACCCATCCGCTGGATGATCTCCTTGGTCTGCGCGTTGTCGCCGACGAGGTCGGCCGCTCCGTCGGTCATGCCGCCGAACAGCAGCCCGGCCAGGGCGAATCCGAGGGTCCAGCCGACGAGCCCGCCCCGCTGGAGGCGCCAGGCGAGTCCGTACGCCGTCGAGAGGCGGCCCTCGGCCGGTCCGGGGCGCGGCGGCACGAAGCTCATCCCGATGTCGCGCCGCCCGGCGAGGAGGTAGGCCGCGGTCCCCTGCGCGAGGGCCGCCGCCCCGATCAGGATCAGCGCCCACCACCGTTCGCCCGCGTAGGGCCGCACGTTCTCGGCCCAGCCGAGCGGGGAGAGCCAGTCGAGCACCGAGGAGGCATCCCGCGTCGCCGTGTCGCCCGCAGCCTTGAGGAGGAACGCCGCGCCGAGGACCGCGCCCGTGAGTCCCTTGGCGAGCCGGGCGCTCTCCGTCAGCTGGGCCATGATCGCCGCCAGGCCCGCGAACAGCATGCCGATGGCGCCGGTCGTCAGGCCGAGCGCCACCGAACCCGCGGCGCTCCCGGTCGGCCGGGCGAGCCCCGCCGCGATGATCACGGCGACCGCCGCATTGGCGACCAGCGCCGCGAGCAGGGCCGAGGTCAAGGGTGCCCGGCGGCCCACCATCGCGGAGGACAGCAGTTCCTGGCGGCCCGTCTCCTCCTCCTCGCGGGTGTGCCGCACCACGATGAGCAGGCTCATCACCGCCGCGAGTACGTATCCGAACCCGCCGAACCGCCATGCGGTGAGCCCGCCGAGCGAGTCGTCGAAGACCGGCCCGTACAGCGCCCGCAGCGAGCCGTTGCCGTTCATCGAGTGCGCCACGTCCGCGCGCTCGGCGGCGGTCTTGTACACCTTCTCCAGGGTGCTCGCGCCGCTCGCGACGAGGCCGCCCAGTGCGAGGGCCCACACCGGGATCATCATCCGGTCCCGGCGCAGCGCCAGCCTCAACAGGGCGCCGCTGCCCGTCAGTTCGCGCGTGGCGCGCAGGGGCGCCGCCAGGGTGGTCATCGGACCGCCACCTCCGCGTCGGCCCCCGTGTAGTGGCGCAGGAACAGCTCCTCCAGCGTGGGCGGGGTGGAGGTCAGGGAGCGTACGCCCGACGCGGTGAGCGAGCGGAGCACCGCGTCCAGCTTGTCGGTGTCGACCTGGAGCTTGACCCGGCGGCCCTGGACGTCGAGGTCGTACACGCCGGGCAGGCCCGCCAACCCGTTGGGCGCGCCCGCCAGTTCGGCCGTCACCGACGTACGGGTGAGGTGGCGCAGCTGGGCGAGGGAGCCGGTCTCCACCGTGCGGCCCCGGCGGATGATGCTGACCCGGTCGCAGAGGCTCTCCACCTCGCTGAGGATGTGCGAGGAGAGCAGCACGGTGCGGCCCCGGTCGCGCTCCTCCTCCACGCAGCTCTGGAAGACCTCCTCCATCAGCGGGTCGAGACCCGAGGTCGGCTCGTCCAGGATCAGCACGTCCACGTCGGACGCGAACGCGGCGACCAGGGCGACCTTCTGCCGGTTGCCCTTGGAGTAGGTGCGGCCCTTCTTCGTGGGGTCGAGCTCGAACCGCTCGATGAGGTCGTGCCGCCGGGACCGGTCGAGCCCGCCCCGCAGCCTGCCGTACAGGTCGATGACCTCACCGCCCGAGAGGTTCCGCCACAGGGTGACGTCGCCCGGTACGTACGCGACGTGCCGGTGCAGTTCCACGGCGTCGGCCCACGGGTCGCGGCCGAGCAGCTGGGCCGCGCCGGAGTCGGCGCGCAGCAGGCCGAGCAGCACGCGGATGGTGGTGGACTTTCCGGCGCCGTTGGGTCCGAGGAAGCCGTGGACCTCGCCGGTCTCGACGGTGAGGTCGAGCCCGTCGAGGGCGTGGGTGCGCCCGAACGACTTGTGCAGCCCGGAGACCGTGATTGCCTTCGTCATGTTTTTGAACGTACTGTACTTTCACGAAGTTGTGAAGTTAAGGAAGCGTATAAAGTCGGCGGCGGAACCGGGGCGGGGCGGCGAGGGGAGACGATGAGGCCATGAGCGGCGTGGACAGCGAGCGGGAGGTGCCGGGCGGCATGGCGGTCGAGCGGGACGAGGACGCGGTGGGCCGGTTCGTCGAACGGTTCGCCTCCGAACTGGCCGAGGCGGGCATGCAGCGGATGGCGGCCCGCGTCTTCGCGGCGCTGCTCGTCTCCGAGAACGGCTCGATGACCTCGGCGGAACTGGCCTCGGCGCTGCGGATCAGCCCCGCCGCCGTCTCCGGCGCGGTCCGCTACCTCTCCCAGGTCAACATGGTCGGCCGCGAGCGCGAGCCCGGCTCCCGGCGCGACCGGTACGTCCTGCACAACGAGCTCTGGTACGAGACCTTCACCAACCGCGACCGGATCCTGTCCCGCTGGGAGCAGGTCATGAAGGACGGCGTGGCGAGCGCGGGCGGGCCGGACACGGCGGCCGGGGCGCGGATGGCGGAGACGGCCGCGTTCTTCGCCTTCCTGCACGGCGAACTGTCCCAGCTGATGGACCGCTGGCGGCAGCACCGCACCACCCTGGACCTCCCCCCGATCCCGCCCCGCTGAGCCCGCTGCGGACACCGGTCACGTCGGCAGACCTGCCTCCGATCCCGGCCCGCCGACGCCCGCTCCGGACGCGGACCGCGTCGCCGGGACCTGCGCCGATCCCGGCCCGCTGAGCCCAGTGCGCACGCGGATCACGTCGGCAGGACCAGCTCCCACGCGTCCGCGAGGGCGGTCCAGGTGCGGGTGCGCACCGGGCCCGCCACGGTCTGGTCCGCCCGGTAGCGGAAGCCGCCCACCGGGCCCGAGATCGTCACGGCCCGCGCGGCCGCCCGCACCCGCTCCCCGGTCCGCCCGTGCACCACGACCTGCGCGAGCCCGCCCGCGGAGGCCACCGAGACTCCCGCCACCGGGCGGTCCAGGTCGCTGAGCAGCTTTCCGTCGGCCTCCACGCGCAGCCGGTGGGCGACCGCCGCGGCCACCGGCGCGGGCGCCCGCACCAGGGTGCGGACCAGGGAGCGGGCCGCGCCCCACACCGACGGCGGCTCGGGCCGGGCGACGGGCGGGCCCAGCGCCGGGATCCGCAGCGCGCCGATCACCACCTGGTCGCTGTCGTCCACCAGCAGATCGAGCCTGCGCCCGGTGCCGTCCAGGGCGGCCCGGGCCGCGGCCACCGCGCCGAGCGGCACCCCCAGCGAGCGGGCCAGCTCAAGGGAGTCGGCCGCGCCCACCGGCACCAGGGCCAGCGGCCCCCGACCGAGCTCACGCTCCTTGTGCAGCAGCGTCACGGTGCGTAGCAGCGCCTGGTCGTCACCGACCACCACGGTGCGCCGGCCGGCCCGGCGGGCCAGCGCCCTGGCAAATTCCTCCGGCCCCTGTGGCCAGCAGATCTTCGCCTGTGCTCCCGCACACAGCACATCCTTCGCGATCCGTACGGACTCGCCGTCAATACGGCGGGCGACCGGGTCGATGAGCACGACGAGCTGGTGCGCAGCCGACACCTCGGTCCTTCCTCGGGTAGCATCTTTGTGCAAGAGCCCCTTGCGCTATTGCGCCAGGGGCTTCGTCTATTCCGGGGCAGCTTTCTACGGTTCAGGCCCATGGTGTACGCATCCACATGTGGAGCGCGTATGCCCCTGACCTTGGACATGCCCCGCCCGGAAGGGGTGTACGCCTGTGCCCGCACTTGTGCTGCTCGGTGCTCAGTGGGGTGACGAGGGCAAGGGAAAGGCCACCGACCTCCTCGGTGGATCCGTTGACTATGTGGTGCGTTACCAGGGCGGCAACAATGCCGGCCACACGGTTGTCGTAGGCGACCAGAAGTACGCGCTGCATCTTCTCCCTTCCGGGATCCTCTCGCCGGGGTGCACCCCGGTGATCGGTAACGGAGTCGTCGTCGACCCGGCGGTCCTGCTCTCCGAGCTGAGCGGGCTGAACGAGCGCGGCGTCGACACGTCCAAGCTCCTGATCAGCGGCAACGCTCACCTGATCACGCCGTACAACGTCACGCTCGACAAGGTCTCCGAGCGCTTCCTCGGCAAGCGGAAGATCGGCACCACCGGTCGCGGCATCGGCCCGACCTACGCCGACAAGATCAACCGCGTCGGCATCCGCGTCCAGGACCTCTACGACGAGTCGATCCTGGAGCAGAAGGTCGAGGCGGCCCTGGAGGGCAAGAACCAGCTGCTCGCCAAGGTCTACAACCGCCGTGCCATCGAGGCCGGCAAGATCGTCGAGGAGATGCTCCAGTACGCGGAGCAGATCAAGCCCTTCGTCGCCGACACCACGCTGATCCTGAACCAGGCGCTGGACGACGACAAGGTCGTGCTCTTCGAGGGCGGCCAGGGCACCCTGCTCGACGTCGACCACGGCACGTACCCCTTCGTCACCTCCTCGAACCCGACCGCGGGCGGCGCCTGCACGGGTGCGGGCGTGGGCCCGACGAAGATCAGCCGCGTCATCGGCATCCTGAAGGCGTACACGACCCGCGTCGGTGCCGGTCCCTTCCCGACCGAGCTCTTCGACGAGGACGGCGAG
This sequence comes from Streptomyces sp. NPDC045846, assembly GCF_056431605.1. Lineage (NCBI taxonomy): Bacteria > Bacillati > Actinomycetota > Actinomycetes > Kitasatosporales > Streptomycetaceae > Streptomyces > Streptomyces sp. NPDC045846. The sequence goes on along the minus strand of NZ_JBWKKJ010000004.1, from coordinate 213,893 downwards.
GCGCTGCGCCGCATCGGTGGCGAGCGCGGTGTGACCACCGGTCGCGACCGTCGCTGCGGCTGGTTCGACGCGCCGATCGCCCGCTACGCGACGCGGGTGAACGGCCTGACCGACTTCTTCCTCACCAAGCTGGACGTGCTGACCGGCTGGGAGGAGATCCCGGTGTGCGTCGCGTACGAGATCGACGGCAAGCGGGTCGAGGAACTCCCGTACTCCCAGACCGACTTCCACCACGCGAAGCCGATCTACGAGAAGCTGCCGGGGTGGTCCGAGGACATCACCAAGGCGAAGACCTTCGGTGATCTGCCGAAGAACGCGCAGGCGTATGTGAAGGCGCTGGAGGAGATGTCGGGGGCGCCGATCTCTGCGATCGGGGTTGGGCCTGGCCGCACCGAGACGATCGAGATCAACTCGTTCCTCTAGCAGCCCGCCCTGAGCGGGGCCACCCGGCCCCGCTCACCCCCCCGGGGCCGGCCCCCTTCCGGGGCTGCCCCGGCCCCCTTTCGTCCGCGGACCGTGCCCGCTTCTCGCGCAGTTCCCCGCGCCCCTTAACCCGTTTTCGTCTGCGGGCCGTGCTCGCTTCTCGCGCAGTTCCCCGCGCCCCTGGCGGTACTGGTGCTGGCCTGCATAGGCATCTTTAGCCCGTCCGGCGATTGAGGACGAGCGCCGTTCAGGCGCGAACGGGGGGCTGGGGGCGGAGCCCCCAGGGGCCTTCCGGGGGGTGGTTACGTCGGGAACTCGCCGAGCCAGGCGCGGCGCAGGAGCTCTCCCGGCAAGTAGGGCGTCTCGACGCCGATCTCGAAACCCGCGTCGAGCGCGAGGCACGCGATGGCGAGCGGCCCGAGAGCGAGGTACCCCTCCACGCTTCCCTCCCGCTTCTCGGTAGCCGTCCAGTACGCCTTGTGCGCCTGAACAGCCTCCAGCAGAGCCTGGTTGAAAGCCTCGTGGTCCTTGGTGAGGAAGCGGTGGAAGAGGCTGATGGGCTGGTAGAGGATGTTCTGGAGCAGGTCGCGCGGAGCGATGGTGGCCACGTCGGGGTGCGAGGTCTGGATGGCCAGGGTCAACTTCTCGACCAGGCCCGGCCGTTCGAGCCAGTACGTCTGGAGCGCGTCCACCCAGTGGTGGACGTACTCGTCGCCCTCGGCGCCCGAAGCGCGCAGGACGTCGAGGGGGATCTCGCAGAGCTGGGTCATCCGGGCCTGGTCGCGGCAGACGATCGCGAGCCAGAACGCGGTCAGCCAGTTGCCCGCGTTGGCGTAGTACTGCGGCCCGGTCGCCGGGATGGTGTGGATCTCGTGGTTGATCCGGTACTCGCCGCTGCCCTCCGTGGCATTGGCCGCGGCGAACGCGGCGGAGTGCACCTGCATGGCGGTGACCACCGCCTCCCAGGTTTCCAGCTGGGAGCCGTCGGGATTGACGGCGAGCCAGGCGTGCACGCAGGAGAGCGATTCGCTCAGTGCGAGGCTGAAATTGCGCGGCGTCTGCGGAAGGGTCTCGATCGAGTCCGCCAGGTCCTCTCCGAGTTCCCGTGCGTACTCCTCGTCGTCGGGTCCGGGGCTGCCGTGCCGAGATACGTTCACCGTCATCAGAAACTCCCGTTCAGCCCAGGTTGAAACGCCGCATGGAATACCCAGCGTACGTTCCTGCCTTGGGGTTCCCCTTCACGAGGATGTAGTCGATCTTCCCCTGCTTGAGGGCCTTGCTGAGCTCTCGGTAGAGCCGGCGTTCATTCGGGTTGGTACGCCCGCGCTCCTTCATTTCCTTGAGGATGTCCTCGAAGTATTCGCGTGACCCCTGCCGTGCGTTGAATCCGTTCGGCAGTCGGCGCTGGCCGAGTTCCGTGTCGAGACTGCTCTTCGCCTCGACCACCACGAAGCGGCCGTCGTCGCGCTTCCACACCTGGTCGAACTGGTCGTTTCCGTTCTTGGGGCCGTCGAGCGTCTCCCACTTCGCGTCGGGATAGTGCTCCGGGATCACGTGATGCCGGGCGACCGCCTCACCGAAGGCCTCGGTGTCCTTCGTCATCTTCTCGTGCAGCGGCGCGTGCTCGGCCTTCGCTTCGTTCCAGGCGTCGAGGTGCTCCGGGGTCGGGTGCGCCTCGTAGAGCTCCTTGGCGGCGGTGACCTTCGGGTGGATCGCGTTGTCGGCGGAGACCGAGGCGTGCCGGTCGCGGGCGGCCTGGTCGAGGATCTCCCGGCCCTTGGGCGTGACCACCGTCGAGGCGTCGCGCTTCAGGTCACCGCCCGGGACGTACTTCTCCGGGATCGGCGGCGGCTCGTCGCTCTTGGCTATCCACTCACCCGTGGTCGGGTGCTTGACGAGCTGCGGCGGTACGAGGCCGCTCTCGTCCGGAATGTTGGAGTACTTCCGGTAGGCGCTGACCTTGTAGTCCTTGTAGTACTTCTGGAAGTAGCCGGGCTCGTGCCGGGCGCGCTGGACCTGGTGGTCCATGATTTCGCGTGCGCTGGCGCCGTTCCACCGGCTGGGGCCGTCGTAGTTCGGGTGCGGGCCGCTGCCTCCGTGCCCGCCGGTCGGCGGCTCGTCGCCCGACCCGCCTCCGTGCCCGCCGGTGCCACCGTCGTGCCCGCCGGTCCCGCCGTTGTGCCCCCCAGTACCCCCGTCATGCCCGCCGGCCCCGTGCCCGCCGTGCCCGCCCGCGTCCGCCGAGGGGCCCGTTGTGTGGCCCGCTGTGTCTCCGGCTGAGGGGGTGCCGCCGCGGGAGTTGCCCGTGGCGCCTCGGTCGAGGTCGTTGGTGGGGCCGTGGCCGAGGTCGTGGGCGGTGCCGCCCGGGGTTCGTGTGCCGGGGTTCGCGGGGTGGTCGCCCATGTGGCCCGCGCGGTCGCCCGCACCGACCAGGACCGGTTCCTTCACGCTCGCGGGGACGGTTTCGCCGACGTGGGGCAGGGAGCTCTTGAGGCGGGCGATGTCGTCGGCGCTGAGCTCGACCTTGGCTTCCGAGACGGTGCCGTCGGGCTTGTAGACCTTGCCGTCGTCGAGGTTGAGGCGGCTGCCGCCGGGCCATTCGACGTAGTTGCCCTTGATGGTGGGCAGGTCCGCGGTCTTGGGGAAGGTGCCGTCGAGGTTGACCTTGCCGCCGTTCGCGAAGATGTCGGCGTAGTGGCCGTTGGTGATGTTCTTGATGCCGGTGAACAGGTCGCCGACCTTGATGATGCCGAACTTTCCGGCCTTGGCGACGTAGGTCATGGGGTCGACGACCTTGGCGACCTTGCCGGTGACGGACAGCACCTTGGCGACGGCGCCGCCCTTGGCGGCGCTGCCGGAGCCGCCGGTGAAGACGGTGGTCAGGACGTTGAAGGTGACCCCGCCCGCAGCGCGGGCCGGGTTCTTGCCCCACTCGTCCCAGGCGACCAGCGCCTTGCCGGTCTCCTTGACCGCGGTGCGCGAGTCGCGCAGCCAGCTGGGCAGGTCCTTGTCGGGGGCCGTCCAGTAGGCGGCGGCGAACGGCGTGGAGGAGATCGCGAGACCGGTGGCGAGCTTGGCGAGGCCCGTCCAGGCCTGCCCGGCCTTGTCCCAGCCGTCGGTGCCGACCAGGGTGCCCAGGCCTTTGACGGTGCCCCAGATCCCGTCGACGATGAAGCCGTCCCACACGAAGGACTTGACCTGGTGCCAGACCCAGGACAGGCCCGTGTACTCGCGTTCGGCGTGGCCGCCCCAGGGAGTCTCCTCGGCGTGCTGGAGCGCGTCGGCGGTGTACCCGTACATGCCGGGCTTGTGGCTGCCGTCGTCGACGGTGAGCTTGCTGCCGTTCACCAGCGCGGTGATCTTGTCGTGGCAGGCGCGCTCGGCGTCGGTGAACGCGGCGATGGTCGCGCCGACCTCGCTCATCAGCCGCTCGTTGTGGTCGATCTTCTTCTGGTCACGGCGCCAGTGGTCGTCCCCGGCGATGCTGTCGGTGAACGCGAACGCCTCGGTGCGCAGCGACGCCAGCTTCGCGACCAGCGGGCGCACCACGCCCTCGTACTCGGTCAGCGCCGCGGCGGCCTTCTCCAGGCCGCCCGCGAAGTCGTCCGCCTTCGTCTTGACCGGCAGGGTGGTCGCGAACAGCTGGTCGGCCTCCGGCGCGTGGTAGCAGGAGGACAGGCCCTGGAACTCCTTGTGGACGTTGGCTCCGCCGTCGCGGAAGTCGCCGGCCTGTTTGGTCAGGGCGGCGGCGTCCTTGGTGAGCTGCTCCAGGTTCCCGGTGAACATCGGGATCCCGCCGGGCTCGATGACGTCCTTGCTCACTTGGGTGCCCCCGGCTTCTCGACCGGCTTGCCGTCCGGGCCGATCTCCTGTCCCTTGTCGTCGATGACGGGTTCCTTGATCGCCTGGCTCTGCTTGTTCGCGGCCATGGCCAGGTCGCCCTTGGCGTACTCCGTCGTCGCGTCGTACGCGCCGTTGAGCGAGTGCTCGGTGCGCACCGCGATGTAGCCGAGCTCCTGCGCCTTGTGCTCCATGAACTCGCCCAGCGCGCCGCCGACGGGGCCCATCGGAGCCTCCACGCCGCAGTACGGGCCCGACAGGGTCCCCGCCGACGAGGCGGCCGATTTCAGGCTCTCCTGCATGGCCGTTCCGGCGTTCGACATGGCCTCGGCCGCGGTGGCCGTCTTCTTCAGTACGCCCGACACGTCGGACGGTTTGATGTCCCAAGCCGACACGAAAAAATCCCCCGTTCCCTGCCTGCTGCCCAACTACCCTGCATCAGCGCCGAGTTGCTGCCGAACCTGTGCTCAGCCGATGGCGTCGACGGCGGACTTCGCCTTCGACAGCGTCGACTGCGCGGTGCCGTCGTTGAGTTCCAGCGTGCCGCGCACGAGGCGGATGATCTCGCGGACCTCGTTCGCGGCCTTGTTCCAGCGCAGTTCCTTGCCGTGGTACTCGTCGGAGACGCCGTCGGCGGTGAACTCGGCCATGGCGGCCTTCACCGCGCGGTCGCGGTCGTTGAGGACGCGCTCCAGATTCCCGACGATTCCGGCGAGACCGCCCTGCACCTCGGTGGAGGCACCCGTGTCGTAGCTGAGCCGGTCGTGATTCTGACCCATGATCCTGATCCCCCGGTTAGTGACGTCCGCCGAAGCGGGCCGCGTCGAAATTGGCCGCCGACATGTTCTGGTGCGCGTTGGACTCCTGCTCGTGATCACCGGTGCCGAACGCGGAGTCCATCCCGGACTGCCCGCCCAGAATGTCCTGGAGCGAACCGTTCAGGTCATTGGTGATCTCGTCCGCGTGCGCCTTGAACGAGTCGAACGCGACCTTTCCGGCCCCGTTGAACTTCCCCTCCAGCGGATCGGCCGCCGCGATCAACTGCCGGATCAGCGCACCGAGATCACCACTCGACCCCTCGGTGCTCTTTCCCAGATCGGACAGAGTCGTGGACCCCATGTCGAACTTCACGCACACACCCCCGTAATCGTCCTTGTCGTGATCGTCGCGGTTTCCGCGAATCGCCCCACGAGCCTCGTGCGACGACATATATGTCTATCGAACGCGTGTCGCGGGTGCAACGCGCTTCCGTCGCAGGTTTGTCACCAGAGTTTGTCGATGGGGCCCGGGTGCAGGGCGATGCGGGCGGCTCGCAGGGTGGGTTCCGCGGCGCGGGACCTCGGGGTGAAGAAGGCGGCCAGGGTCACCTTGTCGAAGCCCGCGGCGTCGCTCGGGAAGGGGTCGTCCGCGGTGCCGCCCACGAGTACGGTCCCCGCCAACCGGCGCCAGCCCGCTGCCTCGTAGAACCCGGCGAGCGGGCGGTCGCAGGTGAACAGGCCCAGGTCGATCCCGTACCCGGGCATCGCCTCCCGGGCCGCGCTCACCAGGCGGTGGCCGTGGCCCCGGCCGCGTGCCGACCGGCGGGTGACCACCGTGCTGAGGCCGCCCGCGCGCAGCCGGTGGCCCGCGTGCTCGATGTCCTTGCGCAGGATGTCCAGCGCGGCCAGCACCACGCCGTCCTCCACGAGCAGCATCGACAGCGGGTCGAGCGCCGGGTCGTGGCTCAGCCCGCTGCTCGGTACGTCCGGCGGCCACGCCTCGTCCTGGAGCGCGAGCACCTGGGCGCGCAGCGGGGCCGGGGTCTCCGCCTCGGGGTACGTCAGGATCGGCATCGCTCGATTATGAGCCCGATGACGGAGCCCGATGACGGAGGCCGGTTCCGGAGCCCGATGACGGAACCCGATGGCGGATCCCGGTCACGGAGCCCGATGACGGAGCCCGATGACGCGGCCCGGTCACGGAGCCCGAACACGGGCTCCTGGTGGGCGGCTTCCTACGGCAGGCCCGGCAGGCTGACCGTGACCTGGAGGCCTCCCGCCGGGCGGGCGGCGAGCTCCAGGGTTCCGGCGTGGGCACGGACGACGCTGTGCACGATGGCGAGGCCGAGGCCCACGCCCGCGTGCTCGTCGCCGCGTACGCGTTCCGCGCCGCGCTGGAAGGGCTCGGTGAGGGTGGGCACCAGCTCCGGCGCGAGCGGCGGGCCGGTGTTCTCGACCCGCAGCACGCTCGCCCCGCCCCGCGTCCCGGTGTGGACCGTCACGGCGCCGCCGCCGGGCAGGTTGTGCACGATGGCGTTCTGGACGAGGTTCGTCACCATCCGCAGCAGGAGCTCCGCGGAGCCGCCGGTCCGGGCCGCCGTGCCGGTGACGTCGAGCGTGATCCGGCGCTGTTCGGCGAGCGGGAGCAGGGTTTCGGCGACCTCTTCCGCGACGAGCGAGAGGTCGACGCTCTCCCGCGTGAACGTCCCGCGGTCGCTGCGGCTGAGCAGCAGGAGCGCCTCGGTCAGGCCGATCGCGCGCGTGTTGACGCTCTGGAGGCGGGCCAGGACTTCGTCCCGGTCCCGTGTCGGGTCCTTGCGGGCGACGTCGAGCAGCGTCTGCGAGATGGCCAGCGGGGTGCGCAGTTCGTGGGAGGCGTTCGCGGCGAACCTCTGCTGCTCGGCCACGTGCGACTCGACCTGTTCCAGCATCGCGTCGAAGGCGTCCGCGAGTTCGCGGAACTCGTCCTGGCGGCCCTCCATGCGGATCCGGTGGGACAGCGACCCGCTCCCGGCCAGCCGCGCCGCCCCCGTGATCCGCGTGAGCGGTGCGAGCATCCGGCCCGCGAGAACCCATCCGCCGACGAGGCCGAACACCAGCAGGAAGGCCATCGCCACGGCCGCGGCGGGCGCGAAGACGCGCAGCAGGACGTGGCGGTTGGGCGAGATCCCCAGCAGCCCCTTCGAGGTGTCGGGTACGTAGCGCAGCAGGAACCACCACACCACCGCCAGCAGCAGGGCCCCCGCCACGGCGAGGAACCCGGCGTAGCTGAGGGTGAGTTTCAGGCGGGCGCTGAGCCCCGGGCGCCTACGCATGCGTACGGTCCCCGGGTCCCGCGGTGCCGATGCGGTAGCCCACCCCCGGCACCGTGGCGATCACCCAGGGTTCGCCGAGCCTCTTGCGCAGGGCGGAGACCGTGATGCGGACGGCGTTGGTGAAGGGGTCGGCGTTCTCGTCCCAGGCCCGCTCCAGGAGCTCCTCGGCGCTGACCACTCCGCCCTCGGCGGCCATCAGGACGTCGAGCACCGCGAACTGCTTCCGGGTCAGCGCCACATGGCGTCCGTCGCGGAAGACCTCCCGGCGGAACGGGTCCAGGCGCAGCCCCGCGATCTCGCGCACCGGCGGCCGGGCGTGCCCGCGCCTGCGGTCGAGCGCCCTCAGCCGCAGCACGAGCTCCCGCAGCTCGAACGGTTTGGTGAGGTAGTCGTCGGCGCCGAGCTCGAACCCGGACGCCTTGTCGTCGATCCGGTCGGCCGCGGTCAGCATGAGGATCGGGATGCCGCTCCCGGACGCCACGATCCGCCGCGCGACCTCGTCGCCGGAGGGCCCCGGGATGTCGCGGTCGAGGACCGCGAGGTCGTAGGAGTGGGTGCCGAGCAGTTCCAGGGCCGAGTCCCCGTCGCCGGCGATGTCGGCGGCGACGGCCTCAAGGCGGAGCCCGTCCCGGACGGCTTCCGCCAGGTAGGGCTCGTCCTCCACGATCAGTACGCGCACGCCCGCAGCCTAGGCACCCCGACATATCGCCGACGTATGCGAAGACGCGTACACACCGGACACGTCCCTCAGCCCACCGGCGCCGAAGCGGGACGAGGCGCCTGAGGCCCCTCCTGCTCCGCGGTACGCCACCAGCGGCGCGACGCCAGCGCGGCCAGTACGGCGCCCACGGTGTTGACCAGTACGTCGTCCACCGACGACACCCGGTCGAGCCGCAGCACGTACTGCGCGACCTCCACCAGGGTCGAGCACCCCGCCCCGAGCGCCAGCACCCTCGGCACGGACGCCAGCGCCGCGAACCGCACCGGGGCGAAGAACCCCAGCGCCGCGAAGACCAGCAGATTGCCCGCGATCCCCAGCGGCCCCATCGTGACCAGGTCCCGCAGCGGCACCAGGCTGACCCGGCCCGGTACGACGCCCGCCCCCGACCCCGGGATCATGGTCAGCCAGACGAACGGCACCGTCCCGTGGACCATGCCCACCTCGGCCAGCGAAAGCCGCCCCGCCCCCGCGACACCCGCCGCCCGCCGACGCACCGCCAGAGCCCACGCCACCAGCGCGGCCAACGGCAGCGTGACCAGCGTCATGAGCACCACGCCGTTGAACGTGTCGTAGCAGCCGTGCCATCGCCCGGCCACGCAGCGCGGAGCGGACATCATGAGCGGCCGCCGCATCACGACGAGGACGCCCGCCAGGGCGACGACCATCAGGACCGGGAGCACGAGGCCGCCCGCGCGGCGGAGCGGCTTCGACGGGGACGCGTTCTGGTTCATGCCCCCATGAGAGACGGAGCGCGGTTGCGGGGGCGTATGCGGTTTTCGATACGTCCGCGATATGCGGCAGCACCAGCGGTGTGCTCGCCCCGCTGGTGCCCGCGCCCACTCCGACCGGACCGGCCTCCCGACCGGCCCCGCCTCAACCGGCCGCCGCACCTTCCCAGTTCAGGAAGGCCGTCCACGCGCCCGGATCGACGGCCAGCGAGGGCCCGTCACTCACCTTCGAGTCCCGTATGTGGACGGCTCGGGGGCAGGCGGCCACCTCTACGCAGTCCCCGCCGCTGTCACTGCTGTACGAGGACTTGTGCCAGGGGAGGGCTACTTCTACGCACTCGCCGCCGCTTGCGTTGCTGTACGAGGACTTGCGCCAGGCGACGGCCACCTCTATGCACTGCCCGCCGCCGCTGTCGCTGTAGCTGGACTTGAACCACTGGAGGGTGTTGCTCATCTCTGCTCTCCTGCCAACTGCTCGATGAGGCCCAGTGATTTGCGAGGGCCCAGGGCCTGTGCCCGGATCTTCGCATAGCGCCGGGCGTACGTACTCACCTTTGCAGGGTCGGAGATCAGCAGCCCTTCGCCCTGGACTTCGAAGAACGCCAGGTGGTCATGCTCTGGGGTCTCCACCAGGGTCATCCCACCACGGTCTCCCGCGTATTCGCCATCCGCGCCGCAGTCCAGGGGCAGCACATTGAGGGTTACGTTGCGCCGCCGCGCGCATGCGGCTAGGTGGCGCATCTGGTCTCGCATGATCTGAGGGCTGCCGATCACCCTTCGCAGCACCGCCTCTTCCAGGATCAACTCGATCGACACGACCGGCTGTCGGTCGAAGAGGGCCTGGCGTTCCATACGTGCCTGTACCAGTTCCTCGACCCGCTGCTCAGGGAGCGGTGGAAACCCTCCGCCGATCAGGGCGCGTGCATACGCCTCGGTCTGGAACAGCCCGTTGATGACCAGCGTCTCGTACATCTGGAGAACTACCGCCTGCTGTTCCAGGAGCGCGAAGCCCTTGAACTGCTCCGGGTACTTCTCAAGCCGCACCGGGGTCCGGGCATCCTCGAAGATCTCCATGCCATCGCCGAGCACCCGCTCCAACTCCACCAGCATCTGGTCGCTGGCAGGCTGGGCCAGCGTTTCCATCGCGCTGACCGCCGCGGCGGAGAAGCCGATTTCGGTGCCCAGCTTCTCCTGCGTCCACCCCTTCCGCAGACGCAATTTGCGGGCCAGTTTGGCCACCATCTGGGCGGTCGGTCCCGCCGTCTCCTTGTTTTCCGCTCGTGCCATGTTCGATCACGCTCCGACTCAACCGGTCTCAACCGGTCTCTACTCAGCCCCGCCGAATTCGACTCGCCTCAAAGGGAGTTGGGGCTGATCAACGGCTGCCCGACGGTCCCTATGCGGCCATGGAAAACGCTAGCGGCGCGGAACGAAACTGTCCTTGTGGATACGCGAACTGGCGAGGAAAAACTCGAATGGATTCCGCTCTCCGGGTTCCATCTCAGAAAGGCGGGCGTGGAATTCGACGCCGTACGGATCGACGGGGACGCCGGGCGGTGCGTGGCGGACGTGATGGAGGAGCTGACCGGGGGCGACCCGGGGCCGATCGTCGCGGATGCCGCAGGGCGGCGGTCGGTGTACTTCCTGGTGCCACCGCGCAGCACGTCCCACCGGTCGTGGCCCGCTGTGGCCGTGCCGTTCAACTCGGGCCCGGGAAAGGTGAGTTACGTTCCGGTCCCGGCGATCGGCGGGCGGACCTGGCCGCTGTCGTGGTGGTGTCTGCCGTCGGGGCCGGACCGGTTCGTGCACACGCCGCTGCTGTGCTCGGTGGTGCGTCAGCTCCGCTGAGGGGGCTACCAGGGGACGGTCTCGCCGTGGCGGTCGAGGAACTGGAGCCCCGGGGCGCCCGCCTGCGCTTCGAGGACGTCGACGACGGCCGGGATGCTCTCCTCGGGGTCGAGCGGGGCGTCGGGTCCGCCGAGCCGGGTCCGGTTGTGGCCGGGGTCGATGAGCAGCTTGGTGTGCCCGTCGTCGCCGTGGCGGGTGGCGTAGCTGCGCATCAACTGGTTGAGCGCGGCCTTGCTCGCCTTGTAGAGCTCGTACCCCTCCTCGGTGTTGCGCGAGATGCTGCCCTGCTCGGAGGACATGACGGCGACGGTGCCGCCGGGTGCGACGAGCGAGCGCAGGGCCTCCAGGGCGCGCAGCGGGCTCAGCGCGTTGGTGGTCATGACCTCGGTGAACATGTCGGTCGGGACCTGGTCGATGGGCAGGTCGCCGCGGTCGATGGCGGCGTTGACGAAGAGCAGGTCGAGCCGGGTGTCCGCCAATGCCTGGCGCAGGGTGGCCAGTTGCTCGGTGCTGGTCATCTCCAGGGAGACGATCTCCAGCCGGTCCTTCCAGGTGTCGGCGCGCTTCTTCAGCTCGCTGCCGTCCTGGCGGGTGGTGGCGATGACGTGCCAGCCGCGGCGGGCGAGTTCGTCGGTGAGGACGAGCCCCAGGCCCCGGGAGGCGCCGATGACCAGGGCCTGGCGGTGGGGTGCGGTGGACATGGCGGGCTCCTTCTTGGTGCCTCCGGCGGCCGCCTTGAGTCGCTGTCTTCGGGGGCCGTCTTCGGCATTCGTCTCTGGCGTTTGTCTTGGGCGTTCGACTCGGTGGGCGTCTCGGTGGTCGTCTTCCGGGTCCGTGCCCTTGAATCTAGACGAGACGGTGCGTCTCGTCTAGACGGGACGGTGCGTCTAGGCAACCGTGGGCCGCGCCTGCCCGGGTACTGTGGTGCGCATGCCCGCCACCAGCCCATCGCCGGCCGCCAGACCCCGCTCCGGCCCCCGGCGCGACGAAGCCGCACGCCTGGCCGTGCTGCACGCCGCGGACGATCTGCTCGTCGAGCACGGTTTCGGCGGGCTGACCGTCGAGGCCATCGCGCGCCGTGCGGGCGTCGCGAAGCAGACGATCTACCGCTGGTGGCCCTCGAAGGTCGAGATCCTGCTCGACACCCTCATCGAGGACAGCGGCAAGAGCCTGCCCGTACCGGAGAAGGCCACGGCGGCGAGCATCCGCGGCTATCTGCGCGGCTTCGCGCGGTTCCTCACCCGCGACCCGGCGGGCAAGGTCCTGCTCGCGCTCCTCGCCGAGGCCCAGCACGACCCGGCCACGGCCAAGAGCTTCCACCAGCGCTATCTCGGCCCGCGCCGCGCCCAGGAGCGCGAGCTGCTGACCCGGGCGACGGAGGCGGGCGAGATCGCGCCCGTGCTCGGCCCCGACGCCGCGCTGGACGCGCTGCTCGGCCCGGTCGTCTACTGCGCCCTGACGGGTTCCGCCGTCCCGCGCGCGCTGGTCGACACCCTCGTCGGAGAGCTGCTGCGGCCCCGCGCGAAGTGAGGACCGCCCGCCCTGCGCGGGGCTACTGGCCGTTCGCTCTCGTGTAGTCGAGGAACTCGCCGGTGCCGTCGGTCTGGCGGTGCAGGCGGCCGTCCGGCAGCAGGCTGAGGGTGCTGGCCCTGCCCGGGTTGCAGGCGCCGGTCGAACCGGGGCCGACCCGGGACGGCCCGATCCGGACCGGACCGTCGCCCGAGGCGGGCGCGGCGGCCAACTCGGCCTGGAACACGCAGTGGTAGCCGCTTCCGTCGGCGGTGAGGGTGAGCACGGGCTCGCCCACCCGGCCTGCGCGGATCACCAGACGGCGGGGGTCGCCGCCGGTGCCGGTGGGCACGGTGGCGGACCAGGCACCCACGTACCGCTGCGGTACGCCGCTGGTGGAAGGGGTCGGCTCCGGATGCGAACTGCCTGATGGTGAAGGTGAGTTGGTGCCGCTCGGGGCGGTGCTCGCCGTGCTGGGTCCGGTGTCGTCCTTGGCGTTCCTCGGGTCGCCGCTGCTCATGAACGCGTACACCGAGCCACCCGCCCCGACCGCCACCACCAGGGCCACCGCGATCAGCGCCACCGTGGACTTCGCGCTGCGGCGCGGCGGCGGCTCGGGCGCGGGGGAGGGGTAGTACGGGTCGTACGGCGGGGGCGCGGGGCGGTACGGGGCCGGGGTCGGTTCCGGGGCGGTCCGCGTGGGGGCGGCGGAGGGCGGCTCGGCGGTGTCCGGCGGGTTCTCTATGTCCAGCAACTGGGCTGCGTGGCTGCCCAGTTGGGCCACCAGGGGCGCGGGAAGCCACGGGTCGGGGGCGGCGTCGGGGATGCGTTCCAGGATGCGGTCGAGACCGGGGCGGGCCGCCGGATCCTTGTGGAGGCAGTCGCCTATCAGCTCCTGGAGGGACTCGGGGACGCCTTCGAGGTCCGGCGGCTCCTGCGCGATGCGGAACATCAGCGCGTGCACCCCGCTCCCCGCCTCCCCGAACGGCAGCCTGCCGCTCGCCGCGTACGCCAGGACCGAGCCGAGGCAGAACACGTCGCAGGCCGGGGTGACCCGGTCGCCGCGCACCTGCTCCGGTGCCATGAAACCCGGCGAGCCGACCAGCGCGCCGGTCCGCGTCAGGCCCGCTTCGGTGCCCGCCTCCAGGGCGCGGGCGATCCCGAAGTCGATCACGCGGGGGCCGTCGATGGTGATCAGGACGTTGGAGGGCTTGAGATCGCGGTGGACGAGCCCGGCCGCGTGGATGTCCTTGAGGGCGAGGGTGAGTCCGCGCGCCAGGGCGGCCGCGGAACGTTCCGGCAGGGGGCCGTGCGGGCCCGTCACCACGGACTGGAGCGAGGGGCCCGCCACGTAACCGGTCGCGACCCACGGCACCGGCGCCTCGGTGTCCGCGTCGAGCACCGGCGCCGTCCACCGGCCGCCGACCCTGCGCGCGGCGACGACCTCCTGGCGGAACCGGCCCCGGAACTCGTCCTGTTCGGCGAGGTCGGGGCGGACCAGCTTGACCGCCACCGTGCGGCCCCGGTCCGAGCGGGCGAGGTAGACCTGTCCCATCCCGCCGGACCCGAGCCGGGCCAACAGCCGGTAGCTGCCTATTCGTTCCGGATCGCCCGGTTCCAGCCGCTGTGTGCCGCCCATGCCCATGTCGGACGCGCCTCCCCGCTCACACCGCCCCAACGGGCCGAGGATAGTGCCGCCTCCCGGCCCGCGGACGCGGGGTCGCCCCGTGGGTTCAGTACGCGGTGGCCCGGTCGGGCTCGGGGGCGGGGTGCGGGTGGCTGTCCGCGGCGGGGCGCGGGCGGACCGGCCACCACAGGGACCGGCCCAGGAGGGCGGCCAGAGCGGGGACGAGGACCAGCGACAGGACCAGCGCGGAGAGCATGATGCCGAGCGCCATCGCGAAGGCGACCTGCTCGCTGCCCGGGCTCGTGGCGAGACTGGCGAAGGACGCCGCGAGCACCAGACCGGCCGTCGCGATGGCCGGGGCGGTGTGCCGCACCGTGCGGGCCACGGCGGCGCGGGCCGGGCCCGGGCGCCGCATCTCCTCCCGGATCCGGTCGGAGATCAGGATGTTGTAGTCGGTGCCGAGCGCCACGACGAACAGGAACAGCACCAGCGGGAGCGTGAAGCTGACGCCCGGCCTGCCCAGGGTGTGCTGGAAGAGCAGGGTGGCGGCGCCGAGGGTGGCGACGAAGCCGAGGCCCACCGAGATCATGAGGACGACCGGCGCGAGCAGGCTGCGCAGGAGCAGCAGCAGGATCAGCGCGATCAGCGCGGCCGCGACCGGGAACACGATCCTGAGGTCGTGGTCGACGGCGGTCGCGATGTCGGCGATGATCGCCGGGGTGCCGCCCACGTGCGCCGTCGTTCCGGCGGGCGTGTGCCGGGCGACCGCGTCCCGGACCGGCCCGGACGCCAGGTCGCGGGCCTCTTCGCTGTGCGGGTCGGCCGTCGGGTAGAGGTCGATGCGGGCGGCGCGGTGGTCCTTGCTCAGGACGGTCGGCGCGACCTGGCCGATGCCCTGGACCCGGCCGAGCGCATGCGCGAGGCCGTCGAGCCGGGCGGTGGTCAGGGCGCCGCCGTCGTCGGCGGTGACGAACACGCTGGTCGGGTCCGACACACCGGCGGGCAGCGCGCGTGAGATCTCGGCCGCGGTGGCGGCGGCGGGGGTGGTGGCACCGGCATCGCCCCGGCCGTAGTCCATGCGGATGCCGATCAGCCCGGCGGCCAGTGCGGCGAGCAGGGCGGCGCAGGCGCAGAGCATGGCCACGGGCCGCCGGGTCACCAGCGCGCCCAGCCGGGCGGCACTGCCCCCGCGCGGCGCGCGGCGCAGGGCCCGGGAGGGCCAGAACATCTTGCGTCCGGCGGCCGCGAGCAGCGCGGGCATCAGGGTGAGACTGCCGAGCAGCATCACCAGGACCGCGACCGCGATGGCGGGGCCCAGCGAGCGGAACTGCCCGAAGGTCGCCACGCCCAGCGTCGCGAACGCGGCCACGATGGTCAGCGCCGCCGACGTGATCGCGGTGCCCACCCGGGCGCAGACCTCCGCGGCCGCCTCGCGCGCGGGCTGCTCGGGCCGGGCCCGCAGGTGCTCGCGGAAGCGGAACAGGAGGAACAGCAGGTAGTCGATGCCGATGCCGAGCAGCACCACGTTGATCAGGCTCGGGGTGCTCGCGTCGAGCTTGAGCCCGGTGAGCGCCGCCGCGCCCGCGACCGCCCCCGACGCCGCGCCGCCGATCACGGCCACCGCGAGCAGGGGCAGCACGGCCGCGAGCACACTGCGGAACACCAGCACGTTGAGCAGGACGATGAGCCCCGTGACGAGGGCGCCCCCGATCGTCGTGGCGGTCTCGTTGGCATCGGCGGCGTCCACGGTGTCGGCGAGCGCGCCCGTGAAGCCCGTCCGCATCCCCGCCTCGGAGAACTGCGTGCGGGCGGCGTCCCGGAAGGCCCGGTAGACGCCCTGGACGCCGGTGTCCGATGCGCTTCCGGTCAGCTCGACGGAGAGCAGCTCGAAGCTACGGTCGGGCGCGGTCATCGCCGGGGCGACCCGCGGCGTCTGGGAGCGGTCCGGGATCAGGAACTTCGGCTCGCCGCCCTTGACGGGCATGACGACCCGCCGCCCGCCCAGCTTCGCCGCCTCCGCCGCGACGCGCTCGTGGTCGGCGGCGCCCAGCGCCTTGCCGTCCGCCCGGGCGACCAGGACGGTCACGGTGGTGGCGTCGGGGTCCACCCCGAACCGCTCCTCCGCTATGTGCAGGGCCGCCGCCGAGTCGTAGCTGCGGGGCAGGAAGTTGCCGGTCTGGTTCTGGGTGACGCGGGCGAACAGGGTCGGGGCCAGGGCGATCAGGGCGAAGCCCAGCACGGCCCAGAGGGCGATCACCTTCCAGGGATGGCGGGTGGAGCATCTGGTCAGGGCGCGGATCACGGTGTCCTCCGGGGGACGGGCTGGAGTGTTGCGTGCGGGTGGGCCGGGGTTCGCGGCCGCTTCGCCCGGTGCTGCCGGGGGCTCCCCCGGACGTTCTCCAGACCATCAGCCGCGGGGGCGGGTCGGCGTCCTGGCAGCGGATGATCCGCACCGGGGCCCTGGGTCCCCGCCGGGCCCGTGACCAGGACCCTGGTCCTGGTCGCGATCCCGTCCCGCCGTCGGCGCGGTCGCCACCGGTGACGTGACAGGCTGGTGCGGGGGAGGCCGACGGACCGGACACAGAGGGCGGGCATGAGCGGAAGTCGGGACGACGCGGGGTCCGGTGGTGCGACGGTGGCCGTCGGGTCCGGTGCGGGAGCGCCCGGGAGGCCGGGCGGCGTGCGGGAGTCGTGGCGCGGCACAGTGCTGTCGCGCCTGGACGGCACCGATCCGCCCTGGACCCGCAACGACGCCCTCGTGGCCGGTGGGGCCTGCGCGATCAATCTGCTCAGCTACGTGTTCGTGAACGACCCGGGCGGTCAGCGCGCGGTGAGCGCGCCCGGGTTCCTCCTGGTCGCGCTGGCCGCCGTGCCGCTGCTCGCCCGGCGCACCCGCCCGGTGGCCGCGCTCGCCGCGGCCCTCGCCCTGGACGCGGCGGCCTCCCTGACGCTGCCGCTGTCCGCCCACTTCGGCGCCGTCCTGATGGTCGCCCTGTACTCGGTCGCCGGGCTCGGTCGGGTCCGGGTGACGGTGCCGGCGACCCTCGCGACGGCCGCGGTGACGCTGGCCAGCCAGAACGGCGGCCGGGTCCCGCCCTGGCAGCACACCGTGTCCGCGGTCCTCTCGCCGCTGATCGTGGTGGGCGCGGCCCTGGTGGTCGGACGCTGGCAGCGCGAGGTGGCGGCCAACCGCAGGCTCCTGGCCGACCGCGCGGTGGCCGACGAACGCCGCCGCATCGCACGGGAGTTGCACGACATCGTGGCGCACCACATCACCACCATGCAGCTGATGTCCGGCGGAGCCCGGGCCAACCTCGCCCGGCCGGAGGTGGCCCGGGACGCGCTGGTCACCCTGGAGGCCTCCGGACGGCTCGCGCTGAGCGAGATGCGCCAGCTCCTCGACGTGCTGCGGGCCGGGGACGAGCCCGAGGCCGCCTCCGCGCAGCCCCAGCCCGGCGCCGACGACCTCGAACGCCTGGTGGACGAGTCCCAACTGGCCGGACTGCCAACGGAGTTGACCGTGCTCGGGACGCCGCGCCCGCTGCCGCCCACCGTCGGGCTCACGGTGTTCCGGATCGCCCAGGAGGCCCTCACCAACGCCCGCAAGCACGCGGGGCCCGCCCGGGCCACCGTGCGGCTGACCTACCGTCAGGACGGTGTTCTCATAGCCGTGTTGGACGACGGCAGGGCGGCGCCGCAGGAGTCGGCGGGCTCCGGCGGGTACGGCCTCATCGGCATGCGCGAGCGGGTCGCCCTGCACGGGGGCACCCTGACCGCCGGGCCGCGGGCCGACGGCGGGTTCGCGGTGGTGGCCGACCTGCCGCTGAACACGGCCGAGGCGGACGCCGCGGCCGAGGAAGGGGTACGCCGATGACCGGGGCCCCGATCAGGGTGCTGATCGCGGACGACCAGCCGCTGGTGCGGCGCGGCCTGTCGCTGATCCTCTCCCCCGACCCGTCCTTCGAGGTGGTGGGCGAGGCCGAGAACGGGGCGCGGGCCGTCGCGCTGGCCCGCGACCTGCGGCCCGACGTGGTGGTGATGGACATCCGGATGCCCGTCCTCGACGGGGTCGCCGCGACCGGGGAGCTCACCGCCGCCGTGCCCGGCTGCCGGGTGCTCGCGCTGAGCACCTTCGACCTGGACGAGTACGTGGTGGGCGCCCTGCGCGCCGGGGCCTGCGGGTTCCTGCCGAAGGACAGCTCGCCGGAGGACCTGAGCGCGGCGATCCGCACCGTGCACGCGGGCGAGGCCGTCGTCGCGCCGCGCCTGCTGACCCGGCTGATCTCCACGTACGTCACGCCGCCGCGGGAGGCGCGCCCCGCCCCCACGGGCCTCGGCGAGCTCACGCCCCGCGAGGTCGAGGTGTGGCGGCTGATGGCGACCGGCCTCGACAACGGCGAGATCGCCCGGGGTCTGGACATCAGTGTGTCCACGGTCAAGAACTACATCACCAGCATCTTCGACAAGCTCGCCGTCCGCGACCGCGCCCAAGCGGTCATCGCGGCCTACGAGTCGGGTCTGGTGAGCGCGCGGGCGGCGCCCGGCGGCGGGTCGGCCGGATAGCGGGGCGCCGCACCCGACACCTTGCCGAGCCGGGCCGGTCTCGGTGGACAGGATGGCCATGGCCGTTCCCACCTGGGCGTCCTTACCCTGGGGGCATGACCCCTCAAGGCACTCCCGATCCCCAGGCCGGCGCGGCAGTGAAGGCCGCCGACCGTGCGCACGTGTTCCACTCCTGGTCCGCCCAGGGATTGATCGACCCGCTCGCCGTGGCCGGCGCGGAGGGGTCCTACTTCTGGGACTACGACGGCAACCGCTACCTCGACTTCACCAGCGGGCTCGTCTTCACCAACATCGGGTACCAGCACCCGAAGGTCGTCGCCGCGATCCAGGAGCAGGCCGCGACGATGACGACCTTCGCGCCCGCGTTCGCCGTGGAGGCCCGCTCGGAGGCGGCCCGGCTGATCGCCGAGCGCACCCCCGGCGACCTCGACAAGATCTTCTTCACCAACGGGGGCGCGGAGGCGGTCGAGAACGCGATCCGCATGGCCCGGCTGCACACCGGGCGCCCCAAGGTGGTGAGCGCGTACCGCTCGTACCACGGCGGCACGCACACGGCGATCAACGTCACCGGCGACCCGCGCCGCTGGGCGTCGGACAGCGGCGCGGCCGGTGTCACCCGGTTCTGGGCGCCGTTCCTGTACCGCTCGCCCTTCCACGCCACCACCGAGGCGGAGGAGTGCGAGCGGGCCCTGAAGCACCTTGAGGAGACCATCGCCTTCGAGGGCCCCGCGACCATCGCCGCGATCATCCTGGAGTCGGTGCCGGGCACCGCGGGCATCATGACGCCGCCGCCCGGCTACCTGCCCGGGGTGCGCGAGCTGTGCGACAGGTACGGGATCGTTCTCGTCCTGGACGAGGTCATGGCCGGGTTCGGCCGGACCGGCAAGTGGTTCGCCTGCGAGCACTTCGACGTCGTGCCGGACCTGCTGACCTTCGCCAAGGGCGTCAACTCCGGCTATGTGCCGCTCGGCGGCGTCGCCATCAGCCAGAAGATCGCCGAGACCTTCGAGCACCGGCCCTTCCCCGGCGGGCTCACCTACTCCGGGCACCCGCTGGCCTGCGCCGCGGCCGTCGCCACCATCAACGTGATGGAGGAGGAGGGCATCGTCGAGCAGGCCGCGCGCATCGGCGCGAGCGTGCTGGAGCCGGGCCTGCGCGAGATCGCCGAGCGGCACCCCTCGGTCGGCGAGGTGCGCGGCATGGGCGTGTTCTGGGCCCTGGAGCTCGTGCGCAGCAAGGAGACGCGCGAGCCGCTCGTGCCGTACAACGCGACCGGCGCGGACGCGGCGCCGATGGCGGCGTTCGGCGCGGCCTGCAAGAAGAACGGGCTCTGGCCCTTCATCAACATGAACCGCACCCACGTCGTGCCGCCCTGCAACATCACCGAGGCCGAGGCCAAGGAAGGCCTCGCGGCGCTCGACGAGGCGCTCACCGCGGCCGACGGACACACCGTGTGACACGCCCCTGATCCGGGGGTAAATACCCGCTCTCCTTTGTCCGGTTTCCGGGCACCCCATAGGGTGGCCCGAAGCCGGAGGAGGGGAGCGAGTCATGCCCGCTAGCGGAGCGGTCACCCGCAGCACCCTTCGACAACAGATCGCGGACGCACTGCGTGACGAGGTGCTCGCGGGGCGTATGCAGCCCGGCGAGGAGTTCACGGTCAAGCAGATAGCCGAGCAGTACGGCGTCTCCGCCACCCCCGTCCGCGAGGCGCTCGTCGACCTCTGCGCCCAGGGCCTGCTCGACTCCGACCAGCACCGGGGCTTCAGAGTGCGGGTGTTCTCCGTCGAGGACTACAAGGGCATCGTCGAGGCGCGGGCCCTGGTGGTCGACGGGATATTCCGGCGGGCCGCGGTCCCCGGCTCGCTCGAAGCGTACGGACCGGCCCTGGTGTCGGTGCGACGGCGCGGCGAGGAGGCCGCGCGGGCCGCCCGCGGCGGCGACCTGAACATCCTGGTCGGCTACGACCTGCGGTTCTGGCGGGAGTTGTGCGCGCTCGCCGGGAACTCCTACATCTCCGAGTTCCTGCACCGCCTGCGCATGCAGAGCTGGGTCTTCGCGGTGCCCTACCTGCGCGGCCACGGCGAGCTCAGCGACTGGCTCTGGACCGGGCACGACGAGGTGGTCTCCGCGCTCGCCCTGGGCGACTTCGAGGCGGCGCGGGCCCTGATCGCCGCGTACAACGACGAATCCCTGATGTGGGCGGAGCGGCTGCCTCGGTGATCACAGACCCGGCCGGACAGGTCGAACTGAGCGTGGTGGTCCCCGCGTACAACGAGGAGCAGCGCCTCGCGCCCACCCTGGAGGCGATCCGCGGCCACCTCGGCGACAGCTGCTCCTGGGAGCTGATCGTCGTCGACGACGGATCGGCCGACGAGACGGTGCGGGTGGCCCGCGAGGCCGCCGCCGTCGACCCCCGCATCAACGTGGTGGTCAGCGAGTCCAACCGCGGCAAGGGGCACGCCCTGCGGCTCGGGGTGCTCGCCTCCTACGGCCGCCGCGTCCTGATCACGGACGCCGATCTGGCCACCCCCATCGAGGAGTTGGACCACCTCGCCAAGGCGATGACCGAGGGCGAGACGGCCGCCGCGATCGGCTCGCGCGCCCACCCCGAGGCGAACATCGAGGTCCACCAGAGCCGGCTGCGCGAGGTGCTCGGCCGGATGGGCAACCGGCTGATCCGGGCCGTCGCCGTGCCCGGCATCCGCGACACCCAGTGCGGCTTCAAGCTGTTCGACGGCGACAAGGCGCGCGCCGCGTTCGCCGACGCCCGCCTGGACGGCTGGGGCATCGACGTGGAGATCCTCCAGTTCTTCCGCCGCAGGGGCTGGGCGGTCGCCGAGGTGCCGGTGCGCTGGTCGCACCAGGAGGGCTCGAAGGTGGGGGCGGCGGACTACGGCAAGGTGCTGTGGGAGCTGGCCCGCCTCAAGGCGCGGGCGATACGCCGCGCCGACCTCGTGCTCGGCGCCCTCTACCTGCTGTCCTCGGTGCTGCTCTACAAGAACCTGTGGGGCGACCTCGGGCGGAGCTACCTCAGCGACTCGATGCAGGACCAGAACCAGTGGGAGTGGTTCTTCGCGGTCACCGCCGACAACGTGGCCCATCTGCGCGACCCGCTGTTCACGACCGTCCAGAACTTCCCCGACGGCGTGAACCTCATGGGCAACACTCCGATGCTGGGCCTGTCCGTGCCGCTCGCGCCGGTCACCCTCGCCTTCGGGCCGACCGTCACCTGGGCGCTCGTCCTCACCCTGGGGATGTCCGCGACCGCGTACGCCTGGTACTGGCTCTTCGCGCGCCGGGTCACCGAGAACCGGTGGGCGGCCGGGCTCGGCGGGGCGCTCGCGGCCTTCGCGCCGCCGGTGGTCTCGCACGGCACCGCCCACCCGAACTTCTGCGTCCTGTTCATGATCCCGCTGATCATCGACCGCGCGCTGCGCCTGTGCGAGGGCCGGAACGTGCGCCGCGACGGCGTGGTCCTGGGCCTGTTCACGACGTACCAGATCTTCCTCGGCGAGGAGGTGCTGCTGCTCGCCTCGGTGGGCATGGCCCTGTTCGCCCTCTCCTACGCCCTGGCCCGGCGCGACACGGCCCGCGCGGCGATCCGCCCGCTGGCCACCGGACTCGGGTACGCGCTCGGGGTCTGCCTGGTCCTCGTCGCGTATCCGCTCTACCGGCAGTTCGCCGGGGCGCAGAGCTACCACAGCGTCCTGCACGGCGACGACGCGGGCAACTCGCCGCTGGCGCTGATCGAGTTCTCCGGCCGCTCGCTGTTCGGCGACGAGGCGACCGCCGACAAGCTGGCCCTCAACCGCACCGAGCAGAACGCGTTCTACGGCTGGCCGCTGGTGGCGCTGGCCTGCGCGCTCGTCATCCGGCTGTGGCGGCGGCCCCTGGTCAAGGCGCTGGCGTTCACGGGCGCGGCGGCGGCGCTCCTCTCGCTCGGGCAGAAGATCCGCGTCCCGTACACCGACGTGGTCCTCCCCGGCCCCTGGAAGGTGCTGGCCCACCAGCCGCTCTTCGAGTCGGTGATCGAGGGCCGGGTCGCGATCATCTGCGCGCCGGTGCTCGGCGCGCTGATCGCGCTGGCCGCCGGACGGCTCGCGCTCAGCCGGACGCGGGCGACCCGGGCGTTCGGCTTCGCCGCCATCGCGCTGGCCCTGCTCCCGATCGTGCCGACGTCGTACCCGACCCACGCCCGCCCGGAGATACCCGAGTTCATCTCCGCGGGCCTGTGGAAGAAGTACGTGAAGCCGGGGGAGTCGCTCGTCCCGGTGCCGCTGCCCGACCCCGGCTCGGCCGAGGCGCTGCACTGGCAGTCGGCGACCGGCCTCGGATTCCCCGTCCCGGGCGGCTACTTCAACGGCCCCTGGGGCCCGGACCGCATCGGCATCTACGGCGCCTCCCCGCGCTGGACGTCGAACCTGTTCAACGACATCCGCTCCGGCAAGCCCCTGCCGGACATCGGCACGGACTGGCAGAACCGGGCCCGGGCGGACTTCGCGTACTGGCGGGCGGGCGTCCTGGTCCTGGAACCCCAGCCGCAGGCGCCCCAGTTGTACGAGGCGGTGACCCGGCTCGTGGGCCGCGAGGGCGCGAAGGTCGGCGGGGTGTGGATCTGGGACGTCTCGCGCCTGCGCTGAGGTCCCGCGGCCTTCCGGCCGGCGGGCCGTCGCCGGGTCCGAGTAACGGACGGTCTCGTGGGTAAACCCTCCCGACCGGGGCGCGGGGGGATCCGGTCACCCCGCACCGGGAGTTGACGGGCACTCTTCGCGCGGCGTGCCCAGCGCACTACGCTGTCCCGACCATCGCATGAAACGAGTTGAGAGCGAGCCCGTCTTGGCCTGTGACCTGTGGCTGGTCCCCCTCGTCGATGTGCTGTGCCACAGCCCCGACAATCCGTTCGCGGAGGAGATCGCCTCGTACGACAAGGCGCTCGGCGACGCCGGGCTCCCGCCCGTACCGGTCTTCGCGTACATGCCGGGCCTCTCCGGTGACGTGGCCCCCGTGGCGGGGTTCGACTACGACGCGCTGCACTTCCTGCGCCGCGCCTACCTGCTCCAGCTGTGCGGCCTCGCGGTGACGCCCGTCGACGAACTCGGCGGCGACTACGAGCAGCTCCTGGAGATGTTCGAGCCGACCGCCCAGCAGTCGCACCTGGTGTGGCACTACGACCACGCCGGGGCCTATGTGCCGGTCGACTTCACGGTCCCGCTCTCCAACGAGGAGCTGCTCGCGGGCGGCGGCCCGCTCGGCTCGGCGCAGGGGCTGCTGCGGGAGCTGGAGTTCGTGGCGCCCGCGATCGGGATAGATCCGGCCAACCCGCCGACTGCCCCCGCCCCGCCGGACCGGCCCACCTCGCTCGAGGAGCCCGCGGGACCCATCCCGTACGACGAGAGCCCCTTCGCGCGCGAGCGGCACGTGTGGCTCGGGCTGCACGCGGCGGCGACCCGCAGCCTCGCCCAGGGCTCGATGATCATCTTCAGCTGAGGGCGCCCGCCCCCGGCCCCGTCCCTACCGCGGTCCCTCCGGCGGACGCTGGCGCGGCATGTTCGGCCGGGTGGCCGGGGGCAGCGGGAGGCGGCCGGGTCCGGGGGCCCCGTCGGTGCGCGGGGCCGCCGCGCTCAGCGTCTGCATGACGAGCGGCGCGGGCCCCGAGCGGAACTCCACCATCCAGTCCGCCGTCTCCGAGCGCACCAGCTCCGTCACGTCCTCGGTGAACCGGCGCAGCACCGACAGACAGCGCTCGGCCGCCTCGCTCGCGGTGCCCTCGGTCGGCCCGAGCACCTCCCGCACGCTCTCCGAGGCCCAGTCGAACTGGAGGGCCTGGAGCCTGCGCTGCACGGCCTGCGCGGTGGCCACGTCCCGCATCCAGCCCGAGGTGAGCCCGAAGTAGCGGTCGCAGGCCATGCAGGCCGCGCCGAGCAGCAGGCACAGATAGCCCCAGCCCGCCGCCCCCTTCAGGGCGCCCGTCAGATCGAGCAGCGGCAGGACGGCGCCCGCGATCGCGCCGGAGGCCGTGCCGCAGCGCAGGGCGCGGGCGCCGCGGCGCTTCCAGAGCCGGTCGGCGAGGTACCAGTCCGCGATGCGCAGGGCGTCGTTCTCGACCCAGCGGTAGAGCTCGTAGAGGCGCTCGGCCGGCTCGCCCCAGTCGCCGAGCGGGAACGGCCTCCCGGTCAGATCGCCCGTCTGTGCGCCCTCGTCCCGCCGGGCCGGGCCCGGGGGCCCCTCGGGCTGCATGTCCGGCTGGCTCACCCGGCCGCTCCCTCCGCGCTTGCTGTGACCCTCTGTGACGTCGAGTGACGTAAGGGCACCTGGCTGTGTGCCTGACGTACTGGACGTCTACAGGACGTAGTAAATGACGTCACGCCCGGCGACACCGGAGGTGCGCGTGCGCGTATTGACGCGTAGTGATGCGCCCGACCGCCATTCCTACCGCCGAATGGAGGGCCCAGGGGGCGATATCCAGGTATTTCCCCCCGGAAGTGGCCCTTGATCAGGTATAGGAACACGCACGGCGTCACTCGAAAGAGTTGCGGAGCAGGGCGCCTGTCGACCACGTAGGCTCGGAGTGCCGAAAGGGACGGCGCGGTCCGGCCGTCCTTGTGAACCGTTCTACCGAAACCCGGAGTGAAACGTGATCCCTGGTGGTGGCCAGCCCAACATGCAGCAGCTTCTCCAGCAGGCCCAGAAGATGCAGCAGGATCTCGCCCTCGCCCAGGAGGAGCTGGCGGCGACCGAGGTCGAAGGCCAGGCCGGCGGCGGTCTCGTCAAGGCGACCGTGACCGGCTCGGGCGAGCTGCGTGCCCTCGCCATCGACCCGAAGGCGGTCGACCCGGAGGACACCGAGACTCTCGCGGACCTGATCGTCGCGGCCGTGCAGGCCGCCAACGAGAACGCCCAGCAGCTCCAGCAGCAGAAGCTGGGCCCGCTGGCGCAGGGCCTCGGCGGCATGCCGGGCCTGCCGTTCTAGGTCCCCGACACCGGGCGTACGCCCGGCCTTCGGGGCCCGGCCGTGCGCCTGCCCTACTGGGGCGGACGCACACCAACTACCGTAGGCACCAGAGCAACCCACGAGAGGCGTTCCGTTGTACGAAGGCGTGGTTCAGGACCTCATCGACGAGCTGGGCAGGCTGCCCGGCGTCGGTCCCAAGAGCGCGCAGCGGATCGCCTTCCACATCCTCCAGGCCGAGCCGACCGACGTGCGCCGCCTCGCGCACGCCCTCCTCGAGGTGAAGGACAAGGTCCGGTTCTGCGCGGTGTGCGGCAACGTGGCGCAGGAGGAGCGGTGTGCCATCTGCCGCGACCCGCGCCGCGACCAGAGCGTCATCTGCGTCGTGGAGGAGCCCAAGGACGTGGTGGCCATCGAGCGGACCCGCGAGTTCCGCGGCCGCTACCACGTGCTCGGCGGGGCCATCAGCCCGATCGAGGGCGTCGGCCCGGACGATCTGCGCATCCGCGAGCTGCTCGCCCGCCTCGCGGACGGGACGGTCACCGAGCTGATCCTGGCCACCGACCCGAACCTGGAGGGCGAGGCCACGGCGACGTACCTCGCCCGCATGATCAAGCCCATGGGCCTCAAGGTCACCCGGCTCGCCAGCGGCCTGCCGGTGGGCGGCGACCTCGAGTACGCCGACGAGGTCACCCTGGGCCGGGCCTTCGAAGGAAGGCGGCTGCTCGATGTATGACGCCCAGCAGGAGTACGCCCGGCAGGGGTACGAGGAAGGTCGACTCGATGTCTGACGCAACGCTGCACGCGACCACCCAGGACCCGGACTCCTTCGCGGTCCAGATCGCCGACCAGGTCGAGTCCTTCATCGTCGCGGTCACGGAAGTGGCCAAGGGCGACGAGCCCGACAGCGCGGTGCCGTTCCTCCTCCTGGAGGTCTCCCAGCTCCTGCTGGCCGGCGGCCGCCTCGGGGCGCACGAGGACATCGTCCCCGACGAGCGCTACGAGCCGGACCTCGGCCCGGAGGCGGACGTCGACGAGCTGCGCGAGCGGTTCGCCCGGCTGCTCGAACCCATCGACGTGTACTCCGAGGTCTTCGACCCGTACGAGCCGCGCAAGGCGCCGGTGCCGTGCCGGATCTCCGACGACCTCGCCGACGTGGTCACCGACCTGCGCCACGGCCTGGCCCACTACCGCGCGGGCCGCACCACCGAGGCCCTGTGGTGGTGGCAGTTCTCGTACTTCTCCAACTGGGGCTCGACGGCCTCCGCGGCGCTGCGCGCGCTCCAGTCGCTCGTCGCCCACGTCCGCCTCAACCAGCCGCTCGAAGCGCTGGACGGCCTCGACACCGACGAGGACCTGACGGAGGACGCCCTGGCGGAGGAGGCGGGCCGCGTCATGGTCGAGGAGCTCTCCGGTCCGCTGGGGCTGCGCCACCTCAAGTAGGCCTGGTTCCGGGCGAGTTGGCGCGGGCCCCGGCCCGCGCCCGCCGCGGGCCCGGTCGCGGCCCCCGCTGTGACCCCGCCCACAAGTCGCGTACAACGGACCGGCCCGGGCAGATGGACCCTCGCGAGCGGTCCGGAGAACGCCCGGTGATCATGGTGTGAGCGGGACATCTCACGAAGTGATACGGCGCGGGCGATTCCGGCCCGCTCGTTAGACTGAGCCGACCAGGAATGAACTGAGCGAGGAGCGCACGTGGGCCTTGTCGTGCAGAAGTACGGAGGCTCCTCCGTTGCCGATGCCGAGGGCATCAAGCGCGTCGCCAAGCGGATCGTGGAAGCCAAGAAGAACGGCCACCAGGTGGTCGTCGTGGTTTCCGCGATGGGCGACACGACGGATGAGTTGATCGAGCTCGCGGAGCAGGTGTCGCCGATGCCTGCCGGGCGGGAATTCGACATGCTGCTGACCGCCGGAGAGCGGATCTCCATGGCCCTGCTGGCCATGGCGATCAAAAGCCTGGGCCACCAGGCCCAGTCCTTCACGGGCAGCCAGGCCGGTGTCATCACCGACTCGGTCCACAACAAGGCGCGGATCATCGACGTCACCCCGGGCCGCATCCGGACCTCGATCGACGAGGGCAACATCGCCATCGTCGCCGGGTTCCAGGGTGTCAGCCAGGAGGGCAAGAACATCACCACGCTCGGGCGCGGTGGTTCGGACACGACGGCCGTCGCGCTGGCCGCGGCCCTCGACGCCGAGGTCTGCGAGATCTACACCGACGTCGACGGCGTCTTCACCGCGGACCCCCGCGTAGTGAAGAAGGCGAAGAAGATCGATTGGATCTCCTTCGAGGACATGCTGGAGCTGGCCGCGTCCGGCTCCAAGGTGCTCCTGCACCGGTGCGTCGAGTACGCCCGCCGGTACAACATCCCGATCCACGTGCGCTCGTCCTTCAGCGGACTTCAGGGCACCTGGGTCAGCAACGAACCACGTTCCCAGTCGGAGGGTCAGCAGGTGGAGCACGCCATCATCTCCGGAGTCGCCCACGACGTCTCCGAGGCGAAGGTCACGGTCGTCGGGGTGCCCGACAAGCCGGGCGAGGCCGCGGCGATCTTCCGCACCATCGCGGACGCCGAGATCAACATCGACATGGTGGTGCAGAACGTCTCCGCCGCGTCGACGGGGCTCACCGACATCTCGTTCACGCTGCCCAAGGCCGAGGGCCGCAAGGCGATCGATGCCCTGGAGCGGTCCAAGCCGACCATCGGCTTCGAGTCGCTGCGCTACGACGACCAGATCGCCAAGATCTCCCTGGTCGGCGCCGGCATGAAGACCAACCCGGGCGTCACGGCGGGCTTCTTCGAGGCCCTGTCCGACGCGGGCGTCAACATCGAGCTCATCTCGACCTCCGAGATCCGCATCTCGGTCGTCACGCGTGCCGACGACGTGAACAACGCCGTCCGCGCGGTGCACTCCGCCTTCGGCCTCGACTCCGACAGCGACGAGGCCGTCGTCTACGGGGGCACCGGGCGATGACCCGCAGACCGGCGCTCACGGTCGTCGGAGCGACCGGGGGCGCCGGTGCGGTGATGCTCCAGATCCTGTCCGAGCACGCCGACGTGTGGGGCGAGGTCCGCCTCGTCGCCTCGGCGCGCTCGGCCGGCCGCAAGCTGCTCGTACGGGGCGAGGAGTGCGAGGTCCTCGCGCTGAGCGAGGAGGCCCTGGACGGCTCCGACGTGGTCGTCTTCCTCGTGCCCGCCGACATCGCCGCCCGCTGGGCGCCGGTCGCCGCCGCCAAGGGCGCGGTGGTGGTGGACAGTTCGGCCGCCTTCCGGATGGACCCGGACGTGCCGCTCGTGGTGCCCGAGCTCAACCCCCATGCCGTACGGATGCGTCCGCGCGGCATCGTCGCGAGCCCGCACGCCAGCACCCTCGCCATGATCGTGGCGGTCGGCGCGCTGCACGCCGAGTTCGGCCTGAGCGAGCTGGTCGTCTCCACGTACCAGGCGGTCAGCGGGGAGGGGCGGCCCGGGGTCGAGGCGCTGCGCCGGCAGATCTCGCTGGTGGCCGGGACGGGGCTCGGCACGAGCCCGGGCGACGTGCGCCGGGCCGTGGGCGACGACCTCGGCCCGTTCCCGGCGCCGGTCGCCCTGAACGTGGTGCCCTGGACCGGCGAGCTCGCCGAGGACGGCTGGTCCTCGCAGGAGCTGGGGCTGCGCGACGAGTTGCGCAAGCTGCTCGACCTGCCGCGGCTCCCGGTGGCCGCGACCTGTGTGCGGGTGCCGGTCGTCACCACGCACTCGGCGTCCGTGCACGCCCGCTTCGAGAACGAGGTGGACGTGGCGCGGGCCCACGAGATCCTGGCGACCGCGCCCGGCGTGGTGCTCTTCGACGACCCCGCCGCCGACGAGTACCCCACGCCCGCGGACGTGGTCGGGACCGACCCCACGTGGGTCGGCCGGGTGCGCAGCTCGCCGGACGATCCGCACGTACTGGAACTTTTCGTCTGCGGCGACAACCTGCGCAAGGGGACGGCCCTGAACGCCGCGCACATCGCCGAGTTGGCGGCTCGCGAATTCACCGCGCGGTGAGCTCCACCGATTTGTAGGATCTGTGAACGCTCTGTGAGCAAGTCGCTGGTCTGTACCACTTGAACTGCGCCAAGCCCTTGTTACACGATTCATTTCCGTGTCCCTGCAACCGCAGTCCGGCATGGAGCGTCTATGCGGTCGCCCCTCAAGGTGCCGTAAAAATCGGGGCATTGGGGAAGAGCGGGTACGGATGAGGGCATGTGGCGCACCGCCAAGAACAGTGTCGTACGCGTACAACCCTGACGGGGAGGAACGTGTCCAACAGGCGTGGCAGAGGTACTCGACTTCAGAGCGGTACCGGCGCGCGGTGGCACGGTCGTCCGCCCGCGTCGGCGCCTCGGCGTGCCCGGTGGCATGCCGGTGATCGCGCCCATGCCCGCCACCCGTCCGGCCCGTGTTCCCGCGCAGACGACCACGCGCGAGAGCGCTGACGAGGCCATGGCGGCCGGCACCACCGTCGATCACCTCACCGAGACCTACCGCGCGCACTACCGCTCGCTGCTCGGGCTCGCGGCCCTGCTCCTGGACGACACCGCCTCCTGCGAGGACGTCGTGCAGGAGGCCTTCATCCGGGTCCACTCGGCGCGCAGCCGGGTGCGCGAGCCGGAGAAGACCCTCGCCTACCTCCGCCAGACCGTCGTCAACCTGTCGCGGTCCGCGCTGCGCCGCCGCATCCTCGGGCTCAAGCTGCTCTCCAAGCCGATGCCCGACATGGCGAGCGCCGAGGAGGGCGCGTACGACCAGCTGGAGCGCGACGCCCTGATCAAGGCGATGCGCGGACTCCAGCGCCGCCAGCGCGAGGTGCTCGTGCTGCGGTACTTCGCGGACATGACCGAGGCCCAGGTCGCCGAGACGCTCGGCATATCCCTGGGCTCGGTGAAGGCGTACGGATCGCGCGGCATAGCCGCCCTGCGCGTCGCCATGGAGGCGACGGCATGAACGGGCCCGACGGCGACAGGTGGCAAGGGGAGCACGGGGCACACGGGGCACACGGAAAGAAAGGGCCGGACCAGCGGCCCAGGAATGACCTGAACGACCTGACTGGATACGGATTCGTGGACAAGACGCCGGAAAAGAACAGCACCGGCACCCCTCCCTTCGGCCTTCCTCCGGCCGAGGCGGGCCCCGACGCGGCCGACGAACAGGCGCTGCGCAGGCTGCTGCACGGCGCGGTGGACGGCCTGACGCCCTCGGAGGGGGCGCTCGACCACCTGCGGGCCGCGGTGCCCGCGCGGCAGGCCCGCAAGCGGCAGGCCGTCGTCGGCTCCGTCGCCGCCGCGCTGCTCGTGGCCACCGCGGTGCCCGCGTTCATCCATGTCGCCAACACCTCGGGCAGCGCGGGCGACCGGCCGGCCGTCGCCGGGCACGGCGAGCGGACGCACGGCACCTCCGGCGGCGCCAGGGGCGCGGCGGACGGCGTACAGGAGGGCGACCAGCCTCCCGGCGCCGGGAGCCGGCCCGGCAGCCCCGGTGCCACGGGTCCCAGCGCGCTGCCCAGCAGGGGCCCCACGGGCGCCACCGCGGGCGGGGCGACCGGCACGGGCGGCGGGCCCGTGCAGGCGAACTCGCCGGTGTGCGAGGCGGGCGAGCTCAGCGTGAAGTCGGCGAAGGTCGGCCGGCCCGACGCGACCGGCAAGGTGTACGGCGCCTTCCGCATCGTCAACGCGTCCAACAAGCAGTGCGCCATAGGAGGCGTCGGCAAGTTCAACGTCAAGGCGCAGGGCGCGGCCGACCCGGCGAAGATCACGGTGGTCGAGCACGCGGCGGGCGACCCGGCCCCCGGGCTCCCCGACCCTTCGCAGGACGCCACCCGCCTGGTCCTGAAGCCGTCCGGGGCGTACGAGGTGCGGTTCGCCTGGGTGCCGTCGGACACTTGCCCCAAGCCCCCGCCCTCGCCCGACCCGAGCCCGTCGGGCGGCAGCTCCGGCAGCACCAGCGGGGTCGTCGCCCCGACCACGGCGTCGGGCGGCGCGACCACCCAGCTCGGCGCGGACGGCGGCACCCCGACGGCCACGGCGGGCGGCACGGTCGCGGTCACCCACGTCGCCGAGCCGGGCGCGCCGTCCGCGGAGGCGAAGATCCCCAACGCCTGCGCCGGAACGATCTACAAGACGGGCGTCCTGGACGCGGGCACGGGCACGCCCGCGGCGGTCACGCCGTAGGCGGCATCACGACGGCTCCTCGTTCGCGGAGGGGGAGGAGCACGAAGGGGGCCGCTGTCGGCGGCCCCCTTCGCACGTCGTGTTCGCTGCTGCTGTTCGCTGCCTGCCGCTCGCTACTTGAGGGCGGGCGCCGCGGGTGCCTCGTCCGCGTCCGGGACGAGTCCGAGCTCGGCGTCCTCCAGGGCCTCCGCCTCGCGCCGCACCAGGCGGAACCACATGAAGACCACGAACCCGGCGAAGACGAACCACTCTCCGGTGTAGCCGAGGTTCTGGAACGCCTTCAGGTCGAGCCCGCTGTTCTGCGGGGCGCTGGCGGGCACCGCGGTCATCCCGGCGTCCGCGCGGGGCAGGGTCACCCAGGCGTCGTACACCTGGTACGGCACCAGGTTGACCAGGGAGGCCGCGCTGATCATGCCGACCTGGCCCCGGGGCAGCCCGCCCTGTGCGTGCACCCCGTCGGAGCCCGCGTTCTCCGAGGCCTGGAGCACCCCGGTGACGTCCACCTCACCGGCCGGCGGGGCCGGGGCCTTGGCGCCCTGCGGGATCCAGCCCCGCACGACGGGCAGCGCCTTGCCGCCGTCGGTGCGCAGCAGGGTCAGCACATAGCTGCCCGACCTGCCGTCGACCTCGCGGCCGGGGACCAGGAACTGCTCGGCGTACCGCCCGTGGGCCGCGGCGGGGCGGCCGGAGGTGCGCTGGTCCACGGGGAGCAGCGAGGCGAGCGGCTCCGCCTTCTGCGTGGCGGGGTCGGGGGCCTTCTCGGCCGCGTCGTGGGACTGCACGCGGTCCTCGAAGCGGCCCAGCTGCCAGGAGCCCATGAAGATGCATACGGGGATGGCCAGCAGGACGAAGACGTGGATTCCCCACCAGCGGGGTGTGAGCAGGAACCGGTACACACCCCCACGGTACGGCCCCCTCCGCCCCCGGGGTCCCCCCGCCCCCCTGCGGGCTCCGCCCCCAACCCCCCTTGGGGGCTCCGCCCCAGGACCCCGTCTCCCGCTTGGCCGCGGACCGTGCCCGCTTGTTCGCGCAGTTCCCCGCGCCCCCAACCCTCGTCCGTCTGCGGGCCGTGGTCGCTTCTCGCGCAGTTCCCCGCGCCCCTAGCAGGGTCGTGCTGGCCTGCATGGGCATCAGCCCGTCCGGCGTTTGAGGACGAGCGCCGTTCAGGCGCGAACGGGGGTCTGGGGGCGGAGCCCCCAGGAGCACCTTCACCCCCGGAGGGTTTAGGGAAGGGGCG
Organism: Streptomyces sp. NPDC045846; assembly: GCF_056431605.1. Taxonomy (NCBI): domain Bacteria; kingdom Bacillati; phylum Actinomycetota; class Actinomycetes; order Kitasatosporales; family Streptomycetaceae; genus Streptomyces; species Streptomyces sp. NPDC045846. Next base: position 181,179 of record NZ_JBWKKJ010000004.1, on the reverse strand, counting down.
GGGTGGGGGCCTCCGGGGTCTGGGGCGGAGCCCCAGGGTCAGGGGGTCAAGTGGCGGGCGGCGAAGTCGAGTTCGAGGCGGACCTGCTTGATGCGTTCCTCCACCACCAGCGACCCGTGCCCCGCGTCATAGCGGTACACCTCGTGCCGGGCCCCCCGCGCCGCGAGCCGGTCGACGTAGTTCTCGACCTGCCGGATCGGACAGCGCGGATCGTTGACCCCGGCCGAGATGTACACCGGCGCCCGCACCGCGTCGACGTACGTCAGCGGGGACGACGCGCGGAAGCGGTCCGGCACCTCCTCCGGCGTGCCCCCCAGCAGCGTCCGGTCCATCGCCTTCAGCGCCTCCATCTCGTCGTGGTACGCCGTGACGTAGTCCGCGACCGGCACCGCCGCGAGCCCGAGCGCCCACGCGTCCGGCTGGGTGCCGAGGCCGAGCAGGGTGAGGTAGCCGCCCCAGGAGCCGCCCGCCAGGACGAGCCGCTCGGGGTCGGCGAGGCCCGAGGCGACCGCCCATTCGCGGACCGCCGCGATGTCCTCCAGCTCGATGAGCCCGACCCGGTGCTTGAGCGCGTCGGTCCACGCCCGCCCGTACCCCGTGGAGCCGCGGTAGTTGACCCGGATCACGGCGTACCCGTGGTCGACCCAGGCCGCCGGGCCGGAGGCGAAGGCGTCGCTGTCGTGCCAGGTCGGGCCGCCGTGGATCTCGAACAGGGTGGGGAAGGGGCCGTCCCCCGCGGGGCGCTGCACCAGGGCGTGGATGCGCCCGCCCGGGCCCTCCACCCAGGCGTCCTCGACGGGCACGGAGGGCGGCGCCTTGAAGCCGGGCGGGTCGAGCACGATCCGGCCCGTCGTGGAGCGCACCTCGGAGGGGCGCTGGGCCGACGACCACAGATACTCCACCGTGCCGTCCGGCCGGGCCGTCGCGCCCGACACCGAACCGGCCGGGGTGTCGATCTCGATCAGCGAGCGCGTGGCGAGGTCGAAGCGGAACAGGCCGCTGCGGGCCTCGAAGCTGTGCACGACGAGCAGCGCCGAGCCGTCCGGGTACCACTCGGCCGAGACGTCGCCGGGCAGGTCGAGCGCGAGGTCGCTCTCCTCGCCGGTGGCCACGTCCCAGATCATCGGCTCCCAGCGGCCGCGCCGCTGGTGGGCCACGAGCAGCCGGGTGTCGCCCGCCAGCGGCGCGAAGCCGAGCACTTCGAGCCCGAGCTCCTCGGTGCCGCCCTTGGTGTCGTCGAGCTCGGCGACCGGCGTACCGTCCGGGCGCACCACGCGCACCGCCGAGTGCATCGCGTCGCCGTGCTCGGTGTGCTCGACGGCGATCAGCGTCCCGTCGTGCGAGAGGTCGCCCACGCCCGCCGACTCGTGGTGCCGGTAGATCTCGACGGGGGCGGAGCCGGGGCGTACGACGTGGATCGTGGTGCCCTCGTCGTCGGTGGAGCGGCCGACCACCGCCGTGCCGTCCCGGCCGAGCGCGAGGCCCGCCGGGTAGGACGGGGCGAGGCCGGGCACGGCCGGCTCGTCGGGGCCGCCCCCGAACGGCTGGCGCTGCCACACGCCGAACTCGTCGCCGTCGGTGTCGCAGAACCACCAGATCCACTCGCCGTCGGGCGTCAGCACCCCGTCCGTGGTGCCGTTGGGGCGGTCGGTGGCCCGCCGCTGCGACCCGGTGGCCCGGTCCCAGGCGTACAGCTCGTACGTCCCTGTCGCGTTGGACACGAACAGCGAGCGGTCCGGGGCGTCCTCCGCCCAGTCGGGCAGCCCCACCCTGGGCGCCCTGAACCGCTTCTCCCACTCCGGCATCTCGTTCATGCCCCCCATCATGCGCCGTGCCGCTGTGCCGGGGTGGGCGGGGTTTCGGCCCGGCGGCCGCCGGGGGCCCTGCGCCCGGTCCCCGCGCGCCTAGCGGGATTCCCTCCGGGCGGGGCGCCCCGCCTGTCCCACCAGCTCCGCGAACCGCGCCACGTCCACGTTCCCGCCGCTGATGATCACGCCGACCCGCCCGCCCCGGTACCGCTCGGCCAGAGCCGTCGCCGCGGCCAGGCCCAGGCAGCCGGTCGGCTCGACGACGATCTTCATGCGGCTCGCGAACAGCCGCATGCAGTCGGTGAGTTGGGCGTCGGTGGCCGTGAGGATGTCGGTCACGTGGTCGCGGATCAGGGGGAAGGTGTGGGCGCCCAGGTGCTGCGTCTGGGCGCCGTCGGCGATGGTCGCCGGGGTGTCGATGTGCACGATCCGGCCCGCGCGCAGCGACCGCCGCCCGTCGTCACCGGCCGCGGGCTCGACCCCGTACACCGCGCAGGACGGCGAGAGCGCGCCCGCCGCGAGCAGGGTGCCCGACAGGAGCCCGCCGCCGCCGAGCGGGACGAACAGCGCGTCCAGGGGGCCGGTCTCCTCGAAGAGCTCCTTGGCGGCGGTGCCCTGGCCCGCGATCACGTCGGGATGGTCGTACGGCGGGATCAGGGTGAGGCCGCGCTCCTCGGCCAGCGCGGTGCCGATCTCCTCGCGGTCCTCGCGGTAGCGGTCGTAGGGGACGACCTCCGCGCCGTACCCCCGGGTCGCGGCGAGCTTGGCCGCCGGGGCGTCGTGCGGCATGACGATGGTGGCCGGGATGCCGAGCAGCGCGGCGGCCAGCGCGACGGCCTGGGCGTGGTTGCCGGACGAGTAGGCGACCACGCCCGCGCGGCGCTGCTCCGCGTCGAAGCGGGACAGCGCGTTGAAGGCACCGCGGAACTTGAAGGCCCCCATCCGCTGGAGGTTCTCGCACTTGAAGTGGAGGCTCAGGCCGAGCTCGGCGTCGGTGAGCCGCGAGGTCAGGACCGGGGTGCGGTGGGCGTGCGGGGCGATCCGCTCATGGGCGCGGACCACGTCGGCGTACGTCGGCAGCTGTTCCATGCCTGCCGAGCGTACGGCCGGGTCACTGGGCCGGGCGCGCGGGCGCGTCCGTGGTGGTGTGGACCGTCTGGACCGGGGCCGGAGCCGGGGTGACCTGCGGGGCCGGGGCGGCGGCGGCGGCGGGGGTTGGCTCGGTGCCGTCCTCGCGCATCGCCTTGGTCTCGCTCTTGAGGATGCGCAGGGACTTGCCCAGCGCGCGTGCCGTGTCGGGCAGCTTCTTCGAGCCGAACAGCAGGATCAGTACTACGGCCACGATCAGCAGGTGCCAGGGCTCGAGCCCGTTGCGCAGGAACATCCCGCCGTCCTCCCTCGTTCGCGTCCTACAGTCGTTTTCTCTGAACGACTGGGGCTGATGACTCTCCATGAGACTTGCTACATTGCGCAACTGTACAACCAGAGTGTGCGACTCACCGTCTCCTCTACAGAAGAGGCGTGAATGAGGGATGAGGGGTCCGATGGCCGGCAGCCACAAAGCGGGAGCGGCAAGCAGGCGTGAGAGCGGCAGCGCCGCCGCGCCACGGCGCCGCAACAGACGCAGCCGAGCCCGTCTCGTGGGCGTCACGGTGGCCTCGGTCCTGGTCCTGGCGCTGGCGGGCGGTGGCTGGATCTACTTCCAGCTGAACGGCAACATCAGGACCTTCGACGACGGCGGCGTCTCCGCCAACCGGCCCGCCGCCTCGACCAAGGGCTCGAACGTCCTGGTCATCGGCTCGGACACCCGCTCCGGGGACAACGCCCAGTACGGCCACGGCACGGGCGACATCGGCCGCTCGGACACCGCGTTCCTGATGCACGTGTACGCCGACCAGAAGCACGCCGTCGCGGTGTCCATACCGCGCGACTCCCTGGTCGACATACCTCCCTGCAAGCTGCCGAACGGGAGCTGGACCAAGGAGAAGCACGATGTGATGTTCAACTCGGCCTTCGAAGTAGGAGAAACGGTTCAGGGGAATCCCGCCTGCACCCAGAACACCGTCGAGAAGCTGACCGGGCTGCGCGTGGACCACACCGTGGTGGTGGACTTCGCGGGCTTCGCGAAGATGACCGAGGCCGTCGGCGGCGTCCAGGTCTGCGTCCCCAACGACGTCTACACCGGCGACCTCAACCCCAACCTGCACCACAAGGGCACCCTGCTCTTCTCCAAGGGCCCGCAGACGGTCTCCGGCCAGAAGGCCCTCGACTACGTGCGCATCCGGCACGGCATCGGCGACGGCTCGGACATAGGCCGCATCCAGCGCCAGCAGGCCTTCGTCGGCAGCCTGCTCAAGAAGGTGAAGAGCAACGGCCTCGACCCGACCAGCCTGCTGCCGCTCGCCAACGCCGCCACCAAGTCGATGACCGTCGACCCGGGCCTCGGCTCCCCGAACAAGCTGATCTCGTTCGCGATGTCCATGAAGGACATCGACCTGCACAACACCAAGTTCGTGACCCTGCCCTGGCGGTACGAGGGCGCGCGCGTCGCGGTCGTCAAGCCCGAGGCCGACGCCCTGTTCGCGGCGCTCCGCGCGGACCGCACGGTCGACGGCCAGAACGCCTCCGCGAAGGGGTCCGACGCCTCGCCGAGCCCGTCCCCGTCCGCCGAGGCCCCCGCCTCCGGCAAGGGGATCAGCGTCGCCGTCTACAACGGCACCACCGAGAAGGGCCTGGCGGGCAAGGCCGCCGACGAGCTCAAGAGCGCGGGCTTCACGGTGACCGGCGCCACGACCGCCGCGACCCAGGACTACACGCACACCGTCATCGAGTACGGGGCCGGAGACGAGGCCAAGGCCAAGACGCTGGCCACGCACTTCCCCGGAGCGCTGCTGCGCACGGCGAAGGCGCCGGGCCTGAACCTGATCCTCGGCACCCAGTACAAGGCGGGCGGCGCGGACGCGGCGCCCAGCGCCCCCGCAGCGGTGCCGTCCTCCGTCGCGGACAAGGCCCGCTCGGCCGACGACAACATCTGCTCCAACCTCTCCTACGGGTGAGGACGGCCCGGGTCCCCGGGTAAGGGCGGCGCACAGAGCGGGCAAAGGGCAGGGACGGGAAGGTTATGGATAAGGCAAAGGCGTTCGCCTCGCGGCCGCCTGAACCTCCCGGTCCGTTCACATGCGACTCATAGCTTCACCGCCATGACACACAAGGCAATGAAGACGCTCGCGGTCCTCGCGGCGGCCTCCGCGGTCGCCGCGGGCCCGGCCGTCACCGCCAACTCCGCGCCCCAGCACGGCGGTCACGGCAGCCGCGAGATACGCAACGTCATCTACCTGCTCGGCGACGGCATGGGCCGCACCCACGTCACCGCGGGCCGCGAGCGCTACTACGGTGCCCAGGGCAAGCTGAACATGGAGCGCCTGCCCTACACCGGCGCCGTCGCCACGTACGCCGTCGAGAAGGGCGGTGACCAGCCCGCCCTGGTCACCGACTCGGCGAGCGCCGCCACCGCCTGGGCCTCGGGCGTCAAGACGTACAACGCCGCGATCGGCGTGGACAGCTACGAGAAGAAGCGCGCCACGCTGATGGAGCAGGCCAAGGCGGCCGGCTTCGCCACCGGCAACGTCTCGACCGCCGAGATCACGGACGCCACCCCGGCCGCCCAGTTCAGCCACGCGCTGCTCCGCGGCTGCCAGGGGCCCACGTACTCGGACGCGGCCTGCCTGCCGAAGAACGCCGACGGCAGCTACGAGAAGGCGCCCGCCGACAAGACGCTGATCACCCCCATCGCCGAGCAGATCGCCCGCAACGGCACCGCCGACGTGATCCTCGGCGGCGGCCTCGCCCGCTTCGAGCCGGACGACCAGAAGGCGCTCCAGGCGCAGGGCTACCAGGTGCTCGGCTCGTTCGGCGACCCGAAGCTGCCCGCGCAGACCGCCGCCACCCAGAAGGTCGCCACCAGGGCCGACCTCGACAAGGCGCGCGGCAAGAAGGTCGTCGGCCTGTTCAACCGGGGCAACCTGACCGTCGAGCAGGCGAAGGCCTCGCTGCCCGCGGGCGCCCCGCAGAAGCAGGAGCCGACGCTCGCCGAGATGGCGAAGAAGTCGATCGACCTGCTGGACGGCCGCTCCAAGAAGGGCTTCTTCCTCCAGGTCGAGGGCGCCCAGATCGACAAGCGCTCGCACGCCAACGACGCCGCCCAGACGCTCGCCGAGGTCAAGGCGTTCGACGACGCGGTCAAGGCGGCCACCGACTTCGCGAAGCGGGACGGCCACACGCTGGTCGTCGTGACCGCGGACCACGAGTGCGCGGGCTTCAACATCATCGAGAAGGGCACCTACACCAACGCCGAGGCGGCGGCGCCCCCGGCGAACACCGACGCGGGCAACCCGGCGAACAACTCCCTTCCCTCGCGCGCCACTTCGGGCGCCAAGGACCCGGCCCGCTCGACCGGCATCGTGAACGGCGCGGGCTCCGGTGACGCGAAGAACTTCGGCCCGGCGACCTTCCGCACCCCGGACGACCCGAAGGGCGTCAAGGACGGCAGCCCCGAGGCGAGCCTGTGGCTGACCTACCTGTCCGGCAACCACACCGGCGCGGACGTCCCGATCTTCGCGTACGGCCCGGGCGCCGACCGCTTCGCGGCCAGCCAGCTCAACACCGACCTGTACGGGAAGATGTACGGCTCGCTGTTCGGCCGCGCCCCGCGCGGCTGACCACCCCGCCCCGCCGCAGCGGGGCCGCTTCCGGGGCCCGGGCGCACTGCCCCCGGGCCCCGTTCACCGCAGCACCCGAGGAGCAGGAGCACCCACCATGCGACGCATCGCCCCGGCCGCCCTGGCCGTCCTCACCCTCGCCCTGGCCACCGCGTGCGGCGGCGGCACCGGCGTACGCGTCGAGGACTCCCCGAGCCCCGTCCCCTCGGTGAGCTTCGCCGCCCCCAAGCAGGCCGCCGCCCCGGCCGCGTACCAGAAGCTGGGCCGGGGCGAAGTCCGCCTGGAACAGGGCCCGTTCACCGACCGGGTGAAGGTGACCGGCAGCGCGCTCGGCGCGGGCTCCGCCGTCACCGGGCACCTCGCCGTCACCTCCGACGTCAGCGAGCTCATCGCCCTGGAGCTGCGCGCCGCCTACTACGACGCGGACGGCAGGCTGCTCGGCACCGGGTCGTTCCAGTACGCGGAGGAGGGTCACGACGAGCACAGGGGCGGCCACACCCCCGCCGCCGAGGGGGCCGGAATCGACTTCAAGGTCGAGCCCGGCGCCCTGACCGGTACGCCGACCAGCGCGGTGCTCTCCATCCCCGTGCTGGTCAACGAGTAGTCGGCCGCCGGGAGTTCAGAGCTGGGACGCGGCCACCGCGCTGAGCTCGCGCTCGATGTCCGGACCGGCGTTCCAGCTGCCCACGCCGATCTCCGCGGTGATGCCGGGGCCGAAGCCCGCGATCAGGCCGCGGGCGCCGTCGGCCATGCCGCCCTCGTCGAAGAGGCGGGCCAGTGCGTCGAAGACCACCGAGCTCGCGATGTTGCCGCGCTCGGTGAGGGTGCTGCGGCTGAACCGGAACATCTCAGGACCGAGGTCCAGGAAGTGGCACAGGTCGTCCAGGATGCGCGGGCCGCCCGCGTGCACGATGTAGAAGTCGAGCGCGCCGACCTCCCAACTGTGCTGCGCCACCAGGGTCTTGAGGGCCGGGGCGAGCATCTCCATGGTGCCCGGCACCCGCTTGTCGAGCTGGAAGTGGAAGCCCGTCTCGCGCACCGCGTACGAGATCCAGTTCTCGGTGTCCGGCACCAGGTGCGAGCCGTTGCGCTCGATCCGCATGCCGGTGCCGCCCTCGCCGCGTACCACCGCCGCCGAAAGGGCGTCGCCGAACAGGCCGTTGGACAGCAGCGAGCCCACCCCGATGTCGGTGGGCTGGTAGAGCAGCGAGCAGAACTCGCACGACACGATCAGCACGTTGGAGCCCGGGTAGGCGGTGATGAAGTCGTGCGCGCGGTTGATCGCGGCGCCGCCCGCCGCGCAGCCGAGCTGGGCGATGGGCAGCTGTCTGGTGTCGGAACGGAAGCCCATCGTGTTGATCAGCCAGGCGGTGAGCGAGGGCATCATGAAGCCCGTGCACGACACGTAGACGATCAGGTCGATGTCGGCGGCCTCGACCTCGGCGTGCGCGAGCGCCTCGCGCACCACCGCGGGCACCCGTTTCTTCGCCTCGGCCTCGTACACCCGGTTGCGTGTCTCGAACCCCGGGTGGGACAGGGTCACTTCGAGGGGCTGGACGAGGTGGCGGGTCAGGACGCCGGTGTTCTCGATGAGGCGCAGGACCAGATCACGCTGCGGGTGCCCGCCGTGCATCTCACGGGCGAGCGCCAGGGTCTGCTCCTGGGTGATGACGTGGTCGGGAACGGCGACCGCCGGTCGGCACAAGGTGGCCATCTGACTGCCTTTCTACGAGGGGGAGTTGGTCACCAGGCGACCGGAAGGCTCAGCGGGTGGCGCCAGATGGAGTGGGTGTTCCAGGGCACGTCGCCGGGGGCGGCGGCCAGGCGCAGGTCCGGGAAGCGGGCCAGCAGGGAGGTGAACGCCACCTCCAGTTCCATCTGGGCGAGCGGGGCGCCGAGGCAGTGGTGCGCGCCCCAGCCGAACGTCATGTGCGGGACGGAGCCCCGGTCGAGGTCGACCTCGTGGGGGCGGTCGAACTTGCGGCCGTCCCGGTTCGCGGTGAGGTAGGAGACGTGGACGATGTCCCCGGCCCGGATGGTGACCCCGCTCAGCTCCACGTCCTCGGTGGCGACGCGGGGGATGCCGACGCCCTTGCGGAACGGGATGTAGCGGAGCAGTTCGTCGAGGACGGCGGGGAGGCGCTCGGGGTGCGCACGCAGGGCGTCGAGGACGCCGGGCCTGGTCAGCAGCGTGTACGCGATGTTCCCGAGTTCGTAGGTCGTGGTGTCCTGGCCGGTGATGAGCAGGACCATCGCCATCACGGCGAGCTCCTGGTCGTCGAGGAGCTCGTCGCCGTCGCGGGCGGTGGCCAGGGTGGAGATGAGGTCGTCGCCCGGGTCGCGGCGGCGGGCGGCGGTGAGGTCGGTGAAGTAGGCGCGCAGCTCGGCCTTGGCCCGGACGGCCGCCTCCCGGCCCGCGGCGCCGATGTTCATCATGGTCAGCGCGTGACTGCGCAGCCAGTCCCGCTCGTCGTCCGGGATCGCGAGGACCTCGCAGATCGTGACGAGCGGGAGCGGGGCGGCGACGTGCTCGACGAAGTCGGCGGGCGAGCCGTGCGCGGCCATCGTGTCGAGCAGCTCGTCCACCACCCCCTGGGTGCGCTCCCGCATCCGTGCCACGTGCTTGGGCGCGAAGCTCTTGGCGACCAGGCTGCGCAGCCTGCTGCTGGCCGGCGGGTCCATGAGGTTGATCGACTCGGCCTGCACGATGGGCTCGGGCGTCATCCGCGGGAAGTCCCGCCCGATGACGGCGCTGCGGCTGAAGCGGCGGTCGGTGGTCACCGTCCGCACGTCCTCGTACCGGGTGACCAGCCAGGCCTCGCCCTCGCCGTACGCCATCCGGATCCGCGCGACCGGTTCCTCGGCCAGCATCCGCTGGAGCTGCGGGTCGAATTCGAGCGCATCCGCAAAGTCGAAAGGGCAGCTCCACACGGTGTCTGTGGTCTCCACGAGGCGTACTCCGGGGTGTCGGGGACAGACTGGGCAGCGGACTAGCCCTGTATCCCCGACCAGGGTCATGAGCATGTCCGCATTCCCCTGAATTAACCGATTAGAGGGAGAGCGCGGGGAGTCGGGATGACAAAAGTGCGGCGGGGGCCACCGCGCTCCGGCGCCCTGCGGGCCGGGCGGCACGGGCGTTCTGGTGACGGCAGCGGGTCCGGCGGGCGCGGGCGTTTCGCTTACGGCAGCGGGGTCCGGGTGGCCGAGACGTCTCGCGTCACGGCAGTGGGGTCCGGGTGGCGTGGGCGCGTCGCGTCGCGGGAGTGAGGTCCGGGTGGCGCGGGCGTTTCGCTGACGGCAGTGGGGTCTGGCCAACGCGGGCGCGTCGCGTTACGGCGGTGGGGTCCGGGTGGCGCGGGTGCGTCGCGTCAGGACAGCGGGGTCCGGCAGTAGCGGCTCGTCACGTGCAGCTCGGTCTCGATGGCGGTGGCCGTGGCGCGCAGGGCGGGCAGCACCTCGGCGAGGCACTCCGGCACGGTCCGCCGGGTCGTGTGCATGGCCACGTTGACCGCGGCCACCGCCCGCCCCGCGGCGTCCCGCACCGGCACGGCGAGCGAGCGCAGCCCCTCCTCCAGCTCCTCGTCCACGAGCGCGTACCCCTGGTCCGCGACCCGGTCCAGGATCGGGGCGAGGGCGGCCGGTGAGGTGACCGTGTGCGGGGTGAGCGCCGACAGCTCCGTACGGCCGAGCCGCGCCGCGCGCTCCGTCGCGTCCAGGTCCGCGAGCAGCACCCGGCCCATCGAGGCGGCGTACGCGGGGAAGCGGGTGCCCAGGGTGATGTTGACGCTCATGATCCGGGTGGTGGCGACGCGAGCCGTGTACTGGATGGCGTCGCCGTCGAGCACCGCGAGCGAGGCCGAGTCGTGCACGGTGCGCACCAGCGCGGCCAGGTGCGGCGCCGCGATGTCGGACAGCGTCGTACGCGACAGCGGCGGGCAGCCGAGCGCCAGGACGCGCGGGGTGAGGCGGAAGGCGCGGCCCCGGGTGGTGACCAGACCCAGATGGTCCAGTGTGATCAGGGCGCGCCGGGCCGTGGCGCGGGCCAGGCCCGTGGCCTCGGCGACGGCGCTGAGCGTGAGCTCGGCCCGGTCGGCGCCGAACGCGGTCAGCACGGTGAGCCCGCGGGCCAGCGATTCGACGAACTCCGCGCCGAGCTCCTGCTTCGAGGCGGAGGTCCAGGCCGCGAGCGCCCGGGGCGCGTCCGGGGCGGGGGTGTGGTCGCGGGCGAGCTCCGCCTCCATCGCGCGGGCGGCGGCCCGCAGGCGGGGCAGGACGGCCGCGCGCAGGGACGCGGCGCTGTGCCTGCTGGTGTGGCTGACCACGCTGAGCGCGCAGAGCGGGGTGCCCGCCGGGTCGCGGAGCGGCACGGCCACCGCGACGAGGCCCGGCTCGATGAGCTGGTCGTCGACGGCCCACCCGGCGGTGCGGGCCGCCTCGGCGCGCTGCTCGAAGTCGGGGGCCGCGCCCTCGGTGGGCGGGGCCGCGGGAAAGGCGTGGCCCGCCGGGTCGGCCGTACGCCGAGCCCGCCAGGCCGTCCACTGCGCGGGCGTCCAGTGGGCGGCGAACAGGGGGCCCGGCGCGGTGCGTTCGGCGGGGAGCAGGTCGCCGATGCGGAAGGTGAGGGACATCGCGCGGCGCCGGGTGCTCTGGTGCACGAAGCGGATGCCGTCGCCGTCGGGCACCGCGAGGGACACCGACTCGTCCAGTTCCTCGGCGAGTTGGACCGCGTACGGGCCGAGCAGGGCGGGCAGGCGCAGCGCGCCCAGGTAGGCGTTGGCGAGCTCCATCAGGCGCGGGGCGAGGCTCGCGGTCGGGCCGTCGAGCCGCAGGTATCCCATGCGGGCCAGGGTCGCGGCGACCCGGTCGACGGTGGAGCGCGCGAGCCCGGTCACCCGGACCAGCTCCCCCAGGCTGAGCCGCCCGTCGGCGTCGCTGAGCGCGCGCAGGACGGCCACCCCGCGCATCAGGGGGCCCACGGCTTCGGCGGGGGCGGTGCTCATCTTGCCTCCGGGACAGGGGTGTTGAGGCCCGCGTGCTGCGGGTGCACGGGGCGTTGACACACGTACGGGCTGAACGCACACTCGGGGCACACGCATTATGAACTCTAGTTCATCTGGCGAACAAGCCACGAGAGCCCAGGACGCGATCCTCCAGGCAGGGTGTGAGCTTTCCATGGACAAAGTCGTACGGACCGCCGCCGACGCGGTGGCCGACATCCCCGACGGGGCCTCGCTCGCCGTCGGCGGCTTCGGTCTCAGCGGGGTGCCGAACGTGCTGATAGCCGCCCTGTACGCGCAGGGCGCCACCGCTCTGAGCGTGGTCTCCAACAACTGCGGGGTGGACGGCGGCGGGCTCGGCGTCCTGCTCGCGGCCGGGCGCATCGCCCGCGTGACCGGCTCGTACATCGGCGACAACAAGGAGTTCGCCCGCCAGTACCTGGGCGGCGAGATCGAGGTGGAGCTGGTCCCGCAGGGCACCCTCGCCGAGCGGCTGCGGGCGGGCGGCTGCGGCATCCCCGCGTTCTACACCCCGGCGGGCGTCGGCACCCCGGTCGCCGACGGCGGGCTCGCGCTGCGCCACGGCCCCGACGGTGAGGTGGCCGTGGCCTCGCCGCCCAAGGAGGTGCGCGCGTTCGGCGGCCGCGAGCACGTCCTGGAGCACGCCATCACCACGGACTTCGCCCTGGTACGGGCCTGGAAGGGCGACCGGCACGGAAACCTGGTCTTCCGGCGCGCGGCCCGCAACTTCAACCCGCCGGCCGCGATGGCGGGGCGGACCACCCTGGCCGAGGTCGAACATCTCGTGGAAGTGGGCGAGTTGGACCCAGACACGGTTCACGTGCCGGGGATCTTCGTGCAGCGGGTCGTCCCCCTGACACCGGCCCAGGCCGCCGACAAGGGGATCGAGAAGCGCACGGTACGGGAAGGCGGGACGGGCCGGTGAGCGGGTGGACACGGCAGGGCATGGCCGCACGGGCGGCCGCCGAACTGGCCGACGGCAGCTGTGTGAACCTCGGCATCGGACTGCCCACCCTGATCCCGGGCCATCTACCCCCGGGGGTGGATGTGGTGCTCCACTCGGAGAACGGCGTCCTCGGCGTCGGACCGTACCCCCTGGAGGAGGACGTGGACCCGGACCTCGTCAACGCGGGCAAGGAGACGGTGACCGTGCTGCCGGGCGCCGCGTTCTTCGACTCCGCGCTCTCGTTCGGGATGGTCCGCGGCGGCCACGTCGACACCGCGGTCCTCGGCGCGATGCAGGTGTCGGCGGACGGCGACCTCGCCAACTGGGCCGTTCCCGGGCGCCTGGTGAAGGGCATGGGCGGCGCGATGGACCTGGTGCACGGCGTGCGCCGGGTGATCGTGCTGACCGAGCACACCGCGAAGGACGGCACCCCCAAACTCGTGCGGCGCTGCACCCTGCCGCTCACCGGCCGGGCCTGCGTGCACCGCGTCGTCACCGACCTGGCGGTGCTCGACGTGCGGCCCGGCGACGGCTTCGTCCTCGTCGAGACGGCGCCGGGCGTCGGAGTGGAGGAGGTCCGCGCGAGGACGGGGGCGCCGGTCCACATCCGTACGAAGACCGCATCAGGAGAGGGAGAGGTGGCAGGGCGATGACGCTCACGCAGGGGGAGGGCCTCGTACCGGGGCAGGACGCCACGGCGCCGGCGGGGGTGCCCGCGCCGCGCCGCGTGGACGCGTACCGCAGCGGCGCATTGCGCGTGCCGACGCGGGCGCCCCTGGCCCTGGGCCGCGACCCGGAGGCGGTCGAGCTGTACGGCCCGGTCTTCGGCGCCACCGAGGTCACGGCGCTCGACGCGGACCTGACCCGTCGGCACGCGGGCGACCCGCACGGCGAGCGCATCACCGTGTCCGGACGGGTCACCGACCGTGCGGGCCGGCCCGTCGGGGGCCAGCTCGTCGAGATCTGGCAGGCGAACGCGTCGGGCCGCTACGCCCACCGCCGCGACCAGCACCCGGCCCCGCTCGACCCGAACTTCACCGGGGCGGGCCGGTGCCTGACGGACGCCGAGGGGAGGTACGCCTTCACCACGATCAGGCCCGGCGCCTACCCCTGGGGCAACCACGAGAACGCGTGGCGCCCGGCGCACATCCACTTCTCGCTCTTCGGCCGTGCCTTCGCCCAGCGCCTGGTCACCCAGATGTACTTCCCGGGCGACCCGCTGCTCGCCCACGACCCGATCCTGCACACGGTCACCGACCAGGCGGCACGCGACCGCCTGGTGGCCGCGTACGACCCCGAACTGTCCGTGCAGGACTGGTCGTTGGGCTACCGCTGGGACATCGTGCTCGACGGCCCGGCCGCCACGCTGCCCGACCCGGAGGTGACCGCGTGATGCCCGCACCCCGGCGCCTCGCCCCGACCCCGACCCAGACCGTCGGCCCGTTCTACGGGTACGCCCTGCCCGTCCCCGGCGGCGGGGAGATCGCGCCCACCGGGCACCCGGAGGCGATCACGGTCCACGGGTACGTGTACGACGGCCACGGCGAGCCGGTGCCGGACGCGCTCCTGGAGTTCTGGCAGGCCCGCCCCGACGGCTCCCTCGCGGGCGCCCCCGGCTCCTGGCGCCGGGACCCGGCCACCGGCGACCTCCTCGGCCGCGACGGCATCGGCTTCACGGGCTTCGGCCGGGTGCCGACGGGAGCGGACGGCCACTGGTCGGTGCGCACCCTGCCCCCGCCGCCGTCCGCTCCCTACCTCGCGGTGTGCCTGTTCGCGCGCGGCCTCTCGCGCCACCTGTTCACCCGGGCCTACGTCGAAGGTCTTGGCGGAGAGGGCCAGTTGAAGGCGCTGGCAGGGGAGCGGGGCGAGACGCTGCTGGCCCGGCGCGAGCCCGGCCGGGACGGGCTCTTCCGCTTCGACATCCATCTCCAGGGCGAGAAGGAGACGGTCTTCCTTGACTTCGACGCCGCCTGAACCGCTGCCGGAGGGCGCGTACGGGGATGTCGGTCTGCTCACCCCGGTGAGCGCGGGGAGCCCAGCCGACGGGGCGACCGGCGACCGGGCGGTGCTGCGGGCGATGCTCGACGCCGAGGCGGCGCTGACCCGGGCCCAGGCCGGTCTCGGCGCGGTGCCGGACCGGGCCGCGACGGCGGTGGCCACGGCGGCCGCTTCCGCCGCCTTCGACGCGCGGGGCCTCGCGCTGCGGGCCGGGGCGGGCGGCAACCCGGTGATCCCGCTTGTCTCCGACCTCAGGGAGGCGGTCGCGCACCTGTCGCCGGGCGACGAGGAGTTCGTACACCGGGGTGCCACCAGCCAGGACGTCCTGGACACCGCGCTGATGCTGGTCGCCGCCCGCACCCTCGACCTGATCGCCTCCGACCTGGCGGCGACGGCCGCCTCGCTCGCCACCCTCGCCGACCGGCACCGGACCACCCTCATGGCGGCCCGCACCCTGACCCAACACGCCGTCCCGACGACGTTCGGCCTGAAGGCGGCGGGCTGGCGCTCCCTGGTGCTCGACGCGCACGACCGGGTCGTACGGGTCCGGGACGGGCTGCCCGTCCAGCTGGGCGGCGCGGCGGGCACGCTGGCGGCGTTCGAGGCGTACGGAATGCCGGGACCGGCCCTGGTGTCGGCCTTCGCCGCCGAACTCGGCCTGCGCGCACCTCAGTTGCCCTGGCACGTGCTGCGGACGCCGGTGGCCGACCTGGGCGGGGCGCTCGCGTTCTGCGCGGGGGCGCTGGGGAAGGTGGCGGCGGACGTCCTGGTGCTGTCCCGCACCGAGGTGGGGGAAGTGGCGGAGGGCACGGGCGGGGGCTCCTCCACCATGCCGCACAAGAGCAACCCGGTGCGCTCGGTGCTGATCGCCTCGGCGGCCCGGCAGGTACCGGCGCTGGCCTCGGTCCTGTACGCGTCCCTGGCCGCCGAGGACGAACGCCCTCCCGGCGCCTGGCACGCGGAGTGGTCCCCCCTGCGCGAGGCCCTGCGCCTGTGCGGTGGCGCCGCGCGGGCCGCGTCCGTGCTCTGCGGCGAGCTGCGGCTCCTTCCCTCCCGCATGCGGGCGAACCTGCTGCTGACGGGGGGTGGGGTGCTGGCCGAGTGGGGGCGGGTGGCTCCGCCGGGGAGCCTCGAGGGTGGGTCGCTCGATCCCGGGGGGTATGTGGGGGCGGCGGGATTGTTGGTCGAGGGGGCGTTGGGGAGGGCGGTGGAGGGGCCGGGGTGTCGGAGCGGGCCGTGAGGGCCCGGGGCCCCCTGGGCGTCCTGGCCCCCTCCCCGGTTGCCTTGGGGAGGCCCGCCTTTGCGGGGAGGCCCGCCTCTGGGCTGCTTTTGTCTGCGGGCCGTGCCGGTTGCTCGCGCAGTTCCTCGCGCCCCCAACGGGGTTGGCCTTGGCGGGGTTTGCTCCGTGCTGTCGCTGCTGGCGAGCTGTTTTTGTCTGCGGGCCGGGGGTGGTTGTTCGCGCAGTTCCCCGCGCCCCTGGCGGGGTTGTTCTGGGCGGGGTGGTGGCTGGCCCTTGCTGGCGCCGGGCCTGTTCGGCTGCGGGCCGTGCCGGTTGCTCGCGCAGTTCCCCGCGCCCCCAGCAGGGTTGACCTTCGCCGCATGTGTCGAGGGCTTCTCCTGAGCTTCTGGCCACAGCTCCTCAATGACCCCCTACTCCCCAAGGAGTTCCGTGTTGCATCACCGCCTCACACCCGGGCCCGGCCCGGCCGCTCCCACTCTCGTGTTGGGGCCCTCTCTCGGTACTGGGCCAGGCGTTTGGGAGGCTCAACTCCCGCTCCTTTCCGCGCACTTCAATGTCGTCCGCTGGGACTTGCCCGGGCACGGAGGCTCCCCCGCGTCCGAGCTGGGGCCGGGGCGGGCCACGCTCGAAACGCTGGGTGGGCTCGTTCTGGGGGTTCTGGACGGGCTTGGGGTTCGGCGGTTCGGGTATGCCGGGGTCTCGCTGGGCGGGGCGGTCGGGGCCTGGGTGGCCGCGCGGTGCCCCGAGCGCGTCGAGGCGCTCGCGCTCCTGTGCACCTCCGCCCACTTCGGCCCGCCCGAACCCTGGCTGGCGCGGGCCGACGCCGTACGGCGCGAGGGGATCGGGGAGCTCGCCGACAGTGCGCCGGGGCGCTGGTTCAGTCCCGGGTTCGCCGCCCCGCAGCGCCTCCTCGCCGAGCACCACCGCGTGGACCCGGAGGCGTACGCCGCCTGCTGCGAGATCCTCGCCGGGCTCGACCTGCGCCCCGAACTCGCCCGCATCGCCGCCCCCACCCTGGTGATCGCGGGCCGCAACGACCTGGCGACCCCGCCCTCGCACGCCCGCGAACTCGCCGACGGCATCAGGGACGCCCAGCTCGTCGAGCTGCCCCACGCCGGACACCTCGCCCCTGTCGAGCGTCCCGGACCGGTGACCGACGCCCTGCTCCACCACTTCACGGGCGCCCGCCCCGACCCGCTCCGGCAGGTGGGCGAGGCCGCTCGCCGGTCGGTCCTCGGCGACGCCCACGTGGACCGGGCGCGGGCCCGCACCACACCCTTCACCGCCCGCTTCCAGGACTTCATCACCCGCTACGCCTGGGGCGAGATCTGGGGCGAGGGCACCCTGGACCGCCGTACCCGCAGCGTTGTCACGCTCACCGCGCTGGTCGCGGGCGGCCACAAGGACGAACTGGCCCTGCATGTGCGGGGCGCCCTGCGCAACGGCCTCAGCCCCGAGGAGATAGGCGACGTGCTGCTCCAGTGCGCCGTGTACTGCTCGGTGCCCGCCGCCAACGCGGCCTTCGCCGTCGCGCAACGGGCGATCGACGAGTACGCGGACGCCCCCGAACGGAAGGACGCCTGACATGGCCCCCGCCCACACCACCGTCGGCATAGTCGGCGCGGGCCCGGCCGGGCTGCTGCTCGCCCGCCTGCTGCACAACGCCGGGATCGACTGCGTGGTCCTGGAGAGCCGCGACCGCGCCTACGTGGAGCGACGCCAGCGGGCCGGGATCCTGGAGCAGACCACCGTGGACGTCCTGCGGGCGGCCGGTGCGGGCGGGCGCATGGACCGCGAGGGGCTGGCGCACGACGGGATCGAGCTCCGCCACGACCGCCGCTCCCACCGCGTCGACTTCCCCTCCCTGACCGGTGGCCGCCGGGTGATGGTCTACGCCCAGACCGAGGTGGTGAAGGACCTCGTCGCCCTGCAACTCGCCGATGGCGGGCCTCTGTTGTTCGGCGCCGAGGTCACGGGCGTCGAGGGGGTGGGCGAGGCCGAAGGTGCGCGGGGTGGCGGCGGTGCCACCCTGCACTACCGCCGCGCCGGCCGCCCCGCCACCCTCACCTGCGACTACGTGGTCGGCTGCGACGGCTTCCACGGCGTGGCCCGGGACGCCGTCCCGGCCGCACTCCGCAGGACGTACGAGCGCACGTACCCCTACTCCTGGCTCGGCGTCCTCGCCCAGGCCCCGCCCCGGTACGACGAGTTGATCTACGCCCACTCCTCGCGCGGCTTCGCGCTGGCCAGCATGCGCTCGCCCTCCGTCAGCCGGCTCTACCTCCAGGTGCCCAACGGCACCGACCCGGCCGACTGGCCCGACGCGCGCGTCTGGGACGAGCTGGACGCCCGCCTGGCCACCGACGCGGACCCGGGGTGGAGACTGGAGCGCGGTCCGATCACCGCCAAGTCGGTGCTGCCGATGCGGAGTTGGGTGGTCGAGCCGATGCGGTACGGGCGGCTCCTGCTGGCCGGTGACGCCGCGCACATCGTGCCGCCGACCGGCGCGAAGGGGCTCAACCTCGCGGTCGCCGACGTCGTCGTCCTGTCCCGGGCCCTGGTCCAGCGCCACGTCACCGGCTCGACGGAGCTCCTCGACGCCTACTCCGAGACCTGCCTGCGCCGGGTCTGGCGGGCCGAGCACTTCTCGTACACCCTGACCGAGCTGCTGCACACGGACCCGGCGCACTCGGCGTTCGAGGCCCGGCTCCAGCTCTCCCAGCTCGACCGCATCGCCCACTCGCGGCACGCCGCCGCCGAGCTGGCCGAGAACTACACGGGCCTGCCGATCGCCCCGCCGTCGCCGCAGGCGGGCTGATCACCCCGGCAGCAGATCTCCCCGTACGCGGTCGAGGCTCGCGCAGGCGCGCAGCCGCACCTGGGTGATGCCGCTGATGTAGCGCGCCCCGCAGCGGTCGGACGGCACCACCAACTGGGCGCCCGCGCCGTCCAGTTGGACTCCGTCCAGGGCCGTGGCGAGCAGGACGGGGGAGTCGCCGAAGTCCTGGTCGATCTCGGCCCAGGACAGCACGGTGCCGTGCCCGTCCTCGCCGGTGACCTCAAGCAGGAAGCGGGAGCGGTCCTTGCGGCGGGCCGGGTCGAAGCCGGGGCCCGCCGTGGTGATCACCTCGCGCAGCAGCGGGCCGCGGAAGGTGTGGGCGCGCGGCCCGCTGGTCGCGCAGTCGAAGGTGACGGCCGCCGTGTGCTGCGGCCACCGCTCGCGCAGCTCGGCCACGCTCAGCCGCACCGGCCGGTCGACCGCACCCACCACCGCCACGAGCCGCTCGGCCACGCGTTTATGAGTCATGTACGAGAGTATGGCTCGCATCTGCCGTTTTGCATCAGGGCGTGCGCGGGGTTCTCGCGGGAGCGCGCCGCCGTCCGGCTCAGAGGGTTCCCTCCAGCTCGCGGGCGCGCAGCCCGGCCTGGAACCGGGAGCTCGCCCCCAGCGCCGTCATCAGCTCGGCGACCCTTCTGCGGTACGTCCGCAGCGACATCCCGAGCTGACGCGCGGCCGCCTCGTCGGTGTGCCCGGCGCCGAGCATCCGCAGGATCCGCCGCGCCTGCGCGCTCAGCGCCACGGGCCGGCGGCGCAGGTGGTCGTCGAGGTCGGGGGAGGACTCCCAGGCGGCGTGCACCAGCGACCTGAGCCCGGCCACGACGTCCGGGGTGCGGATCACCGTGTACGTGCGCGGGCCGGAGCCGGGTGCGCTCGCGAGGATCGCGATCCGCCGGTCCAGGACGATGGTCTCCTGGGCGAGCGGCGCCGCGCAGATCCGGATGTGCGCCCCGCCGGAGGCCATCCTGGTGAGCCGTCGCTCGGCCCGCGCGTCGGGCAGGGCCTGCGGGGTGTAGAGCTTGCGCAGCGCGACCCCGCCGGGCTCCGTGGCGGGGCGCAGCCCGGCGGCGAAGGCGGTGCGCACCCCGGACGACCAGGTCAGCGGGTCGGCGGCGGCGACGAGGAACTCGTGCCGCGCCCCCGCGAACAGGTGCCCGGCCCGGTCGATGAGCGCACGCTCGCCGTGCAGTGTCACGATCTGTGCGTCGTCCATGGTCCGGCCAGTCTGAGCGGCCCGGCGAATCCGGTCAACGAGGGGCGGAAGCGGGGGCGTCCTCGATCGATCTTCTCCCCTCACCCTGTTCCGAGAACCGCCGTGACCTGCCACGCTGTTGCGATGACAGAGGTGTTCTTGCGGCGGCTGTCCCGATGGCAGGCCGAGCAGCAGCGGGAATCCGTCGCGGATCTGTACGTAGCGGCGTACGAAGGTGTGCGGGGCGGGGAGTCCCTGGATCGGGGGGAGTTCCTGCGCCGTTTCGCGCAGGACGTGCAGCGGCCGGGCTTCGACATGGTCATCGCGGGCGACCCGTTCCTGGTGGGCTGCGCCTACGGCTATCCGCCCGGGCGCGAGGGCGAGTGGTGGCACGGCTTCCGCGGTGCGAAGACCGACGGCGACGAGGAACTGGCCACCGCGGACCGGGTGTTCGCGCTCGCCGAACTGATGGTGCTGCCCTCGCGCAGGCGCACCGGCATAGCGACGCGCTTGCAGCAAAGACTCCTGGAACGCCAGGAGGCCGACGTCCTGACCACCCTGATCGCCCCCGACAACGCCCCGGCGGCAGCGGCGTACAGGTCCTGGGGCTGGACCAGAACCCCCCGCCCGGCCACCCCCACCTCCACCCCACCCCTGGACGCCTGGAGCCGCCGCCACCCGGGATGAGGCCCTTCACGAAACCCCGGGCGGACCGTGACCACCCGGCCCGCCCGGGGCCGCTTCAGACCTGGCCGAGGTCGATCTCCACGGAGAAGGGGACCGAAGCCCTGACCGTGCCGGTGAAGACGTCGCCGTCCCGGTAGGCCCTCGTGGCAGGGTCGAGAACGTAGGTGTAGACGAGGGGCACGCCGGTCGCGGCCTGCTCGACCCGCCAGTAGAAGGCGATGCCGGACCGGGCGTACTGGTCGGTCTTCACGATCCGGTCGGTGGTCTCCGAGCCGGGTGAGACGACCTCCACGACCATCAGCACGTGCTCAGGACGGGTGGGTGTGACGTCGAGGGTGTCCGCGCGATACACGACGACGTCCGGGCGGCGATTGGTGAGCGGGACGTCCTGGAGCCGTACGTCGAAGTCGGTGTCGGCGTTCCAGTCCGGCCCGGCAGCGGCTTCCAGGGCATTCGCCAGGATCCGGGCCAGCCGGTTGTGCCGCTTGGACGCGCTGGGACCCACGACGACCATCCCGTCCACGATCTCGATTCCCGCGCACTGTTCCTCGGTCCAGGAGTCGTACTGCTCCGCCGTGATCTGCTCGTGCATCCACGCTGGGGCCACCATCGCGGCAGTCATCACACACCTCCCGGACACCATGCGGCGGGCCCGATCCCGCTGGGTTCAGCGTACTGGCCGGGCCCTCGGGCCCGCCCGGTCGGCGGTGTGGGCTCAGCCGCCCACCTCCCGGTAGGCCTCGCCCAGGGCCAGCATGCTCTGGGTCAGGCCCGAGCACGGGACCGTGGCGTAGCTCAGGACCAGGGCGGGTGGGCGGGTCGGGTCGGACAGGGTGTAGAAGGCGCCGCCCCGGGTCAGGACCGAGCGCTGGCGGGCGGCGCGCACCAGGGGCTGCTCGGGTATGTGGGGCGGGAGTTGGACGTAGGCCTGGAGGCCGCTGTCGCCTCCGACGAGGCGGGCGCCGGGCAGGCACGCCTCCACCTGGCGGCGGACGGTCTGGCGGCGCCGGTGCAGTTCCGTACGCAGCTGGCGCTGGTGGCGGTCGAGGGCGCCGGTCTCGATGAAGCGGGCGAAGGCGAGCTGCTCCAGGCCCGAGCAGCCGATGTCCCAGCCCGCGCGGACGTACTCGACGGAGGCCATCAGCTCCGAGGGCGCCGCAAGCCAGCCCAGGCGCAGCGCGGGGGCCAGCGTCTTGCTGGCGCTGCCCGCGTACACGACCCGGTCGGGGGCGAGGCTCTGGAGGGCCGGGAGCCGGTCCGAGCGGTGCAGGAAGGCGTTGTCGAAGTCGTCCTCGATGATGTATCCGCCGACCTCGCGCGCCCAGGCGATGAGCCGCTCGCGGCGCGCCACGCCGAGCCGGACGCCGGTGGGGAACTGGTTGGCGGGGGTGAGCAGCACGGCGCGCACGCCGCTCCGCTCCAGGAGGTCCACGCGCATCCCGTCCTCGTCGACGGGGATGCCGACCACCTTCAGGCCCGAGCTGGTGACGAACTCGCGCTCGCCCGGGTGCCCCGGGTCCTCCACCGCGAGCCGGGTGTGCCCGCGGTCGAGCAGCACCCGGCAGATCAGGGCGAGCCCCTGGGCGAAGCCCGCGGTGACCATCAGGTCCTCGGGGCGGCTGCGCACGCCGCGCACCCGGCCGAGGTAGCCGGTCAGCACCCGCCGGGTCTGGGAGACCCCGGCCGGCGGGGAGTAGCCGAGTTCCTGGTGGCCCGCGTCGGCGACGACCGCGCTCATGCAGCGGATCCACTCCTGGCGGGGGAAGTCGACCACGTTGGACGTGCCGGTCCGCAGGTCCCACATCGCCTCGGGCGCGGACTCCGGGTCCGGCGGCACGAGGGTGGAGGCGGTGTGCGGAGCCCCGGCCCGCTCGGCGACCGTCGTGCCCGACCCGTGCCGTGTCCGCAAATAGCCCTCCGCCGAGAGCTGCTCATACGCCTCCACCACGACGCTGCGGGAAACCCCGATATCCAGGGCGAGTTGGCGGCTCGACGGGATCCGGGTGCCCGGCCATAAAGTTCCGTCCTCAATTAGTTTGCGCAGCGAATTGCGGATCTGAACGGCCAGCGGGAGGCGTGATTCCCGGTCCAGGGCGACGTCGAGCTGCAACGACAAAGTGGTCTCCTCTCCGGAGGCCGAAGTGGTATGGCTGGGCCGGTGCCCCTTTTGATGAAGTCGTCGCGAACACACATTCGTCGCCGGGGGGAAATCGCCGAGCGGGTGGCGCGGGGGGAGTCCGGACGGAGCGGTCCGGACCTGTGTGACGTGCGGAGCCGGGCCTTCGGCGCACCGCCGACGTGCTTGCTCATTCCCGAAGCCCCTACGGTCCGGCCGGATCAGGAAGGCTTTCGACGTGTCCTTGTTGTCGGACCTATCAAAAGAGTTGGAACTCCCAGCTTACGATGACGAATTGAGCCGCACACAAGTGGCCGACACCATTCCGGTCCGGGTCGTTTCCGAGGAACTTCCGCAGGTCGACGCGCTGGGACTGTACGAGGCCCTGGCCCGTACGCGCCAGGACGGTGACGTCTACCTTTTCGAAAGCCTCGACGGTCCCGACCAGGACCGGCACTACGCCGCCGTCGGCTACGGCCGCCTCGCCGAACTGCGCGTTCACGCCGACCGGCTGGAACTCGTCGCCGCCGGGCCGCTCGGCGACCGGCTCGCCCACGCCCTCTCGGCCGCCGTGGGGGAGCCGGGCACGGTCGCGGACGCGACGGGCCGCGCCCGGCGGTGGGCCGTGGCCGACCAGCGCACCGTCTGGCGCGTCCTGCGCTCCGTCCAGGCCCTGTTCGCGGTCGAGACCGCGATACCCACCGGCACCTTCGCCTTCGGCTTCCTCACCACGCTGTCGTACGAGGCGGCCTGGGCGATGGAGGAACTGCCTTCGAAACAGCCCGAGTCGGGCCTACCGCGCTGCACGCTCACCCTGTTCAAGGACACCGTCTGGTACGACCTGAAGCGCGGCGGCGTCCACCACCTGGCCGCATCCGGGCCCCAGCTGCCCGACGGCGCGGGGCAGGAACCGCTGCGCTCCGTCGTCGACGCCGTCCGCGCCCGGGGCGCCCACGACGACCTCGTGCCGGAGGCCCCCGTCGCGACCTCCGTACGGGACACCGTGGACGAGGCCACGTTCATCGAGCGCGCCGAGCGGTGCCTGCACCACATCGGCATCGGTGACAGCTACCAGATCCAGATCGGCCACCGCATCGACGTCGAGACGGAGTTGACGCCCCTTCAGGTCTACCGGCGGCTGCGGCACCGCAACCCCTCCCCGTACATGTACCTCGTCCCCTGGGCGGACCGCACCGTCATCGGCGCCAGCCCCGAGCTGTTCATCCGGGTCGAGGACGACGCCATCTCCATGCGGCCCATCGCCGGGACCGCGCGCCGCGCCGCCGACCCGGCCGAGGACGCCCGCCGGGTGGCCGAGCTGCGCGGCAGCGCCAAGGAACAGGCCGAGCACATCATGCTGGTCGACCTGTGCCGCAACGACATCGGCCGGGTCTGCGAGCCCGGCACCCTCTCCGTCGACACGATGATGGAGGTCGAGCCCTTCGCGTACGTCCACCACCTGGTCTCCACCGTCTCCGGCAAGGTCAGGAGCGGTACGGACGTGTGGGCGGCGATCTGCGCGACCTTCCCCGCCGGCACCATGACCGGCGCGCCGAAACTGCGCGCCATGGAGATCATCAACAACCTGGAGGACCACCCGCGCGGCATCTACGCCGGGGCGCTCGGCCTGGTCGACGTCCGGGGGTTCGCGGTGCTCGCGCTGTGCATCCGCACCGCCGTCCACGACGGCGTCCGCTACAGCACCCAGGCGTCGGCCGGCCTGGTCGCCGACTCCGAGCCCGCCGCCGAATGGCGCGAGACCCTGGCCAAGATGAGCGCCACGTACTGGGCGCTGACCGGCGAGGAGCTCCAGAAGTGAAGGTCCTCCTCGTCGACGCGTACGACAGCTTCAGCCACATCATCGACCAGTACCTGCTCAGCCTCGGCGCCGAGACCGACGTGGTGCGCTCGCGCACCCGCACGGTGGCGCAGCTGCTCGCCTCGGCGCCGGACGCGGTGGTCCTCGGCCCCGGCCCCGGCCACCCGGCGGACTCCGGGCACGTGGAACTCGTGCACGCCTTCGCCGGGCGGGTGCCGCTGCTTGGCGTGTGCCTCGGGCACCAGGCGATCGGGCTCGCGTACGGGGCGAGGATCGCCGTCGCCCAGCGTCTGATGCACGGCAAGACCAGCCCCGTCGAGCACGACGGGCAGGGGGTGTTCGCGGGCGCCGCGCGGCCGCTGACGGTCACCCGCTACCACTCGCTGATCGTCACCGACCCCCCGGCCGACCTGACCGTGACGGCGACCTCGGGGGACGACGGCTACGTCATGGGAGTACGCCACCGGACCCTCGCCGTGGAGGGGGTGCAGTTCCACCCGGAGAGCGTGATGACCGAGGACGGCACGCGCCTGTTCGCCAACTTCCTGAAGTCGGCGGCAGCCCCGAGCGTGGTCGGCTGAGACGCCCGTGAGGGGCGCGCTCCCGCCGAACCGCCCCGGAGCGGGCGCTCCCGCTGAGCCCTGAGTCCCCCTGACGGGGCGCGGGTCGACCCCGCAAGTGGACTTCTGGAATTGCCGGGAATTGGCCACAGCCGGGCCGCCGCCCGCTCCCTACTGTCGGACCGTCATCAGCGGTCCGCCTGGTACCAGCCAGGGAATCGACGGAATCGAAGGAACCCACGTTCATGGAGACCTCCCCCAGCAGCACCGGCAGCGCCACGGCCCTGACCGTCACGATCGACGCGCGGCTCTCCGAGCGGGTGCCCGGCTATGTGCTCGGTCTGATCGCGGTGCCGGACGTCGACGTCGTCCGGGAGTCCGGGCTCGTGGCCCAGTGGCTCACCGCCGCCGAGGACGCGCTGCACGGGGCCGGGCTCAGCAAGGCGGACGTCTCCGCGCTGCCCCCGATCGCCGCCTGGCGGGACGCCTACCGCACGGTCGACGTCAACCCGAACAAGTTCCCCTGCGCCGCCGAGTCGGTCCTGCGCCGGGTCGCCAAGGGCGACCGGCTGCCCCGGATCAACGCCCTCGTCGACCTCTGCAACGCGGTCTCCCTGGACAGCCGCCTGCCCGTCGCCTCGTGCGATGCGGGCGACATCCAGGGCGAGTTGGCGGTGCGGCTCGCGCACGGGAACGAGGTCTTCGCGCCGCTGGGCGCGCCCGACGCCACCGAGAACCCCGACCCGGGCGAGGTCGTCTACGCGGACGGCCGGGGCCGGGCCCACTCGCGGCGCTGGAACTGGCGCCAGGGCGACGTGGTCAAGACCGACGTCGGCCGGCGCAGGCTGCTGCTCACCGTGGAGTCCGCGCACGAGGGCGGCCGGGCCGTCGTCGAGGAGGCCCTCGACCGGCTGGTGTCGGCACTGACCGAGCTGGGCGCCGAGCCCGGACGGCCGCTGGTCCTCGACCGGTCCGCCCCGGCCGGCGAGCTGTTCACCGCCGCGTCGCCCGCGAGCGTCCGCTGATGGCGCATCCCACTCCGCTGGACCCGGACTCGCCCGAGGAGCACCGCATGAACCCCTCGATCCTGGTGGTCTACCGCCCCGCCGCGGGGCGCTACACCGCCCAGTTCCGCAGTGTCGTCGCGGCCGCCGCCGAACTCGGCAGGACCACCGTGGTGCTGTTGCCCACCGGCTGGGAGGCGCCCGAGGCGGACGGGCTGCCCCAGTACCACGCCGACCTGGACGACACGGCGGCCGTGCGCGCGGCGGTCGACACCATCGTCGCCGAGCACCGCATCGAGCGGATCTTCCCGCTGTTCGAGGGCGACGTGCTGCCCGCCAGCCGCGCCCGCCGGGACCACGCGATCCCCGGCCTGACCCCCGACCAGGCGCTCAACTTCCGCGACAAGAACGTGATGCACCGCAGGGCCGAGGAGCTCGGCGTGCGGGTGGCCCGCTCCTGCCGTCCCGACACCGTCACGACGGTCGCCGAGTTCGCCGAGGAGGTCGGCTATCCGGTCGTCATCAAGCCGTACGCGGGCTGGGCGTGCGGCAACACCTACTGCGTCGACGACCGGGACGAACTCGACCGCGTCTGGGCCGAGATGGGGGATGACCGGCACGAGTACCGGGTCGAGGAGTTCATCCGCGGCACCGAGTTCCACGTCGACTCGCTCTTCCAGCGCGGCGAGGCCGTCTTCGAGCAGCTCTCCCAGTACACGTACTCCGTCCTCGACTACCGCGACGAGCCCGGCGGCACCATCTCCCGCAAGCACGACCTCACGCCGAGGGAGCGGCGCATCCTGGAGCTGAACGCCGTGGTGCTGCGCGGCTTCGGCCTGAGCACCGGTGTCGTGCACGCCGAGTTCTTCCTCCTGGACGACGGCGAGATCGTCTTCGGTGAGGCCGGTGCACGGGCGGGCGGCGGCTCGATCGTGCCCGCCATCGAGGCCGGGCGCGGCATCAACCTCGCGGGCGAGTGGTGCCGTCTCGAACTCGACCCCGACCACCGCCCCGCGGCCCGCCTGGGCCCGGAGATCGGCACCGAGTACCTGTCGTCCGGCGAGTACGGGCGGATCACCGCCATCACCTCGGCGGCCGAACTGACCGCCCTGGACGGCGTGGTGGACGCGGACGTGTGGAAGCGCGTCGGCGACGTGCTCGCCCCGCCGACCGCCTCCAACGACGTGCTCGGCTGGTACGTGTGCGAGGGCGTCGACTTCGAGGACGTGAAGGCCCGCTTCAAGACGGTGCGCGACAGCTTCCGCGTAGAGACCGGGGCGTAGCCATGGTGTGGATCGCGCGCTTCAAGGAACTGCCGCTACCCTTACGGGTGTTGTTCCTCGCCTCCTTCGTCAATCGCGCCGGGATGTTCGTGTTCCCGCTGCTCGCCGTCTACCTGGTGCGCGGCAAGGACCTCAGCCCCGGCGAGGCGGGCCTGCTCATCTCGGTGGGCAGCACCGGCCTCCTGGTCGGCAGCCTGCTGAGCGGCCCGCTGTGCGACCTGAGGGGCAGGCGCACGGCGCTCCTGAGCGCGCTGATCCTCAACGCCGCCGGCTACCTCGGCCTCGCGCTGCTCGACGGCGCGCCCTGGACCTACGCGGCGCTCCTGTTCGTCGCCCTGGTCGGGATGGGCATGTTCAGCCCGGCGTCCAACACCCTGGTCGCCGATCTGACCACCCCCGAGCAGCGCCCGTTCGCGTACACGATCAGCTACGTCGGCAACAACCTGGGCATGGGCGTGGGCCCGCTGCTCGGCGGGGTCGCCGCCGCGTACTCGTACCACGTCATGTTCGCCGGGAACATCCTGGCGGGCCTGGTGTGCGCGGCGATGATCACGCTCTGGGTGCCGCGCGACCGCAGGCGGCCACGCGCCGACTCCCGTTCCAAAGGCCCGGGTTCGGGACCACTCGGGCACGGCCACGTGCTGCTGATCGTGCTGGTCTCCTTCTTCTACGTCGTGCCGCTCATCGGTCTCGAATACGCGCTGCCGCTGGCGGTCACCACGGTGCTGCACGACTCGGCCGGTCTGGTCGGGGCCGTGTACACGATCAACAGCGTCGTCGTGGTGAGTCTCGGACTGCTCATGGAGAAGCACCTGCGCGGGTACGGCACCAAGGCGCTGCTCCTGGTCGCGGGGGCGCTGTGGACGCTCGGGCTCTCGGTGATCGTCTTCGGTTTCTCGCTGCCCGCGCTGCTCCTGTCCACGGTGGTGTGGACGCTCGGCGAGATCATCGTGTCCGTCGTCGTGCCCACCTATGTCGCCGACCACGTGGACGCGGGCCGGGTCGGCGGCTTCATGGCGCTCAACGGTTTCGTCCTGGGCCTCGCCCGGCTCGTCGTGCCGGTGGGCCTGGGCGTCCTGTGGACGGCCGACGGCTACCGCCCCGTGTTCGTGACGCTCCTGATCGCCCCGCTCGTGGGCATGGCCGCGTTCGCGCTGCTGCGGATCAGGCCCTCCACCACCGCCCCCGCCGCCACCGCGCCCGAGCCCGACGCGGCCCCGGCCGGCACCTAGACCTCCCGCACGCTCCACCGCTCCGCACCGGTTCCACTTCACTCACAGGAAAGTTTTCATGTCCCAGACGAAGTTCCTGCTGTCCGAAGCCCAGATCCCCACCACCTGGTACAACGTGGTCGCCGACCTGCCCAAGCCGCTGGACCCGATGCTGCACCCCGGGACCCGCGAGCCCCTCACCCCGGCCGACCTGGAGCCCCTGTTCCCCGCGGAGCTGATAGCCCAGGAGTTCTCCACGGCCCCCGAGGTCGACATCCCCGGCGCCGTCATCGACGTCTACCGGCAGTGGCGGCCGAGCCCCCTGGTGCGGGCGCGGCGCCTGGAGAAGGCGCTCGACACCCCGGCCCGCATCTACTTCAAGAACGAGGGCGTCAGCCCGGCGGGCAGCCACAAGCCCAACACCGCGATCCCGCAGGCGTACTACAACAAGCAGGCGGGCGTGGAGCGCCTCACCACGGAGACCGGCGCCGGACAGTGGGGCTCCTCCCTCTCGCTCGCCTGCCAGTACTTCGGCCTCGTCTGCGAGGTCTACATGGTGAAGGTCAGCTACCAGCAGAAGCCCTACCGCCGCGGTCTGATGGAGACCTTCGGGGCCAGCGTCACCGCGAGCCCGAGCGAGCTCACCGAGGCGGGCCGCGCGGCCCTGGCGGCCGACCCCGACTCGCCCGGCAGCCTGGGCCTGGCCATCTCCGAGGCGGTCGAGGCGGCGGTGAAGAGCGGCGGCACCGCCAAGTACGCCCTCGGCTCGGTGCTCAACCACGTCCTCATGCACCAGACGATCATGGGCAAGGAGGCCCTGCTCCAGATGGAGCTGGCCGAGGACTACCCGGACATCGTGATCGGCGCGGCCGGCGGCGGCTCCAACTTCGGCGGGCTCGCCCTGCCGTTCCTGGGCGAGCAGCTGCGCGGCGGCCGTCCGGTGCGGGCCATCGCGGTCGAGCCGTCGTCCTGCCCGACCCTGACGAAGGGCACGTTCGAGTACGACTTCGGTGACACGGCCGGCATGACCCCGCTCACCAAGATGCACACGCTCGGCCACGACTTCGTGCCGCCGAGCATCCACGCGGGCGGGCTGCGCTACCACGGCATGTCGCCCATCATCAGCCAGCTCAAGGAGCTCGACCTCCTCGAGGCGCGGGCCGTGCCGCAGACCGCCTGCTTCGAGGCCGGGGTGACCTTCGCCCGCAACGAGGGCATCGTGCCCGCCCCCGAGTCGACGCACGCGGTGCGCGCGGCCATCGACGAGGCGCTGGCCTGCAAGGAGTCCGGCGAGTCGAAGAGCATCCTGTTCTCGCTCTCGGGCCACGGCCACTTCGACATGCAGGCGTACATCGACTACTTCGCCGGAAAGCTCAAGGACTGACCGTTCGCGCCCATCGGCCGGCGGCCCGGGGGTACCGGCCGACGGCGGGAGGGGCGGGTCCGGGCGGCCCGCCCCCGTGGGACCCGCAGGCAAGGGGGGAAGCACATGCAGGACGCAGTAGGCGGTGAGATGCCCGTCATCCTCGGCATATCGGGGTCCGAGCGGGCGGGGGGAAACACCGATCTCGCACTCGACTACGCGGGGGAGCTGGTGCGGGCCAGAGGAGGCACGTTCCGCGCACTCCACCTGCGCGACCACCGCATCTCGCCGTGCAGCCCGTGCGGCGACTGCAACAACCGGATCAGCCCGTGCGCGCTGCCGGACGACATGCCCGCCATCGTCGAGGAGATGAAGCGGGCCGACGGGATCATCTACGCGGTGCCGGTGCACGGATTCGGCCTCGCGCACCTGATGCAGATCTTCATCGAGCGGGCGGGCGTCGGTTTCCTGCGCTTCGACCGCCCGCTGGCCAACAAGGTCGGCGGCATCATCGTGACGGGCCGCCGCTACAGCGACGCCTCCGTGCACAACCAGCTCGTCGACAACCTGCTGCTCAACCGGATGATCCTGGTGGGCAGCGGCTTTCCCGCGCTCCTTCGCAACACCTCGGCGGAGCCGGGCCTGCACGACACCGAGGGCCTCGACGCCCTGGAGCGGATGGCCCACCGGATGATCGACATGACCCTGCTGCTGCGCAAGCACCGCACGGCCACGGGGGAGCCGGTGCTGCCGCTGGACGACCGCAACGAGCGCGCGGCGCGCAGCCGTTCGGCGTCCTGAACCACCCGGGGCCCCGGCCGCCCCGGCACACCCTTCGCAACGACACTCCGAGGAGAACCCTGCCCATGACCACCACCACCCCCGCCCTGGTCGGCATCGACTTCGACGCCATCCCGTGGGAGAAGTGGCACAAGCCCGGCGCCGACGGCCGGGTGAAGATCGCGTACACCGGCGGACTGCGGGTGCGCCTGATGGAACTCCCCGCCGGTTTCAACGAGTTGGAGTGGTGCGAGCGCGGCCACCAGGGCTACGTCCTGCAAGGCGAGTTCACGATCCACTTCGACGACCGCTCGGTGCCCTGCCGCCCCGGCATGGGCTTCATCATCCCCGGCGACGAGCGGCACCGCTCGCAGGGCTCCGACCGCGAGCAGACCGTGGTGTACGTGATCGACGAGGTTCCCGCGCCGTGACCGGGCCGGAACGCATCGACGAGCTGCGGCTGTCCATCGACGTGCTGGACCGCCAGATCATCGCCCTCCTGGCTCAACGCACTGCCGTGGTACGGGAGTTGACGGAGTTCAAGAACGACGAGGAGACCGTGCGCTCGCCCGGCCGGGTGGCCCAGGTCATCGAGAAGGTGCGGTCCATCGCGGCCGACGAGGGCATGCCGCCGGGCATCGCCGAGAACGTCTACCGCACCCTCATCACGGAGCTGACCGAGCTCCAGCTGGAGCGTCTTGCCGAGCGCAGGGCCGCCGCGGCCCGGGGCGAGGGGGCGCCGGCCGCCGCCCGCGAGGGCGCGGCATGACACGCCGGTTCGCCGATCTGCGCACCGCGCTCGCCGGTCTCGACCTCCTGCCCGGCGAGCTGGTGCGGGAGCGGGAGGAGGTCCCGGCCCGGTTCGGGGTCTCCTCCCGCTACGCGAAGTGGGCCGGAACGCCCGCCCCGCCGCCGACCGGGCCGGGCCCCGCCGTGCTGTTCGAGCGGGTCGCGCCCGGCGGCGGGGCCGCCTCCCGGGCCGTCCTGATCGGCCTGTACGGGACCCGGCGCCGGGCGGCGGCCCTGCTCGGCACCACCCCGGCCGAGCTGCCGGGGCGCATCCTGGACGCGGTCGCCGCCCCGCTGCCGCCCGTGCGCGGCCGGGAGCCGGTGCGCACGCTCCTCGCCCCGGACCTGACGGCGCTGCCCGTGCCGGTCCTCACCGACCAGGACGCGGGCCCGTACCTGACGCTGGGCGCGGTCCTGGCGACCGACCCCGACACCGGCGTACGCAACCTCTCGGTCCACCGGATGTGCGTGCAGGGCCCCGACCGGCTCTCCCTGTGGATGGTGCCGGGCCGCGACCTGGAGGCCGCGCACCTCGCGGCGCGCCGCCGGGGCGAGAACCTGCCCGTCGCGATCCACCTCGGCCTGGGCCCGGCCGCTCTGCTCTCCTCATGCTGCCCAACTTCCTTGGTTCCGGCCGTGGTTGACGAGCTCGCCGTGGCGGGCGCGCTGGCCGGGGCACCGGTGGAGCTCACGGAGTGCCGGACCGTGGCGGCGGAGTGCGTCGCGCACGCGGAGTACGTGATCGAGGGCGAGCTGCTGGGCGATCTGTCCCCCGAGAACCCCCAAGGCCCGTTCGCCACGCCGGAGTTCCTCGGCTATCAGGGCCGGGCGCATCCGGCGCTGCCGAGCGTGCGGGTCACCGGGATCACCGCCCGCGAGGGCGCGATCCTCCAGACCGTCTCGGGCCCCGGGCACGAACAGTCTGTGCTGCTCGGCTTCGGCATGGAGGCGGCGGTCCTGGCCCGGCTGCGGGAGCTGGACGCGCCGGTGAAGGCCGTGCACTGCCACACGGCGGGCGGCGGCCAGCTCATGGTGGTGCTCCAGTGGCGGGCCAAGCGCTCGCCCGCGGACGACGGGGCGGTCCGCAAGGCGGCCGAGTCGGTCCTGGAGGAGTTCCGGATGGCCAAGCTGGTGGTCTCGGTGGACGAGGACGTCGACGTGGAGTCGGACGCCGACCTGTGGTGGGCCATGACCACCCGGCTCCAGGCCGACCGCGACGTGGCGGTGCTGCCCGACCGCCCCGGCTTCCCGCTGGACCCGACGCAGTCCCCCGCCTACTCGCCCGCCCTGTCGGCGGACGGCCGCACCGCGAAGGCGCACTTCGACTGCACCGTCCCGCACGACCAGCGCTCCCGCTTCCACCGACCGCGCTTCACCGAGCCGTCGGCGTAAGGGGGTTGGGCGACCCCGTACCGGCGTCGCCCGCCCGGCCCGTCGCCTCCCGCACGGCGTCGGCGAGCAGGGCGACGCCGCGGGTGATGCGCGGGGCGGGCAGGGCCGCGTAGCCCATGAGGAAGGTGGGCTCGGCGGGCGGATCCTGGACGAAGTAGCCCGACGCGGGATAGATCCGCACCCCCCGCCCGGCCGCGACCCGCGCGATGCGCTCCTCCGGGACGCCGCGCGCGCCGGTCAGCGTGACCAGGACGTGCAGGCCCGCCGCCTCCCCGGAGATGCGGACCTCGGCCCCGAAGTGCTCGTACAGGGCCTCCAGGAGGCGGCTGCGGCGCTGGCGGTACAGGCGCGTCATGCGGCTGATGTGGCGGGCGTAGGCGCCGGTGGCGACGAAGTCGGCGAGCGCGTCCTGGGCGACCGTGGGCGTGAGCCGGTCGGTGATCCACTTGATGCCGAGGAAGGGCTCCACCAGGTGCGGCGGCAGGACCGCGTAGCCGATGCGCAGCGCTGGGAACAGCGTCTTGCTGAAGCTGCCCACGTAGACGACGGTGTCGCGGTGCCGCTCGGCGGCCAGCGCGGGCAGGCGTTCGCCGGTGAACGTGAACTCGTTGTGGTAGTCGTCCTCCAGGACGATCGCCCCGTGGTCGTAGGCCCATTGCAGCAGCCCGCGCCGCCGCGCGCCGGACAGGATGAACCCGGTGGGGAACTGGTGCGAGGGCGTCACGTACACGAGCTTCACGCGCGCCGGGTCGTGCCCGTGGGCCCGTACGCAGGCGTCGATGTCGCCGACGCGCAGCCCCTGTTCGTCCACCGGAACCGGCACCACGTGGGCCTGCGAGCAGCCGAAGACCTGACGCAGCACGGTGTGGCTCGGGTCCTCGATCACCACCACGTCACCCGGCCCGACCAGCATGCGGACCAGGATGTCGAGGGCCTGGGTGGCGCCGCTGGTCACCATGATGTGGTCGGGCGAGGCGTCCAGGGCCCGGCTCTGGCGGACCAGCGTGGCGATCTCGGTGCGCAGCGTGGGCGAGCCCTCGGCGGGCCCGTAGCCGAGGGAGGCGACGTCGGCGCGGCCGTACGCGTCGTGCAGCGACTGGCGCCAGCGGGCCACGGGGAACTCGGCGAGCGCCGGGGTGCCGTGCCGGAAGTCGAGGGCGCTGCTCGGATGGTGGGTGGGCGGCGGCTCCCAGGGCTGCCACAGCGCGCTGCTGCCGTCGGTGGCCCGGGGCGGCCGGGGAGCCAACACGCCCTTCGGTGACGGGAGTTGGGTCGGGGTCGCGGCATCCGCCCGCTCGGCGACCTTCGTGCCGGAGCCGCGTTTCGCGGTGATGACGTTGTTGGCGCGCAGCAGTTCGTAGGCCCGGGTGATCACCGTGCGGGACACGTCGAGCTGGTGGGCGAGCTCGCGGGAGGCGGGCACGCTGTCCCCCGGCCGCAGCTGCCCGGCCCGGACCAGCGCCGTGATCTGGTCGCAGACCTGCTGCTGCAACGGCGTGCCGCCGTCCCGGTCGAGGACGATGAGCAACTCCGACGACCCCACGGCCTCCCCCTCCGTCGGCTGACCTCTGCCGAGTCTGCCACTGCGGGGACGGGAAGCCGTGGGGTGGGCCGGGTCAGCGCTCGGCGACCGCCTCCAGCGGGCCGAGGGCGGCGGCCCGGCGGGCCGGGACGGCCGCCGCGAGGGCGCCGACCGCCAGGGACACCAGGCACAGCAGGAGCAGGGTGCCCCAGGGCGGCGCGAGGGAGTACTCGCGCATCGCGCCGTTCGCGAGGGCACCCACCGCCCAGGCCCCGAACAGCCCGCCCGCCAGGCCGAGCAGGGTGCCGAAGGCGGCCACGGTCACGGCCTCCAGGCGGATCATCCGCCGCACGGCGGCCCGGCCCATGCCGACGGCGCGCAGCATCCCGATCTCGCGGGTGCGCTCGCCGACCGACATGGCCAGCGTGTTCACGATGCCGAGCAGGGAGATCACCCCGCCGATGGCGAGCAGCCCGTACATCAGGGTCAGCAGCTCGCCCATGGTGCCCGCCGCCTCGTCGACGAGTTCCGCCCGGTCCTTGACCTCCACCAGCGGGCTGTTGCCGGTGGCGGCACGCAGCCGCTCCTCGGTCGCCCGCGAGACCGCGCCGCCCTCGGTGCGGACCAGGATGCGCTGCACCGAGCCGGGCAGGAAGCTGCCGCGCTGCACCTCGGCGCGGTCGCCCAGGGCGTCCTGGGCGGTGGGGTTGTCCTGGTAGACGCCGACGACTCTGTACGGCGTGAAGCCCTGGCCGGGACCGATGCGGGCCTCGACGACGGCGCCCGTGCCGACGCCCTGCTCCCGGGCCACGGTGCTTGAGAGCGCGATCCGGCCCGGCCCGAGGTCCTTGGCGGAGCCGCTGACGAAGTCGAGCTTCATGACGGCGTCCACGGTGGCGGGGTCGACGCCGGACACGGACCGGACCTGGCCGCCGGTGAACAGGGTGGAGTCGGCGACGGCGGACGCCGTGCGCACCCCGGGGAGGTCCGCCACCCGGCGCTGGGCGGCCGGGTCGATCGCGGTCGTCGGGGTGCGGCTCGCGATCACGTAGTCGGCGCCGAGACCGGCCGCGGCCTGCCGGTCGAGGGCCTGCTCGCTGGAGTTGCCGATGACGGCGAGCCCGGCGACCAGCGCCGTGCTGACCATCAGCACGGAGGCGGTGGCCGCGGTGCGCCGCGGGTCGCGCAGCGCGTTCTCGCGGGCGAGCCGCCCGGTGATCCCGAAGCGTCCGGTCAGCCGCCCGGCCAGGCGGATCACGGGGACGGCGAGCAGCGGCGCCAGCGCGATCAGGGCGGCGACGAGCAGGGCGCAGCCGGCCATCGCGTTCTGGAGGTTCGCGTCCGAGGCGTCCTTCGCCCCGGTCAGCGACACCAGCAGCCCCGCGCCGGCGACCAGCAG
Source organism: Streptomyces sp. NPDC045846 (assembly GCF_056431605.1). NCBI lineage: Bacteria > Bacillati > Actinomycetota > Actinomycetes > Kitasatosporales > Streptomycetaceae > Streptomyces > Streptomyces sp. NPDC045846. Next base: position 145,495 of record NZ_JBWKKJ010000004.1, on the reverse strand, counting down.
GACCAGGCCCGCGATGCCACGGCGGCGGGACGCGGTGGCGGTCGGCTGCTGCTCGGCCGAGCGCAGCGCCTCGATGGGCGCGATCTTCGCCGCCCGCCGGGACGGCAGCCACGCGGCGAGCACCGTGACGCCCACGCCGACGCCGAGCGCCGCGAGGACCGGAAGCGGTCCGATCACCAACGGGCCGTGCGGGAGAGGGCCTTGATCGGTGCCGAGCAGGTCGGGCAGCGCGGAGGCGATGCCGAGCCCGAGCACGAACCCGGCCGCCGACGCGACGAGCCCGACCAGCGCGGCCTCCCACAGGATCGAGCGGACCACCTGGCGGCGCGAGGCACCGATCGCCCGCAGCAGCGCGATCTCACGGGTGCGCCGCGAGACGAGCATGGTGAAGGTGTTGACGATGAGGAACGACCCGATGAACAGCGCGACCCCGGCGAAGATCTTCGGCATCTTCTGGTAGCCCCGGGTCCTCAGGTCCACGCTGATGGCCTGCTGGGCGGCCTGGGCCGCGCCGCTGGTGACCTCGGCCCGGTCGGCCGGGAGCACGCCTGCGACCTCGGCGGCCAGCGCGGACGGCGCGGTGCCGGGCGCGGCCGCCAGATCGATCGCGCTGTAGTGCCCCGGGGACGCGAACAGCTTCTGCGCGCTCGCCAGGTCGAACAGGGCGAGGGTGCCCCCGGCGGTCACCCGGGTGTCCCCGCTGGAGACGATGCCGACCAGCCGCTTGGTCATGACGGGCCCGTCGACGGCCAGCGTCACCGTGTCGCCGATGCGCAGGTGCCCGGCCTCGGCGGTGCCGCGGTCCATGGCGAGCTCTCCGCCGTTCGCCGGAGCGCGGCCCTCGACCAGCGGGTACCGGCCGTCCTTGCCGTCCTTGCCCGGTACGTACCCGGCGGCCAGGTGCGCCCAGCCCCGGCCCGCCCGCAGCGGGCTGCCGTCGGCGGCGTTCAGGGTGGCCGAACCGTCGGCCGACGGCCGCACGGACGCGACCCCGGGCAGAGCGGCCAGCTTCCGTACGAGCGCGTCGTCGAGCACCTCACCGCGCGGGCCCGCGGCGGTACCGGGCGGGGGCTCCTTCGCGGTCACGGTGACCGCGATGTCCGCGAAGTCCTTCGACGCGGCCGCGCGGTGGGCCGCGGCGGAGGAGTCGGCGAAGACGAGGGTGCCGCAGACGAACGCGACCCCCAGGCAGACCGCAAGCACGGTCATGACCAGACGGGCCTTGTACGCGAGGACGTTGCGCAGGGCGGTTCTCAGCATGAGGGGCTTTCGGGGTGGAAGGGGTCCGCCTGGCGGCGGAGGCGCGAAATGGGGTGAACGTGAAGTGAATTGACGAACCGTCAATTAACAGGCGCGCGGGTGTCGAAGGCCTTCATCCGGTCCAGGACGCGGTCCGGGGAGGGGCGGATCATCTCGTCCACGAGGCAGCCGTCGGAGAGGAAGACCACCCGGTCGGCGAAGCCCGCCGCGACCGGGTCGTGGGTGACCATGACGACGGTCTGGCCGAGCTCGCGCACGGAGTCGCGCAGGAAGCCGAGGACTTCGGTCCCGGTGCGGGAGTCGAGGTTGCCGGTGGGCTCGTCGGCGAAGACGATCGAGGGCCGGGAGGCCAGCGCGCGGGCGACGGCGACGCGCTGCTGCTGTCCGCCGGAGAGCTGGGCCGGACGGTGGCCGAGCCGGTCGGAGAGCCCCACCATGGCGACGACCTTCTGGAGCCAGTCCCGGTCGGGCGCGCGGCCCGCGATGTCCATGGGCAGTGTGATGTTCTCCAGGGCGGTCAGCGTGGGCAGCAGGTTGAAGGCCTGGAAGACGAAGCCGATCCGGTCCCGGCGCAACTCGGTGAGCTGCCGGTCGTCGAGCGTGCTCAGCTCGGTGGTGCCGATCCGCACGGACCCGGAGTCGGCCGTGTCGAGCCCGGCGGCGCAGTGCATCAGGGTGGACTTGCCGCAGCCGGAAGGCCCCATGATCGCGGTGAACTCGCCCTCCCGGAAGCCGATGCTGACCCGGTCGAGGGCGACGACGCGGGTGTCGCCACCGCCGTACACCTTCGACAGGTCGGTGGTGGCGGCCGCGATGCCGGGCATCGGATGCGGGGCGTACGGGGCAAGGGGTTCGGCGGTCACGAGGACTCCTCTTCGGGTGCGCGGGGCTGCACTTCGAAGGGTGTCCGGGCCACGTATCGGAGCCTGGGCCGCTGTGTATCGGCGGGGGCGCCGGTTCGTAGCGGTTGTGTAGGGGCGGGGCCCGGGGTGTCAGTCGGGCAGTCGCAGGGTGGCGACGGCGCCGCCGTCCGGGGCGTTGTCCAGGCGGAGTTCGGCGCCGAGGAGGCGGGCCTGGCCGAGCGCGATGGTCAGCCCGAGGCCGTGGCCCGCACCGCGTTCCCTGGCACCCGTGTGGAACCGGCGCGGACCGTCGCGCAGCAGCTCGGCGGGGAAGCCGGGCCCGTGGTCGCGCACCACGACCGTACGGTCCTCGACGCTGACCTCGACCGGGGCCGCACCGTGCCGGTGGGCGTTGACGACGAGGTTGCTGACGATGCGTTCGAGACGGCGCGGGTCGGTCTCGACGGTGGTGCGGGGGCGGGCGCCTGGGCTGGTGCTGGTGCGGGGGTCGGTGTCCGTTCCGGTGCGGGTGCCTGTGCTGGTGTCGGTGGGGGTGCCTGATGGCGGGGCGGCCTCGACGAACTCGACGTCGAAGCCGGTACGTGCCACGGCCTCGCGTACGACGGCGTCGAGCGGGACGTGGGCGCGGACCGGCTGTTCGGCGCCGGCGTCGAGGCGCGAGATCTCCAGGAGGTCCTCGACCAGGGCGCGCAGATCGCGTACCCGCCCGCGGACCAGGTCCTCGGTCTCGCCCGGCGGCAGCAGGTCGGCGGCGGCCAGCAACCCGCCCACGGGGGTGCGCAGTTCGTGGGCGACGTCCGCGGTGAACTGGCGCTCGGTACGCAGCCGTCGGCCGAGGCTGTCGGCCATGAGGTCGACGGTGGCCGCGATGTCGGCCACCTCGTCGCCGCCCTTGGTGGGCCCGGTCCGGGCATCGAGGTCGCCCGCGGAGATTCGGCCCGCGGTCTCGGAGACCCGCCGCAGCCGGCGGCCGAGCAGCCCGGCCCCGTACACCGCGAGCGGCACGGCCGCGGCGAGGGCGACGAGCGAGGCCACCGCCATGACCGCGTCGAGGCGGCGCAGGTCGTGCAGCTCCGAGCTCATGTTGGCCCGGACCGCCAGCAGCGGGCTGCCCGGACCGCCGGTCCGCTGGGCGGCCCAGACGCTGGGCCCGATGTTGCCGTCGACGCGCCCGTCGTAGGCGGTGTGCCGGGTGCCGTCGGAGGGGTGGCGCAGGGCGTCGGGCAGCTCGGGGGGATCGAGCTCGGCGCCGTCGACGAGCGCGCCGGTGCGCCGGTAGACGTCCACGGCCGAGTACACGGAGTTGAAGGCCCGCATCTCGGCCCGCTCGCGGATGTCGGTCGCGGTCCACACGTGGACGAGGACGCCCACCGCGGCGGCGACGAGACAGGCCGTGGCGGCGGCCAGCGCGGCGATCTTCCAGCGAAGGGACGCGCGGGAGCGGCGCGGCCGGGGGAGGGAGGGCACGGGCTCAGCGCCTGAACTTGTAGCCGAAGCCGCGGACGGTCTCGATCCGGTCCCGGCCCAGCTTCCTGCGCAGCCGCTGCACGCACAGGTCCACGACCCGGCTGTCCCCGTCCCAGCCGTACTCCCAGACGTCGCGCAGCAGGGTGTGCCGTTCCAGGACGACGCCGGGGTGGGCGGCGAACTCGAGGAGCAGCTTCAGCTCGGTCGGGGTGAGCGCGACGGGGCTTCCGGCGACGAACACCTCCAGGCCCTCGGTGTCGATGCTGAGGTCGCCGAAGACCAGCGGCTCTCCCTCGGCGGGGTCCGGCCGCCCGTCCCCCGCGGCGGTGGCGGGCGCGTAGGTGGCCCGCCGCAGCAGCGAGCGGATCCGCGCCACGAGGACGTAGGTGTCGACGGGCTTGACCACGTAGTCGTCGGCCCCGGCTTCGAGCCCGGCGACGACATCGAGCCCGTCGCCGCGCGCGGACATCATCAGGACGGGCACCAGGCTGCTCTCCCGCACCCGGCGGCACAGCCCGATCCCGTCGAGGCCGGGCAGCATCACATCGAGAATGAGCAGATCGAAGGCGTCGTCCCGGAAGGCCTCCAGCCCGGCCAGTCCGTCGGCCGCGACCCGCACCTCGTAGCCGTACCGCTCAAGGGCGACGGCGAAGGACCGGCGCATCAGGTCGTCGTCCTCCACGAGCAGCACGCGTACGGGACTCGGAGAGGCCGGGGCCGGGGCGGGCGACGACGACACGGGGTGGCTCCTAGCTCGACGGTCCGATTGACCCGCGGCCCGCACACGGCGCGGCGCGCCTGGTACGCGGACGGCGACTCGAAGGATCGAAGGGAACGATACGGCAGAGACCGGGCAGGCAGCCCGCCCCGAAACGGCCCCGCGCCCCCTCCCCGACGAACAAACCCGCAGGCCAAGCCCGCCCCCGAGCCATTCCGGCTTCCCACCCCGATGACGAACGGAGCGCTGCGCGATACACACCGGATACAAAGGGAGCCCCCGGCGCCTTCCGCGGCATGGCGGAAAAATTCGGCCCGATCACCGCATAGGGCCGGGGCCGACGGCAAGAGCTTCAATCGCTCCCCGAAGCCACCTCACCCGACCGGAGCCGACCCCCCTCCCACCCCCGCGGAGCCCGCCACGCTCACACCCGTGCGCTTCCCGGCCCGCCATTCGAGGGCTTGGGGCTCCGGTGTCGCTGAGGTCGACGCCCTTGCACACGGGGCAAGCGGCCGGGTGATCCGAGGTCGGTCAGAAGTGCATCATCGCCATCACGTCGGCGCTGCGCGTGCCGGTGGGGACCTGGGGGATCTGCTCTCCCGGGCGCATCCAGCCCGCGGCCTCGGCGGCCGCGACGGCGGTCTTCTCGGCCGTGTCCGCCTGGGAGTTCAGGGTCTCGTTCTCTCCCAGGGCCCCAGCGGCCGCGGCGGCTCCGGCGGCCTGGGCCGCTTTGACGGCGGCCTGGAAGGCGGCGGCGGAAAGCTCGCTGCCGCCGTCGTGGAGCCGGCCCATCTGGGCCGCCTGGGAGGCCGCGGCCGCGCAGTTCCTCGCGCAACGGGAGTCGGCGGCGGGGTTGGAGGTGCCTTCGGAGAGCACCGCGAGAGCCTGGGCCGCTACGCGGGCGGCGTGGGTGGTCTTGAAGAGGATCTCGGCCCTCTGGGGCTCGTCGGCGGCCGCCGCGTCGGCATCCGGCACTTCGACGTGGCGGAAGACCGCGGCAGCGCGCGAGGCAGCGCTCCGGGCCCGCGCCAGATGGCCCGCCCTGAGGGCCTCCGCCGCCCCCTGAGGCGCGCCACCTTCGGCAGACGCGCCCGCCTCTCGGTCGTGGTGCTGCTCGCTCATGCCGTCTCCTCCTCGCCCAGGACCGACCGTGCAGGTGCCGCTCTCCACATCGGCCGGAGATCACGTGCGTGCCGCTCTCCGCACCGGCTCACACCGGAGAGCGGACGATGCGGGGCAGGGTGACATGCCGGGCACCAACAGGCCAGGGATGCGCGGGAGTTCGGATCATTTGGCACTCCCTCGGTGACGGGCTCAGGGGCCCCGCGTGACCCGTGTCCGTGACGTGGCGGCAGGTTGGCTCTGCCAGGGGGATCGCGAAGCCGCCGAGTTCGACAGGAGCGCTTGCCGTCGGGGCCGCCGCGCCCATACGCTGAATCTGATGGGTCGTCAGAAACGGTCGGGAACGGGCAGGCAGTAGGGGGCAATCGCGTGGTCGGCAACGGAGTTGGCACCAAGGAACTTCCCCGGGTCATCAGCGTGGACGACCACGTGATCGAGCCCGCGCACCTCTTCGAGCGCTGGCTGCCGGCCAAGTACCGGGACCGGGGACCGAAGCCCTTCACCGCGGGCATCGGTGAGCTGGCCTACGTCGGGGGGAAGTACCGGTTCACGACGGATCCGGAGGGCCAGATCACCGACTGGTGGGAGTACGACGGCGCGATCTTCCCGTACAAGCGCATCATCGCGGCCGTCGGCTTCTCGCGGGACGAGATGACGCTCGACGGCATCACGCGCGAGCAGATGCGCCGCGGGTGCTGGGACCCGAAGGCGCGCCTGGCGGACATGGACCTCAACCACGTCGAGGCCTCGCTCTGCTTCCCGACCTTCCCGCGCTTCTGCGGTCAGACCTTCGCCGAGGCCAAGGACAAGGAGGTGGGCCTCGCCTGTGTGCGCGCGTACAACGACTGGATGGTGGAGGAGTGGTGCGGGGACAGCGGGGGGCGGTTGATCCCGCTGTGCCTCATCCCGCTGTGGGACGTGGAGCTCGCCGTCGCCGAGATCAGGCGCAACGCCGCGCGCGGGGTCCGGGCGGTGACGTTCTCCGAGATCCCGACCTACCTCGGCCTCCCGTCCATCCACTCCGGCTACTGGGACCCGTTCTTCGCGGCCTGCGAGGAGACGGGGACGGTGGTGAACATGCACATCGGCTCGTCGTCGCAGATGCCCGCGGCGTCCCCCGACGCGCCCCCGGCGGTCCAGGCGGCGCTCAGCTTCAACAACGCCATGGCCTCGATGATGGACTTCCTCTTCTCCGGGGTGCTCGTGAAGTTCCCCCGCCTCAAACTCGCCTACAGCGAGGGGCAGATGGGCTGGATCCCGTACGCCCTGGAACGGGCCGACGACGTGTGGGAGGAGCACCGGGCCTGGGGCGGCGTGAAGGACCTCGTCCCCGAGCCGCCGTCCACCTACTACTACCGGCAGATCTTCTGCTGCTTCTTCCGCGACCGGCACGGCATCGAGGCCATCGAGACCGTGGGCGTGAACAACGCGACCTTCGAGACGGACTACCCGCACGTCGACTCGACCTGGCCGCACACCAAGCGGGTGGCCGCCGAGCACATGGCGGGCCTCTCCGACGACGTGGCGTACAAGCTGCTGCGGGGGAACGCCATTCGCATGCTGGACCTGCCGCTCGATCGGGACCGCGCCTGACCCGGCGTCAGGGGCCGGGGGGGGGGCTCAGGCGCTTCTCGGCCGGGAGTCATGTGCCCCGGTCGCGCCGGGGGGTTACGGTGACCGGGCCCCACGGAAGGCAGGCACATGGCCACCCCCCTCACCGACACCCTGGTCACCCTCGGCCGCGGATACGTGCGTCACGCTCCGGGCACCCTCGGCAAGGCCCGGCTGGCGGAGCGCGTACTGAACTCCCACCTTCGCGACCACCCCCGGCAGCGCGTGGTCCAGGACCGCTCCGGCGCGCGATTCGCCGTCGACACCACCGACCTGATCCAGCGCTTCCTGTACCTCTTCGGGGAGTGGGAGCCCCACATGACCCACTGGCTCCGCGGCCGGCTGCGTCCCGGTGACGTGTTCGTGGACGTCGGCGCCAACATCGGGGTGTTCGCGGTGCTCGGCGCCCGGCTCGTGGGCAGCGCGGGGAAGGTGGTGGCGATCGAGGCCTCGCCCACCTTCCACCGCAGGCTGCTGCGGCACGCGGCCCTCAACGGGTGCGACACCATCCGCGCGGTCAACGCAGCCGTGTCGGACGAACGCAGGACGCTGACGTTCGTGCTCGCCAGCTCCCACAACACGGGCGCCAACTCGATCGTGCCGTACGACGGTCCGGCGGAGTCCGCCTTCGACATGGAGGCGCTTCCGCTGGCGGACGTCCTCCGGCCGGACGAGGTGGCCCGGGCGCGCGTCATCAAGATCGACGTGGAGGGCGCCGAGGGCGCGGTCGTACGAGGCCTCGCCCCCGTGCTCGACCGGCTGCGGCCGGACGTGGAGATCGCCGTGGAGGTCACCCCGGAGCGCATGGCCCAACTGGGCGACAGCGTCGAGGAGTTGGTGGCGACCCTGAGCGGGCACGGCTTTCACCGCTACCGGCTGCCCAACGACTACTCCCCGGCGGGCTACCCGCGCGCGATGCGGCACCCGGTGGCGCCGGTCCGCCACCGGGGGCCGATCGAGGGGGAGACGGAGCTGGTCTTCTCGCGCGTGGACGCCGAGGAGCTGACCGCTCTCCCCGGGGCCCCGCAGGCGTGAGGCCGGCTGTTCGCGGCAGCGGGCAGCCCGGTGTCCGGCGTCCTACTCCCCGTCGGCCGGGTAGCGCCACCGGAAGCCCGCGAGCGCGCGCGTCCGGGCCTCCACGACGGCCATGCGGGCGTCCCGTTCGGCGGTGTCGGTGTGCGCGGCCTGGCCGGTGACCTGGCCCTCCCACTTGCGGTAGTAGAGCCCGACCTCGGACGAGAACCAGCCGCGCGCCACGGAGTTGAGCGCGAGCAGGAGGCCCGTGTCCTCGGAGGCGGGAAGCGCCATCCACCCGCCGAGCGCGACCAGGAGGTCACGGCGGACGAACAGGGTGGCCGGGTGCACCGGGGCCCGGTAGTCGTGTGCCGCCCAGTGGTCGAGCACCGTCGTGCGCTCGATCGGGCCGTGGTCCGGGTCGCCGGGGAACCCGGCCGTGCTGCCGTCGGGGAGCAGATCGAGCACACGGGACGTCGCCCACCCCAGGGCCGGGTCGCCTTCGAGCGCCGCGAGGTCACGTGCCAGGGCGCCCGGGGCGAGCTGGTCGTCGGCGTCCAGGACCTTCACATACGCGCCGTCGGCGCGCGCGAGGGCCATGGTGCGGGCGACCCCGGGGCCGCCGCGCCGCCCCTGCCGGAACGAGATCCGCTCGTCGTCGGGGACGTGCGGCGCGACCTCGTCGCCCGTGCCGTCCTCCTGGATGAGCCAGCGCCACTCCCACCCCTCGGGAAGCTCCTGCGCGCAGAGCGACTTGTGGGCCTCGGGCAGGAAGCGCGCCGAAGGGGCGTGTACGGCCGTGACGATGATGATGCGCCGGCTCACGGCTCACCACCTTTCCCAGTGCGTGGTGAAGGCTGTCCGCGGAGGTCGGAGGCTTCGGTGGGTCCCGCTCAACGTCGTGGCTCCTCGGCCCGCGCGGTCCTTCCATGGGGTGCTCACCGATCCGTCGTCCGACCCGCCTCAGCTTACGACTCCTCAAGAAGCCCCGATGAGCGGCCTCGTACGGGATCACGGGACGGCAGCGGTAATTGCGGAGGGTTTCCCGCCGGTTGCCCCAGCGGTAATCGAGCCCTGGTCGAAGACAAGCGGAGCCGGGCTCGAATCCGCGATATACGGGGCATTGAGTGCGGCGATTGCCGTAATGCGGGCTCGTTATCCGCCGTATCGGAAAGCGCCCCGGCTATTGGACGCGGCGCGACAGACGGGTTCACGGCGACCGTTGGACGCGAGGTCCTGCCACGTCAGAGGGTGTGATGGACGGCTGTGACGGACCCTTCCCGACCCCGATGGGGCATGAAAGTGCCCGATCGCTGGCGACGGGGGATGCACCAGCGATCGGGCTGACGCCAAGACTAGCAACGCTGCTCGCGGGGTGGGAATCGGCTGCTCGACCGGAACGGCGATTTGTGATCGGGATCACAGCGCGTGTTAGTGCCCGCAAGGAGGCGCGTACGAGAGGCGGGGAAGATTTTCCCGCCATTTCTCCGGGGTCAGGACACCCTGTGTGGTGGAGCAAATACGGCTGATGGCCTCGTTCGCGTCCAAGTTCCACAGCCGGACGGTATCGCTGCCGCTCGACACCCCGAGCATGTGGGTTTTCGGACTGAATGACAGAAAATTGCCTGTCTTGGCGTTGGGGCTCATCGACTGCCCGATCGGCGAGGCCGTGGACGGATGGGCGATGTCCCAGAGCCGGACCGTGTTGTCGTTGCCCCCGCTGGCCAGGGTGCGGCCGTCCTGGCTGAACGTCAGGGACACCACCGCCTCGGTGTGGCCGGTGAGCGGGGCCCCCAGGCGGGTCGCCTTCGCGGGGTGCGCGATGTTCCAGAGCCGGACGGTGTCGTCGTCGCTGCCACTGGCGAGGGTCTTGCCGTCCGGGCTGTACGCGAGCGCGTTGACCGGGCCGAGATGTCCGGTGAGCGGCGCGCCCAGCTGGACGGTGTGCCCTGGATCGGCCACGTCCCAGAGGCGGATGGTGTCGTCCGCGCTGCCACTGGCGAGCGTCCGGCCGTCCGGGCTGAAGACGAGGGAGTTGACGTAGCCCTTGTGGCCGGTGAGCGGGGTGCCGAGCGCGCGATGGCGCGACGGGTCGCTGATGTCCCACAGCTGGATGGTGCGGTCGTCGTAGGCCGTCGCCAGCGTGCGCCCGTCGGGGCTGAAGGCCAGCGCGTCGGGGCCCGAGAACCGGGTCATCAGCTCGACGGGCGGCCCGTAGGGGCTGGGCCTGGTCGGGTCGGTGACGTTCCACAGCCGTACGGAGTGGTTTCCCATCAGCACCGCCAGCGTGTGGCCGTCGGGGGAGAACACGAGCGAACGCGCCTCGCCGTCCCCGGGCGTGAACGGCTTGCCCAACGACACCGGCCGGTCGGGGGCCTCCACGTTCCACAGCCGGACCCGCTCGTCCCGCGCCGCCGTGGCGAGTACGCGCCCGTCCGCGCGGAACGCCCCGACCCGGCCGATCATGTCCGACGTCGGGATCGACCACAGGCGGACCTTGCTGTCGCCGCTCCCGGTGGCGAGGGTGCGGCCGTCGGGGCTGAAGGACAGGGCGTACATCTCGCCGCTGCTCCCCGCCAGCGGCTCACCGACCTGGGAGGGGTAGGCCGGATCGCTGACGTTCCACAGGCTCGCGGTGCTGTCCGCGCTGCTGGCGGCGAGCATGGTCCCGGCCGGGTTGAAGGCCACGGACCAGATGGGTCCGGTGTGCCCGGTGAGCGGCGAGCCGATCGCCGCCGCGTGCCGGGGGTCGGCCACGTTCCAGAGGCGGATGGTGTCGTCCGAGCTGCCGCTGGCGAGCGTGCGGCCGTCGGGGCTGAAGGCCACCGAATGCACCGTGGCCGTGTGGCCGGTCAGCACCGCGTCGATCGGCCCGGGTCGGCCCGGGTCGGCCATGTCCCACATCCTGATCGAACCGTCGTCGCCCCCCGCCGCCAGCGTCCTTCCGTCCGGGCTGAACGCCACGGAGCGTACGGCGGAGGTGTGGCCCGTCAGCACGCCGTGGGCCTCCGGGCGGCTCGGGTCCGTCACGTTCCACAGGTGGACGGTGTGATCCTCGGTGGCACTGGCCAGGGTGTGCCCGTCGGGGCTGAAGGCGAGCAGGTAGATCGTGCCGTCGTGGCCGGACAGGGGTGTGCCCAGCGGCCGTGGCCGACTGGGGTCGCGTACGTCCCACAGGCGGATCGTGCCGTCGTCCGAGGCGCTGGCCAGGGTGGTGCCGTCGGGGCTGAAGACCGCGCTGCTCACCCAACTGGTGTGGCCGGTGAGCGGGTTGCCCAGCTGTTTGGGGCGAGCCGGGTCCGCCACGTCCCACAGCCGGACGGTCCGGTCGTAGCTGGCGGTGGCCAGGACCCGGCCGTTCGGGCTGAACGACGTGAGGTAGACGGCGCCGGTGTGGCCGATGAGCGGCGTGGCCAGCGGCGCGTTCACGATCGAGATCAGCCGGTTGTTCACGCCCTCGTCGTCCGGCCGCAGATGGTGCGCCACCAGGGCGAGCTGGGCGGACAGCGACGGATCGGAGTGCTGGACGCGGTCGGATTCGGCGACCACCTGCTCGAAGACGGCGTCGTCCCGCTGCTGCCAGGCGACCACCGCCGCGCCGACGGCCAGCAGCGCGAGGACGACCAGCGCCGAAATCGCGCTGCGGCGGATCCGGACGGTGCGCCTGCGCAGCTTGACCGAAGCGGCCAGGAACTCCACGGCGGCCCGGGCCAGAAAGGTGTCACCGGCGGACTTCGCCCAGGAATCGGCCTGTTCGAGGCGTGAGCCCCGGTAGAGCAGGGACGCGTCGCGGTTCGACTCCTCCCAGGTCCTGCCGTCCTCCTCCAGCCGCTGGCGCAGCAGGTTGCCTGCCCGGTCCTCGTCGATCCAGTCGCGCAGCCGCGGCCAGGCGTGCAGCAGCGCCTCATGGGTGATCTCGACGCTCTCGGCGTCGAGCGTCACCAGCCGGGCGCGCACGAGGGCTTCGAGCGATTCCTCCGTCTTGCCGGAATCCGCCGACTCCTCCGACAGTTGGCGACGCGTCCCGCGCCGACGGGTGGCCTGGGTGTCCTCGCCCAGCCTGACCAGCCGGAGCAGGAGCAGCCGCGCGGCCGTGCGCGCCGCCGGGTCGAGGCTCGACCAGGCCCGCTCGGCGGTCGCCGCCACCGCTCCCTGGATTCCGCCGGCCGCACGGTAGCCGGCCAGCGTCAGCCTTCCCGCCTTGCGCCGCTGCCAGGTGGCGAGCAGGGCGTGGGAGAGGAGCGGCAGTGCCCCGGCGTTCTGTGCGCCCCGGGGGCCGTCGGCGCTCACCTCCCGGACGATCAGCTCGGTGAGCCCGGGTTCCAGTTCCATGCCCACCGCCTTGGCGGGGCCGGTCACCGCTTCGCGCAGCTCGGTGGCCGTCAGCGGACCGAGCACCATGTGCCGGTGCTGCAACGCGTCGGCCAGTTCCGGGTGGGCCAGGCACTGCTCGTAGAAGTCGGCGCGTACGCCGAGGACCACGAGCACCGGGGCGTCCTCGCCCGTGCACGCGGCGTGGAGGACCTGGATGAAGGTGCGCTTGTCCGCCTCGTCCGAGCAGAGGGTGAACGTTTCCTCAAACTGGTCCACGATGACGACCGGAGGGCCGGACGAGGCCGGTTCGCGCCGCGCCCACGCCGCGACGGCCTCCCGCACGGCGTGGATGAAAGCCGCGCTGCCGGGCTCCTTCGCGGCCGAGGCGGAGAGGACGGGTGCGAGCTCGGGGATCTGACGGGTCAGCTCCGCGAGGGGATCGACGCCCGGCACGAGCTGGAGCGCCTTGCGCGCCCGCCCGTCCTCGTCGAGCGCGCCGTTCTGCAGCGTGGGCACCAGGCCCGCGTTCAGGAGCGAGGACTTCCCGGCCCCCGAGGCGCCCACGAGCATGACCAGGCCGCCGGTCTTCTCCACCGCGCGCAGCTGGGCCACCAGGGCCTTGGTGCTCCGCTCCCGCCCGAAGAACCACCGGGCGTCCTGCTCGCGGTACGAAGCGAGCCCCCGGTACGGACACACGCCACTGGGGACCGCCGGGGTCTCGGCCGGGGCGTGCTCCTTGTCCTCTCCGGACGGCGCGGGGCGGTCGCCGACCGGATCGGCGACGGCGCGCTCCCACAGGCGCTGCCACTGGGCCAGGTCGTACAGCCCCGCCGACACGGGCGCGGGGCGTGCGCGCCGCGCCTCGGGTATCAGGATGTGCAGCACCACCGCGAGGGCGGCGAACTGGGCGGGCACGTTCTTGGCCCGCCGCCAGTCGCTGATCCGCTGAGCGGACACCCGCACGGGCCGCCCCCGTTCGTCGACCCGCTGGAGCCGGACGACCGCCTCGGCGACGCGCTTGAGGGGAGGATCACCGGCTTCCTTGTAGAGCAGCGCGAGCCGTTCCGCGAAGGCCGTGCGTGCCCCTGAGTCGTGACTCAAGGTCTCCACCCCCTACTTCACCTCCGCCTGAACGTCCGGACCGGAAAACTCGCCCTACTGGGCTGACCTGCGGTTAAGCCGTGGACCCGGTGCCGGAGCCTCTGCGGCGGGGGCGACTGATGACAGGATCGCGACGTAACAGCGCATCAACCGGGGTGCCGCCCGCAGGGGCGGCCGGCTCAGCGCTCGACGAGACAGCTCATGATGCCGCATGTTCTCGCAAGGCTTCCGAGGAGTCGCGAGGCGGTGGCGACTTCTCGCCGCGCGAGGCCGGGCAACCGTGCACCCGTCCCCCTCCGGACGGCCCCCGCACAACCCCGGCCGCACCTCGACCCGCGCCCCACCGGCGCGGATCGACACCGACCGGATGGTTCGGCACCGGTCCCCACAGGGGAGGGACTGGCGCCGAACCAAACGGTCGAGGGTGGGGGCTGTGTTGGGTATGGGCGTGCCCGGGGAGCCCTTCGGGAGGGCTGGGTATGGGCGTGCGCCTGTGGAGCCCTCCGGCAGGGCTGGGTACGGGTATGCGCGTGGCGCTCTCCGGTAGGGCTGGGTACGGGTGTACGCCTGTGGAGCCCTCCGGCAGGGGCTGGGGATGGGCGTGCCCGTGGCGCTCTCCGGTAGGGCTGAGTACGGGTGTGCCCGTGGAGGATCCGGCAGGGCTGGGGGACTCGGTATCGGGGCCGTTCGCCTGCGGGCAGAGTCGGCCTCCCCCTACGCTGCGACCCACGGCACGCACGCCGCGGTCGTGGTGGTGGCCAGGGGGAGCGTGGTGGAGTGTGGTGGAGTAGCTTCAGAGACTCGTTGCCCGTCACCGCGGACGCGTACAGAAACCCGTGCCCTTCCGTCCGGCAACGTGGCGCCCGCGACTGGCGTCGCACGGTGCGGCGCATGTACTGGACATCGGCGTCGCGTCCACCAAGGGGCAGGACGGTGACCGTGAAATCTCGCGGGACGACCTGGCCCGGCTCCGTAAGCACGGAGGCGATGACCCCGACTCCCTGCGTGACCTGTTCGTGGCCGTGATGATCTGGGGCTCGGGGCTCTCCAACGGGCGTGGCCCGCGCTACACCGGTGCGGCCCTGGCCGACCCTTGCATGCACACCGTCCTGCGGACCACGCGGGATGCGGTCCGGGGCGGCGATCTGAGCGGGGCCTACCGTCAGTTCGCCCTCGCCGGAGTGGGGCGGTCCTTCTTCACCAAGTGGTTCGCGGCCGTGGACGACCGCGAAGCCCCCGATGACCGGGCCCTGATCCTCGACACCCGGGTCTTCCGCTCGCTGAACGCCCTCGGCTGGACCAGCTGGGAGGCGGCCGGCACCCGCCATTGGCCGACCCGCTACGCCACCTACGTCAGCTCCATGAACGCCTGGGCCGCGACTCTCGGCGTCCAGCCGGACTGGCTGGAGTGGCTTCTCTTCGACCGGAACGGCCGGGTGGACGAGGGTGATCCTTGCGGTGCCTGAGCGTTCGGGACGGCAGGGTGCCGCCTCGGCGGCGCCAGCCACGGAGGCGACGCACACGCAGCAACAGGTGAGGGCACTTACAGTTTTCTGTAAGTGCCCTCACCTGTTGCTTCAGCTGTCGGGGTGGCGGGATTTGAACCCACGACCTCTTCGTCCCGAACGCGATCTAGGGCTATCTGGCCTGGTCACGCGCCCTGCGAGCTACCCATTCACCATGTGGGCGCGTCCGTTGGCGTCCATCGCCGTATGGCGGGGGCTGCTGCGCTTGGCCCCCTGTTTGGCCCCCCGAAAAGACCAGGGAAGCGCAGATCAGGGCCTACGAAGAGCCCAAGGCGTCAGCCACCGACGACATGGTTGTGACGACCACGTCGGCGCCCGCATCGACTAGCGAACGTTCCTTGCCGGGCTTATTCGCGAAGCCGATCGATTGCCCGCCGATCGCCTTCGTGGCCTCCACGTCTGTTACGGAGTCCCCGATCAGGGTGCAGTCGTGCGGGTGCGTCTCCAACTCGGAGGCGGCCCGCAGCAGCGAGTGAGGATCGGGCTTCATGAAGTCGGGCCGGAACGGGGCCCGGCCAACAACGGCGTCGACGAGATGCCGGAGTTCATGGAGCATCAGGAACGCTCGGACGCACGCGGTCGAGTTGTTGCTGACGATGGCGACCTTCCGGCCGGAAGCGCGCACCGCCTTCAGCGCGGCGACGGCACCCGGAATCGGCGGGCCCGCTAGCCGGACGGCTGTCACCTCAGCCTTGGTCAGCTCCTCCTCGATCGCCCGCAGGGCAGACTCGCCGCCCTGCGGAGACAGCCGCAAGATCTCCATTGGGTCATCCGTGCCGTACGCCTTGCTCCCCAAGTCGGCGTCGTACGTGGCCAGGGTCTCTGCAAGGTGGCGCGCGACTTCCGGGGCGGGGCGCCCCGCGAACACATCGCAGAGAGGCCCATCGAAGTCGAACAGGACCGCTCGGGTCGCGCCGAGGATGGTCGAGACGGTACTACTTCCCATCCGGGTCAAAGTCCCTTCCGATGGTCTCCCACACGCTGTCGAACCACATGCGCGCCTGGCTCACCTGCTGTGCGCCGCTGGACGATTCGCCCTCGTTCAGCGAGTAATGGAACAGCGTTGCATCGGCTCCCACAAGGTCGTAGATCTCTATGACTTCGCCCTGGGTGACGACCTTGTTCGGCCGGATCGGGTAGTACCCGAAAAACGCGTCTTCCTGGTTGATTACGTAGAGCTTGAAGAACTGTGTGCCGCTGTGGACTCGCACACTGACCTTCGCCTCACTGACCAGTCCGAGCACGCTCAGCTCGTGCATCGTGTTGGCGATGCTGCGGGTGAAGCTGACCATCATGTCGTGCATCCGGGCCCGGAGACGCGGGTCGTCGGAGCCATCCTCGCGCCGGACAGGCGCAGCCTGGGGCACTGACATGTCCGGCACCAGGATGCGGATGTTGATGGTGGATGGCGTCAGGCGCCCGATCCGGATCTTGTCGATCGGCTCCTGAAGCGCCCCGTGCAGCGTCTCGCTGGAGAACCCCGCGAAGTCGATCGAGACGTTGGGGTTGGCGAAGGCCTGTTCCACGTACGGCCGCAGGCCCGCCGGACGTTCGGTGCGATTCCGCACGTACACGCCGCTTCCCTTGCGGGAGACGATTAGCCCCTCATCCTCCAACTCGCGAAGGGCGCGTTGGATCGTCGCGCGGGCGAAGCCGTACGCCTCGGTGAGTTCTTTCTGCGACGGGATCTTGTCGCCGGGACCAAGCTTCCGGGTCCTGATGGCGGCGCTCAGACTGCTTGCCACCTGCTCGTACGGCGGCCGGTCGTCGTCCGGGTCCAGGGGTTCAGGCGTGAACGTCATGCCGTCGATGCTACGGCCTCCTCCATCGATTGGGACAGCCAAGATAGTCAGGTGTTGACGTGGCTAGCCAGGATGGCTACGTTGTTCTCATCCGAACCGGGCTAGCCAGGTTGGTCAGGTCGATTCGGGTTGCAGTACCGCATGACCCAGGAGCCCCGCGTTGGTCGGGGGGAGGGTGCCGGACAGCCGTTGCCGAAAGGCGCGGTCCCTTGTCAGTCCGGACGGTCTGTCTCACCTGAGACGGGGCCACGACCTGTACCTGATACGGCAGGCGCGGTCCCGAACGAGACACCTGATCTACCAACAGCCCCGGCCCGGCCGATCCCGGGCCTACGCCTCGAAAGCAGGCCGGGGCACTCCCGCTGACCAGCGGGCCACTCACCCACAAAGGGAGACCGCCATGTTCCGTACCTCCTCTGCCGCGTCCGACACGCAGAACCGCACCAGCGACGACTTGCAGCGCGAGTACGACCTGATCACCCGCGAGCGCGACGGGGGCCACAACTCGCTCAGCGCGATCAACGCGCAGAACGACATTGCCCGCGAACTGGAGCGCCGGGAGCGCTGACCCGCCCGACATCACCGGTCAACTCCTCTGGAGTTCGCATGAGCACTGTCGAGATCGTTTCGTTCGGCTACCTGCACGACGCCGCACCGTCGGCGCACCTGACGATCGACCTGCGTCACCACTTCCGCGATCCGCACGTGTCGCCTGAGCTGCGCTACATGACCGCCGACGACGAGCCGGTACGCGCCGCCGTGCTGGCCACGTCCGGCATCACGGACCTGGTGGAGGCCACGGCTACGGCGGTCGCCGCCTTCGCTTCGGGCCCGAGCGCCGGAGCCGTGACTGTCGCCGACGGATGCGTCGGCGGCAGGCACCGAGCCCCGACCTTCGCCCGCGCACTCGCTGAGCGGCTGCGCGCGGAGGGCCACCGCGTCACGGTCACCCACCGGGACATGCACCGCCCCGTCGTCCAGCGCTGACCAAAGCCGCACGTCCCTTCCAAGCCCCGACCCCGCTGTACGGGGGCCGCGACGGCGCCGGATCGAATCCGGCCCGGCGCGCCGGCCGCACCCGCGGCCCGCCGCACCGCTCGCGTGCGGCTTCCACTTCAACGGCGCGCGGCCCCGGTGCTCCAACACCGGGGCCGCTGTTCGAGCCGTACCACCTGCTAGGGAGACCACGACTCATGAAGAACATCGCTGCACTTCAGACGGCCGTTACCAGCGTCCTGCCGGACATCGAGCCGACGCCGGCCGAGCTGGACGCGATCGAGAACGAGATGCCGCTGATCCTGGCGGAAGTCGAGTTGCTCGACGCACAGATCATCACGCTCGACCGCACCCCGAACGAGCTGGACACCCGCCGCATCCGTCGGGCCCGCCGCAAGGTCCTCGCCGCCCGCCGTGCTCTCGCCAACCACGTTGGTGCGCCGGAGGTGGCGTGATGACCACGCTTCCCGCGCAGATCTCCAACAGCGGCGGCCGGTGGCACCTGTACGTGCCGCTGCTGAACGTTCCGGTCTCGACGTGGCCCGCGCACGAGTGGCCCCCGGCCGCTCCCGTCCCCACGCTCGCTGAGCGTGAGCGGGTGCTGAACGCGCTCGGCTACAGCATCCCGGCCGACGACCAATGGTCCTGGACCGAGGACAGCGACGCCCCCGGGGACCCCACGACGCGGGTCCGCCTCATCGCCACCGTCACCGTCCACCCTGTCGCCGGGAGCGCACGATGAACCGGGCCCCCAAGACGCTGTTGGTACTCGCGCTCGTGGCTGTGGTCGGCATGGCGTTCCGGGTCTCCTGGAACGCGCTGCGGGACGTGGCCCGTGCGATCGGCGCGGACCACACCGCCGCGACGCTTTACCCGTTCGTCGTCGACGGTCTGATGGCGCTCGCGCTGGTCGCCACGCTCGTACTGACCGCCGACGCCCGCCGGTTCGCCCTGCGCGTGCTCGGCACCTACACCGGCGCCTCTCTGGTCCTCAACTACGTTCACGGTCTGGTCCCCGCGCTGCACGGCGCGTCGGTCGACTGGGGACGGCTTGCCGACTGGAACCCGGCGAACTGGACGCTCGTACTGCTCGCCACGTCGCTTCCGGTCGGCTCGATCTACTTCGGGTCCGACCTCGTCGCCAAGGTCCTCCACCACCGGCCCGCCCCGACCGAAGAGGCGGACGAACCGGCCGAGATCGTAAGTAATCGGTCGATGGCTGAGCAGGGCGGACCCGCCCCGGAGACCCGCGTGGTCAACGCGGTCCCGATTCCCCGGGCGGTACAGGTCGGCTTCCTCAAGCCGACTCTCCCGCTCAAGCCGCTGCCCGCGATCGAGCCGGTTGCGGTTCGGGCCGCGTCCACGGTCGCGGCCGACTCGACTAGGCCCCGTCGGGCGACCGGTCGGGTCCCCGACGTCGCGCGGTCGGCCCGACCGAAGCGCACCCCGGCCGAACTCCTGCAAGAGGCGCGGGCCGCGTCGGCCGACTGGCCCGACGCTCATCTGACGGCCGATCGCATCCGTAAGACGGTCCACACGTCGGCGGAGAAGGCGCGCGGACTGCGGGACACGCTGATCGCTGAGCGGGCCGCCTGATGGTCGCCGCGTACGCGCAGTGCTTCGACCCGTCCGGCGTCCGCTACGGCATCCCCACGTTTCCGTGGAAGTTCGCCCCGGACGGCTACGCGACCCGTCGCCAACTGCGGGCCCAGGGCCTGCGGCCCGGCGGTCAGCCGGTGGCGGCCCAGGTGATGCGCCGCTCGCGCCGCCGCGCGTCGGGGGTGAGTGTCGCGCACCTGTACCGGGTCGAACTGGCCTTGCCGGTGCGGCCGATGACGTCGCGGAAGTGGGGTGCGCTCGCGCTCGCGATGCTCGCCCGCCGCACCTGCCCGGTCTGCCGCGTCACGTACTCCTACTGCCTTCCCACGTCGCTCGGCATGTGTCTGCTGTGCGCCGACTCCGAGAGGACGAGCCATGGACTCGCTGCCTGAAGTCGCCCGGGTCGTACAGCTCCCGGAGGGCCGTTACGTTTACGCCGACCCTGGCGCGCTGCCCGCCGTACGGCAGGAGCAGGGGCCGCAGATCATCCACCAGCACATCCACCAGGCCCCGCCGGACCGCACGGTGCAGCGTCTCGCACTGGGTTCGGGCATGGGCGCCGGGGCGGTGGCGGCCGGGGTGTACTTCGGCCCGCTGCTGGTCGGCGTGCTCACCGCGATCGCCGCGAACCTCGCCCTGCTCGCGTTCCTGTGCGTCGCCCTGGCCTGGGGCGTTGTCACCGTCGTCCGCTCGGTGGGCGGCAGTGACGGCAAGGCCGCAGGCCAGTCCCTGCGCAAGGCGCGCCGCCGCTGACCCTCCGCCCCACGGGCGGGACAGGAGACATCGCCATGAGTGAGAACGTCGTCCAGCTCTTCAAAAACCCTCCCCACACCGACCCCCAACCGCCCCTGACGCCCGTCGAGTCGGCGCCGACCGGGGCGGCGCCGAAGGTAGCCCTGTGGCGCCGCTCGGGCCATGCAGTACGCCGCGTGGCCCGGCACGAACGCACCCGCGCGGCGGGGCGATCCGTGGTCCGCAACGGCATGTACGTCATCGGCGGCACGAGGATCGTGGCCCGCCGGGCCTGGGACGGCCGGACCGCTGCCCGCTACGAGCGGATGCTGCGCGCGGCGGAAGCCGAAGGCAACTACGAGGTCGCCGCCGAATGGGAGGAGCGCGGCCGGCAGTTCCGTGCCGCCCGCCACCAGCGCCGCATGGACCTCCTGATGGCCCCCCAGCGCATCGCCAAGGGCGCGCTGGTCGACACTGGCGCGACCGTCGCCGGGCTGTTCCTGCTCGGCATCATCCTGGCCATCGCGAACAAGCACCTGGCGGACGTGGTCGGCCCGACCATGGCGGTGATCGAGCTGATCCGCTGGATCGTCGTCATCGTCACGGTGGTGTGGGGCCCCGCGGTAACGCTCGGCCCGTGGCTGGCCCTGCTCGCCCTGTGGGGCGTGGGCCGCCACCAGCACGCCGCCCCGCGCTGGACCCTGCCCACCACCGACCCCGCCTCCCGTGACCTGGTGCCCGACGAGGGCGCGATCCTGGACGCCCTGCGCCACCTGGGCATCCCGGCCCTGAACAAGGCCGTCAAGGACGGCTGGCAGCCGCGTTGGGTGTCCGGCACCGGACGCGTCGGCAACGGCTGGCACACCCAGTTGCAGCTCCCCCTCGGTGTCACGGTGCAGATGGTCAACGCCAAGAAGACCGTGCTGGCCCACAACCTGCTCCGCAAGCCGGTCGAGGTCTGGCCCACCGAACCGAGCAGCCTGCCCGGTGTCCTGGACCTGTGGGTCGCCGACCAGGGCTCGCTGTCCGGCCCGGTGCCGCCGTGGCCGCTGCTCACCGACGGCGAAGCCGACTACTTCACCGGCGTACCCGTCGGCGTCTCCCAGCGCGGTGAGCCGATCATGGGCAAGCTCATGGCCGCCAACTACATGGTCGGCGGCATCATGGGATCGGGTAAATCGTCCCTGGTCATCAGCCTGTTGCTCGGGGCGATCCTGGACCGCCTCGTCGAGATCGACGTCTACGTCATGGCCTACAACGTCGACTACGACGTCCTGAAGCCCCGACTGCACACGCTGGTCAAGGGCGACGAGGACGAACAGATCGAAGCCGCGCTCAAGGCCCTGCGCGCGCTCCGCGACGAGGTCACCCTGCGCGGCAAGCTGCTGGACGAGATGGGCGGCGAAGAGGTCCGCCTCACCCGCAAGATCGCCGAGAAGGACGCCCGGATGCGGCCCCGGGTCGTGGTCTTCGACGAGTGCCACGAACTGTTCATGCACAAGAAGTACGGGCCGGAAGCCGAAGAACTCGCCATCAAGGTCATGAAGAAGGCACGCAAGGTCGGGATCACGCTGATCTGGGTCACGGTCTCCCCGACCGCCGACAGCATCCCGAAGGACGTCACCCGCAACACCTCCCACCGTGTCGCCTTCGCGGTCGGCGACCACGTCGCCAATGACGGCCTGCTCGGCACCGGCAAGCACAAGGCCGGGATCACCGCCACCACCCTCAACCCGGCCGAGAACATCGGCACCGCGCTGACCGTCGGCTTCAACAAGAACCCGTTCGAGCTGATCCGCTCCTACTACGTCCGCAAGGACTCCAAGACGGACGAGATCAGCCCCGTCGTGCGCCGCGCCCTGGCCCTGCGCGAAGGCATCACCCCCGCCGACGCGCCGGTTGTCGAGAAGGCGGACCACCTCGCCGACATCGCGGCCGTCCTCGCGGACGCGCCCCGGATGCGCAGTGACGAGGTCCGCCAACGCCTGGCCGAACGCAACCCCGGCGAGTACCGCGCCTGGACCGCGTCCGACCTCACCCAGGCCCTGGAGCCGTTCGGCGCCGCCCCCTACAAATCCCACGGCGTGATGGTCATCAGCCGCGCCCGCGTCCTGGAAGCCCTGGCCGACCGGGACGACGACACCCGCGAAAACCCGGCCGTCTGAAGGGGAGGCGACCGGGGAGCCGGGGAGAACTCCCCACCCGCCTCCCCACCCGGCCTCCCCCGCACTGACCTGCACGAACAGGCATCCGGGGAGGCGGGGAGGCACCCCGCCCACACCCCCGAAAACAGCCCCAGGAACACCCGCGCGGGCCTTCGCCCGCCTCCCTCCCCAACCGGCCGGACACACCGTCCGCATGCCCTCCCGAAGGAGCGCTCACCTCATGGCACTGACCGACAAGGACCCGCACAACCTCCGCGAAACCCTCCGCGTCATGCGCCTGTCCGCCCAAGCCGCCAAGCGCCAAGGGCGCGGCAAGCCCATCAAGCGCATTGAGAACGAGATCGACCGCATCCGCGAGACCGCTCAGGCCCGCGAAGACGCCCGCCGCAAGCACTGACCCGCGAACCGACAGGAGACCCCGATTCATGCGACTCCGCTTTCAGCTCACCGGCTGGTCCCGCCGAACGCTGATCCTGACCGACACCCCCCGCCCCGACTGCCCCGACTGTGAGGGCGACGGCGGCATCGCATACGACTACGGCGACCACGAGGGCGAGTACGCGGGCATCGACTGGGAGCCCTGCGGCTGCTGGACCGAATGGCGCATGCCCCTGCTGCCCCTCCCGCTCCTGCGCCGACACGCCGACCACCGCGACCCGTGGATCGACGAACCCCCGTTCTAGCTACGCCAAGGGCGGCCCCCGCATCTCGCCAAAGAACGGGGCCGCCCTTGTCCACCAGTACTTCTCACAGAACTGGAGACACCCAGCATGACGCAACCCACCCGCATCGGGCGAGCGGCCGACCGGCCGGCCCTGCTCGACCTGTTCTCCTGCTCCGGCGGTATCGCCATGGGCTACCACCGGGCCGGCTTCGCAGTGGACGGCGTCGACATCGTCCAGCGCCCCCGCTACCCCTTCCCCCACCACCAGGGCGACGCCCTGGAAGCCCTCGCCCGCCTCATCGCGTCCGGCGAGATCCAGGCGTACACCCTCATCCATGCCTCCCCGCCGTGCCAGCACGGATGCGCACTGACCGTCGGCACGAACCGAGCACGCGGCTGGGGCCGCACCCACGTTCAACTCATCCCCGAACTCCGGGTACTGCTGAACGCCACGGGCCTGCCCTACGTCATCGAACAGCCCACCGGCCGGGCCCCCGTCCGCCGGGATCTGTCGCTGTGCGGCGAGATGTTCGGGCTCGGCGTACTGCGGCACCGCAACTTCGAACTCGGCGGCTGGAACGTCCCGCAGCCGGCCCACCCCAAGCACCGTGGCCGGGTGCGCGGTTGGCGCCACGGCCAGTTCTACGACGGCCCCTA
Source organism: Streptomyces sp. NPDC045846 (assembly GCF_056431605.1). Classification (NCBI taxonomy): domain Bacteria; kingdom Bacillati; phylum Actinomycetota; class Actinomycetes; order Kitasatosporales; family Streptomycetaceae; genus Streptomyces; species Streptomyces sp. NPDC045846. Next base: position 121,884 of record NZ_JBWKKJ010000004.1, on the reverse strand, counting down.
CGTCGCCGCCTACGGCTCCGGCGGGGGCAAGGCCACCGTCGCAGAGATGCAGGAAGCCATGGGCATCGACTGGACCGACGTCCGCGAAGAACTCACCGAAGCCGTCCCCCCGGCATACGGCGAATGGATCGGCCGCGCCTTCCTCACCCAGGCCACGGCGGTGGCAGCATGAGCGACCACCTGCACATCGCGCTTGAGCTGGCCCACGCGGGCCTACCGGTCCTGCCCCTGCGGGCGGGCAAGGTCCCCTTCGGGAACTGCCGCACCTGCGCCAACAACGCGTGCGGCGGCCGGCCGAACATGAAGAACGCCGGCCCCTGCCAGTGCCCCAACGTGTGCCACGCCTGGGCCGCCGCCACCACAGATCCGAACGTCATCAACTCCCCGGCCTGGGCACGGGCCTGGCGCCGGGCGGTCGGGATCGGCTACCACCCCGGCGGCGCCGGGCTCACCGTGGTCGATCTGGACTCCCCGGCCGCCGTGGCCTGGGCCCGTGAAAGCCTGCCGGCCACCCGGACCGTCGCCACCACCCGGGGCGAGCACTGGATCTACCAGGGCGCCACGCGCTCCGTGAACGGCGTCCGGGACGGTGTCGACATCAAGTCGGCCATGGCCTACGCCAGGTGGCTTGGTGCTGGCTCCGGTCCGCTCGTGGCGCTGCCGGACGCGGTCCGCTCCCTGGCCGTGAAGGCAGCCGTGCACCGGCCCGCCCCGCCCGTCGTTGGCCTGGCCGCGCGATCTGCGGGCGGGATGTGCCCGCACCGGACCCCCGCCTACCTCCGCCGGGGCTTGGAGATGGCGGAGCAGCGGATCACGGACGCGTCCGCCGGTGTGCACGCCACGGTCTACGCCACGTTCCTGGCGGTGCTCTCCCGCCACGGACGGTGCGGGTGCCTCACGGACGTCCACGTGGCCCGGCTGTTCACCGCCGCTCAGGCCAAGGGCGAGAGCGCCCGGCACTGCGCGGACGCGTGGTCCAACGCCCGCACCGCACTGGGGATGTGAGCGCCATGTCCGACGAGGACAAGACCCCGGCCCGCGAGATCATCACCGACTACGCGCAGGGGCACTTCCGGTACTTCCGCACCGTCGACGGCACCGTCTACGCCCAGCGCACCGGCCACCCCGTGGCCCGGCCCATCCGCTCCCAGGGCACCAGCGGGAGCCACCGTCAGGAACTCATGGTCGGCCTCTTCCGTGACGGGGTCGGCGTCTTCAACGGAACCGCTCTCAAGGAGGCGTTGGACTTGATCGAAGCGCTCGCCCTCACCGAGCCGGTACAGCCCACCCACATCCGCGTCGCCCCTGGATTCGACGGGGCGACGTGGTTGGACCTGGGACGCGATGACGGCCAGTCGGTGCGCATCCACCCCACCGGATGGGACGTCCGCGTTCCCGATCCTGAAGAGGTGTGCTGGCGGCGCACCCAGCTCACCGGTGAGCTGCCCCTGCCCGCCAAGGACACCAACGGCAAGGGCCTGGACCTGTTGCTGCGGTTGTGCAACTTCGCCGACGCCAAGACCGAAGCCCTGGCCATCGCGTGGCTCCTCGGCTGCCTCGGGCCGTCCGTCCCCGTCCCCGCCCCGTTCCTCACCGGCCCCCAGGGCGCGGGCAAGTCGACCGGCGGACGGATGCTCGTGCGGATCATCGAGGGCATGACCGGCGACCTGCGCCGGGCCCCCAAGGACGAAGAGAACATGATCACGGCCGTCGCCGCCGGATGGATCACCGCCCTGGACAACCTCTCCCACCTGCCCCCGGACCTGTCCGACCTGATGTGCTGCGTCATCACCGGCGCCGAGTCCATCAAGCGTGCGCTGTTCACCGACGGGGACGTGGTGCGCTCCCGCTACCGGCGCCCCATGCTGCTGACCGGCATCGACGTGGGTGTCATCCGCCCCGACCTTGCAGAACGCCTCCTCACCCTCCGTCTGGAAAGGCCCAAGGTGCGACGCACCGAAGCGGAACTGTGGGCGGAGTACGCCGAGATCCTGCCCAACGTCCTTGGCTCCCTGCTCGACCTGGCCGTCAAAGTGCGCGCCGTGCAGGCAGAGACGCCGACCGACCTGCGCATGGCCGACTTCGCCCACCTGTGTGCCCAGCTCGACACGGCCATGGGGTTCGGGACGCTGGCCGCCTACCGGGCCAGCCTCGACGACCTCAACGACGACGTCATCGAAGGTGACCTGCTCGCGCAGACGGTTCTCAAGCGCGCGGAGGAGCTGGCGCCGGGCGAGGAGGTACGGATGACGTCGGCTGAGTGGCTGCACGCTCTGACCGCCCTCTACAGCGGTGAGGAGTGCCGTCCGCTGCCCAAGGGGTGGCCGACCACCGGCAAGGTGCTGTCCGACCGGCTGCGGCGCATCCAGCCCACCCTGGCCGCCCGGGGTGTCCTGGTGGACTGGGGACGCACCAGCGCCGCCCGCTACATCGAGATCACCCGCCAGGCCCCGCCCCCGGAACCGGAGCAGCAGACCGCGTTCTGACCGCCACTGGGCCGACAAGCAAGAGGAGCACGCCGCGCCGGGAGTGCTCCTCTTGCTGTCCCGGCGGCGCAGCCGCCCGGCACGAGTCGCGCCGCGAAGCGGCTCCTTCTTCAAGCCCTGACAGGGCGACGCAAGACCACAGACACCCCCCCTTTTTTTGTCCTAAGAGGGGAAGACCTGCGTCACTACGTCACCACAGGCCCGACAGACGGCCCCTGACCTGCGGCAACACGAGGTGACGCACCCGGCGAATCGTGCGTCATCACGCGTCACCCGCGTCATCCCCCTGACGAAAGCGCGTGTCATCGATGACGCAACCCCCGCCCTGCTGCGTCACCAAAAACCGCAGGTCAGAACCCTGATTGACGCACGTGACGCGATGACGCAGAAATCCCCGCTTCGGACAGCACAGCCCACCTGAGAACACCCAAAGGAGTCGAAGCGTGGCCACCCTCGTCGAATCCACCGATCAGATCCTTTACAAGCCGGAGGAGGCCGCCACGGTCCTCCGCGTCGGGCGCTCGACGGTCTACGAACAGATCCGGCTGGGCCGTCTTCGGTCGGTCACCATCGGTCGCCGCAGGCTCGTCCCGCCCGAGTACGTCGCCGAGTACATCGAACTTCTCAAGCACGAGGCACAGACCGCCGCATGACCCGGCTTCCCCATCAACGATTCGACAGGCCGCGCCAATCGGCGCGGCCTGTCCCTTTGGAGCGCACCGCATGACTGAGACACCCAAGCGTGCCCGCCGGGCCGGACACGGCGAGGACACGATCTACTGGGATGCCGCGAAGAAGAGCTACGTCGGCGCCGTGTCCCTTGGCTACGCCCCGAATGGCAAGCGGCGCCGCCCGAAGGTCTACGGCAAGACCAAGACCGAAGTTCGCCAGAAGATCAGGGACTTGAAGAAGGAAGTGCAGTCCGGGGTCAAGGCGCCCGTGAACTACACCGTGGCCGAGGCCGTGGGTGACTGGCTTGAGCGCGGACTCAAGGGGCGGGACGAGAAGGGAACTATCGGCAAGAACCGCTCGATGGCCAACAAGCACCTGATCCCGTTCATCGGCCGGGCGAAGCTCAAGGATCTCAGTGCGGACGACGTGGATGACTGGCTGGACGACCGGGCGGAGTTCCTGGCGACCCGCAGCCTGCGTGATCTGCTCGCCATCCTCCGTCGCTCCGTCGCTCACGCTCAGCGTCGGGACAAGGCCGCGCGGAACGTCGCGCTGCTTGTGACCGCACCGGAAGGGCGCCCCGGCCGGCCGAGCAAGGCCATGAACCTGGAGCAGGCGCGAGCAGTGCTCACGGCCGCGCGCCCGTCGCGGCTGTACGCCTACCTCGTGCTGTCCTTCCTCGGGGGTGTACGTACGGAGGAGGCGCGCCCGCTCACCTGGGATTACGTCTTCCTGGATACCAAGGACGCCATCCCGCCCCACGTCGCTGTGTGGCGCTCGGTGCGCAAGCACGGAGAGACCAAGACGCGGAAGAGCCGTCGGACCATCGCCTTGCCGAGGATGGTCGTTGAAGTCCTTGAAGAGCACATGCTGCAGCAGAAGAAGGAGAGGGCGGCCAAGGGGCTGGACTGGGACCCGGCGGGCAGGGTCTTCACCACCCGGAATGGTGAGCCGCTCGATGCGGCGAACATCCGGCGAGACTTCCGCGCCATCATCGCCAAGGCGGCCAAGATGTCCGGCGTCGACCTGAAGCCGCACGAGTGGACGACCCGGGAGACGCGCCAGAGCTTCGTGTCATTGCTCTCCGATCATGGGGTCCCGTTGGAGACCATTGCGCTGCTCGTCGGACACACCAGTCAGGCGACCACGGAAGCTGTCTACCGCAAGCAGCTACGACCGGTGATCACGAAGGGGGCAGAGGCCATGGATGTGATCTTCGGAGCGGAGCAGGAGGGGGGTGAAGAGGGCGACGAGGGCATGGCCCCCGCTGAAGCGTGACCAATTCTCTTTGGCCCCCTGTTTGGCCCCCAGACACGAAAGAGACCACCTACTAGTTACTAGTAGGTGGTCTCTGACCAGCGTCGGGGTGGCGGGATTTGAACCCACGACCTCTTCGTCCCGAACGAAGCGCGCTGCCAAGCTGCGCTACACCCCGATTGTCTCCGCTTGTCGCGGCGACGTCGTTTACTTTAGCCCACTGGCGGCCGGAGACGAAATCCGGTTTTCGGGGCCCCGCAGGTAGGGGCGCACGCGGTCCAGGCCCACGATCGTCATGGCCAGTGCGTAGAAGGCCAGGCCGAGGACGACCGCGTTGCCCAGGACGCCCGCGTAGCCGTGCTGGTCGACGTCCAGGAAGGGGTACGGGTAGCGGGCCGCGCTGCCGGGGTGCAGCAGGGCGCCCCTGGTCAGGGCGAAGGCGAAGTACGCCAGGGGGTACAGGAGCCACTGGGCCGCGTGGCGCGGGCGCAGGCCGCCGGGGCGGGTCAGGAGCAGCCAGTCCAGGGCCGCACCGAGCGGCGTGACGGTGTGCAGGAGCTGGTTCGACACCGTGCGCCAGCCGGTGACGGCCACCGTCTGGTCATCGGTCATCGAGAACCCGCTCGCGCTGTTCGCCAGGATCAGGTGGTACACGAGGCCGGTGATCGCGATGCAGAGGAGTACGCCGCCGGTGACGCGGGCGGGTAGGGGTGGGCCACCCCTCCAGGCACGTACCGCCGACCAGCCGAATGCCACCGCGACCAGTACGTTCGACTGGATCGTGAAGTAGCTCAGGACGCGGCCCGGGCTGCCCACGGCCAGGTCGATCACGATCCCCGCGACGGCCGCCGCGCAGATCAACGCCCGGAAGGCGGCGGCGTACGGGCGGCGGGGCGCGGGTGGCAGGACGACGGAGGCCGGGACGTCGGACAGACGAGTAGATATCTGGTCGTACCGCATCAGTTCACGGTAGGGGGTGTTCCTTGTCGCCGCAGGGTCCGGGGGCGTCGCCCGGTGCGGAGGGCCGAGACCTCCTGGCGGCGTCGGCCCCGCCGGACCCAGGGCCGAGACCTCTTGGCGACGTCGGCCCCGCCGAACCCAGGGCCGAGACCTCTTGGCGACGTCGGCCCCGCCGAACCCAGCGCGAGTCCCCCTGGCCGCGCCGTTCAGGCCTTCCGTTCCACCAGCGTCAGGAGGGTTGCCTCCGGGGGGCAGGCGAAGCGGAAGGGGGTGTAGCGGTTGGCGCCGCAGCCCGCTGAGACGTGGAGGTAGGCGCGGCGGCCCCCGGCGGAGTGCGTGGACAGGCCCTTCACGCGGTCCGTGTCCAGGTCGCAGTTGGTGACCAGGGCGCCGTAGAAGGGGATGCACAGCTGGCCGCCGTGGGTGTGTCCGGCCAGGATCAGCGGATAGCCGTCCGCCGTGAAGGCCTCCAGGGTGCGCAGGTAGGGGGCGTGCACCACGGCGATCGACACGTCGGCGTCCGCCTCCGGGCCGCCCGCCACCCGCGCGTACCGGTCGCGCTTGATGTGCGGGTCGTCCAGGCCGGTGAAGGCCAGCTCGAGGTCGTCGAACTTGAGGCGGCCCCGGGTGTTGCTCAGGTTCACCCAGCCCGCCGTGTCGAACGCGTCCCGCAGGTCCTCCCACGGGTTGTGGATGACCCCGACGGCCGGCGCGTTCCCGTTGAGGCCGTGGCGGCCCTGGGCCTTCTCGAACAGGTACCGGGCGGGATTGCGCAGCTTCGGGCCGTAGTAGTCGTTCGAGCCGAAGACGTACACACCGGGGAACTCCATCAGCGGCCCCAGCGCGTCGAGCACCTCGGGGACGCCCTCCGGGTCGGACAGGTTGTCGCCCGTGTTCACCACGAAGTCGGGGCGCAGGCCCGCCAGCGACTGGAGCCACGCCCGCTTCTTGCGCTGGCCGCTCACCATGTGGATGTCCGAGACCTGGAGCACGCGCAGCGGGCGGACCCCGGGAGGCAGCACGGGCACCGTCACCCGCCGCAGCCGGAACGATCTGGCCTCGAAGCCGGCCGCGTAGGCGAGACCGGCGGCCCCGATCGCCGTGACACCCAAGGGAATTCCGTATCGCGCGCGCATAAGCCCATCGTCGCAGACACCGACGGTGGCAGAAATCGGCGGGCGGGTCCGGCGGTGCACCTGACACACTGGGGTCATGACCACGCTCAAGGCCCGACTCAAGGACGACCTCACCACCGCCATGAAGGCGCGCGACGAGCTGCGCTCGTCCACGCTCCGGCTGACCCTCACCGCCGTCGCCAAGGAAGAGGTCGCCGGTACGGCCGCGCGTGAGCTCTCCGACGACGAGGTCCTCAAGGTCATCGCCAAGGAGGCCAAGAAGCGTCGCGAGGCGGCCGAGGCCTTCGACAAGGGCGGCCGCGCCGAGTCCGCCGCGCGCGAGCTGGCCGAGGGCGAAATCCTGGACGCGTACCTGCCCAAGCAGCTCTCCGACGACGAGCTCGGCGCGATCGTCGCCGCCGCCGTCGAGGAGGCGAAGGCGGCCGGTGCCGAGGGGCCGCGCGCCATGGGCGCCGTCATGAAGATCGTGAACCCCAAGGTGGCGGGCCTCGCCGACGGCGGCCGCGTCGCCGCCGCGGTCAAGAAGCTCCTGGTGGGCTGAGGCACGCACCCCGAGGCCCGAGAGGGCCTCGCTCGCTGAGCGACGCTCCTTCGCGGGAGCCCATGCGCCGCGGCAAGGTCGCGCGCACATGAGGCACAGGAAAGGGGCGTCCCGGGAAGTGAATCCCGGGGCGCCCCTTTCCCGTACCTGACTTCACGTACGTGACCTCATGGGCGTAACGCGAGCCGCGTAGGCCCTACTGCGGCCAGCCGCCCGTGCCGCCGCCGATCACGCCCGGCGGGAAGGAGATGCCGGGGAACGGCTGGCCGCCCTGGTTCGGGGGCTTGTTGTCGCCGCCCGGCTTCGGCTTGTGCTTGCCCTTGTTCTTGCTCTTGTCGTTGTTGTTGGCCGGCGGCGCGGCGGTCCCCGGGTCGCCGGCCGGCTTCTGGCCGCTGTCGGGGACGTTGGCTCCGGCGAACGGCGCCGAACCCTGGCCCTGGAGCGCGCCCGTCATCGCGTCGCGCCAGATGGGACCGGGGACCTGGCCGCCGTACACCTGGTCGTAGGTCTGGCCGCCGATGGTGATGTTGTTCATCTCGACGCGCTGGGACGGGCTGCCGACCCAGACGGCGGCGGACAGGTTCGAGGTGTAGCCGACGAACCAGGCGTTCTTGCGGGCGTCGGTGGTACCGGTCTTGCCCGCGTTGTCCCGGTCCTTGAGCCCGGCCTCCTGACCGGTACCGGAGTCGACGACGCCGCGCAGCAGGCTGTTGATGCTGTCCGCGGTGTTCTGCGACATCGCCTGCGAGCAGGACGACTTGGGCACCGGCAGCGCCTTGCCGTCCGCCTTCTTGATCGACTCGATGGCGATCGGCGTGCAGTACGTGCCCCGGTTGGCGAAGGCCGCGTACGCCGAGGCCATCGTCAGCGGTGACATGCCCGTGGAGCCGAGGGTCAGCGCCGAGGGCACCATCGGCAGCTTCTCGCCGTTGCCCTGGACCACGTGCAGCTTGTCGGTCATCTGCGAGACCGGGCACATGCCGATGTCGCCGAGCATCTGCACGAAGTACGTGTTGACCGACTTGGCCATCGCGTCCTTCAGCGAGAACGGCCCGACCTCGGACTCGTTCTCGTTCTCCAGGTGGTACGGGTTGGGCTTGCCGTCGTTGACCCACGGCTTGCCGGTGCACGTCTGGACGGACGCCGGGTAGTCCATCTCGTACGGGGAGGGGTACTGCTGGGTCGGCGGCTTGCCGCCCTCGATCGCGGCCGCGGCCAGGAACGGCTTGAAGGTCGAGCCGACCGGGAAGCCGTAATTGGAGCCGCCCATCTGGCGGTTGACCGAGAAGTTGATCTGCGTCTCGTTGTCGCCGAAGCCGTACGGCTTGGACTGGCCCATCGCGAGGACCTTGCCGCTGCCGGGTTGGACCAGCGTGACGGCCGTGGCCACGCTGTCCTTCTGGTAGACGTGGCTCTTGATCGACTCCTGGGTCGACTTCTGCGCCTGCGGGTCGAGCGTGGTCTGGACGGTGAGCCCGCCCTGGTTCCAGAGCTTGGCCCGCTCCTCCTTGGTCTTGCCGAAGACCGGGTCGGAGAGGAACACCTCGCGTACGTAGTCGCAGAAGAAGCCCGCGCCGTCGACGGCGGTGATGCAGCCGTTCTTCGGCTTGCTCACGTTCAGCTTGATCGGCGCTTCCTTGGCCTGGTCGGCCTCGGCCTGCGAGACGTCCTTCATGTCGACCATGCGCTGGAGCACCGTGTTGCGGCGCTTCTTGGCCTCCTGCGCGTCGTTGACCGGGTCGTACCGGCTGGGCGACTGCACGATCCCGGCGAGCATCGCCGACTCGTCCAGGGTGAGGTCCTTGGCCGGCTTGGAGAAGTAGCGCTTGGCGGCGGCCTCGATGCCGTACGCCTGCTGCCCGAAGAACGTGATGTTGAGGTAGTTCTCCAGGATCTTCTTCTTGCCGAGCTCCTCCTCGACCTGGATCGCGTACTTCAGCTCCTTGACCTTGCGGCCGATCGTCTGCTGGGTGGCCTCGGCGACCTTGTCGGGGTCGTCACCGGCCTCCTCGACGAAGACGTTCTTCACGTACTGCTGGGTGAGCGTGGACGCGCCCTGGGCCACGCCGCCGCTCGTCGCGTTCTTGTTCATGGCGCGCAGGACGCCCTTGAGGTCGATCGCGCCGTGCTCGTAGAAGCGCGAGTCCTCGATCGCGACGATCGCCTTCTGCATGTACGGGGAGATGTCCGCGAGCGGTACGACGGTGCGGTCGCGGGAGTAGACCTGGGCGATCGTGCCGCCCTTGCTGTCCAGGATCGTCGTGCGCTGGCTCAGCGGCGGCGTCTTCAGATTGGCCGGGATCTCGTCGAACCCCTCGACCGTGCCCTTGGCCGCGAGCCCCAGCGCGCCGGCCGCCGGAAGGGCGATCCCGGCGAGCACGGCCCCCGCCAACGCACTCACGCCGAGGAACTTGGCCGCCTGCTGGGTCCCGGTCAGGCCTCCGCCCGATCGCTTCTTTGCCATGGGGGCAGCCTACGTTCTCAATCGCCGGACACAGGTGAAGGCTCTGGCCTAAGCTGCTCTCAACTGTCACAGCAGTGCGGTTCCGTATCAAGCCCCCGGCCCTGCGCTGGAGTGTTCCGCCGTCCCCGAATCCGGCGGGAATCAACCCGGTTGGTGTCCGATTGCGCCTCATGCGTCGTCTGGCGTCCGTTGTGACTCAGCTGATTCGTCCCGTTATTTCGGATTGGTCACGCATGTCCTCGGCTCACTCCGTTGGGTGATCTGCCGCGTACGCATAGTCCGTTCGGACCATTCAAGATTGGGCCCGACGGGGGTGTTGCGCTGTGCCCACCTTCCGTAACGTCCTCAACTGGCAGCGGTGAATATGCCGCTGCCGCCGTGGGGGAGCCTCGATTCGGGAGAGGACGGCGCCGGCATGGGCTGGGTAACCGACTGGAGTGCGCAGGCAGCCTGCCGCACTACCGATCCGGACGAACTGTTTGTACAGGGCGCAGCGCAGAACAGGGCCAAGGCGGTGTGCACCGGTTGCCCGGTGCGGACCGAGTGCCTGGCCGATGCGCTCGACAATCGCGTCGAGTTCGGCGTGTGGGGCGGAATGACGGAACGGGAGCGGCGCGCACTCCTGCGCAGGCGCCCCACCGTCACCTCCTGGCACCGCCTCCTCGAAACAGCGCGCACCGAGTACGAGCGCAGCACGGGAATCCTGCCCGTGTGCGCGGAGGAGGAGTCGGAGTACGACTACCGGCATTCCTTCGGAGACGAGGCGTACGCGGCAGCGGGCTGACGAGGTCGGAGGATCAGGCAGCTCCGGCCGGGGCACCACCGGCCGCGAGCCGGTCCCCGATGGTCCGCAGTCCTTCGAGATCGTGCACGTCACCGGGCAGGGCGGCCACTTCGGCGACCGCCACCTCGGGATGGAGCGCGGTGAAACGGTCGCGCGTCCGCTGTTCACGCGCGAGCACCTGCATCCGCTCGGCGTGCAGCCGCAGGAGCCCGGCGGTCAGCCGCTCCACGGAATCCTGGTCAGCCTGGTCAGCGCTCCCATCGGCTGCGCGGGCATCGTCCGCCGTACGGGAACGGGCCGGTGACTCGACCGCGCCGTCACCGGGTTCGGCGCCAGCGCCGGGAGAGGAATCGCTGGGGCCACGATCTCCAGCCTTCCCGGCCTTCTGATCCACAATGCGACGGTCGTCAAGATTTTCCGCACGATGGTCCGGATCCGCCTCCGCGTGATCCGGAAGGTCCGGTGCCCCGGGCGGGTCCGGCAGCTCCTCCAGGCTCTCCGCCGCCGCGAGGGCCCGCTCGGCCGAGAGCCGGGCGGCCGCGCTGCCGTGCACACGGTTGAGTACGAGCCCGGCCAGCGGCATGTCATCGGCGGCGAGGCGCTCCACGAAGTACGCCGCCTCGCGCAGCGCGTCCCGTTCCGGCGCGGCGACGACGAGGAACGCGGTGCCCGGCGCCTGAAGCAGCCGGTAGGTGGCGTCCGCCCTGGTCCGGAACCCGCCGAACATCGTGTCCATGGCCGCCACGAAGGTCTGTACGTCGTGCAGGAAAGGGCCGCCGAGCAGCTTGCCCAGCGTGCCGGTCATCATCGACATGCCGACATTGAGGAACTTCATCCCGGCCCGGCCGCCCATCTTCGCGGGTGCCATGAGCAGCTTGATGAACTTGCCGTCAAGGAACGACCCGAGGCGCTTGGGCGCGTCCAGGAAGTCGAGCGCGGAGCGCGAGGGCGGGGTGTCGACCACGATCAGGTCCCACTCGTCCCTGGCCCGCAGCTGCCCCAGCTTCTCCATCGCCATGTACTCCTGCGTGCCCGCGAAACCGGCCGACAGGGACTGGTAGAACGGGTTCGTCAGGATCGCCTTGGCCCGGTCCGGATCCGCGTGCGCCTCGACGATCTCGTCGAAGGTCCGCTTCATGTCGAGCATCATGGCGTGCAGCTCGCCCTCGCCCCGGACCTCCTTGACCCGGCGCGGGGTGTTGTCCAGCGAGTCGATCCCCATCGACTGGGCCAGCCTGCGGGCCGGGTCGATGGTGAGCACCACGACCTTCCGGCCGCGCTCGGCGGCGCGAACTCCCAAGGCGGCGGCGGTAGTTGTCTTGCCCACCCCGCCCGAGCCGCAGCACACGATGATGCGGGTGCCCGGATCGTCAAGCAGCGGATCGATCGCCAGCGGCTCGGCCGCGTCCAAAGTCACTCACCCACCCCGAGCTTGCGCAGTTCCGAGGCCAGGCGGTAGAGCCCGGCCAGATCCATTCCCTCGCCGATCAGCGGCAGTTCGTACGTCGGGAGCCCCAACTCGGCCAGCACTGACCGCTGTTCGCGCTCCAGCTCCACCCGCTCCGCGTGCTCGGAGGCCTGCTCCAGGAGCGGCGTCACCAGCTTCGCCGAGCCGGTCACCCCGGAGCGTGTCAGCGCCTTGGCGACCTCCTTGCGCCGGTCGCCCGTGACCCCGCGCAGTGCCGCCCCGTCCAGGACGTGCGGCCGGACCATGTTCACGATGACCTTGCCCGTCGGGAGCTCCGCGCCCCGCAGCTCGGCGATCCCGTCCACGGTCTCCTGCACGGGCATCTCCTCCAGCAGCGTCACCAAGTGCACCGCCGTCTCGGGAGACTTGAGGACCCGCATGACGGCCTGGGCCTGATTGTGTATCGGGCCGATCTTCGCGAGCCCGGCCACCTCGTCGTTCACGTTGAGGAAGCGGGTGATGCGCCCGGTGGGCGGTGCGTCCATCACGACGTAGTCGTACGCGTACCCACCCTGCTTGTTCTTACGGCGCACCGCCTCGCAGGCCTTGCCGGTCAGGAGCACGTCGCGCACGCCCGGCGCGATGGTGGTGGCGAAGTCGATCGCGCCGAGCTTCTTCAGCGCCCGCCCCGCGCCGCCCAGCTTGTAGAACATCTGGAGGTAGTCGAGCAGGGCCCGCTCGGCGTCGATGGCCAGCGCGTACACCTCCCCGCCGCCGGGCGCGACCGCGATCTTGCGCTCCTCGTACGGAAAGGCCTCCGTCTCGAAGAGCTGCGCGATGCCCTGTCTGCCCTCGACCTCGACGAGGAGCGTGCGTCTGCCCTCCGTCGCGAGGGCGAGCGCGAGTGCTGCGGCGACCGTGGTCTTGCCGGTACCGCCCTTGCCGCTGACGACCTGGAGCCTGCTCACACCTTCGAGCCTAACCAGTCCGCCCACGGCTCACGCATGTGGTCCGCGTAAGGCGCCCGCGCGAGCGGGCGTCGGCCAGCGGCTACAGTCGGGCCCATGACCAAGTGGGAATACGCGACCGTGCCCCTTCTCGTGCACGCGACCAAGCAGATTCTGGACACCTGGGGCGAGGACGGCTGGGAGCTGGTCCAGGTCGTCCCCGGGCCGAACAACCCCGAGCAGCTGGTGGCCTACCTGAAGCGGGAGAAGCAGGCATGAGTGCCGTCGAAGACAAGCTGGCCGAACTGGGCCTGACCCTTCCGTCGGTCGTCCCGCCGCTCGCCGCGTACCAGCCCGCCGTGCAGTCCGGGGTGTACGTGTACACCGCCGGTCAGCTCCCCATGGTGGAGGGCAAGCTGCCCGTCACCGGCAAGGTCGGCGGCGAGGTCACCCCGACGGAGGCCAAGGAACTGGCCGCCACCTGCGCCCTCAACGCGCTCGCCGCGGTCAAGTCCGTCGCGGGCGACCTGGACCGCATCGCGCGCGTCGTGAAGGTCGTCGGCTTCGTGGCCTCCGCCCCCGACTTCACCGGCCAGCCCGGCGTCATCAACGGCGCCAGCGAACTCCTCGGCGCCGTCCTCGGCGACAAGGGAGTCCACGCCCGCAGCGCGGTGGGCGTCGCGGTACTGCCCCTGGACGCCCCGGTCGAGGTCGAGATCCAGGTGGAGCTCGTCGAGGCGTGAGGCCAGGTGCTGATCGCTGACCGCGGATCGCGGATCGCTGACTGCTGATCGTTGGCTGTCTGCTGTCTGCTGTCTGCTGTCTGCCGTCTGACGCCCGGCGCCTGACGACCGGCCGCTGATTGTTGGCCGCTGACGTCTGACCGCTGATTGCTGATTGCTGATTGCTGGCTGCTGGTCGGTCGGTCGGTGGCTGGCGGGTGATATCTGTCGGCTGATACCTCACGAGTGTCAGTCGACAGATGTGGGCCGGTGGGTGGCTGCTGTCGGATGACAGACGCCGGTTTCTGTTCGGCTGTGCGTGTCAAAGGGATGTCACCTACACGGACCCCCTCGAACATCCGCACGCCACCCCGTAGCATCCGCCCATGCCCAATGGTCAGTGGTACCCGCCGGAGTGGCCGGACCGCATCCGTGCCCTAACCGCAGGCGAGCTCATCGCGGTCGAGCCGCGGCGGGCCGCGACCGTGATGCTGCTCCGGGACGGGGCGGTCGGCGCGGACTCCGGCCCCACCGTGCACATGCTGCGCAGACGCGCCTCCATGGCCTTCGCCGGGGGCGCGTACGCATACCCGGGCGGCGGCGTGGATCCCCGCGACGCCGAGGACGCCCAGCTCGGCTGGGCCGGTCCGTCCCGCGAGACCTGGGCCGAACGCCTCGGCACGGACCCCGCCTCCGCCCAGGCCATCGTCTGTGCCGCGGTGCGCGAGACCTACGAGGAGGCGGGCGTCCTCCTCGCGGGCCCCGACGCCGCCACCGTCGTCGGCGACACCACGGGCGACGACTGGGAGGCCGACCGCCAGGCGCTGGTGACCCGCGCCCTGAGCTTCGCCGAGTTCCTGGAGCGGCGCGGCCTGGTGCTTCGCTCCGATCTGCTCGGCGCCTGGGCGCGCTGGATCACCCCGGAATTCGAGCCCAGGCGCTACGACACCTGGTTCTTCGTCGCCGCGCTCCCCGAGGGCCAGGTCACCCGGAACGCCTCGACCGAGGCCGACCGCACCGTCTGGATCCGCCCCGCCGAAGCCGCCGCCGGCTACGACAAGGGCGAGCTCCTGATGATGCCGCCGACCATCTCGACCCTGCGTGACCTCCTTCCGTACGCCACCGCGGCCGAGGCCCTCGCGGCCTCCGCCGACCGCGATCTGACCCCCGTACTCGCCCAGGCCCGCCTGACCGACACCGGGGAACTCGTCCTGAGCTGGCCGGGCCACGACGAGTTCACCAAGCACATCCCGGCAGAGGGCCGACCGTGACGAACCCCGCCGCCACCCTCATCGGCCTCGCGCGGGACGGCCTCGCGAGGCGCGGTCACCGCACCCTGGCCCGTTCCGCGAGGCTTGCCCAGGTGACCACCGACTCCGTCACCCCTGGAGGTGCCGTATGAGTGATGCCGCCGCTCTTCCCGGGCAGCCGCGCGGCGGGGTCCTTTCGGGCCCGGCGACCGACCGCGCGACCAACGTCCTCGCGCCCAACGCCTCCGCGATGACCCTGGACGGCACCAACACCTGGATCGTCGCCGAGCCCGACTCCGACCTGGCCGTCGTCATCGACCCCGGGCCGCTCGACGACGCGCACCTCAGTCACGTCATCGCGGCGGCCGAGAAGGCGGGGAAGCGGGTCGCGCTGACCCTGCTCACCCACGGGCACCCCGACCACGCCGAGGGCGCGGCCCGCTTCGCGGAGCTGACCCGTACCCCCGTGCGCGCCCTGGACCCGGCCCTGCGCCTGGGTGACGAGGGCCTCGCCGCGGGCGACGTCATCACCACCGGCGGCCTGGAGATGAGGGTGGTGCCCACCCCGGGCCACACCGCGGACTCGCTCTGCTTCCATCTGCCCGCCGACCGAGCCGTCCTGACGGGCGACACGGTCCTGGGGCGCGGCACGACCGTCGTGGCCCACCCCGACGGCCGCCTGGGCGACTATCTCGACTCCCTTCGCAGGCTGCGTTCGCTGACGGTCGACGACGGCGTGCACACCGTCCTGCCGGGGCACGGCCCGGTGCTCGACGACGCGCAGGGTGCCGTCGAGTTCTATCTGGCCCACCGCGCCCACAGGCTCGCCCAGGTGGAGACGGCGGTGGAGAACGGCCACCTCACGGCGGCGGATGTGGTGGCCCTGGTCTACTCGGACGTCGACCGGTCGCTGTGGCCGGCTGCCGAGCTGTCGGTGCGCGCGCAGCTCGAGTATCTGCGCGAGCACGGCCTTATCTGACGACCCTGGGCCCTTGGCCCGGGCTCAGTTCAGGGTCATGGCTCGACCCGCGGGGAGGGTGGGTCGGAGGCCTTCCCCGGGATGTGAACTCGGCGAGCTGTGAACTCGGCGTTCCGCAGAGGAGAGTTGGGCGAGGTGGGTCTCAACTCTCGTACGGACGCGGCGTCTTGGCGCCATGGACCGTGAGGAATTCGGCGGCGAGCCACGGCCCGAGATCTTCGGTGTACATCTCGAGAACGGACCGGTCCGCCACCGGGTTCCCGGCCAGCGCGGCAATTTTTCTCAACTGCTCGGCCCGGTCCGGGTAGTAGCGGCCGAAGACCTCCGCCTGCTCCGCCAGATCGCTGGTCCAGCCGCCGTGCCGCGGCATGACGAGCGTGAACGCGGTCCGCACGATCTTGCGCGAAGCGCCGCGCACGAGTGACCGGAGCTGGGTGTCGTCGGTGGCCTCGGCCGCCTGCCGACGCCAGCGTGCCAAGGCGTCGCCGAGGTCGCCGTTGGTCTCCCGGGCGAGCATTGAGGTCGGCCGGTAGCGCGGCAGGTGCTCGGCGAGGTCGTCCCCGAGCAGCGGGGTGCACAGGCAGGCCACGAACCAGCCGAGGTCGTACCGCTCCAACTCGCTCAGCAGCACGTTCCGGCCGAACAGCAGCATTCCGACACCGTCGATCACACCGAACCCGGCGTCCAGTTCCACTGCGACGGCCTGTGCCTGAGCCCGGTCGGCCGGGGTGGGCTCCTCGTGCAGCGCGAGCAGCACATCCAGGTCGGACCGGCCGGGACGTGCGGTGCCGCGCGGCACGGACCCGTACAGGTACGCACTGTGCAGGCGCGCGCCGAAGCGGCGCTCCACCTGGTCGCAGAGGGCGGCGACGACGGGCCGGAACTCCGGTTGCACCAGCCGGAGCGACCCCTCGCGCTCGATGTATCCGTTGTATCCGTTCAATCGGCTGCCCTCACGGTTCGTTCCGTGTCCCCTTCCGTGCTGTCCGGCGCGCGCGAGCGCCGGGCGGTACCTTCACGGACACGGCCCCATCGCGATGCGTCCATGCGCCCACGCGTCCATGCGCCGTCAGCCCGTCGACGTGCTGCTCGACATGCCGCTCGGCATCCTCCACCGAGGTCCGCCGCCCATGCGAAAGAGGCCGGTCCTGCGTGGACCGGCCCCTCAGGCGCGTGGGCGGCGGCGGCCGCCGTGAGCGGCGTCGCTCAGCGCGAGCGCTTCGCCAGGCGCTCCACGTCCAGCAGGATGACCGCGCGGGCCTCCAGGCGCAGCCAGCCGCGCTGGGCGAAGTCGGCGAGCGCCTTGTTGACCGTCTCGCGGGAGGCGCCGACCAGCTGGGCCAGCTCTTCCTGCGTCAGGTCGTGCACGACGTGGATGCCCTCCTCGGACTGCACGCCGAAGCGGCGCGACAGGTCGAGGAGCGCGCGGGCGACACGGCCCGGAACGTCGGAGAAGACCAGGTCGGACATCTGGTCGTTGGTCTTGCGCAGGCGGCGGGCGACGGCGCGCAGCAGGGCCGTGGCCACCTCCGGGCGGGCGTTCAGCCAGGGCTGAAGGTCGCCGTGGCCCAGGCCGAGCAGCTTGACCTCGGTCAGCGCGGTCGCGGTGGCGGTGCGCGGGCCGGGGTCGAAGAGGGACAGCTCGCCGATGAGCTCGCCGGGGCCGAGGACCGCCAGCATGTTCTCCCGGCCGTCGGGTGAGGTGCGGTGCAGCTTCACCTTGCCCTCGGTGACCACGTACAGGCGGTCGCCGGGGTCGCCCTCGTGGAAGAGGGCGTCGCCACGGGCGAGCGTCACCTCACTCATCGAGGCGCGGAGCTCCGCGGCCTGCTCGTCATCGAGCGCCGCGAAGAGCGGGGCGCGCCGCAGAACGTCGTCCACGAATCTCTCCTTGTCGACCGGTATCAGAGGAGCGTGCTCCCCATTTTGCCGGACGGTCTAAACAGTGCGATCAATCACAAGGATGACGTACTGGAGTGCCGGACCGTGAGTCAGGGGGCCGATTGGGGCGCTGATTCGCTGTGGCCGGGGCGGATGTCGGTGCCGGGCTTTAGGCTGGCCGGGTGTCCAATTCGCCGGTGAGAGCGCAGGCCAGGGGGGCTGGAAGAGTGTCCGCAGAGAACGATTCCGCTGTGGGCGAACAGCCCGCGTCCGCGGCGAAGGAGCCCGTGAAGAGGGCCGCCAAGCCCCGGAAGCGGGCCGCCGAGCCCGCGAAGAAGGCCGCGCGGGTGAGTTCCGCCGCCGCGGAGCAGGCCACGGGTAAACCCGCCGCCAAGACGTCCGCGGCCAAGGCGTCCGCGGCCAAGGCGTCCGCGGCCAAGGTGGCGGCGTCCAAGGGCTCGGCCGCCAAGCCCGAGTCGCGTGTCGCGATGGTGCGCCGGGCGCGCCGGATCAATCGGGAGCTCGCCGAGGTCTATCCGTACGCCCATCCCGAGCTGGACTTCCGCAACCCGTTCGAGTTGCTCCTCGCCACCGTGCTCTCCGCGCAGACCACCGACCTCCGGGTCAACCAGACGACGCCGGGGCTGTTCGCGGCGTACCCGACGCCCGAGGACCTCGCGGCGGCGAACCCCGAGGACGTCGAGGCGATCATCCGGCCCACCGGGTTCTTCCGGGCCAAGACCAAGTCGATCATGGGGATCGCGACCGCCCTCAGGGACGAGTTCGGCGGCGAGGTGCCGGGCCGTCTGGAGGACCTGGTCAAGCTCCCCGGGGTCGGCCGCAAGACCGCGAACGTCGTGTTGGGCAACGCTTTTGGGGTACCGGGGATCACTGTCGACACCCACTTCGGCAGGCTGGTGCGCCGCTTCAAGTGGACCGAGCAGCAGGACCCGGAGAAGGTCGAGGCCGAGATCTGCGCGATCTTCCCGAAGAGCGAGTGGACGATGCTCTCGCACCGGGTCGTCTTCCACGGCCGTCGCATCTGCCATGCCCGCAAGCCCGCCTGCGGCGCCTGTCCGATCGCGCCGCTGTGCCCGTCGTACGGCGAGGGCGAGACCGACCCCGAGAAGGCGAGCAAGCTGCTCAAGTACGAGAAGGGCGGTCTCCCGGGCCAGCGGCTGAGCCCGCCGCCGGACTACCCGGGGCGGCCCGCGCCGCCGCTCGGAGCGGGCTGACGTCACCCGGAAGGCGGACGCTGAGGCCGGCCGGAACGAAAGCGACCGGCACAGGCGTTGTGGACGATGAACGACGGGGGTGCAGATGACGCACACGAGCGAGACGTACGACGGTGATCTGAGCGGGATCGAGGGCCTCGGCCGCGTCGGCGGCCCGGTGGGCCGCGCCGACCGGGGCCGCACCGGCGGCCCGAGCGGTCGCGTCGGCGGTCCCGGCCACGCCCATGCCGCGAACGGCGAGCCCGCCGGGCCCGGTACCGCGCGCGGCATAGGCGTACCCGCCCCGGACGCCGCCGGACACTCCGCCCCCGACACCACGGCGGCCCCGGGTGCCGCCACGACCCGGCCCCCCGGCCGCCCGGACCCGGGCGCAGCGGCAACCGGCACCGCGACCACCGACCGCCCCCGTCC
This sequence comes from Streptomyces sp. NPDC045846, assembly GCF_056431605.1. NCBI lineage: Bacteria > Bacillati > Actinomycetota > Actinomycetes > Kitasatosporales > Streptomycetaceae > Streptomyces > Streptomyces sp. NPDC045846. Next base: position 102,751 of record NZ_JBWKKJ010000004.1, on the reverse strand, counting down.
GGGCGGGGGCCCAGTTGGCGTGAGTGCGGGCGACCTCGTCGTGACCAGCGAGGGGCTGCCCGACTGGCTGGAGCCGGTCGCCCGGGCCGCCGAAGCCGTCGAGCCCGAGCAGATGAGCCGGTTCCTGCCGCCGGAGAGCGGTGACGGGCGGCAGTCCGCGGTGCTCATCCTTTTCGGCGACGGCCCGCGCGGCCCCGAGCTGCTCCTCATGGAGCGGGCCAGCCAGCTCCGTTCGCACGGCGGCCAGCCCTCCTTCCCGGGCGGCGCCCTCGACCCCGAGGACGGCGACCCGGCCACCACGGGGCCGCTGCGGGCCGCGCTGCGCGAGGCCGAGGAGGAGACCGGGCTCGATCCGGCCGGTGTGCAGCTCTTCGGCGTGCTGCCCCGGCTCTACATCCCGGTCAGCGGCTTCGTCGTGACGCCCGTGCTGGGCTGGTGGCGCGAGCCGACACCGGTGCGGGCGGTCGACAGCGGGGAGACGGCCCGCGTGTTCACGGTGCCCGTGGCGGATCTCACGGACCCGGCCAACCGCGCGACCGCCGTTCACCCGAAGGGCCACGCAGGTCCGGCATTCCTGGTCGAATCGGCGCTGGTCTGGGGCTTCACGGCCGGTGTGATCGACCGGATCATGCACTACGCGGGCTGGGAGCGCCCCTGGGACCGAGCCAAGCGGGTGCCGCTCGACTGGCACGCGTGACAGGCTGGGCCCGTGAACGTGCTGGACATCCTGTTGCTGGTCGCCGCCGTGTGGTTCGCGATCGTCGGCTACCGCCAGGGCTTCGTCGTCGGCATCCTGTCGGTGATCGGGTTCCTCGGCGGTGGTCTCATCGCCGTGTACCTGCTCCCGGTCATCTGGGACCAGCTGACCAACGAGTCCCAGGTCTCGACGACCGCGGCCGTCGTGGCGGTCGTCATCGTGATCGTCTGCGCCTCCGTGGGCCAGGCCTTCACCACGCACCTCGGCAACAAGCTGCGCCGGTACATCACCTGGTCGCCGGCGAGAGCCCTGGACGCCACGGGCGGCGCCCTGGTGAACGTGGTGGCCATGCTGCTCGTCGCGTGGCTGATCGGTTCCGCGCTGGCCGGGACGGCCCTGCCGACGCTGGGCAAGGAGGTCCGCAACTCCAAGATCCTGCTCGGGGTCTCCAACGTGATGCCGCCCCAGGCGTCCACCTGGTTCAGCGACTTCTCCTCGGTCCTCGCGCAGAACGGCTTCCCCCAGGTCTTCACGCCGTTCTCGAACGAGTCGATCACCGAGGTCCAGGCGCCCGACCCGAAGCTCGCGGGCAGCCCGGTCGCGGCCACCGCCAAGAAGTCGATCGTCAAGGTCGTCGGCATGGCACCGAGTTGCGGCAAGCGGCTCGAAGGCACCGGCTTCGTGTTCGCCGACCGCCGTGTCATGACCAACGCGCACGTGGTGGGCGGCGTCGACGAGCCGACCATCCAGATAGGCGGTCAGGGGCGTACGTACGACGCGAAGGTCGTGCTCTACGACTGGCGGCGTGACATCGCGGTGCTCGACGTGCCGGACCTGAAGGCGCCGCCGCTCCAGTTCACCTCCACCGACGCCCGCAGCGGCAACAGCGCGATCGTCGCGGGCTTCCCCGAGGACCACCCCTACGACGTCCGCTCCGCCCGCGTCCGCGGCCGCATCAGCGCCAACGGGCCGGACATCTACCACCGCGGCACCGTCCGCCGCGACGTCTACTCGCTGTTCACCACGGTCCGGCCGGGCAACTCCGGCGGCCCGCTGCTGACCCCCGAGGGCAAGGTGTACGGGGTGGTCTTCGCGAAGTCGCTCGACGACCCGGACACCGGATACGCGCTGACCGCCGACGAGATCCAGGCCGACATTCAGCAGGGCCGCACGGCAAGCCAGCAGGTCGACAGCCAGCAGTGCGCCCTATGACCCCCTGACGAGAAGGCTGCGATGCGACTGACGATCCTCGGCGGCGGCGGCTTCCGCGTCCCGCTGGTGTACGGCGCCCTGCTGCGCGACCACGCGCCCGGGCGCGTCACCGAGGTGGTCCTGTACGACCTGGACGGGGCCCGGCTGCACGCGATCGGCAGGGTCCTCGCCGACCGGGCGTACGGAATCGAGGACGCGCCCCGGGTGCGCACCACCACCGACCTCGACGAGGCGCTGCGCGGCGCCGACTTCGTGTTCTCCGCGATCCGCGTCGGAGGTCTGGAGGGCCGGGCCGCCGACGAGCGGATCGCGCTCGCCGAAGGCGTCCTCGGGCAGGAGACGGTCGGCGCGGGCGGCATCGCCTACGGGCTGCGCACGGTGCCGGTCGCCGTGGAGATCGCCCGCCGGGTGAAGGCGGTCGCCCCCGGGGCCTGGGTCATCAACTTCACCAATCCGGCGGGCCTGGTCACCGAGGCGATGGCCGAGCACCTCGGCGAGCGCGTGATCGGCATCTGCGACTCGCCGGTGGGGCTGGCCCGCCGGGTCGCCCGCACGATCGGCGCCGACCCCGACGCCGTGCGCCTGGACTACGCGGGCCTCAACCACCTGGGCTGGCTGCACGGGCTGTACGAGGGCGAGAAGAACGTCCTGCCGCGCCTGTTCGAGCAGGGGGACGAGCTGCTGACCTCCTTCGAGGAGGGCAAGCTGTTCGGCGCCGACTGGCTGCGCTCGCTGGGCTCGGTGCCCAACGAGTACCTGCACTACTACTACTTCAACCGCGAGGCGGTGAGCGCCTACCAGCGGGCCGAACAGACCCGCGGCGCCTTCCTGAAGGACCAGCAGGCACGTTTCTACGCCACGGCGGAGACCGTCCCCGACGCGTCGGTGTGGGCGGCCTGGGACCGCACGCGGGCCGAGCGCGAGGCCACGTACATGTCGGAGAACCGGGACGTGTCGGGCGCCGGTGAGCGCGCGGCCGACGACCTGGAGTCCGGCGGGTACGAGAACGTGGCGCTCGCCCTCATGCGGGCCATCGCCAGGGACGAGGCGGCGACGCTCGTCCTGAACGTGCGCAACGGGAACTCCCTGCGCGCGCTCGACGAGCGGGCCGTCATCGAGATCCCCTGCCGCGTTGACGCGGCGGGCCCCCGCCCGCTGCCCGTGTCGCAGCTGACGGGCCATGAGGCGGGCCTGGTCAACGCGGTGAAGGCGGTCGAGCGGTGTGTCCTGGAGGCGGCCGCGAGCGGGTCGGCGCGGGCGGCGGTGAAGGCCTTCGCGCTGCATCCGCTGGTCGACTCCGTCCAGGTGGCCCGAAGGCTTCTGGACGGCTACCGGGGCGCGCACCCCGGCCTCGGCTACCTCAGGGCCGACTAGGCACCGCGCCCGCTACGTACGGGCGTGCCGCAGCCGGGCCGAGACCCAGCGGGCCCGGCGGCGCAGAATGCGCGGAATGCCCACCTCCCGGGAATCGGGGGAGGGGTGTTGTGGCCCCTGCCCCTGCGGGCCGCCCCTCTCGTACGAGACCGGCCCTGCGGCCGTTCGGCGGTTGCGTGCTGCGTCACCGTAGTCGTGCGTCCAGCCCATACCCCGACGTGTGCCCGGGGCCCATGGTCGGTAACCGCTTCAGAGGGGGCCAATTGGCCTATGCGCCGGGCAAGTGGCCGTTTGTAGGACAGCAGTTCCCCCGCGGCCCTCGGAACTCAGCGATCCGGTTCCGGATCCTTCAGCCAGTTGACCAGTTCGGTCGAGAACGCGACCGGGTCCTCCTCGTGCGGAAAGTGCCCCAGACCGTCGAACAGCCGCCAGCGGTACGGCGCTTCGACGTACTCGCCCGACCCGGCCGCGCTGCGGGTCCGCATCACCGGGTCCAGTGAGCCGTGCAGATGGAGCGTGGGGACCCGGACCGGCCGCTTCATCCTCCGGTTGAACTGGATGCCGTCCGGCCGTGCCATCGACCGCACCATCCAGCGGTACGGCTCGATCGAGCAGTGCGCGGTGGACGGGATGCACATGGCGCGCCGGTAGGTCTCCACGGCCTCGTCCTCGGGCTGGCGCGGGCCCGACCAGTCCCGTACGAGCCGGGCCACCAACGCGCCGTCGTCCGCGACCAGTTGACGTTCCGGCAGCCACGGGCGCTGGAAGCCCCAGACGTAGGATCCGGCCGAGGTCTGCTTGACGTCGGCGAGCATCGCCGAGCGCCAGCGGCGCGGGTGCGGCATGGAGGACACCACGAGCCGGCGCACCACCTTGGGCCGCATCACGGCCGCCGTCCACGCCAGATAGCCGCCGAGGTCGTGACCGACCAGTGCCGCGTCGGGCTCGCCCAGGGACCGTACGACGCCGGTGATGTCGAGCGCGAGGTTGGCCGGGTCGTAACCGCGCGGGGTGCGGTCGCTGCCGCCCACCCCGCGCAGGTCCATCGCGACCGCCCGGAACCCGGCGTCGGCCAGCGCCGTCAGCTGATGGCGCCAGGTCCACCAGAACTGCGGGAAGCCGTGCAGCAGCAACACCAGGGGTCCCTCGCCGAGTTCGGCGATGTGGAAGCGCGCCCCATTGGCCGCCACGTCCCTATGGGTCCAGGGACCATCGATGCGGACGGGGCTGCCGGTGCCGCCAGGGCTTCCGGTACCGGGATCGGGTGCGGTCATGCAGACGAGCGTGCCACAGTGGCGCCGGTGTCCGTGACCGTCACCTCGACGGTGGCCGGACGCGGGTGGGGCTTGACGCCCTGGAGGGCCGCGGCCGTCGCCTTGGCGGAGGCGATGGACTTCTCCGGCGGCTTCACCTTCTTGAACTTGGCCACGGCGATCACCCCGAGCAGCGCGGCCAGCACCAGGAACGCACCGCCCACGATGAGGAACGACCAGGCGAGCCCGAGCCCCAGGTTGTGGATGCCGTACGCCGCCGCGAAGCTCAGCACGGGCAGCGAGAACAGCGCGAGCACCCCGGCCGTGCTGATGGCCAGGCCACCGATCGCGCCGCGCTTGGCGTCCTGGCGCAGCTCGGCCTTGGCCAGCGCGATCTCGTCGTGCACCAGCGCGGACATCTCGGCGGTCGCGGAGGCGACCAGCTGGCCGAGGCTGCGCTCGGCGCTGCCGGCGTTGTGGCTGGGGTCGCTCATCGCTGACTCCCTCATCTCTCTCGAATACCGACGGGTCGAACAGGGCCCACGGGTCCAACAGGTCCGTTGTCAGATCATGCCGGACTGTCGCCGCCGTCGCGCCCCGCCCCCGCCACTTGCGCCAGCCTGCGGTGCTCGGCCGCCTTGTTCTCGTAGATCTCGGCCATCCGCAGGTGGTACTCCGGCTTGTCCAGTTCGTACATGTCGGGGATGCCGTCCTGGTCGTCGTCGCGCTCCTCGTCCTCGACGAGCGCCTTGTACTTGCGCACCCGCATCTTGAGCAGGGCGGAGGCGATGACGGCCGCCGTCAGAGAGCCCACGAGGACGGCCGCCTTGACCTCGTCCGTCAGCGTGGGCCGCCCGTCGAAGGCGAGTTCGCCGATGAGCAGCGAGACCGTGAAGCCGATGCCGGCGAGCGCGGCGACGGCGAACACGTCCGGCCAGGCCAGGTCGTCGTTGAGCTCGGCCTTGGTGAACCGGGCGGCGAGCCAGGTGCCGCCGAAGATGCCGAGCGCCTTGCCGACGACCAGGCCGAGGACGACGCCGAGGGTCTCGGGCCGGGTGAAGACGTCGGCCAGCGTGCCGCCGCTGATGCCCACCCCGGCCGAGAAGAGCGCGAAGAGCGGGACCGCGAGACCTGCCGAGACCGGCCGTATCAGGTGCTCGATGTGCTCGCCGGGGGAGTGCTCCTCGCCCTCGGTGCGGTGGCAGCGGAGCATCAGGCCCATCGCGACCCCGGCGATGGTGGCGTGGACGCCGCTGTTGTACATCAGCCCCCAGATGACGAGCGCGAGGGGGAGGTAGACGTACCAGCCGCGCACGCCCTTCCTCAGCAGCAGCCAGAAGACGGCCAGGCCGACGACGGCGCCGCCCAGGGCCGCGAAGTTGATGCCGCTGGTGAAGAAGACCGCGATGATCAGGATCGCGAAGAGGTCGTCGACGACGGCGAGGGTGAGCAGGAAGGCGCGGAGCGCGGAGGGGAGCGAGGTGCCGATGACCGCGAGGACGGCGAGCGCGAACGCGATGTCCGTGGCGGTCGGTACGGCCCAGCCGTCGAGGGAGCCGTCGCCGAGGACGTTGACGAACGCGTAGACCAGTGCGGGGACCGCCATGCCGCACAGGGCCGCGATCACGGGCAGTGCGGCGGCCTTCGGGTCGCGCAGATCACCGGCGACGAGTTCGCGCTTGAGCTCGATGCCGGCGACGAAGAAGAAGATGGCGAGCAGCCCGTCGGCCGCCCAGTGCTGGACGGAGAGGTCGAGCCCCAGGGAGCCGACTCCGAGGTGGAAGCCGCGCACCGACTCGTAGCTCGAACCCAGCGTGTTCGCCCAGATGAGGGCGGCGATGGCGGCCACGAGCAGCAGCACGCCGCCGACGGTCTCGGCACGCAGGGCGTTCGCGACGAAGGTCCGCTCGGGGAGCGAGAGCCGTCGGAGGAACTTCTGCTGGGGCGGGGTGGGTGTGGCCACGGGGGCGACCTCCGGTCGGTTCGGCGGGCATGACTGAGCACGTTGCCGACCAGACTTCCCGGCGCACCTGACGTTCTTGTCGCGTCATTGACGCTTTGCTTACTTTACCTAACTTTACGGAGAGGCGTGCGGCGGGGTGGATCCGGTGATCAACACTTTAGGGGCATAGCGGTCACGGGGCGCGCGAACAGGGGCCGACGGGAACACGCGCAGGGCCCGGCCGAAGCCCGGCCGGGCCCTGCGATCGGCTGTCCTGGCTCAGTCCTCGCTGGCGGCGCTCGGCAGCTTGTTCTGGATCAGCGCCATCACCGAGGAGTCGGTCAGCGTGGTGACGTCGCCCAGCTCGCGGTTCTCGGCGACGTCGCGGAGCAGTCGGCGCATGATCTTGCCGGAGCGGGTCTTGGGCAGCTCGGCGACCGGCAGGACGCGCTTCGGCTTGGCGATCGGGCCCAGCGCCGAGCCGACGTGCGCCCGCAGCTCCTCGACCAGGCCCTCGCTCTCGGCGGCGGTGCCGCGCAGGATGACGAAGGCCACGATGGCCTGCCCGGTCGTCTCGTCGGCGGCGCCGACCACGGCCGCCTCGGCGACCGAGGGGTGCGAGACGAGGGCCGACTCGACCTCGGTCGTCGAGATGTTGTGGCCGGAGACGAGCATGACGTCGTCGACGCGGCCGAGCAGCCAGATGTCGCCGTCGTCGTCCTTCTTGGCGCCGTCACCGGCGAAGTACCGGCCCTCGAAGCGCGACCAGTACGTGTCGATGAAGCGCTGGTCGTCGCCCCAGATGGTGCGCAGCATCGAGGGCCACGGCTCGGTCAGGACGAGGTAGCCGCCTCCGCCGTTCGGGACCTCGTGCGCCTCGTCGTCGACGACGGTGGCGCTGATGCCGGGCAGCGCCCGCTGCGCCGAACCGGGCTTGGTCTCGGTGACGCCGGGCAGCGGCGAGACCATGATCGCGCCGGTCTCGGTCTGCCACCAGGTGTCCACGATGGGGCACTTGTCGGCGCCGATGTGCTTGCGGTACCACATCCACGCCTCGGGGTTGATCGGCTCACCTACCGAGCCCAGGACCCGCAGACTGCTCAGGTCGAACTTGGCGGGGATGTCGTCGCCCCACTTCATGAACGTACGGATCGCGGTCGGCGCGGTGTAGAGGATGGTCACGCCGTACTTCTGCACGATCTCCCAGAACCGCCCCTGGTGCGGGGTGTCCGGGGTGCCCTCGTACATGACCTGGGTCGCGCCGTTGGCGAGCGGCCCGTAGACGATGTACGAGTGTCCGGTGACCCAGCCGATGTCGGCGGTGCACCAGTAGACGTCGCTCTCCGGCTTCAGGTCGAAGACGGCGTTGTGGGTGTACGCGGCCTGGGTGAGGTAGCCGCCGGAGGTGTGCAGGATGCCCTTGGGCTTACCCGTCGTACCCGAGGTGTAGAGGATGAACAGCGGGTGCTCGGCGTCGAAGGCGGTGGGCGTGTGCTCCACCGACTGGCGGGCGACGATGTCGTCCCACCACACATCGCGTCCCTCGGTGAACGCGGTGTCCTGGCCCGTGCGGCGCACCACCAGGACGTGCTCGACCTGCGGGCACCTGGCGACCGCCTCGTCGATGGCGGGCTTGAGGGCGGACGGCTTGCCGCGCCGGTAGCCGCCGTCGGCGGTGATGACGAGCTTGGCGTCGGCGTCCTGGATGCGGGAGGCGACCGCGTCGGCGGAGAACCCGCCGAAGACCACGGAGTGCGCGGCGCCGACCCGGGCGCAGGCGAGCATCGCGACGGCCGCCTCGGGGATCATCGGCAGGTACACCGCGACCCGGTCCCCGGCCCGGACACCCAGCTCCGTCAGGGCGTTGGCGGCCCTTGACACCTCGTCCTTGAGCTCGGCGTAGGTGAGGGAGCGGCTGTCGCCCGGCTCGCCCTCGAAGTGGATGGCGACGCGGTCGCCGTGGCCGGCCTCGACGTGCCGGTCGACGCAGTTGTACGCGACGTTCAGCTTGCCGTCGGCGAACCACTTCGCGAAGGGCGGGTTCGACCAGTCGAGGGTCTCGGTCGGTTCGGTGGCCCAGGTCAGGCGCCGGGCCTGCTCGGCCCAGAACCCCAGCCTGTCCGCCTCGGCCCGCTCGTACGCCTCCGCCGTCACGTTGGCGTTCGCGGCCAGCTCGGCGGGCGGCGCGAACCGCCGCTCCTCCTTGAGCAAGTTGGCCAGGCTCTCGTTACTCACGACATCTCCCTTTCCCAGGGCGTCCTCATGTGCCTATGTGTCCCGGCCCTAGCTCATCAGGCCTGCGGCCGGGTGACAAGAGTCTCCAGGAAATTGGTTTAGACCTGTAGAAGTGGCCGGTCATCGGCGTGGCGCGCGTACGGCCCCTCCCGCGGGCAGGGAGCCGTGCGGGAGGGGCCGTACGCGATCGGAGGAGCGAGGCGGATTCAGGCGCGCGTGTCCTGAAGGAGGTTGACGCCGACGCCCTCGAACACCTCCGCGTGGTCGTCCGGAGCGAGCAGGTACGCCTGCGCCTCGCCGACGTGGAAGTACATGCCGTGCAGCGTGAGGGTGCCCGCCGCGAGCGCGCGGGCCACCGAGTCGTGCCGCCGCAGGTGCTCCAACTGCTGGACCACATTGGTCAGACAGAGCTGCTCCACGGCGTCGGCGGGCAGCCGCCCGGCGATCCGGGCCCAGGAGTGCCGTCGGCTCGCCATCCGCTCCAGGCTCGGCTGCCCGTACCGCAGCCAGCGGCGCAGCGGGGTCATCGGCGCACCGGGGCTGCTGTTGAGCAGCGCCTGCATCGCGCCGCAGCCGGAGTGCCCGCAGACGGTGATCGACTCGACCCGGAGGATGTCCACGGCGTACTCGATGGCCGCCGCGACGGAGTCGTCCGCGCCCTCGGTGCCCGGCGGCGGCACCAGGTTGCCGATGTTGCGCACGGTGAACAGATCGCCCGGACCGCTGGAGGTGATCATGCTGGTGACCAGCCGGGAGTCCGCGCAGGTGATGAAGAGCTGCTGCGGGCGCTGGCCCTCGCGGGCGAGCCGGGCCAGCTCGTCGCGCACCAGCGGCGCGGTGTTGCGCTGGAACGAGCTCAGCCCGCTGGCCAGTTGGTGCTGGTGGGTGCGCTGCGGCGGGCGGTCCTGACAGTGGTGGTTGCGCCACGGCGTCCACGGGCGGCAGCAGGTGTACGCGCTCGACGCGGGCTCGGCGATCCGGCCCCCGGCGCGCCCGGTGATCCTCACGGCGCCGCCGCGCGCCTGATGGGTGTCCTGCCAGCCCTGCAGCGCCTCGAAGGCGGCGTGATCCATGAACGACCCGTCCAATTCCACGATGGCGTCGGCCCCTTGGGGGACCTGGCCGAGCGCCCGGGTCAGCCGGGGCACGGCCAGGAACGTCAACTGGCCGCGCGCCCGCACCACATGGGTGCCGTCGGCCTCCTCCTGGACGGTGATCCGGGTGCGCGCGAGCCGGTGCAGCGCGACGGCCACGGCGACCGCGATGCCCAGGACCACCCCTTGCAACACGCCCAGGACGAGCACCCCGCCCACGGACGCCACGTACACGAGGAACTCGCGGTGTTGGTGAACATTGCGGATGTGCGCGAAGTTGACCATCTGGATGCCGACCATCATGACCAGGGCGGCGAGCGCGGCGAGCGGGATCCATTCGAGCACGGAGACGAGCAGCCCGGCCGCGAGCAGCACCCACACGCCGTGCAGCACGGTCGAGGCGCGGCCGGCCGCGCCCGCCCGGACGTTGGCGCTGCCGCGCACCGCGCCGCCGGAGATGGGCATTCCGCCGAGCAGCCCGGAGACCGCGTTGGCGATGCCCTGCCCGCGCAGCTCGCGGTCCAGGTCGGCGCGCGGCGGGGCGGTGGCGCCCGGCCGCTCGGACGCCAGCCGGTCGACGGCGACGGCGGAGAGGAGCGACTCCAGGCTCGCGACGAGCGTCACCGTGAGCACGGCGGCGACGATGCCGAGCGCCGGGCCGTGCGGCAGCTCGGGCAGCACATGCGCGTCCCAGGAGGGCAGTTCGACCCGGGCGATGCCCGGCGCCGCGAGCGCGGCGACCCCGGTGGAGACCACGACGCAGGCCAGCGCGGCCGGAACCTTGCGCAATGCTTTTCCGGCCCGCCCGGGAACGCGGGGCCACAGCAGGAACACGGCGATGGTCAGCGCCCCGATGAGCGGCGCGGCCGGGCCTACGTGGGCCAACTGGCCGGGCAGCGCGAGGGCGTTGTCCACCGCGGAGCTCTGCGGGGAGCCGCCGAGGACGATGTGGAGCTGGGCGAGCGCGATGGCGGCGCCGATGCCGGCGAGGGTGCCGTGCACGATGGCGGGGCTGACCGCCAGCGCGGAGCGCGCCGTCTTCAGCGAACCCAGGGCGACTTGGAGCAGCCCGGCGCACACGGTGATGGCGCAGCTGGTGCGCCAGCCGTACGTCTGGATCAACTCGGCGGACACCACGGTCAGTCCGGCCGACGGGCCGCTGACGAGGAGGGGCGAGCCGCCGAGGAGGCCGGCGACGATCCCGCCGACTCCGGCGGCGATGAGGCTGGCCTCCAGCGGCGCGTCGATGGCGACGGCGAGGCCGAGCGACATCGGGACGGCCAGCAGGAAGACGGTGATGGACGCCGACAGATCGGCGCCCTGGAGGCGGAAGCGGCGGCGCCCGGGTCCGTCTCCAGGGGGAGCCGGGCGGTGCGGGCGCCGGATACGAGGTGTGCGAGCTGGGGTCTTGGCGCGGATGGGGACGCAAGCAGGCATGGTTCCCGTCTCCTCCGGGGCAGCGCGGTCGCGGAACGTGGGGTCGCGGCCGTGGGTCACGGCAGTGCAGCGGCGGGATTCTCAACTCTCGGTAAATGAATCGTAATGCAGAGTAAAGCCGCTTACGTATCATTTGGGGCATTCAGGGCAACGATTCACTCTCAGGGGTGAATAGGCAGCTTTTCGTGCGGCTTGTCGTGCCGTTGTCCCTCAGTCTGCGTGCGACTTTTGCGGCGCCGTGACGGCATTCAACGCACATAACCGCAAGGAAGAGGTGGGCGGATGATCGCCGCCACGCACGCCAGGAAGAGGATCGCTGTCGGCGTCATCGCCGCGGCGCTGGCCGCCGGAGCCGCGGGCTGCTCCTCGGACCCCGCCCCGACCAAGCCGGGCGCCCCCGTCGGTCACCGGGGCGCCGCCGCCCCCAACCTCGCCCCGCACCTCATCGGGGATGGCTCCACCGCGTACACCGGGCTCCAGCCGCACCTGCTCAAGCCCCAGAAGCTGAAGCCGGGGCAGCAGCCGCCGCAGTTCGTGGTGTTCTCCTGGGACGGCGCCGGTGAGGACAGCCAGAAGCTCTTCTCGCACTTCCGCCAGGTCGCCAAGGAGTCCAACGCGACCATGACGTACTTCCTCAGCGGCGTGTACATGCTCCCGGACGCCAAGGCGAAGCTGTACACGGCGCCCAAGCACTCCGCGGGCACCTCGGACATCGGCTTCAACGACCTCAACGGAATCAAGGACACCGTCACCCAGCTGCGCGCCGCGTGGCAGGAGGGCAACGAGATCGGCACCCACTTCAACGGCCACTACTGCGGGCCCGACGGCGGTGTCGGCACCTGGTCGGTGGACGAGTGGAAGAGCGAGATCGCGCAGGCCAAGTCCTTCGTGAAGAACTGGAAGACCAACTCCGGCCTGAAGGCGGAGGCTCCGCTTCCGTTCGACTACGACAAGGAACTCGTGGGCGGCCGCACCCCGTGTCTCGAGGGCCGCAAGAACTTCGTGGCCGCCGCGGGCCAGCTCGGCTTCCGGTACGACACCAGCGCCGTCAACGACCAGGTGTGGCCGAAGAAGAACGACAACGGCGTCTGGGACCTGTCGATGCAGCTGGTGCCGGTCCCGGGCCGCGACTTCGAGACGCTGTCCATGGACTACAACTTCTACATGAACCAGTCCAACGCGCAGACCGGTGACGCCGATCAGCACGAGTACTGGGGCAACCAGATGCGCGACGGCCTCCTCCAGGCCTTCGACCGCTCCTACAACGGCAACCGCGCCCCGCTGATCGTCGGCAACCACTTCGAGTCCTGGAACGGCGGCGCCTACATGCGCGCCGTGGAGGAGACCATCAGGACGGTGTGCGTGAAGCGCGACGTCCACTGCGTCTCGTTCCGCCAGCTCGCCGACTGGCTCGACGCCCAGGATCCGGCGGTGCTCGCCAAGTTCACCTCGCTGAAGGTGGGCGAGGCGCCGAAGGGCGGCTGGGCAGCCCTGGAGGCCGCCCAGCCCGCGGCCCCGGCGAAGCCGCTGGCTCCGCTGAAGCCGGCCGCGCCCCAGCCCGCCGTCAGGCAGGCTGCGGCTCACTGACCTCGGCGATCAGAGCCTCGCTCAGCACGAAGGCGGGGTCGACCTGCGCGGCCAGGTCGGCCCCGGTCTTCGCGTTGCCCCAGCTCTCCGCGTTCTTCAGGTGGAAGTGCACCATCTGCCGCGTGTAGCGCCCCCAGTCCCGGTTTCCGTACGAGTCGTCCGCCGCGTTCTGCAGCGTCTGCAGGGCGAGCCGGTTGTCGGCCTCCAGGAGCTCGAAGCGGGGCGGGCGGCCCTTCTCCATGGCGCGCACCCAGTCGGAGTGGCCGATGGTCACCAGCAGGTCGTCGCCGACCTCGGCGCGCAGGAAGTCCACGTCGTCCTGGCCCTGCACCTTGTTGCCGACGACCTTGAGCGCGACCCCGTAGTCCCGGGCGTACTCCTTGTACTGGCGGTAGACCGAGACGCCCTTCCTGGTCGGCTCGGCCACCAGGAACGTCATGTCGAAGCGCGTGAACATGCCGGACGCGAACGAGTCGGAGCCCGCCGTCATGTCCACGACCACGTACTCGTCCGCCCCGTCCACCAGGTGGTTCAGGCACAGTTCGACCGCGCCGACCTTCGAGTGGTAGCAGGCCACCCCGAGGTCGGACTCGGTGAACGGACCCGTGGCCATCAGCCGGATGTCGCCGTCGTCGAGCACGACCCGGCGCGCGCACGCCTCGTACACCGGGTTCGCCTCACGCACCCGCAGCAGCCGGGAGCCGTGGCCGGGCGGGGTCGTCTTGATCATGGTCTCGGTCGAGGCGATCCGCGGGTTGGTGCCGCGCAGGTACTCCTTGATGAGCGGCAGGTGCGCGCCCATCGCGGGCAGCGCCGCGGCCTCCTCGTCGTCGAGCCCGAGCGCGGCTCCGAGGTGCTGGTTGATGTCGGCGTCGACCGCGACGACGGCGGCCTCGTTGGCGGTGAGGTGGCGGATGAAGAGCGAGGACAGCGTGGTCTTGCCGCTGCCGCCCTTCCCCACGAAAGCGATCTTCATGTTCACCAACGGTAATCGAATGGTGCCGTTGTGTATGCGAGGTGAGTGAAGAAGACCACTCGAAGGTGGGGCGCGGCTTGCGGACGCGTAGCCTCCTTACCTATGAGTACGAACGCCGCTGACCCTCTAGTCGCCCTCGGCGGGCTGCCGGGCGTCCCGGACGCCGTGGACTCCGTGCGCAAGGCCGTGGACCGGGTCTACGGGCACCGTGTGATGCGGCGCCGCAGCAACGAGATCACCTCGGAGGCGGCGCTGCGCGGGGCGCGCGGCAGTGCCGCCCTGTCCGGTGCGGACTGGGCGCTGGAAGAGGTGCGCAGGCGTACCGACTTCGGCAGCGAGCCCGAGGCGCGCGCGGTCGGTGCCGCGCTGCGGCTGAGTGCCGAGGCGGGCCAACTGCTCTCCATCTGGCGGCAGTCGCCCCTGCGGGTGCTGGCCAGGCTGCACCTGGTGGCCGCCGCGGACGCGGATGACGCGGTCGGGCGGCCGAGGCAGCACGGCGAAACGGTCGACGAGCCGCTCATCGAACTTCCGCTGCCGGACGCGGACGAGGTCGCGGGCCGCCTCGAAGGGCTCTCCCGGCTGATCATCGCGGGCGGCTCGGCCCCCGCTCTGGTGACGGCGGCCATCGTGCACGGCGAACTGCTCGCGCTGCGGCCGTTCACCTCGTACAACGGGCTCGTCGCGCGCACCGCCGAGCGGATCGTGCTGATCGGCAGCGGTCTGGACCCCAAGGCCATCTGCCCCGCCGAGGTCGGCCACGCGGAGCTGGGCCGGGCGGCCTACGCGGCGGCGCTCGAAGGCTATGTGTCGGGGACGCCGCAGGGCATGGCGGCCTGGATCACCCACTGCGGCAAGGCCGTCGAGCTGGGCGTGCGCGAGTCGACGGCGGTGTGCGAGGCGCTCCAGCGCGGCGCGGCGTAGGCGTCGGCCCGCGGTTCGCGGGGGCGGGCGCCGTGTTCGGGGCCCGGGCGCTTGTCCCTTGTGTACGTGTCGTGCCTTACGTACGGAAAAAGGGTTGCGGCGGTATCGATGTCCGATACCGCCGCTGGCATGTCCACCGTGTTACCAAGCGTCCTCGAATGTTGCCCATCAGGCCGGGATTCTCTGCCCGTTCACCTGGTGCGGCTGGCCCGTAATCGACGGGTCGACGTCGCGTGGGTGCTCGATGTTCATGCTCGGTCCGTGGGGCCTTTATTGCGTAGAAGGTGATCCTCTCGGATGTCCCAGGTCTCGCGGGCCGTTGAGTCCTTTCTACTCCCGTCCGGCGAGAAGCGAAACCCCTGCCCACAGTTCTTTACTTTTGGGTTCAAACAGGGGTGAAACGGGCGTCTGTTTTCAGATGTGTTCCCCGGACACGCCCTTCGAGCACGTTGACGCGCCGCCTCACGCGGAGCCGGAGCCGCGCCGACGGCTGGCGTACCAGACGAGGCCGGCGGTCGCCGCGGCCGCGCCGACCCCCGCCGCGACCAGCAGGGCCGACCGGGGCGGCATCGAGAGGGCGGGCAGCCTTTGCTTGAGGCTGACCGGCCTGTTGAAGACGAGAACCGGCCATTCCCGCGCGGTCGCTTCACGGCGCAGGGCGCGATCCGGATTGACGGCGAAGGGGTGGCCGACCGACTCCAGCATCGGGACGTCCGTCGCCGAGTCGCTGTAGGCGTAGCACCGCGCCAGGTCGTATCCCTCGGACGCGGCCAGCTCCTTGACGGCCTCCGCCTTCGTCGGCCCGTAGGCGTAGTACTCGACGTCCCCGGTGAAGCAGCCGTCGTCGCCGACCACCATCCTGGTGGCCACCACCCGGTCCGCGCCGAGCAGTTCGCCGATCGGCTCGACGACCTCGGCGCCCGAGGTGGACACGATCACGACGTCGCGGCCCGCGGCATGGTGCTCCTCGATGAGGGAGGCGGCCTCGTCGTAGATGATCGGGTCGATCAGGTCGTGCAGGGTCTCGGCGACGATCTCCTTGACCTGCTGCACGTTCCAGCCCTTGCAGAGGGCGGACAGATACTCGCGCATCCGCTCCATCTGATCGTGGTCGGCACCACCGGCGAGGAATACGAACTGCGCGTACGCGGTGCGCAGTACGGCGCGACGGTTGATCAGTCCTCCTTGATAGAAGGACTTGCTGAAGGTCAGGGTCGACGACTTGGCAATGACTGTCTTGTCCAAGTCGAAGAAGGCGGCGGTACGCGGCAACGAGTGGTTTTCCACGAGCCCGAGCATAGGCGCCCACCATTCGGCGTAAGCTGGGGCGCGTGGGTTTGCCTGAGAAGGCTCTCGGGTACACCATGGAAGTCACGGATCGTTCGCGACCGTGCTAACCCGGTCCGACTCCTCCCCCCCCGAGTCGGCCGTGGGGACGACCCCCGCTCTCCCCCCCGGCGGGGGTCGTCGCATGTCCGGACGCGTTTTCGGCCCCTGGAGCCGACCGTCGTCCCCTCGCCTCGGCCTCGTTCTCGCCGCTCTGCGGCACCCAAGACTCGTCACTGTGTGTAGTGGTTGCGCTGCGCTCCGGAAGTCACCGGTATAGGTGAACGGGATATTCACAACCGGGATAGTTGTCCACAGCTTTTGACCAAGATCCACATTATTTCGAGTCGCCCTCCACCGTGATTCCAGTTCGCGAAGTACGCGGACGCAGGAATCCGACTGAGAGGGGGCGGAAATCGTGGACGGAGCCATGGCATCCGACCGGCCGCCGGGCGCGGAGGGGCAGCGCGGCGGACCGCTGATCGTGACCGAGGACGAGGAACTGCTCGACGATCTGCTGCGGCTGTGCGCCGCGGCGGGCGCGGAGCCCGAGGTGTGCCACGGGGTGCCCGACCGCAGGGGCGGCTGGGAGAGCGCGCCGCTGATCCTGGTCGGTGACGACGCCGCTCCCCGGCTGCTCGGAGCGGCCCGCAGACGCGGGGTGCTCCTGGTGGGGCGGAACCAGGACGACCCGGGTGTCTGGCAGACGGCGGTCGAGCTCGGCGCGGACCATGTGCTGCGCCTGCCCGACGCCGAGCCGTGGCTCGTCGACCGGATCGCGGACGCCGCCGAAGGCGTGGGGCGACCCGCGCTGACGGTCGGCGTGATCGGCGGACGGGGCGGCGCAGGGGCCTCGACGCTCGCCTGCGCCCTCGCGGTGACCGCCGCCCGTACGGGGGTGCGCACCATGCTGATCGACGGCGATCCGCTCGGCGGCGGCCTCGATGTGCTGCTCGGCGGCGAGCAGGCCGACGGCCGACGATGGCCGGATTTCGCCGCTTCGCGGGGCCGGGTCGCCGGCGGAGCCCTGGAGGAATCGCTGCCTCGGCTGCACCAGTTGAGGGTGCTGAGCTGGGACCGCGGGGACTCGGTGGTGATCCCGGGGGAGGCGATGCGGGCCGTGCTCGCGGCGGCCCGCCGCCGGGGCGGCGTGGTCGTCGTGGACCTGCCGCGCCGGATCGACGACGCGGTGGTCGAGGCGCTCGCCCAGCTGGACCTGGGGCTTCTGGTGGTCCCGGCCGAGCTGCGCGCGGTCGCGGGGGCCAACCGGGTCGCCTCCTCGGTCGGCATGGTGCTGCGCGATCTGCGCGTGGTCGTACGAGGTCCGTACGCGTCCGGGCTCGACGAACAGTGGGTGGCCGGGGCGCTCGGCCTGCCGCTTGCGGGTGAACTCCCGGTGGAGCCGGGCCTGTTGGAGGCGCAGGAGTGCGGCGCGCCACCGGGGAGCGTCCCGCGCGGGCCGTTGGCCCGATTCTGCACGGCCTTCTGGGACCAGGCCCTGGCCGGTGGCCTCGCCGGGGGAGCGCTCTCGTGAACGCGGTGCGCGATACGGGCCGCCCCTCCCCGGGCGCATCGGCGGTGGCCGCGGGAGGGGAGCGGCCTCAGGGGTGGTCCGTACGGGGCGCCGGGCCGCCGCTGCTCGACGCGGTGCGGCAACGGCTCGCCGAGAGCGGCGCCGAGCCCACTCCGGCCAGGGTCGCGGCGGCGCTGCGTGCGCAGGGGCGGCTCCTGGGCGATGCGGAAGTGCTCGGCGGTGCCGAGGAGTTGCGGTCCGAGCTGGTGGGGACCGGGCCGCTTGAACCGCTGCTGGCCGACCCCGAGGTGACCGACGTGCTGGTCTCCGCGCCCGACCGGGTGTGGGTGGACCGGGGCGCCGGGCTCGAACTGACCGGGGTCCGCTTCGCCGACCCGGCGGCCGTGCGCAGGCTCGCCCAGCGGCTCGCCGCGGTCGCGGGCCGACGGCTCGACGACGCACGGCCCTGGGTGGACGCACGGCTGCCCGACGGCACCCGGATGCACGCCGTCCTGGAACCGGTGGCCGTCGGCTCGGCCTGCCTCTCGCTGCGTGTGGTGCGTCCGAGGGCGTTCTCCCTGGCCGAGCTGACCGCCGCGGGCACGGTGCCGCCCGGGGGCGAAAAGGTGCTGCGGGCGCTGCTCGAAGCCCGCGTGTCGTTCCTGGTGAGCGGCGGCACAGGGACCGGGAAGACCACGCTCCTGGCGACGCTGCTCGGCCTGGTCGGAGAGGGCGAACGCATCGTACTGACCGAGGATTCGGCCGAGTTGAGGCCCGACCATCCGCATGTGGTCCGCCTCGAAGCCCGACCGGCCAACCAGGAGGGCGCGGGGCTGGTGACCCTGCGGGACCTCGTCCGCCAGGCCTTGCGGATGCGACCGGACCGGCTGGTCGTGGGCGAGGTCCGGGGCGCCGAGGTGACGGATCTGCTGAGTGCTCTCAACACGGGCCACGAAGGAGGATGTGGGACGGTTCATGCCAATTCCGCCGCCGATGTCCCGGCCCGCCTCGAAGCGCTGGGCACGGCCGCCGGGCTCGACCGGGCCGCACTGCACAGCCAGTTGGCGGCCGCGCTGTCGGTGGTGGTCCATCTCGTACGCGACCGCGCCGGGCGGCGTCGGATCGCCGAGGTGCGCGTCCTGGAGCGGGACGCGGCGGGACTGGTGGTGACGGTGCCCGCGCTGCGGTGGGGCAGGGCGGGGTTCGCGCGGGACTCGGGCTGGGAGCGGCTGCGGGCGCTGATCGGGGGTGCGTGGTGAGGGATCTTTCGATGGGGCTGCCCGCCTGGGCGGCGATGTGCGCGGGCGCGGCCGCATGGCTGTGGGCCGGTCAGGACCAGGGGGTGCGGCGGGCCCGGCTGATGTTCGCGGGCGCCGGAAGCGGAGGCGTGGCCGGGACGGGCACCGCATTCGATGGCACACCTCTCGGGCGGTGGTTCACGCGGGCGAGGGTCCGAGCCCGGTGGCGGATGGAGTGGCTGTGCCTGCCGCTGGGCCTGGTGCTCGCCCTCCTGGGCGGGTCGGTGCTGCCGCTGGTCGCGGGGGCGGTGGCGGTGCCTGTGGTCGGGCGGCGGCTGCGAGCCCGGGAGCGCGAGCGGGCGAAGGCGCGGCGGGCCGACGAGGTGATCGCCTGGTGCGCCGCGGTGGCCTCGGAACTGCGGGCGGGCCGCCAGCCTGGCCAGGCCCTGGCGGCGGCCGGCCGGGACGCGACGGCCCTGGGCGCGGCGACGGCCCCGGTGGTGGCGGCCGCGAAGTTCGGCGGCGACGTGCCAGGAGCGCTGCGCCAGGCGGCCAGGGAGCCGGGCGCCGAGGGGCTGGCCGGAGTCGCCGTGTGCTGGCAGGTCGCGGTGGACGGCGGGGCGGGCCTCGCCTCGGGTCTTGAGCGCCTGGAGAGCGCGCTGCGGGCCGAGCGGGAGCAACAGGAGGCGCTGCGTTCGGAGTTGGCGGGAGCGCGCACCACGGTGCTGCTTCTCGCTCTGCTTCCGGTCCTGGGGATCGTGCTCGGCACGGCGATGGGCGCGCGCCCCCTGCGGGTGCTGCTGCACAGCCCGGCCGGGTTCGGTTGCCTGCTGATCGCCGGGGTTCTGGAGGCCGCCGGAGTGTGGTGGGCGGCGCGGATCGTCCGGGCGGGGGAGGGGCGATGAGCCCGCCGGCGCCGGAGGTTGTCCACAGGCTGGGGGTGGCGGTGGGGACGGCGGCACTCGTGTGGTGGGCGGCCCTCGCGGTGGCGCGGCGGCGCGACGAACGCGGGCTTCGCCGCCGGATGGCGGCGCTGCTCGCCCTGGAGGCCCTGACCCCGCCCTCCCGCAGGCGCTGGAGCCCGGCATGGAAGGCGCGGACCCAGCAGTGGGGGCCGCCTCTGGGGGCGCTGGCGGTCTGTTGGGTGCTGGTCGGTGGGGTCGCGGGCGTGCTGGGCGGCCTGGCGGCGGCGTACGCGGCGTGGCGCTGGGAGCGCCGGCGTCGGGCGCGCGGGAGCAACGCCGAGGAGCTCCGTGCCGCAGCGCATGCCGCGGCGCATGAACTCCCGCTCGCCGCCGACCTGTTGGCGGCCTGCCTCGCGGCCGGGGCCGGGCCGCGCGAGGCGGCGGGGGCTGTCGGCGCCACCCTGGAGGGCCCCGTCGGAGCGCGCCTCGGCCGGGCCGCCGCCGAACTGCGCATGGGCGGTGAACCGGCCGACGCGTGGGGGAGGTTGGGGGCGATACCGGGCGCGGCCGAGCTGGCCCGCTGTCTGGAGCGGGCCGCGTCGTCCGGGGCGCCCGCGGCGGAGCCGGTCGCCCGGGTCGCCGAACGCTGCCGGGCCGAGCGGACCAGGCAGGCATCGGCGCGGGCCCGACGTGCGGGCGTGCTGATCACCGGCCCGCTGGGCCTCTGCTTCCTCCCGGCCTTCCTCGCGGCGGGCGTCGCCCCGGTGGTGATCGGGCTGGCGGGCGGGTTGCTGAGGCGGTGAGGGGGCCGCGCTGAGCGGCGCAGGTGCCGGAGGCGCCGGTAGTGCTCCCCCCGCCGGGGGCCTCGGGCTTGGCGTCCGACGCTCGACCGGCCAAGCCCAGATGCAGGTCATCCCATGTCCACACACAGCACAACACATCAAGGCGCGCGAAAGCGCTTATAAATCAAGGGAGTTGGGATCAATGAACACGGTTTCCCATCGGCAGGCGAGTGCCGTGACTCGGCGGATGCGGCTCTGGGGCAGTGCGGTGCGGCGGCGGGTGCGGGGTGACGCGGGGATGACGACCTCGGAGTACGCCGTGGGCACTCTCGCGGCCTGCGCCTTCGCGGCGATCCTGTACAAGGTCGTCACCAGCGGTGGCGTGGTGACCGCGCTGACCCAGCTGATCACCAAGGCGCTCGATGTGCAGTTCTGAGCGCGGCAGGCGGTGGCGGGGCGACCGGGGGTTCGTGACGGCCGAGGCCGCCGTGGCCATTCCGGCGCTCGTCGGATTCGCGCTGGCGCTGCTCTGGGCGCTGACGGCCGCCTCGGCCGAGATCCGGTGTGTGGACGCCGCCCGGGCCGGGGCCCGGGCGGTCGCCCGCTCCGAGCCGGAGGCCGTGGCGGTGGCGGCGGCCAGATCGGCGGCGCCCAAGGGGGCGACGGTCACGGTGCGGCGTACCGGGGAGCTGTGGCGGGTCCGGGTGGAGTCCGCCACCCCGGGCCCGCGCCACCTGGCCCTGACGCTGAGCGCGGAGGCGGCGGCCCTGGCCGAGGACACGGTGGGGGGCGTGCCGTGAGCGGTTTCCTGGAGTGGTCGGGGCCGGGAGCTCTGGCCGGGCGGGCGCTGGATCGTACGGGCTCGCTCGCCCGCGGCCTGATGAACCGGCTCACCCGCAGCGGAAGTTGCCCCGACCGGGGCTCGGCCACGGTGTGGGTCGCTCTGACGGCCGCCACGATGTGCGCGGTGTTCGCCGCCGTGCTGGGCCTCGGCCAGGCCGTGGCCGCGCGGCACCGGGCCGGCGGGGCCGCCGACCTGGCCGCGCTCGCGGCGGCCGACCGGGCCCTGTGGGGCTCGCCGGACGCCTGTGCCAAGGCCGCCGAGGTGGCCCGGGCGCAGGGTGCCCAGCTGGTCCGCTGCTCGGTCGCCGGGGAGATCGCGGACGTACGGGTGCGGGCGAGGTTCGGCCCCTACGCACCCAGCGTCAGGGCCCGGGCGGGGCCGTCCCCGGCGGTCCCGTGAGGGCGCGGCCGGTCAGGGCGCGGGCGGGGCCGGGTCGGGTTCGGCGGGGGCTCCCCGCAGCAGTTCCGTGAGGAGCCGCACGGCGCCCCGCTTGTGCAGGGGGTCGTTGCCGTTGCCGCACTTGGGCGACTGGATGCAGGACGGGCAGCCGGACTCGCACTCGCAGGACGCGATCGCCTCGCGGGTCGCGGTCAGCCAGCGCGCGGCGGTGTGGAAGGCGCGCTCGGCGAATCCGGCGCCGCCCGGGTTGCCGTCGTACACGAAGACGGTCGGCAGCAGGGTGTCCGGGTGCAGCGGGATGGAGACGCCGCCGATGTCCCAGCGGTCGCAGGTGGCGAAGAGCGGCAGCATCCCGATGGAGGCGTGTTCGGCGGCGTGCAGGGCGCCGCCGAGGATCTCCGGGTTGATGCGGGCGGCATCGAGCTGGTCCTCGGTGACCGTCCACCACACGGCCCGGGTGCGCAGGGTGCGGGGCGGCAGGTCGAGCTTGGTCTCGCCGAGCACCTCGCCGGTGATCAGTTTGCGGCGCAGGAAGGAGACGACCTGGTTGGTGACCTCGACGGAGCCGTAGCAGAGGCGGCCCGATCCCCACGGGATCTCGGTGTCGGTGGACAGGACGGAGATGGAGGTGGTGTCCCTGGCGACGGTCGAATAGGGCGGCACGGCCTCTTCGACGAGGGCGACGGAGTCCTCCAGGTCCAGCCGGTTCACCAGGTACGTACGGCCCTGGTGGAGGTGGACGGCGCCGTCGTGGACGGTGGTGTGGGCGGCGGACTCGTCGACCGTGCCGAGCAGTCGTCCCGTCGAGGCTTCGACGACCTGGACGGGGCGGCCGCCGCCGCCCCGGATGTCGGTGAGGTCGGCGGCCCGCTCGCGGCGGGTCCAGAACCATCCGTTGCTGCGGCGCCGGAGCAGCCCGGCCCGCTCCAGCTGCGGCATGAGTTCCGGGCTCGCCGGGCCGAAGAGGTTGAGGTCGGCCTCGGTGAGCGGGAGTTCGGCCGCCGCCGCGCACAGGTGGGGGGCCAGGACGTACGGGTTGTCCGGGTCCAGCACGGTGGACTCGACGGGCTGCTGGAACAGCGCCTCGGGGTGGTGGACGAGGTAGGTGTCCAGCGGGTCGTCGCGGGCGATCAGAACGGCCAGGGCGCCCTGGCCCGACCGGCCGGCCCGGCCCGCCTGCTGCCACAGGGAGGCCCGGGTGCCCGGGTAGCCCGCGATGAGGACGGCGTCGAGGCCGGAGACGTCGATGCCGAGTTCCAGGGCGGTGGTGGCGGCCAGTCCCAGGAGCTCGCCGGAGTGCAGGGCCTGCTCCAGGGCGCGGCGTTCCTTGGGGAGGTAGCCGCCCCGGTACGCGGCGACACGCCGGGCGAGGGTCCGGTCGACCTCGTACAGGCGCTCCTGGGTGATCACGGAGATGAGTTCGGCGCCGCGCCGGGAGCGGACGAAGGCGACCGTGCGGACCCCCTGCACGGCCAGGTCGGTGAGGAGGTCGGCGGTCTCGGCGATGGCGGTGCGGCGCACCGGGGCGCCCTTCTCGCCGGGCAGCTCGGTGAGCGGGGGCTCCCACAGGGCGAAGACCAGCTCGCCGCGCGGGGAGGCGTCGTCGGCGACCTCGACGACGGGCAGGCCGGTCAGGCGTCCGGCCGCGAGGGCGGGCTCGGCGGCCGTGGCGGAGGCGAGCAGGAAGACCGGGTCGGCTCCGTAGCGGGCACACAGGCGACGCAGCCGGCGCAGGACCTGGGCGACGTGGGAGCCGAAGACGCCGCGGTAGGTGTGGCACTCGTCGATGACGACATAGCGCAGGGCGCGCAGGAAGGAGGCCCACCTGGGGTGGGAGGGCAGGATGCCCAGGTGCAGCATGTCCGGATTGGTGAGGACGTAGTTCGCGTACTGGCGCACCCACTCGCGTTCCTCGACCGGGGTGTCGCCGTCGTACACGGCGGGCCGCACCGCGTTGCCGAGCGGGGCCGCGAGGGCCTTCACCGAGCGGCGCTGATCGGCGGCCAGGGCCTTGGTGGGGGCGAGGTACAGCGCGGTCGCGCCGCGCCCGTTGGGGGCCTCGGAGCCGTCCAGGAGGGTGCTGAGGACCGGCGCCAGATAGGCCAGCGACTTGCCGGACGCGGTGCCGGTGGCGATCACCACGGACTCGCCGTTCAGGGCGTGCTCGGCGGCGGTGGCCTGGTGGGCCCAGGGGTGCTCGACGCCGACGGCCTGAATGGCGTTGATCACTTCCGGGCGGATGAGGTGCGGCCAGACTGCATGACGTCCCGCACGCGGGGGCAAGTGCTCCGTATGAGTGATGCGCGCAGCCCGGCCCACCCCTGCGGTGAGCCGGTCGAGGACCGTGCCGGGGTCGGGTCGTTCACCCGTGCTGTCGGCGGGTGTTCTGGGGCTGTGTTTCCTGGCCATCGGCACCGAGTGTGTCACTGGCGTAGCGGACAATGGTCCCAAGGCGTCGTGCAGCGCTGCCGGTAAGTGATTGAATGCCATCGCGGCTGGCTATCCGTTCTCTGGCTCCGCCGGGGAGACTCAGGGGGCGGCCGCTCGATAGCAAGGTGCTGGAGGATCCGTGGACCTGTCCCTGTCGACTCGCAATGTGTCCGGCCCTGGTGGCGACCGTACGGTCGTCGAGGTCGGTGGCGAGATTGATGTGTATACCGCGCCCAAGCTGCGCGAGCAGTTGGTCGAGTTGGTGAACGACGGCAGCTACCACCTGGTTGTCGACATGGAGGGCGTGGACTTCCTCGACTCCACGGGCCTGGGCGTGCTCGTGGGTGGGCTCAAGCGTGTGCGCGCCCACGAGGGCTCGCTGCGCCTGGTCTGCAACCAGGAGCGCATTTTGAAGATCTTCCGGATCACGGGGCTCACCAAGGTGTTCCCGATCCACGGCTCGGTCGACGAGGCCGTCAACGCGACCGACTGACGGTGGCCGTCCGCGGACGGCTCCGGAGGAAGGACAGGGGCGCCGGGCGGCACTGTGGCCCGGGGCCCCTGAGATGTACGCCCGTACGTTCGAGGGGGATCGCCCATGGCCACCGTTGAACTCCGTTTCAGTGCCCAACCCGAGCACGTCAGGACGGCCCGTCTGGTGGCGGCCGCGGTGGCGCGCCGGGCCGGGGTCGACGAGGCAGTGCTCGACGAGGTCAGACTCGCGGTCGGTGAGGCGTGCAGCCGGGCTGTCGGGCTGCACCACTCGCACGGCATCGAGGCCCCCATCCGGGTCGTCCTGACCGAGGAGGAGAAGCTCTTCTCCATCGAGGTCGGCGACGAGGTGCCGGGTTCGGGCGGTGGCGCCGCGGCGGTGCCGGGCGTGCGCGGCCCGGGGCCCGACGAGGAGCTCGACGACAGTGGGGAGGACGAAATGGGCCTCGCTGTCATCAGTGGGCTTGTGGACGATGTGGAGGTCACCTCCGGGGCGTCGGGTGGTGTCATCCGGATGAGCTGGCCCACCACACCGGCCTCGGTGCTTCCCTGATCCACTTGTTTTCGCTATTGAGACGGGCCCTGCTGAGCAGGGCCTTTTTCATTTCTTGATCCAGATTCCGGCCCTCGGTTCCTAGATCGATGATCAAGCGTCAATGCTTTTGCCCCATTACCGCTTTCGGGGGCATTCTCGTGACCGGATCTCTCTCTGAGGAGCCGATGAAGGTCAATTCCATTTGCGGCGCCCTGTTTTGATCGTGTTCCGCTACCTACAATCCGTCCACATCTTGAGCTCTGAGCGTCAAGGAGGACGAATGGCGGGGCTCTTCAACCCAACGGAACTCGACCACCCCACATCCCTGGCTGCCGCGGTCCTGACCGACGGCAACCGAACGATCGTCATCGTCATCGCGGCCGTCGCGCTGGCGGCCCTGATCGTGGCGCAATTGCTGGTGCGCCAGGTCCTCGCGGCCGGCGAGGGCACCGATTCGATGAAGAAGATCGCGGCGGCCGTACAGGAAGGCGCGAATGCCTATCTGACCCGGCAGTTGCGCACCCTCGGCATCTTCGCCGTCGTGGTGTTCTTCCTGCTGTTCCTGCTGCCGTCCGACAACTGGTCGCAGCGCGTAGGCCGTTCCGTGTTCTTCCTGATCGGCGCCGTCTTCTCGGCGACGACCGGATACATCGGGATGCGCCTCGCCGTCCGCGCGAATGTGCGCGTAGCGGCAGCCGCCCGAGAGGCGACTCCCGCGGAAGGCGAACCCGAAAAGGATCTCACCGCGGTCTCCCACAAGGCCATGAAGATCGCTTTCCGCACGGGCGGTGTGGTCGGCATGTTCACGGTGGGCCTCGGCCTGCTCGGCGCCTCGTGCGTCGTGCTCGTGTACGCGGCCGACGCGCCCAAGGTCCTGGAGGGCTTCGGCCTGGGCGCGGCCCTGATCGCGATGTTCATGCGTGTCGGCGGAGGCATCTTCACCAAGGCCGCCGACGTCGGCGCCGACCTGGTCGGCAAGGTCGAGCAGGGCATCCCGGAGGACGACCCGCGCAACGCCGCCACCATCGCGGACAACGTGGGCGACAACGTCGGCGACTGCGCCGGCATGGCGGCCGACCTGTTCGAGTCCTACGCCGTGACCCTGGTCGCGGCGCTGATCCTCGGCAAGGCGGCGTTCGGCGACTCGGGCCTCGCCTTCCCGCTGATCGTCCCGGCGATCGGCGTGGTCACCGCGATGATCGGTATCTTCGCGGTCGCCCCGCGGCGCGCCGACCGCAGCGGAATGTCCGCCATCAACCGCGGCTTCTTCATCTCCGCGGTGATCTCGATGGCCCTGGTGGCCGTCGCGGTCTTCGCCTATCTGCCGTCCTCGTACGCCAAGTTGAACGGTGTCACGGACAGCGTGATCAAGGGTCACGACGGCGATCCGCGGATCCTCGCGCTCGTCGCCGTCGCCATCGGCATCGTGCTGGCGGCGCTGATCCAGCAGCTGACGGGGTACTTCACCGAGACCACCCGGCGTCCCGTCAGGGACATCGGCAAGTCCTCGCTGACCGGCCCCGCCACCGTCGTCCTGGCCGGCATCTCCATCGGTCTCGAATCCGCCGTCTACACCGCCCTGTTGATCGGCCTCGGCGTGTACGGGGCCTTCCTGCTCGGCGGCACCTCGGTCATGCTCGCGCTGTTCGCGGTGGCGCTGGCCGGCACCGGTCTGCTCACCACGGTCGGCGTGATCGTCGCCATGGACACGTTCGGGCCGGTCTCCGACAACGCGCAGGGCATCGCGGAGATGTCCGGCGACGTCCAGGGCGCGGGCGCGCAGGTGCTCACCGACCTGGACGCGGTGGGCAACACCACCAAGGCCATCACCAAGGGCATCGCCATCGCCACCGCCGTGCTCGCGGCCGCGGCGCTCTACGGCTCCTTCAAGGACGCCATCGGCACGGCCGTCAACGACGTCCACGCCAAGGCGAGCGAGCTGACCCTGAACATGGACATCTCGCAGCCCAACAACCTGGTCGGCCTGATGCTGGGCGCCGCGGTCGTCTTCCTCTTCTCGGGGCTCGCGATCAACGCCGTTTCCCGGTCGGCCGGTTCGGTGGTCTTCGAGGTGCGGCGGCAGTTCCGCGAACACCCCGGGATCATGGACTACAGCGAGCAGCCGGAGTACGGGCGGGTCGTCGACATCTGCACCAAGGACGCGCTGCGCGAGCTGGCCACCCCCGGCCTCCTCGCGGTGCTCGCCCCCATCGCGGTCGGCTTCACCCTCGGCGTCGGCGCCCTCGGCTCCTACCTGGCGGGCGCGATCGGCACCGGCACCCTGATGGCGGTCTTCCTCGCCAACTCGGGCGGCGCCTGGGACAACGCCAAGAAGATGGTCGAGGACGGCCACTTCGGCGGCAAGGGCAGCGAGGCGCACGCCGCCACGGTCATCGGCGACACGGTCGGCGACCCCTTCAAGGACACGGCGGGGCCCGCGATCAACCCGCTGCTCAAGGTGATGAACCTGGTGGCGCTCCTGATCGCGCCGGCCATCGTGAAGTTCTCCTACGGGGACGACGCGAACCCGGCTGTCCGGGCCATCGTGGCGGTGCTGGCGCTGCTCGTCATCATCGGCGCGGTGTACGTCTCGAAGCGGCGCAGCGTGGCCGTGGGCGACGACGGCAACAACGAGCGGGTCGCGAAGTCACCGGACCCGGCGGTGGTTTCGTAACCGTCGGCAGGACAAAGGGCGGGCGGACGGTGGGGTTTGACACACCGTCCGCCCGTTCTGCTTGGTGCAAATGGCTGCAAAAGGGAACAGATCGCACAGGCGCCAGGCGTTTGTCGCCCACTTGGCGTGTATGTTCCGGGGCCGAGAGCCTTGGAAGGGACCAAACCGGTGAACAAGAAGCTTGCAGCCGCACTGTCCGGCGGTGCGGTACTGATGCTGACGTTGTCGGGCTGCAGCGACGACTCCAGCAAGAAGGTCGACGACTGGGCGAAGACCTTCTGCAACTCGGCCCAGCCCCAGTTCAAGAAGATCACCGACGCCAACGCCGCCATCCAGGCGCAGACGCGTGACGACAGCAAGCCGGCCGACGTGCAGAAGACGGACTCGGGCGCCTTCCAGCAGATCTCGGACGCCTACAAGGCGCTGGGCGCTGCCGTCGACAAGGCCGGCGCCCCGCCCGTCAAGGACGGCGCCACCACGCAGCAGGAGGCCGTCAAGGAACTGAACGCCTCCTCCGTGTCGTACGCGAACCTGAAGAAGAAGGTCGACGCGCTCAACGCCGGTGACCAGGCGGCCTTCGCCAAGGGTCTGGAGGACATCGCGACCGAGCTCGGCAAGATCAGCTCGTCGGGCGACGCCTCGCTGAAGAAGCTGGAGTCCGGCGACGTCGGCAAGGCGATGCAGAAGCAGCCCGGCTGCCAGAAGCAGACGCCCTCCTCGCCCGCGCCCTCCGGGTCCGGTGCGGGTGCGCCGGCCGCCTCGCCGTCGCAGTCGGCCTCGCCTTCGGGGTCCGCGTCGCCCTCGGCCTCGGGCAGCCCCAAGTCGTAGGCCCGCGTACGCGCGTGACCGCGGCCCGGTCCCCCAGCGGGGGCCGGGCCGCGGCCGTGATGGGGTGATTGTCAGTGGCAGCGGCCACAATGGGCGGGTGAGTACGACCAGTCTTCCCGCGCCCACTCACGCAGCCCGCCTGCGTGACGCCCTGCTCGCCGCCGCCTTCACCGCCGACGGCCTGCTCGATCTGCTCGGCGCGCCCGCCTACGCCGCGCTGGCCCGCAGCGAGACCGTCCCCGCCCTGCGCGCCACCCGGGGGCGCACCCCGCTCGACACGCTGGCGCGGCTCTTCCTGCTCCAGCAGCCCGTTCCCTACGAGAGCGCCCGCGCGGCCCTGCCGCTGGAGGAGGCCCTCGCGGACGGCTGGGTGGTCCGCGCCGGCGAGGCGGTGCGGGCCACGGTGGACGTGCGGCCCTACGGCGGACCCGAGGGGCAGGACTGGTTCATCGTCTCCGACCTGGGCTGCGCGGTCGGCGGCGCGGGCGGGGCGAGCGGGCGCGATGAAGCCATGGTGCTCGGCGTCGGCGGCGCGTCCACGACCCTGGCCGGCCTCACCGTCCGGCTGCCCGTCGGTTCGGCCCTCGACCTCGGCACCGGTTCCGGCATCCAGGCGCTGCACGCCGCGCAGCACGCCACCCGGGTCACCGCCACCGACCTGAACCCGCGTGCCCTCGACTTCACCCGGCTCACGCTCGCGCTCTCCGGTGCCCCGGAGGCCGAGCTGCGGACGGGCTCGCTCTACGAGCCGGTGGGCGAGGAGACGTACGACCTGATCGTGTCCAATCCGCCGTTCGTGATCTCGCCCGGCGCCCGGCTGACCTACCGGGACGGCGGCATGGGCGGGGACGATCTGTGCCGCTCGCTCGTTCAGCAGGCGGGGGAGCGCCTCAACCCCGGCGGGTACGCCCAGTTCCTGGCCAACTGGCAGCACGTCGAGGGCGAGGAGTGGCAGGACCGGCTCCGCTCCTGGGTCCCGCGCGGCTGCGACGCCTGGATCGTGCAGCGCGAGGTCCAGGACATCACCCAGTACGCCGAGCTGTGGCTGCGCGACGCCGGGGACCACCACACCGACCCGGCCCGGTACGCGGAGCGCTACGAGGCGTGGCTGGACGAGTTCGAGGCGCGCAGGACGACGGCGGTCGGCTTCGGCTGGATCACCCTGCGCCGCACCGACAGCGAGCAGCCGTCCATCGTGGCCGAGGAGTGGCCGCACCCGGTCGAGCAGCCGCTGGGCGACGCCGTGCACGCGCACTTCGAGCGTCAGGACTACCTGCGCGGCCACGACGACGCGGCGCTGCTCGCCGACCGGTTCCGCCTCGCCGACGAGGTGGTGCAGGAGCAGGTCGGGCTGCCGGGCGCGGAGGACCCGGAGCACGTGGTGCTGCGGCAGAACCGCGGCATGCGCCGGGCCACGAAGGTCGACACGGTGGGCGCCGGGTTCGCGGGCGTCTGCGACGGACAGCTGCCGGCCGGACGGATCCTGGACGCCATCGCCCAGCTGATCGACGAGGACCCGGTCCGGCTGCGGGACCGCACACCGGAAGCCATCCGGCTCCTGGTCGAGCAGGGCTTCCTGGAGCCGGTGGGGGAGTAACCGATCGAGGAGGGGCGGGAGGGGGAGCGGTGATCCGGATCGAGCTGGACGAGGCGGTCCTGGGTCCGTCCCGGACAACCGCCAGCCGCTGAGCCTGGGCGCGACGAGCAGCCCGGCATGCTGCCCGGGCGTGGACGGGCCACCGTGCTGCGGCAGTTGGGCGGTCGGCTGACCCCCGCGCACGGCCGCGGTAACCGCCCGCCGGGACGGCAGCCGCCCGCGCTGCCGCCACGCTCGCCGTCGCGCGGGAGGCGCCTCCATGCGTCAACTCCCGCGTACCGGACGGCTGGTCGTGGTCGGCGGCGTCCTCTCGTGCCGCGGCCCTGTTCAACTGGGCGCCCCCGCCCATGCGCATCGCGACCGTGCTCGTAGTGCCCGCGCTCCGGCTCCGCTTCTTCGTCCCGCTCGGCGCTGCCCGGGTGGACGCGTACGACGGGTGACGTACTGGCGCTGACGCATGCGGCGGACGCGGCCCGCCGACCGGCCGAGGGCGGCGGCATCACCCGCCTTAGGCCCGCTCGGGTGCGGAGTACGGGGTGGGGGCGGGTAAGGGCCGCTCGCGGTGGGGCTGCTCGCCCGTTTTCGAGCGGGGCGGCAGGGGGTGGGCCGCGCGCAATGTGATGTGACGCTCGACGCGTCCTGTGACGTCCGACGCGTCGAAGAGAGGGGATCTGGCTGAAATGTGCATGATCGGGTGACCGTTCACCCGGCGTTCTCCGGAATGCGGCCCCGGTTCTGCCCGGGGGTGCCGCGCGGTGACCAGGATCGCGCGCATGAACGCAATGGGTGGGACCGAGACGGGGCCGGCCGTCTTCGCGGGGACGGTGTTCGCGCTGTTCGGGGGCGCTCTGCTGCTGTGGACGGCGTCCTGTCTGCGCCGCCGCACGCCGGTCGCCCACGGGGTTTCGCCCGTCACCTCCGCCGTCCTCACGAGCGTCTCCGGCGCGGTCTTCCTGCTGCTCGGGCTGTGGTGCTTCGCCCGCATCTAGCCCGAAAGGGGATGAAACGCTTTTCGGAAGGCTTCGGGACGGTCCGGGCGGCAGGATCGCGGTAAGTCGGGTTACCGTTCGAGTGGCCGCTGCGGGCTTTTGCTGTTTGACACGGGGGCGGGTTGTACCGTCACACTCCGCAGCGTCACGTACTGACACCCGAGTGCCGACCGGAGAGAAGAGCGAAGTTGTCCCCGACCAGCGAGACCGCAAAGGGCGGCCGCCGACTCGTCATCGTCGAGTCTCCTGCCAAGGCGAAGACGATCAAGGGCTACCTCGGCCCCGGTTATGTCGTCGAGGCGAGCGTCGGGCACATCCGCGACCTGCCGAACGGCGCCGCCGAGGTGCCCGAGAAGTACACCGGCGAGGTGCGCCGGCTCGGAGTGGACGTCGAACACGACTTCCAGCCGATCTACGTCGTCAACGCCGACAAGAAGGCCCAGGTCAAGAAGCTCAAGGAGCTTCTGGCCGAGTCCGACGAACTCTTCCTCGCCACCGATGAGGACCGCGAGGGCGAAGCCATCGCGTGGCACCTGCAGGAAGTGCTCAAGCCCAAGGTCCCGGTCCACCGGATGGTCTTCCACGAGATCACCAAGGACGCGATCCGGGACGCCGTCGCCAACCCGCGCGAGCTCAACCAGCGCATGGTCGACGCCCAGGAGACCCGCCGCATCCTCGACCGCCTCTACGGCTACGAGGTCTCGCCGGTCCTGTGGAAGAAGGTCATGCCGCGGCTGTCCGCCGGGCGCGTCCAGTCGGTGGCCACCCGGCTCGTCGTGGAGCGGGAACGCGAGCGCATCGCGTTTCGTTCCGCTGAGTACTGGGACCTGACCGGGACGTTCTCCACCGGCCGGGCGGGCGACGCCTCCGACCCGTCCACGCTGGTGGCACGGCTCAACACGGTCGACGGCCGGCGCGTGGCGCAGGGCCGCGACTTCGGTCCCGACGGACAACTCAAGAGCGACGTCCTGCACCTGGACGAGGCGAACGCGCGGGCCCTGGCCGCGGCGCTCGCCGACTCCTCCTTCGCCGTGCGCTCGGTGGAGTCCAAGCCCTACCGCCGCTCGCCGTACGCCCCGTTCCGTACGACGACGCTCCAGCAGGAGGCCTCGCGCAAGCTGGGCTTCGGCGCCAAGGCGACCATGCAGGTCGCCCAGAAGCTGTACGAGAACGGCTTCATCACCTATATGCGTACGGACTCCACGACGCTGTCCGACACGGCCGTCACGGCCGCCCGGGCCCAGGTGACGCAGCTGTACGGCGCCGACTACCTGCCGGACAAGCCGCGCACGTACGCCGGAAAGGTCAAGAACGCGCAGGAGGCGCACGAGGCGATCCGCCCTTCGGGTGATCGTTTCCGCACCCCCGCCGAGACCGGCCTGACGGGTGATCAGTTCCGGCTCTACGAGCTGATCTGGAAGCGCACCGTCGCCTCCCAGATGAAGGACGCGGTCGGCAACTCGGTGACCGTGAAGATCGCGGGGCGCGCGAGCGACGGCCGCCAGGCCGAGTTCACCGCGTCCGGCAAGACGATCACCTTCCACGGCTTCATGAAGGCGTACGTCGAGGGCGCCGACGACCCGAACGCCGAGCTCGACGACCGCGAGCGCCGGCTGCCGCAGGTCGCCGAGGGCGACGCCCTGTCGTCCGAGGAGATCTCGGTGGACGGCCACGCGACCAAGCCGCCGGCCCGTTACACCGAGGCCTCGCTGGTCAAGGAGCTGGAAGAGCGCGAGATCGGGCGTCCTTCCACGTACGCCTCGATCATCGGCACGATCCTGGACCGCGGCTATGTGTTCAAGAAGGGCACGGCGCTCGTCCCGTCGTTCCTGAGCTTCGCCGTGGTCAACCTCCTGGAGAAGCACTTCGGGCGGCTCGTCGACTACGACTTCACCGCCAAGATGGAGGACGACCTCGACCGCATCGCGCGGGGCGAGGCCCAGGCGGTGCCGTGGCTGAAGCGCTTCTACTTCGGCGAGGGCGACGCGACGACGGCCGGGGCCGCCTCCGACGCCGGAAACGGCGACGGCGACCACCTCGGCGGGCTCAAGGAGCTCGTGACCGACCTCGGCGCGATCGACGCCCGCGAGATCTCCTCGTTCCCCGTCGGCGAGGGCATCGTGCTCCGCGTCGGCCGCTACGGCCCGTACGTCGAGCGCGGCGAGAAGGACTCCGAAGGCCACCAGCGCGCGGACGTCCCGGACGACCTCGCGCCCGACGAGCTGACCGTCGAGTACGCGGAGGAGCTGCTCGCCAAGCCGAGCGGCGACTTCGAGCTGGGCGCCGACCCGGTGAGTGGCCACCAGATCGTCGCCAAGGACGGGCGCTACGGCCCGTACGTCACCGAGATCCTGCCCGAGGGCACGCCGAAGACCGGCAAGAACGCGGTCAAGCCGCGCACCGCCTCGCTCTTCAAGTCGATGTCCCTGGACACCGTCACGCTGGACGACGCCCTCAAGCTCATGTCGCTGCCCCGCGTGGTCGGCGCCGACGCCGAGGGTGTCGAGATCACCGCGCAGAACGGCCGCTACGGCCCCTACCTGAAGAAGGGCACCGACTCGCGCTCCCTGGAGACCGAGGACCAGCTCTTCTCCATCACGCTCGACGAGGCGCTGGCGATCTACGCCCAGCCCAAGCAGCGGGGCCGCGCCGCCGCCAAGCCGCCGCTCAAGGAGCTCGGCGTCGACCCGGTCAGCGAGAAGCCGGTCGTGGTGAAGGACGGCCGCTTCGGCCCGTACGTCACCGACGGCGAGACCAACGCGACGCTCAGGACCGCCGACAGCGTCGAGGAGATCACGCCGGAGCGGGGCTTCGAGCTGCTGGCCGAGAAGCGCGCCAAGGGCCCGGCCAAGAAGACGGCGAAGAAGGCTCCGGCCAAGAAGACGGCAGCCAAGAAGACCGCCGCGAAGAAGGCCCCGGCCAAGAAGACGGCGGCGGCGAAGAAGACCGCCGCGTCCAAGACGACCGCGGCCAAGAAGGCTCCCGCGAAGAAGGCGGCCGCCAAGAAGGCGACGGCTTCGGAGTAGAACCGAGCGCGAACGGGGGGCCGGGGCACACGCCCCGGCCCCCCGTTTCACGTGGAACATCCGGTGGAGTCCCGGTGGTTCGCCCGCCCATATGTTCGGGCGCCCCCGCGAGGACCCGCGCGCTCCGGATAGGCTGGGCGGATGACGCGAGGAGCCGAGCCCGAGCATCCCCCAAGCTCTGCAGGACCAGGGGCAGGGGGGACCCCCACGGTCGTGAGCCCCATCTCCGACTCCCTGGCCGCAGATTCACGCGAGCGCGCCGTCCGCGCCCTGCTGCGCGTCCCTTCGCTGCGGCGATTGTGGAGCGCCCAGCTCGTCGGCGGGATCGGCGACGCGCTCGCCGTACTCGTCACGCTGCTGCTGGCGTTGCAGGCCGCGGTGGAGCAGCAGTCCTTCGGCGGCGGATACCGGGGCGCGGCGTTCGCCGTCGCCGCGGTCCTCGGCGCCCGGGTGTTCGCGACGGTGCTCTTCGGCGCCGCGCTGCTCGGTCCGGTCTCCGCGCTCACCGCGCCGGGCGGACCGCTGGACCGGCGCTGGACGATGGTCGGCGCCGACGGCGTACGGGCCGCGCTCCTGATCGTCGCGCCGCTGTGGATCGACTGGACGCCGGCGCACGCGCTGCTCCTCATCCTCGTCACCGCCTTCCTCACGGGCGTGGCCGAACGGTTCTGGACGGTCGCCAAGGAGAGCGCGGCGCCCGCGCTGCTGCCCGCGCCCCCGTTGGAGGGCGCCGCTGTCCGCCCGCTGCCGGACCACCTGGACGCGCTGCGCAGGCTCTCGCTGCGTACGAGCTTCGTGGCGATCCCCCTGGGCGCGGCCGCCCTGCTCGTCGCCGCCCTCGTGAGCAATCTGCTCGGGACGGGCGTCGACTGGTTCAAGCTGCACCAGGCCGCGCTCGGTTCGTACCTCGCCGCCGGGCTGTTCGCCGCCTCGATCTCCGTCGTCGCGCTGCTCGAACTGCCCGGCACCCAGACGCCGCGGGCCCGTTCGCCCCTGGAGGGGCTGCGCAGGCCCAGCACCGGCAACGGCCCCGACAAGGGGCGCACCGGCGCGGTTCCGCTGCTCGTGCTCGCCTGCGCCTCGGTCGCGGCGGCGATCGCCGCGGCCGCGTCCGTCGCCGTGCTGCACGCGGTGGACCTGGGCGGCGGCCCCGTCGCGTTCGCGCTCCTGATCCTCACGCTGGCCGGCGGCACGGTGCTCGGCATCCGCGCCGCCGCCAAGATCCTTCCGGTGCTGTCCCGGCGGCGTCTGCTCGCTCTCGCCATCGCCGTCACCGGCGTCGCGCTGCTCGCCCTGGGCCTGGTTCCGGACCTGGCGACCGTGCTGTTCATCGCGCTGATCGCGGGCGTCGCCGCCGGTGTCGCCGCGAACACCGGGCACGTCCTGATCGACCAGGAGACCGAGGAGTACCGCAGGGCCCGCACCACCGAGCACCTCCAGGCGGTCGTACGGGTCGCGGTCGGGCTCGGCGCCATCGTCGCGCCGCTGCTCGCCGCCGCGATCGGCAGCCACCGGGTGGAGTCGGGTTCGTTCGTCTTCGCGCACGGCGGCGCCGGGTTCACGCTGATGCTGGTCGGCGCGCTCCTGCTGCCGCTGGCCGCCGTGGTGCTCGCCAAGGCCGACGACCGCCAGGGCGTGCCGCTGCGGCGCGATCTGGCCGATGCGGTGCGGGGCGCCGACCCGGTGCAGGCACCGGCCGCGACCGGCTTCTTCATCGCCCTGGAGGGCGGCGACGGCGCAGGCAAGTCCACCCAGGCCGAGGCGCTCGCCGAGTGGATCCGGGCCAAGGGACACGAGGTCGTGGTCACGCGCGAGCCCGGGGCGACGCCGGTGGGCAAGCGGCTGCGGTCGATCCTGCTCGACGTGTCGTCGGCGGGCCTGTCCAACCGCGCC
Source organism: Streptomyces sp. NPDC045846 (assembly GCF_056431605.1). Classification (NCBI taxonomy): domain Bacteria; kingdom Bacillati; phylum Actinomycetota; class Actinomycetes; order Kitasatosporales; family Streptomycetaceae; genus Streptomyces; species Streptomyces sp. NPDC045846. The sequence continues at coordinate 66,552 of NZ_JBWKKJ010000004.1, read as the reverse complement.
GAGGCGCTGCTGTACGCCGCCGACCGGGCCGAGCACGTCGACTCGCTGGTACGCCCCGCCCTGGAGCGCGGCGCGATCGTGATCTCGGACCGCTACATCGACTCGTCCGTGGCGTATCAGGGTGCGGGTCGTGATCTGTCCCCGACCGAAGTCGCCCGGATCAACCGGTGGGCAACTGGCGGACTCGTACCGCATCTGACCGTTCTGCTCGATGTTTCGCCCGAAACGGCGCGCGAGCGCTTCACCGAGGCGCCGGACCGGCTGGAGTCGGAGCCGCCGGAGTTCCACGGCCGGGTCAGGTCCGGGTTCCTCACCCTGGCCGCCGGCGACCCCGGGCGCTACCTGGTCGTCGACGCGGGCCAGGAGCCCGAAGCCGTCACCACCGTCGTACGCCACCGGCTCGACCAGATGCTGCCGCTCTCCGAGGCCGAGATCAGGGCCCAGGAGGAGGCGCGCAGGAAGGCCGAGGAAGAGGCCAGGAAGCGCGCCGAGGAAGAGGCCGCGCGCAAGGCCGAGGAGGAGCGTCTGGAGCGCGAGCGCCAGGCACAGCTCGCCAAGCTCCGCGCCGAGGAGGAGGAGCGCAAGCGGCGCGAGCTGGAGGAGGCCCGCCGCCGTGAGGAGGAGCGTCAGGCGGAGGAGGCCCGGCAGCGGGCCGAGGAGGCCAGGCGGCTCGCCGAGGAGGAGCGCGTCCGGCGCGAGGCCGAGGAGAAGGCCCGCGCGGCCGAGCAGGAACGGCTGCGCAAGCAGGCGGAGGAGGAGGCCCGGCTGCGCGCCGAGGCGGAGGCCCGCCGTCGGGAGAAGCAGCGCAAGGCCGAGGAGGCGCTGCTGCGCGCGGAGGAGGCCCGTCGGCTGGCGGAGGCCGCCGCCGTGGCCGCCGCGGCCGAGGCGGCCGCCAAGGAGGGCGGCGCGAGTGCGGCCCGCGGTGCCGTGGCTCCGGGCACGCCCACGTCGTCCGGCTCTTCCGGTGTCGCCAAGGCGGCCGGTTCCGCGGGCTCTTCCGGCGGCGCGGGTGCGGCCCGGTCCGGCGGTTCCGCCGCCGAGTCGGCCTCGGAGACCACCGTGGAGACCCCGGTCGTCAGCCCGAACGAGGTGACCCAGACGGTGCCGGTCGCCGGCTCCAGCGAGGTCACCCAGCCGGTTCCGGTGGCCGAGCCGGACGCGGACGCGGCGCCCCGCACCTCCGACGCCGAGGAGACGACCGTGCTGCCGTCGGTGCCGGACGCGGCGCGGGGCACCTCCCGCACCACGGGCCGCGACACCGGTCCGGCCGCCCGGGACGCCGACGAGACCGCGGTGCTGCCGCCCGTGCGCGACCGCGATCCGGCGGACCGGGTACCGCCGGGCCTCTTCCGCGACGAACGGGACGCCGCCCACCACGCCGAGGGAGGCAACGAGCGCACGCGCGAACTGCCCCAGATCGACCCGGTGACGGGCCAGGAGCGGCAGCGTCGGCGTTCGGACTGGGCGGAGGAGACCCCGCTGGACGACCTGCCCACGCTGGCGGACGAACTCCTCGGCCCGCACGACGACGAGGACGACAACCCGCGGGGCGGGCGCCGCGGCCGCTGACCGCGGCGGAGCCTCGACCCGATCGCCGGACCGGATTCGGTCCGGCGATCGGCGTTCCTCCGGACGCGCTCTTCCCCCGCGATGTCAGCGCTGAAGTCCCTGACCGGCGGGATGTGCCCGCTGGCGTCCGTTGTCAGTGGGGTGCCGCACAATGGGGCGCAGGAGTGACGCAGGTACGGAGGGGCAGTCGATGGCCGTATGGGACGACCTGGTGGGCCAGGAGCGGGTGCAGGAGCAGCTGGGTGCCGCCGCCCGGGATGCCGATGCGCTCGTCACCGCCGAGCGTTCCGGTCTGCCGCGCCCCGAGGCGTCGAAGATGACGCACGCCTGGCTGTTCACCGGCCCGCCCGGCTCGGGCGGCCCCACCGCGGCCCGCGCCTTCGCGGCCGCCCTCCAGTGCGTCAGCCCGGACCGGGCGCTGGGCGGCGCCCCGGGCTGCGGCTTCTGCGACGGCTGCCACACGGCCCTGATCGGTACGCACGCCGATGTCACGGTCATCACCACCGAGGGCCTCACCATCGGCGTCAAGCAGACCCGTGAGCTGGTGCGGGGCTCCCAGCTGTCGCCGTCGGGCGGCCGCTGGCAGGTGATCATCATCGAGGACGCCGACCGCTTCACCGAGCAGGCCGCCAACGCCGTCCTCAAGGCGGTGGAGGAGCCCGCCCCCCGCACGGTGTGGCTGCTGTGCGCGCCCTCCTTGGAGGACGTGCTGCCCACCATCAAGTCCCGCTGCCGCCACCTCACCCTGCGCACACCGCCGGTCGAGGCGGTCGCCGACGTGCTGATCCGGCGCGACGGCATCGAGCCCGAGGCCGCGTACGCGGCGGCCCGGGCCACCCAGGGCCACATCGGCCGGGCCCGCCGCCTGGCCACCGACGCCTCGGCCCGGGCCCGGCGCGCCGCGGTCCTGAAGGTGCCGCTGCGGGTCGACGACGTGGGCGGCTGCCTGAAGGCCGCGCAGGAGCTGGTCGACACCGCGGCGGAGGACGCCAAGCAGGTGGCCGAGGAGGTCGACGTCAAGGAGACCGAGGAGCTCAAGGCCGCCATGGGCGGGGTCGCCGGGGGGCGCATGCCGCGCGGCACCGCGGGCGTGATGAAGGAGCTGGAGGACCGGCAGAAGCGCCGCAAGACCCGCACGCAGCGCGACAGCCTGGACCTGGCGCTGACCGAGCTGACCGGCTTCTACCGCGACGTCCTCGCGCTGCAACTGGGCACCAGGTCGGCCATCGCCAACGAGGACGTACGGGACGCGGTGGACCGGATCGCCCGCTCGTCGGGCCCCGAGCGCACCCTGCGCCGCATCGAGTCGATCCTCGCCTGCCGCGAGGCGCTGGACCGCAACGTGGCCCCGCTCCTCGCGGTCGAGTCCATGACGCTGGCCCTGCGAGCGGGCTGAAGCGGCCGGGAAGGGGGGACCGGGGGAGAACTTGTCGGGGCGGGCGAGGTTGACGGGATCACCCGTACGAGCCGCACCGCCGCGCACCGCATACATCACGTCACCGGGCGGATACGCTCCGGAGATGGACTCCAGGCGCCTGCTCCGCACTTCAGCCATCGCCGCCGCGACGGCCGGCCTGCTCATCTCCGGCTGTTCGTCGGGCAGTTCGTCCACGTCCGCGACCGCCTCCCCGCACGCCGTGACGAAGGCGGGCCCCGCCGACGCCCCCACGGCCGAGGCGCTCGCCCCGTACTACACACAGAAGCTGAGCTGGCGGGCCTGCGGAGTCGCCAAGTTCGAGTGCGCCACGATGAAGGCGCCGCTGGACTACGCGAAACCCGCCGGCCCCTCGATCGACCTCGCGGTGGCCCGGGTCAAGGCGACCGGCCCCGGCCAACGGATCGGATCGCTCCTGGTCAACCCGGGCGGCCCGGGCGGTTCGGCGGTCGGCTACCTCCAGTCGTACGCGGGCATCGGCTACCCGGCGCCGGTCCGGGCCCGCTACGACATGGCGGCCGTGGACCCGCGCGGCGTGGCCCGCAGCGCGCCCGTCGAATGCCTCTCGGGCAAGGAGATGGACGCATACACGGAGGTCGACCAGACCCCCGACGACGCGGCCGAACAGGCCGCCCTGGCCAAGGCGTTCAAGGACTTCGCCAACGGCTGCGAGGCCAAGTCCGGCAAGATCCTGCCCCATGTCTCCACGGTCGAGGCGGCCCGTGACATGGACATCCTGCGGGCGGTCCTCGGCGACCAGAAGCTGTACTACGTCGGCGCCTCGTACGGCACGTTCCTCGGGGCCACGTACGCGGAGCTCTTCCCGGCCCGCACCGGGCGGCTCGTCCTCGACGGGGCGATGGACCCCTCCCTGTCCTCCCTCGACATGAACCGCGACCAGACGGCGGGATTCGAGACGGCGTTCCAGTCCTTCGCGGCGGACTGCGTCAAACAGAAGGAGTGTCCGCTGGGCACCGACTCGCCCGCGGACGCCTCCGACCGGCTGCGGCGGTTCTTCAAGGCCCTCGACGCCAAGCCGATCCCCACCGGCCAGAGCCGACAGCTCGGCGAGGCCCTGGCGACCACGGGCGTCATCGCGGCGATGTACGACCAGGCCGCCTGGCCGGAACTGCGGACCGCCCTGACCCGCGCCATGAACGGCGACGGCGCGGGACTGCTCGCCCTGGCCGACTCCTACTACGAGCGCGACGCGAGCGGGAAGTACGCGAACCTGATGTTCGCCAACGCCGCCGTGAACTGCCTCGACCTGCCGCCGTCCTTCTCCGGCCCGGCCGACGTGACGGCGGCCCTGCCCTCCTTCGAACAGGCCTCCCCGGTGTTCGGCGACGGCTTCGCCTGGTCGGGCCTGAACTGCACGTACTGGCCGGTCAAGGCGACCGGCACCCCGCACCGCATCGAGGCGAGGGGCGCCGCCCCGATCCTGGTCGTCGGCACCACCCGCGACCCGGCGACCCCCTACAAGTGGGCCCAGTCCCTCGCCGCCCAGCTTGCCTCCGGCACCCTCCTCACCTACGAGGGCGACGGCCACACCGCGTACGGCCGCGGCAGCGACTGCATCGACACCGCGATCAACACCTACCTCCTGGACGGCACCCCGCCCGCCAAGGGAAAGCGCTGCTCATAGCTCCACGGCCCCCGCCCCGGAGGCTGGTCGGGACCACTCCAGAAACTGTGTAGACTTGGCGACGCTGCTGCTCGCACCATGGTGCGCAGAGCGGTGCCGCCTTAGCTCAGTTGGCCAGAGCAACGCACTCGTAATGCGTAGGTCTCGGGTTCGAATCCCGAAGGCGGCTCTGTGGAAGCCCCAGGACTCACTCGCCGTGACCTGGGGCTTTTGCTTTGCTTCTGGGGGTGGGGGGCTCACCGCACCGACCGGATCCGCGCCACGAGGACCGATCCGGCCACCCCGATCGTCCCCGCCAGTACGTACAGCGCGGTGTAGCCGCCCAGGTGGGTCACCACGGGGGCGGCTGTCGCGGGGGCCAGGACCTGGGGGAGGGCGTTGGCTATGTTGATGACGCCCAGGTCGCGGCCGCGGTCGGTGGCGCTGGGGAGGACGTCGGTGAGGAGGGCGAAGTCCACCGACGTGTAGACGCCGTAGCCGACGCCCAGGACCAGGGACGCCACCACCGCGCCCGTCCACGTCTGCCACACCGCGAGCAGCATCGTGGCCGCCGAGATCACCAGGCCGGACCAGACGACGAAGACCTTGCGCCGGCCCGTGCGGTCCGACCAGATGCCGCTGATCACCACCGTGCCGAGCAGCGTGACCGCGTCCAGGGCGGTCAGGATCAGCACCCCGGTGTCCGCGTCGCCCGCGTAGTGCACCGCGTCGGTCAGGTAGTACAGCAGGTACATCGTGCTGATCGAGTACGACAGGTTCATCAGGAAGCGCGTCAGCCAGGCCCAGCCGAAGTCCGGGAACTTTCGCGGGTCGATCCAGAAGCCGGACAGGAACGCCCGCCAGTGGAAGGGGTGTTGGGCCGACGGCGGTAGGGGTGTGTCGCGGCGCATGGTTATGTACGGCACGGCCGCCAGAAGGGAGAAGGCCGCGCAGGCCACGTACCCCGCACTGATCCCGCCCGCCGCCGTCGCCAGGGCCGTGCCCACCAGGATGCCGCCCACCTGCGACACCCCCAGCCAGCCGCCGACCATGCCGCGCTGCCGGGGCGGGACCTGGTCGGGGACGGCGGCCGTCAGCGCGGCGAACGAGGCGTTCAGGGCCAGCTGCACCAGGCACCAGCCCGCCGCCATCGTCGGCACGTCCGGCGCCCACGCGAGGACGAGCAGTCCCGCGAACCCGCCCGCGCCACCCGCCACGACCCACGGGATCCGGCGGCCCACCCGCGCCCTCGTGCGGTCGGACAGTGCGCCGAACACCGGGTTCGCCACCATCGACACGGCGGCGCCGAGTCCCGTCACCAGGGCGAGAGTTGACGCTTTGTGATCGGGCGAGAACCGTTCGGCCTGGCGGGCCAGCAGGAGTTGCAGGGGGCCGAACCAGCCCACCCACACGCCCAGGTTGGCCAGCGACAGTGCGCCCACATAGCGTCCACCGGCCCGTTCCCCGCCGTCCTCCACCGGCGCGCCCAGAGCTCTGGCCCCGGGCTCCGCCGTCACCGGACGTCCCCGGCGGCGCGTCCTGTGCCGCCCCGAACGACGTCCCGGTACCAGTGGTAGGAGTCCTTCGGGGTGCGTGCCAGCGTCTCGTAGTCGACGTGGACGAGGCCGAAGCGCTGCCGGTATCCCTCCGCCCACTCGAAGTTGTCCAGGATCGACCAGATGAAGTACCCGCGCACGTCGACGCCCTCGGCCATCGCCCGGTGCAGGGCGCGCAGATGACCGTCGTGGTACGCGATCCGCCGGGTGTCCCTCACCCGGCCCGGGGCGGCGGGGTCGGGCCCGTCCCCGTACGAGCAGCCGTTCTCCGTGATGACGACCGGCGGCAGCGCGTCCCCGTAGCGGGTGCGGAAGGTGAGCAGGAGCTCGTGCAGGCCGTCCGGGACCACCGGCCAGCCGAAGTCGGTGCGCTCGTGTCCTTCCATCTCGTGCAGGCCGAACGGCAGGTCCGGCGGCAGCGCGATCCCGGCCAGGCTGGTGACGGCGTCCGGCTTCGGCGCGCCGACCAGTGCCGGGTTGTAGTAGTTGATCCCGTACCAGTCGAGGGGGGCCGAGATGACCTTCAGGTCCTCGGCGACCGGGCCCGGCATCAGCTCGGCCCAGCCCTCCGGGTAGGCGCCGGTGAGGATCGGGTCGGCGAAGAGGCGGTTCATCAGGGTGTCGTAGAGATCGGACGCCGCGCGGTCCTCGTCGGTGTCCCCGGCCGTCCGTACCGGGCTGTGCGAGGCCGCGATGCCTATCTCCCGCGCCCCGGCTGCCCGCAGCGCCTCAACCCCCCTGCCATGGGCGAGCAGTTGGTGGTGGGCGACGGGCAGGGCGTCGAAGATCAGCCGCTTGCCGGGGGCGTGTTCGCCGAGCCCGTACCCGAGCAGGGTGATCTCCGCGGGCTCGTTGAGGGTGATCCACCGCGGCACCCGGTCCGCGAGCCGGTCCGCGACGACCGAGGCGTACGCGGCGAACCGCTCGGCCGTGTCCCGGTTGAGCCAGCCGCCGCGCTCCTCCAGGGCGAGGGGAGTGTCCCAGTGGAACAGGGTGGGCACGGGCGTGATCCCCGCGGCGCACACCTCGTCGACCAGGCGGTCGTAGAAGTCGAGGCCCCGCTCGTTGACCCGGCCCTGCCCGGTCGGCATCACCCGGGACCACGCGATCGAGAACCGGTAGGCGCCGACGCCCAGTCGGGCCATGAGCGCGACGTCCTCGCGGTAGCGGTGATAGTGGTCGGTGGCCACGTCCGCGTGCGAGCCGTCCTTGATGCGGCCGGGCTCCCTGGTGAACGCGTCCCACGTCGATGGGCCCCGGCCGTCGGTGTCCACCGCGCCCTCGATCTGGAACGCGGAGGCGGACACCCCCCAGAGGAAGTCGGACGGAAATGCGGGCAGCGGCGGCAGCGGCGGCGGCGTCATGGGGGAACCTTTGGGCTCCAGGATGTGTCCTGTCAATGGAAAGTGAACAATTTTCATGTTCGGAACGACGGCACGGAGCAGCACGTTGAGCACGCGGCACCCCGCACCCACCGCCACCCGCTACCTCTACCTGGCCCGTCACGCCGACGCCGGGCGCGAAGGGCCCGCGCTCAGCGAGGCCGGGCGGCGCCAGGCTCGGCTGCTCGGGCGGCGGCTCGCCCGGGTGCCGCTCGACGCCGTGCACCACGGGCCGCTCGGCCGGGCGGCCGAGACCGCGCGGATCGTCGCCGCCGAGCTGGACGGGGTGGCGCCGACGGAGGCCGCATGGGCCGGGGACTACGTGCCGTACTGGCCGGAGCGCGCGGAGCTCCCCGACGCCGACGCCGACCGCGTCCTCGGCTTCCTCGGCGCGCCCGGCCCGGGGGAGCGCGAGGCCGGGGACCGGCTCGTACGGGAGGCGACGGCGCGCTGCACCGGCCCCGTCGCGGGCACCGCCCCGCGGCACGAACTCGTCGTCACCCACGCCTTCCTCATCGGCTGGCTGGTGCGCGCCGCGCTCGACGGACCCGACTGGCGTTGGATCGGGCTCAGCCCTGCCAACACGGGCCTCACCGTCATCCGCCACGTCCCGGACCGGCCCGCCTCCGTGCTGCTGTACAACGACCTGGCCCATCTGCCGGACGAGCTCAAATGGACCGGATTCCCCGCGGAGTTCGGCGCCGAGTTCGGGCATCTGGCGGTGTGAGGCGCGGGCGACCGTCGCCGGGGGCAACGTTTCCCGGAACCGGTTGAAACATCGCGGGGGGCCCGGCGCGTCAGTGAGGTGTAGGGGAACGCAGGTGAGGGGTGGGGGCGGCCGTGCGGCAGCGGTGGAGACAGATGGAACCGGACCGGCCGGGCCGATCGTCGCGGGCCGATGCGTTCCTGGAGTTCGCGTCGGGCCGGGCGGGGCAGCTCTTCCGCTCGGCCTGCCTGCTGACCAGCGGCGACACCCATCTCGCCGAGGACCTGGTGCAGGAGACGCTGGGGCGGATGTACGTGCTGTGGGGGCGCGTCTCCAGGATCGACAACCCGGCGGGCTATGCGCAGACGGTGCTCGTACGGACCTTCCTCACCCACCGCCGTCGCCGCTCGGCCACCGAGCGGCCGCTGGGTGAACTCCCCGACCGCGCGGCCGACATGAGGCACGACCCGGCCCTGCGCGTGGCCCTCCTCGACGCGCTCGGACAGCTCTCGCCCAAGGACCGGGCGGTGGTCGTGCTCCGCTACTGGGAGGACCGCAGCATCGAGGAGACGGCGGACGCCATGAACGTGAGCTCGGCCGCCGTCCGCACCCGCTCGGTGCGCGCCCTCGCCAAGCTCCGTGAGCGCCTCGGCGGCTCCCTCGCGGAGTACGCCGCCCACTGACCGCGCCCACCGTTCCCGCCCCGCTCAACTACCGACTTCCAGCGACCAGAACAGGAAGGTGTGGTTCGCCATGCCCTTTGAGGACCGACTCGGCGAGGCCATGCGCCACACCGGAGACAGCTTCGAACTCGGCGACCGTCGTGCCCTGGTGGATTCCGGTCTGCTCCGAGGGCGGCGCCGACTGGCCCGGCGCCGTATGGCCGCCGTCACCGGCAGCGTGCTCGCGCTCGCCACGGTGGGGCTCGGCGGCGCGTACGCCGCGGGCTTCGTCGGCGGCGACGGCGCGGGCGCCGCGGTGGCCGCGCCGCCCACGCCCACGCGCCAGACGGCCGTGGCCATCGGCGGGGAGCAGATGATCGGGCTCTTCAAGTCCTCGCTCCCTCCGGGCACGGTCACCCAGGCACAGGGGCGCGGACCGGCTGACCCGCAGGCACCGGGCAAGCCGGGCGGAGGCTCCATGGCGTCCGCGTCCGGCGTGTTCGACGACGGCAAGGGCGCGGGACTCGTCTCGCTCGGGGTGAGCAGGGTCGACCCGGACGCCGAGTCCAGCGGGCAGCAAGTCACCTGCCCCGCGCGGGCGTTCGTGGACTTCGACGCCTGCAAGGCCGAGCAGCTGGCCGACGGCTCCCGCTACATGCTCTTCCAGGGGTACGAGTATCCCGACCGGCGCGAGCCGACCAAAGAGTGGCGGGCCGTTCTGATCACCCCGAAGGGCGCGATGGTGGACGTGAGCGAGTGGAACGCGCCCGCCGAGAAGGGGGCCGGGGTCTCCCGGGACACCCCGCCGCTCACCGCCGAACAGCTGAGGACACTGGTCACCTCGCCCAAGTGGCTCTCGGTCGCGGACGGACTGCGCGCACCCGGGAAGCCGGAGAAGCCCTCCGCGAACCAGCCGTCCGGCGAGGCGGTCCAGAAGCAGTTCCTCGCGCTGCTCCCCTCGGGCAAGGGGCTCAAGGTCGTCGAGCGCGGAAACCAGGACGGCTATGCCTTCGCCGTGGTCGACGACGGCAGGGGCAAGAGCCTCGTGGAGATCAATGTGCAGCCCCGGATGGCGGACGTCTCGCCGCAGGGCGAGACCTCGACCCTGCCGGACGGCACCCGGATCGGCCTGGACAAGAAGCCGGGCGAGAAGGGCGGCGGCGGGGTGGTCGGGTGGACCGCCGACACCGTGCGGCCCGACGGGTTCCGTGTCGTCGTCTCCGCCTACAACACCGGCAACCAGAGCAAGCCCGCCACTCGCACCGAGCCCGCCCTCACCCTGGCCGAGCTGAAGGCCATCGCCTTGGACCCGCACTGGCTCACCTTCAAGTGAGGGGGGTGCGGCGCCGGTGCGGGGGCGTTCTGCTCTGACACCGGCGCCGCCCCGCTCGGCACCCCCTCGCGTGACCCGAGTTCGTGGCGCCCGGGCGTGGCTCAACTTCGCGCCGTCCCGCTTGGCGTGCCAGCCCGAAGCGGCCCGAACCCGCCCAGCCCAACCCCTACTTCGCGTCCGAATAGCGCTCCACGACCGCCGTCGTGAACGGGAACCGCACCGGCGTGTTCCCGAAGGTGATCCGCCCGGCCAGTTCGCCCGCCTCGCGGATCGCCTTCGCCACCTGCTCGGCTTCCTCGGCGGGACAGTGCACGATCACCTCGTCGTGCTGGAAGAAGACGAGCTCGGCCCGGAGCCCGGCGGTGGAGATGGCCTGGCGCAGGGCGGCGAGCATCAGCAGCGCCCAGTCCGCGGCGCTGCCCTGCACCACGAAATTCCGGGTGAACCGGCCGCGCGCCCGGGCGTCGCTGGAGGCGTACCCAGAGGTGAACTCACCTCCGGTGTCCGTGAGTTGGTCGTCCTGGCTCTGCGGGATGCCCGCCTCGTCCGTGTCGCCCGCGCCGGCGGCGGGCGGGCTGGTCCGGCCGAGCCAGGTGCGTACCAGCCGCCCCTCCTCGCCCGCCCTCGCCGCGTCGTCCACGTACGCCACCGCGAGCGGGAAGCGTCTGCGCAGCGCCGCCAGGTTCTTCAGGCCGTCGCCCGAGGTCTGGCCGTAGATGGCGCCGAGCAGTGCGAGCTTGGCGTGTTCGCGGTCGCCGGAGAACGCCCGGTCGGACAGCGAGGTGTACAGGTCGCCGTCGTGGCCCGCGACCTCCATCAGGCCGGGGTCGCGGGAGATCGCGGCGAGGACCCTGGGCTCCATCTGGTCGGCGTCGGCGACCACCAGGCGCCAGCCCGCGTCGGCGACGACCGCCTGCCGTATCACCTTGGGGATCTGGAGGGCGCCGCCGCCGTTGGTCGTCCAGCGGCCGCTGACCGTGCCGCCCGGGGTGTACTCCGCGCGGAAGCGGCCCTCGCGCACCCAGTCCTGCAACCAGCTCCAGCCGTGCGCGGTCCAGATCCGGTACAGCTTCTTGTACTCGATCAGCGGCTCGACCGCCGGGTGGTCGAGCTCGGCCAGCTCCCAGCGGCGGGTGGACCTGACGCGGATGCCCGCCTCGCCGAAGGCCCTCACCACATCGGCGGGCAGGTCCGGTCTGACCCGGCGCCCGAAGGCCGCCGACACCTGCTCCGCCAGCTCGGCCAGGCGGCGCGGCTCGCCCCCGCCCCCCGTACGGGGGGAGCCGCTCGCGTAGCGCTCGCCGAGCAGGCCGTGCAGCACCTCGCGGTGCACGTCGGCCCGCCACGGCAGGCCCGCGCGGTTCATCTCGGCGGCGACCAGCATCCCCGCCGACTCGGACGCCGTGAGCAAGCGCATCCGCCCCGGGTGCTCGGCGCGGTCGTGGCGCCGCTGCTGGTCCGCGTACACCTCCAGGAGCGCCTCGAAGGGCAGGGCCGTGCTGCCGTGCGCCTCGAAGAGCGAGGACTGCGCGCCCGGTTCGGCCGCCCGGGGCGGCGGGTCGGCCGGGACGGGTCTGTGGTGCAGCCGGGCCCAGGCGGCCGCCGCCGAGCGGGGCTCGCCCGACCGGCCCTCGTGGCCGAGCAGCAGCAGCTCGGCGTCCTCGATGTCGTAGCACCGCTCGACCCGGACCCCGGCCGCCAGCAGCCGGGGGTAGATCGCGGTGGTGGACCGCCACACCCAGCGGCCGACCTCGGGGCGTCCGCGGACGGCCTCGACCAGGTCGGCCTCCTCGCGCACCCCGCCCGTGGGCAGCCCGTCGTCCCCGAGGGGTGCCAGCCGTGCCCCGCCGCCCTCGGTCGCCTCGATGGCCCACCGTTCGTTCACGCGATCGAGTCTGGCACCCGCCACTGACAACGCCCCCGCGACGAGGCCGGGCAGCGGGCGCCGCCGTACGTAGCATCACCCCGGTGGCGGCTCCGCCCCGTACGGCTCGCGGACCTCCTGGCTTGTGCTCAAGCCACCGCGTGCAGGATCGCCGCCGCCTCGCCGCGGGAGCTCACCCCGAGCTTGGCCAGGATGTTCGCCACGTGGAACTTCACGGTCGACTCGCTGATGTGCAGCTCCTGCGCGATCGTCCGGTTGCGGTGGCCCCGGGCGAGATGGGCGAGCACCTCGGCCTCGCGCGGATGCAGCCCCGCCAGCGGATCGGCGCGCGGGGTCTCGGGCGCGCCGAGCGGCAGGGTCGCCGTCACCGTCGTGCCCCAGCCGGGCAGCGCGTCGACGGCCAGGGTGCCGCCGAGCGCGGCCAGGCGCCGACCCACCCGGTGGGTGTCGAGCACGGAGCGCGGCAGCTCGCCGGGCCCGTCGTCCCGTACGGACGCGAGGAGTTGGCAGCCCGAGAGCTGCCAGCGGACGTGGATGCGGCGCACCCCTTCCTGGGCGGCCATGGCCAGGACGACGGCGCGTACCGCCGCGCGCGTGAGGTGCACGACGTCCCCCGGGACCGACATCTCGGCGGTCTCGGCCTCCGGCGGCGCGAATTCGAGCCGCACGTCGCTGTGGCGCAGCAGCGGCTTCAGCGAATCGGCGAGCCGGGCGAAGGCCTCGCCCGCCGGTTCCTCCGTGAGCTCCTGGTCGCGGTCGGCCTCGGCGCGCAGCGCGACCAGGGCGGACACGGCGAGGTCGACGGCGCGCGAGCGGGCCGCCCGGTCGTCGAGGTTCTTGGCCCGCAGCACCCCGAGCAGCGCGGTGAGCGCGGCCTCGTGCGCCTCGCCCAGCTCGGCGATCACGCGGGCCCGCTCCCCGGCGGTGGCCCGCGACTGGGCGAGCGCGCTCGGCACGGCCTCGTTGGTGATGCGGTTGCGGTGCCCGGTCACCAGGTCCCACAGGTGCTGGACGGCCTCGGTGTCCGCCGTCGGCAGCTCGGTGTCCGACCGCTCCCGCACCAGAACGAGCAAGGCAGGACGGTCCGTTGACGATCCCGCCTCGGACGCGACCGCGAGGACCGTCCGCTCCTCGTCGCCGACCACGGCCGTCCCCTGCCAGGGGTGGCCCGGCACGACCCGCGGGCCCAGCGCCTGGAGGTCGGTGACCGCGACCCGCGGGGCCGGACCCGCCTCCCCGTGCGTCTTGAACGGCGAGTGGGCGCACTGGAGGGACAGCTCGGCGGCGACGGTGTGCCCGATGAGCGGGGCCAGTCCTTCGGAGAGGACCGGCAGGATCTCCTCCATCGGCACGCGCACCAGCTCCGCGGCGACGACGAGCAGGTCGGGGGCGCCGGGGGTGCGGGATGTACTGCGAATCGTGCGGGGCTCCATCACCTCAGCCTACGGTCGGCGCGGCTGTCCGCGCCCGGCCTTGTGCCCAGGTCGAACCGGCCATAAGGCGGGCCGGGTTGGGCCGGGTGACGACGGACGCTTGAGCCACGACGAGAAGCACCACGGCGTGACGGCGTGGTGGGCGATGTGAGGAGTGCAGTGATGGAAGCGATCGTGTACGAGCGGTTCGGCGGTCCCGAGGTGCTGGCCCTGGGCGAGGCCGCGAAGCCGAGTCCCGGCGCCGGCCAGGTGCGGGTGAAGGTGGTCGTGGCGGGCGTCAACCCGGTCGACTACAAGATCCGGAACGGCTGGATGCAGGGCCAGTTCCCGACGTCCTTCCCTGCCGTGCCCGGCCTGGAGCTGGCCGGTGTCGTCGACGAACTGGGCGAGGGCGTCACCGGGTTCGCGGTCGGCGACGAGGTGTTCGGCCACGCCGACACCGGTGCGTACGCCGAGTACGCCCTGGCCACCCACATCGCGCTCAAGCCGGCCGCGCTGACCTGGGAGCAGGCCGTGGCGCTGCCGGTGGCGGGCGAGACCTCCCAGCGCGTGCTCGACCTGCTCGAACTCGCCGCGGGCGAGACCCTGTTGCTGCACGGCGCCGCCGGTGTGGTCGGTTCGGTCGGCGTACAGCTCGCGGTGGCCCGGGGCGCCACGGTGATCGGCACCGCGTCCCCCGAGAACCACGCCTTCCTGCGCGAACTGGGCGCGATCCCGGTGGCGTACGGGCCGGGCCTGGTCGAGCGGGTGCGCGAGCTCGCCCCGCAGGGCATCGACGCGGTGTACGACGCGGCCGGTCAGGGCGCGCTGCCCGACTCGATCGAGCTGCGCGGCGGCACCGACCGCATCGTGACCATCGCCGACACGGCGGCCGCCGACCACGGCGTGGTCTTCAGCGGGGGCGGTACGCAGGCCCCCGAGCTGGTCTACGCGGCCCATGCCCGCCTCGCCGTCGAAGGGCGTCTGCGCGTCCGTCACGCCGAGACCTTCCCGCTCGCCGACGCGGGCAAGGCCCTGGAGCTGAGCGAGGGCGGCCACACCAAGGGCAAGCTGGTCATCACGGTGTGAGGCCCGCCCGACGGCACCCGGGCGTGAACTCCGGGGCGGGACACACCGGTTCGCGGCCCGGAGCCCGGCAGCCCGGCTCGCGGCCCGGAGCCGGGCAGGCCGGTTCGCGGTCCGAGCGAGGCCTCCTACAGCGGGTAGCGGCCGCCCAGTTCCCAGGCGCCGTGCAGCGCGTCGGCGAAGGCGGCCGCCAGCTTGTGCTCGCCGCTGGGGCCCGGGTGCGTACCGTCGTAGGTGTCGCGGTGGATGTCGTACGTGTCCGGCACGGTGGCCAGCAGCAGCGGGGACGCGGCCGTGTCGAGGTCGGCGACCGCCTTGGCGAGCAGCTCGTTGAAGCGGTCCACCTGGGCGGCGAACGCCGCGTCCCCCTCGGCCCGTACGTTCGGGATGACCGGCAGCGCCACGACGCGGACCCGCGGGTTGGCCTCACGGGCGCCCGCGACGAACGCGCGCACGTTGGCCGCGGTCTGGTCGGCGTCCGTGTAGAAGCCGAGGTCTATCAGGCCGAGCGAGACGAGCAGCACGTCGGCCCGGCTCTCGGCGACCGCCCCGCCGATGACCGGGGCCATGTGCAGCCAGCCCTCGCCCCAGCCCGCGAGGTGGCGGCGGGCGGCGGGCGGGAAGGCGGGGTCGGCGTAGTCGTGCGAGACGGGCGCGCCGGCCGCCGGGTCGTAGAGCGCGGTGCGCGGTCCGACGATCTCGTACGGGCCGTCGAAGGTGGCTTCGAGGTGGCACCACATGCGGTGGCGCCAGGTGAAGTCGCCGGGGCACCCGATGGTCATGGAGTCGCCGACGAAGAGAAAACGCATGGGGGTCATCATTACCGATCGGTACGGCGGGCGGCGACGTGATGGTGGACACCCCGGGTCCCGAAGGCGCCCGTGGACACTGGGGGGATGCGTTCGCTTCTGAGGGTGTGCGGGGTGGCCGGGTTCGTCCTGGCGTGGGCGGCGGGGCCGGCCGTGGCCGACGACGGCGGGTTCACCATCGAGGACCCCCGGATCACCGAGTCCAGCGGCCTGGCCGCCAGCCGGACCCACCCCGGCGTCTACTGGACGCACAACGACAGCGGTGACGGCCCCTACGTCTACGCCGTCGACGCGCGGACCGGGCAGACCGTCGCCCGGGTGACCATGGAGGGCGTCGGCAGGCCGCGCGACGTGGAGGCGATCTCGATCGGGCCCGACGGCGACCTCTACGTCGGGGACATCGGCGACAACCTGGACGGCTCCTGGAGCCACGTCTGGATCTACCGCTTCCACGAACCGGCCCGGCTCGGGGACCAGACGGTCAAGGCCACGCAGTACGTCGTCCAGTACGCCGACGGGCCGCGCAACGCCGAGGCGCTGATGGTCCATCCGAAGACCGGCCGCGTCTACATCGCCTCGAAGCGCGAGAGCGGAGGCGGCCTCTACGAGGGCCCCGCCCAGCTCTCCGCCTCCGGCACCAACGTCTTCCGCCGGGTGAGCGAGGTGCCCTGGGTGACCGACGGCGCCTTCTCGCCGGACGGTACGAAGCTGGCCCTGCGGGGCTACTTCGCGCTGGCCGAATACGCCTGGAAGGGCGGGTCCGGCGACCCGCTCGGCGACTGGGACGCGGTGCCGGGCACTCCGGTGCAGCCCCAGTCCGAATCCGTGACCTACACGCCGGACGGCTCGGCCCTGATGGTGGGCACCGAGGGCGTGGGGAGCAAGGTGGTGCGCGTCCCCCTGAAGAAGGCCGGGGACAACTCCGGCTCCGGGGGAGGAGGTTCCACCGGATCGGGTGACAGCGCGGGCCGGGGGAACTTCGTGTGGGGCGCGGTGGTTCTGGCGGGCGCCACGGCGCTCGGCCTGGGCGCCAAGCGGGCGCTGCGGCGCCGGGCCGGCTGACCCGGGACCTGCCGCCGAGGGGCCCGCGCCTCGCGGTGCGGGCCCCGGGGAGCGCGGTCAGTGCTGGGTCGGGCACTCCTTCCAGGCCATGTGGTAGATGGTCTGGATGTTGCCGTCGGTGGAGTCCATGGCGATGAAGCTGTTGGTCGTCGGGTCGGAGGTCCCGGCGTTCGCGCGCAGTTCGGTGTTGATGTTGAAGTTGCGCTGGACGCCGCAGGGGGCCCAGACCAGCTGCCCCCAGTCGGTGGAGTCGGTGGCTTCCCAGTTGTCGTCCAGGGGGCCGTTGAACGGGTGCGATCTGCTTGCCGTGTCGGGCGAGCCCTGGAAGTAGTACGACGCCTTCTGGGTGGCGCTGGCGCCGTTCTCCAGGTGGGCGAAGCCCCGGTAGTCGGCGCTGGCGATGGCGTAGGTGAAGCCGGAGGGGACGTGCACGATCAGGTTGAGCTGGCAGTTCTTGCGGAAGTCGGTCGGCTTGGAGCCGCGGCCGACCTGCGCCATGTACTGGCTGTAGGTGACCGTGAAGGCCGTGTTGTCCGGGGCGACGGCGACCGCGGCGGTGCCGATCGGACAGCCGGAGCCGTTGACCGTCGCGATCTCGATGACGATCTTGTCGGGCGGCGCGACGATGCCGGACGGTGCGGCCGGGGCCGCCTGGGTGAAGAGCGAGGACGCGAGGAACGCGGCGGCCGCGCCGCCCGCGAGGAGTGCACCGGGCATGATGCTCCGATCGGTTGTCGGTGGCCTTGCGTGGATGTGGGGAGTCCAGCCGAACGTCCGTGTCCCGGATGTGCCGTCGGAGCGGGGTGCCTTCGAAGCGACATAGTTGAGACATGGACATGTCAAACCTTCGGATCGGTCCGGCCGTGGTGCGGAACGCGCCGGATCGCTTTGGATGGTAGGGACCGAGTCCCTTGTGGCATAGGGCGGTTATCGGCCGTGGCGCTCCGCCGGGCGGCGGGTGCCGGTCGCGTGGTTTCCCGTACCCCTTCAGGGCGGGCCAGTGCGGTCAGGACCTGCCCACCCGGACGTGGCCGGGCGTGGGGAAGGGCCCGGCACCTGTGACGGTGCCGGGCCCTTGTCCGTGGAGCCGGTGGGTGCTCAGAGCTGCTCGATGACGTAGTCGACGCAGGCCGTCAGGGCCTCGACGTCCGCCGGGTCGATCGCCGGGAACATCGCGATGCGCAGCTGGTTGCGGCCGAGCTTGCGGTACGGCTCGGTGTCGACGATGCCGTTGGCGCGCAGCACCTTGGCGACGGCGGCGGCGTCGATGTCGTCGGCGAAGTCGATCGTGCCGATCACCTGCGAGCGCTTGGCCGGGTCGGTGACGAACGGGGAGGCGTGCTTGGAGTCCTCGGCCCAGCCGTACAGGGTGCGCGAGGAGGTCGCGGTGCGCCGCACCGACCAGTCGAGCCCACCCTGGCCGTTGATCCACTTCAGCTGCTCGTTGAGCAGGAACAGGGTGGACAGGGCGGGGGTGTTGTACGTCTGGTTCTTCAGCGAGTTGTCGATCGCGGTGGGCAGCGAGAAGAACTCGGGCACGTGACGGCCGCTCGCGTGGACGCGCTGGGCGCGCTCCAGGGCGGCGGGCGAGAACGCCGCGAGCCACAGGCCGCCGTCCGAGGCGAACGACTTCTGCGGGGCGAAGTAGTAGACGTCCGTCTCGGTGATGTCGACGGGCAGGCCGCCCGCGCCGGAGGTCGCGTCCACCAGGACGAGGGCGCCCTCGTCGGCGCCCGCCACGCGCTTGATCGGGGCGGCGACACCGGTCGAGGTCTCGTTGTGCGTGAACGCGTACACGTCCACACCCGCCTCGGCCTTCGGGTCCGGGTGCGTTCCCGGGTCGCTGCTGATGACGGTCGGCTCGGCCAGCCAGGGGGCGAGCTTGGCGGCCTTCGCGAACTTGGACGAGAACTCGCCGAAGTTCAGGTGCTGGGACTTGTTCTCGATCAGGCCGTGCGTCGCGACGTCCCAGAACGCGGTCGAGCCGCCGTTGCCCAGGATCACCTCGTAGCCCTCGGGGAGGGAGAAGAGGTCCCGGATGCCCTGGCGCACCTCGCCGACCAGGTTCTTGACCGGGGCCTGGCGGTGGGAGGTGCCGAGGAGGGAGGTACCGGTGGCGGCCAGGGCGTTCAGCGCCTCCGTACGCACCTTGGAGGGGCCCGCGCCGAAACGGCCGTCGGCGGGCTTCATGTCAGCGGGAATCTGGATCTCAGCCACGGGCGGAGCGTATCCGGTTCCGGGGTGGCGGGGATTCCGGGTCCGCCCGATGAGACGCCCCCGCCCGGGCCCGGTGGGTTACGCCCGTGAGGGGCTCCGCCCCTCCTACCCCGGCGGGGCTCCGCCCCCACACCCCCGTTTCGCGCCTGAACGGTGCTCGTCCTCAAACGCCGGACAGGCTGAAGACGCCAGCACTGGCCCGCCCCAGTACTGATAGGGGCGCGGGGAACTGCGCGACCAGCCACGCACGGCGCGAGGACGAAGGCAACGTCAGGCAGGGGCGGGCCCCAAGCGGGCGGGGTGGGTCAGGTCAGGCGGGCCGGGAGGGCGTGGAGGTCGTTCTGGGTCACTATCGGCTTGTTGCGGAGCTCGGCCCGCGGGACCGCCAGGGTCAGGGAGGGGAAGCGGGCGTACAGCGCCGGGAGGGCCACGCCGGCCTCCAGGCGGGACAGGGCCGCGCCCGGGCAGACGTGCGGGCCGTGGCCGAAGGAGATGTGCCGGGCCGGGGCGCGGGTGACGTCGAAGTCGCCCGCCGTGGGCCCGTGCTGCGCCTCGTCGCGTCCTATCGCCCCGAAGGAGACGATCAGCGCCTCACCCGCGGGCAGCACCCGGTCGCCCACCACGACGTCCTCCGTCGCGAAGCGGAACAGGACGTGCGAGGTGGGCGTCGACCACCGCAGGGTCTCCTCGATCACGTTCTCCCACGGCACCGCCCCGTCGAGCACCAGCTTGCGCTGCTCGGGGTGGGTCTCCAGGGCCACCACCGCGTTCACGACGAGGCTGATCGTGGTCTCGTGCCCCGCCGCGACCATCAGCTGGAGGGTGTTGGTGATCTCCTCCGTGGTGAGGTGGTCGCCGTCCTGGGACGCGGCGATCAGCGCGCTGGTCAGGTCGTCGCCCGGCGCCTCCCGCTTCGACGCGACGATCCCCGCGAACAGCTCCCCGAGGTCCGCCATCATCCGCGGCACCTCCTCGGGAGGCGTCTGCGTGGAGAAGAACTTGTCGAAGAGGGCCTTGAGGCGAGGGTGGTCGGCCGCGTCCACACCCATCAGCCGGCCGATCACGTTCATGGGCAGCGGGTAGGCGAACTCGGCCTTCAGGTCCACCACTTCACCGGCGGGCCGCTCGGCGAGCCGGTCGAGCAGCGACTCGGTCAGCGCCTCGATGCCCGCCCGCAGCCGCTCCACCCGGCGTACGGTCAGCGCCTGCGCGACCAGGGTGCGCAGCCGGCGGTGCTCCTCGCCGTCGACCGTCAGCATCGAGCGGCCCGGGTTGGCGAGCCCGATCAGCGGCCAGTCCAGCGGGATCTCGCCGCGCTGCCAGGCGCCCCACACGTTGATGTCCTTGACCAGACGCGGGTCGGTCAGGAGCTGGCGGGCCTCCGCGTGGTGCGTCACGGAGTAGCAGGCCACCCCGCCCGGCAGCACGACCCGTGCCAGCGGACCGGCCGCGCGCAGCGCCGCGCTCTCGGCGTCGAGGTCGCCGACGAACGGGTCGAGGGTGATCGCGCCGGAGTGGTCCACGGGGCACTGCGTCGGTCTGCTCGTCGGTCTGCTCGTCGGTCTGCTCATCGGTCTGCTCCAAGGGCGGGAGTGGGAGTGAACGTCACGGGAAGCTCGGTCAGGCCCCGCAGCCAGGGGGACGGGCGGCGCGTCAACTCCTCGGCGGCGGTGGCGAGATCGACGTCGGGCAGCCGGTCGAGCAGCACCTCGATCCCGGTGCGCGCGATGACCTCGGCCACCTCCTGGGCGGGGAAGGGGCAGCGGTGCTCGCCGTGCCCGAAGGAGAAGAAGGCGCTGTTGCCGCCGGTCAGCGCGCCCGCGTCGGTGCGTACCTGCGGATCGCCGTTGGCCGCGGCCAGACCGAGCAGCAGGAGGTCGCCGGCCCGGATGTGCTGGCCGCCGAGCCGGTTGTCGCGGGCGGCCCAGCGGCCCGCCACGTTCTGGGTGGGGGTGTCCTCCCACAGCACCTCGTTCATGGCCTCGCCCACGCTGTGCCGGCCGCCCGCGAGCGAGGCCGCGAACCGGTCGTCGGTGAGCATCAGGCGCAGCGAGTTGCCGATCCAGTCCGCGGTGGGCTGGTGCCCGGCGGCCATCATCACCATCAGGTCCTGGCCGACCTCCTCGACGGTGAAGCCGTACGGGTTGGCGAGCATCCGGGACGCCACGTCGTCGCCGGGCTCGACCTGCTTGGCGGTGAGCAGCGCGTACATCGACTCGGCGAGGTGGCGCTGGCCCTCCAGGGCGCCCTCCCTGCCGTTGATCATGTCGTTCATGGCGGTGACCAGGCCGGGGCCCTGCTCGTCGGCGAATCCGTAGAGCCGGGCCAGGACGCGGACCGGCAGGAGCATCGCGTACTGGCCGACGATGTCGCAGCCGCCGGCGCCGCACAGCGCGTCGATGAGCTCGTCCGCGAACCGCTCGGCGTGGCTGCGCAGTTCGAAGGGGTCGACCGCCTCCAGGGCGTCGGAGACCATCGCGGCCCGCTCGCGGTGGCGCTCGCCGACGGTGTAGAGGATCGACGGCTGCTTGCGGCCGATCATGGGGAGCAGCGGCCAGTCGGCGGGGATGCGGTCCCACTGGTTCCACAGGTCGGAGTCGCGCGAGAACAGCACCGGGTCGCTGGTGACCTGGTGCAGCTCGCGGTAGCCGAGCACCAGCCAGGCCGGCACGTCGCCGTCCAGGACGACGGGCGCCACGGCTCCGTGGTCGCGCCGCAGGTCGCGGTACAGCGCGTTCGGCTCGGTCTGGAACCGGGGGCCGCTCAGCGGGACGGGGGCGGGGATCGGGCACGTCACGGTATGAGCTCCGGGGCCTTCTGCAGGCGTGCGAGATGTTCTACGAGGGTGATCAGGACGGTCTTGCTGGACTCGCGGGCGCGGGCGTCGCAGCGCAGCAGCGGCACCTCGGCGGGCAGGTCGAGCGCCTCGCGGACCTGGGCTTCGGTGTGGGCGGGCCCGCCGAAGTCGTTGCAGGCCACGACGAACGGCGTGCCGTGGTGCTCGAGCCGGTCGATGGCGTACCAGGAGTCGGCCAGGCGCCGGGTGTCCACGAGGACGACCGCGCCCAGCGTGCCCGCGAACAGCCGGTCCCACAGGAACCAGAACCGCTCCTGGCCGGGCGCGCCGAACAGGTACAGGACGTTGTGCGCGTCCAGGGTGATGCGGCCGAAGTCGAAGGCGACGGTGGTGGCCGTCTTGGCGCGGACGCCGTCGAGGTGGTCCACGGCCTCGCCCGCCTTGGTCATGGTCTCCTCGGTGTTCAGCGGACGGATCTCGCTGACCGAGCGCACCATGGTCGTCTTTCCGACGCCGAAACCACCGACGACGACGATTTTCAGGCCGTTGTCCGCGGTCCCCGCGAGGGCGGGCCGTTCAGAGATTTCGGAGGCCAACGAGCACCTGCTCCAGGATGTCGGGGTCGGGAAGGCGGTGGGCGGAGCGCGGGTGGCGGGCGCTGATGCCGCCGGTGGCGTGCAGGTCGGCGAGCAGGATGCGGACCACCGTGACGGGCAGGCGGAGCTCGGCCGCGATCTCCACCACCGCCGTGGGGAAGCGGCACATCCGCAGGATCGCCGCGTGCTCGGACTGCATGCCGGGCGTCGGGTCGGACTCGGTGACCACCAGCGTGACCAGGTCGAAGGCGTCCGAACCGGAGCGGCTGCGGCCGCCGGTGAGGGTGTAGAGCCGGTCCGGCGAGTCGTCCCGGCCCGGCCTGCTCATGCCCGCGGCTCGGCGCTGAGGTGTTCGCCGAGCTGCTCCACCAGCTCGGACATGTTGTGGCCGACGAGCCCGGCGTCCGCGTCCTCGGCGGCGACCACGGCGAGGTGCGCGCCCTCGCCCGCCTCGACGATGAAGAGGATGCCGCCGTAGAACTCGGCCATCGCGGAGCGCACCCCGCCGGTTCCGTCGCCGAACTCGATGGACGCCCCGTGCGACAGGCTCTGGATGCCCGCGGAGATGGCGGCGAGCTGGTCGGCCTGGTCGACGGAGAGCTCCGGCGTGCGGCACAGCTTGAGGCCGTCGCGGGACAGGACCAGGGCGTGCCGGGCGCCGGGGGTGCGCTCCAGCAGGTTCTCCAGGAGCCAGTTGAGCTTCTCGTCGGTGGTGGTGCCGGTCATTCGGAGTTGCCTTCCGGGGTGGGTGAGTTCGCGCGTACGGCCTGGCGGAAGCTGCTGAAGCGGGCGGCCGCGTCCGACGCGGCGGTCGAGGCGCGGGCCGGGGCGGCCGGTGCGTCGGGGCCCTCGGGGTGAGCCGCGGCCAGCGCCCGCCCGCGCTTGCGCTTGGGCAGCCCGCTCTCGCCGAACTGCGGGAACTCACCGCTGGTCTCGGCGTCGGTCTCAGCGCCGGGATCACCGAGGGTGCCGGTGGTGGAGCTCGTGCCGGTGGCGGGCTCGGTGGCCGGTTCGTGCGTGGTCTCGGGCTCGGTGACCGGCTCGCGCGGGGTCGGGGACTCGCCGGCGGCCGCCCTGGCGGGGAGCTGCGGCGGCGCGGGTACGACGGGGACGGGTGTGGCCGTGGTGACGTGGGTGATCAGCTCGTGCGGGAGCAGCATCAGGGCGCCGGTGCCGCCGCGTGCGGAGGGGCGGAACGAGACCGTGAGGCCGTGCTTGCGGGCCAGGCGGCCGACGACCGCGAGGCCGAGCCGGGTGCCGGAGAGCCCCGCGAGGTCCGACGACCGCCCGGACACGGCCTGTTCGGCCCGGCGCAGCTGCACCTCGCTCATGACCAGACCGCTGTCCTCGACGGTGATGATCACACCGGCGGGCACTTCCTCGACGTACACGTGGACCTCGGCGGTCGGCGGCGAGAAGTTGGCCGCGTTGTCGAGGAGTTCGGCCAAGGCGTGCATGACGCCCTCGGCGGCGTGCCCGGCGACGGCCGCGTCACTGGTGGAGTGCAGCCGCACGCGCTGGTAGCCGCCGATGCGGCCCATGGCGCCCCGCAGGATCGACTCCATCACGATGGGCCTGGCCCAGCGGCGGCCCGAACGCGCCCCGGTCAGCACGGCGATGGAGTCCGCGAGGCGGCCCGCCTGGGCGGTGCGGTGGTCGAGGTGGAGCAGGTCGCCGAGTACGTCCTCGTCGGCGTGCCGGTGCTCCATGTCGCGCAGGTCGGCGAGCATGCCGGTGGCGAGCGCCTGCATGCGGCCCGCCGCGTTGGCGGTCGCGGCGAGCGCCGCGGCCCGCGCGGACTCGGCCCTGCGCAGTTCGGCGGTGTGAGCGGCGATCAGGGCCTTGCGCTCGGCGGACTGGGCCGCGTCCAGGCGCACCGCGTCGGCGCTGCGCCGGGCGGCGTTGGCCTCCTGGGCGCTGATCTGGCCGTTGAGCGCGGTGAGCCGGGAACGCAGGACGCGGTTGCGCAGCACGGTGTGGGTCATGGCGTACGCACCGGCGCTGAGCAGGGCCGCGGCGGCCCCGAGGCTCCAGCCGAGTACGGCACGGGTGCCGGGCGTGGCCGAGACCACCGCCACCGTGCAGAACGCGCCGGTGACCACCGCGGTGATCAGCAGGGCCAGCGCGGAGGGGCGGGTGGGGGAGGGCGACGCCGTCATCGATCAATGCCTCGGAGCGCTCATGGCGGGCGAAAGGGAAGGTCGTGTTCCTGTTCCAAGGGGAACGAGGGGCAACTATAGGAGAGTTGGTGATCGATTTGGATAGTTCTTGGTGAAGATTCCCGCTCCTTGGAGTCGTTGACCGGCCACATTCGGCTCATCTTGGGCTGTTTCCGGACAGTCGGCGGGAGATGACGGCCCGTCGGCGGCCGGATCGCGCAGCGGTGGGGGACGAGTGACGGGCGGGCCGGAACCGGTGGGTGGACACGCGGCCGCACCGCGCGGTGCGGGACCCGCGCGGACACCCGTGCCGAGGCATCCTGGCCCCATGGCGGATGGCGAGGGCCCACGACCGGACGGTTCACGGGAGCGCGGGCGACGGCGTGAGCGGGTGCGGATGCCGGACGGCGCACGGGAGCGCGACCTGGAGCGCGAGTTGGCGCGGGTGGTGCGGGGCCGGGTGGACTTCGGTGGCACCGCCCGCGCCCTGACGACGATGGACGCCTCGAACTACCGCCGGGTGCCGCTGGGCGTGGTCGCGCCGCGCGACGCCGAGGACGTGGCGGCGGTGCTCGACGTCTGCCGGGCGTACGGGGTGCCGGTGGTGCCGCGCGGCGGCGGCACCTCGATCGCGGGCCAGGCCACCGGGACCGGGATCGTGCTGGACTTCACCCGCTTCATGCGCTCCCTCGTCTCCGTGGACGCGGCGGCCCGAACCGCCGTGGTTCAGCCGGGCGTTGTGCTCGACACCCTGCGGGACGCGGTCGCGCCCCACGGGCTCACGTTCGGCCCCGACCCGTCGACGCACAGCCGGTGCACGCTCGGCGGGATGATCGGCAACAACGCGTGCGGGGCGCATTCGGTCAGCTGGGGGACGACGGCTGACAACATCCGCGATCTGACAGTCGTCAGCGCACAGGGCACGCTTCACCGGTTGTCGCAGGGATGGCAGAACTCGACAGCGCCTGTTGGTCTACGCGATTTCGTCAGCCGTCATCTGTCGATCCTCCGCACCGGCTACCCCCAGGACCTCCCGCGCCGCATCTCCGGCTACGCGATGGACGCCCTGCTCCCCGAGCGCGGGACCGATCTGGCCCGCGCGTTCTGCGGCAGCGAGGGCACGTTGGGGGTGGTCACCGAGGCGACGGTCCGCCTGGTGGAGGTGCCCCGCGCCCGCGCCCTCGCGGTGCTCGGCTACGCCGACGAGAGTGCGGCCGCCGAAGCCGCCCCCGGGCTGCTCCCGTACCGTCCGCTGACCGTGGAGGGCATGGCCGCCGATCTCGTACGGGTCCGGGGCGATGCCGGGCTGCCGCGCGGCGCGGCGTGGCTGTTCGTCGAGGCGGGCGGCGCGACCGAGGCGGAGGCCCGGTCCCGGGCCGAGGAGCTGGCGCGGGCGGGCGACGCGCTCGGCACCGCCGTGGTGAGCGATCCCGCCGGGATGCGCGCACTGTGGCGGATCCGCGAGGACGCGGCCGGCACCGCGACCCGGATGTCCGACGGCACCGAGGCCTGGCCCGGCTGGGAGGACTGCGCGGTTCCGCCTGCCCAACTGGGCGCCTACCTACGGGAGTTCAGAAGCCTGCTCGCCTCCCATCAGCTGCGCGGCACCCCGTACGGGCACTTCGGCGACGGCTGCATCCACGTCCGCATCGACTTCGACCTGCTCACCCCGGCCGGGGTCGCCCGCTTCCGCGCCTTCTCCGAGGACCTGGCCGACCTGGTGGTCGCGCACGGCGGCTCGCTCAGCGGCGAGCACGGCGACGGGCAGGCCCGCGCCGAACTGCTCCCGAAGATGTACGGGCCCGAAATGGTCGCCGTGTTCGCCGAGTTCAAGGACCTCTGGGACCCGGAGGGCCTGCTCAACCCCGGCATCCTGGCCAGGCCCGCCCGGCTCGACGAGAACCTGCGCTTCGAGGTGCTGCCGAGGCGCCCGGTGGACGTGGAGTTCGGCTACCCGCACGACGGAGGCGACTTCGCGGCAGCGGTGCGCAGATGCGTCGGAGTCGCCAAATGCCGTACGCAGCACGTGAGTTCCGCAGAGGTCATGTGCCCGTCCTTCCGCGCCACCGGAGAGGAGGAGCACTCCACCCGGGGCCGGGCCCGGCTGCTGCACGAGATGCTGGCGGGCGAGGTGATCACGGACAGCTGGCGTTCCACGGAGGTGCGGGACGCGCTCGACCTGTGCCTGTCCTGCAAGGGGTGCCGCAGCGACTGTCCGGTGGGTGTGGACATGGCGACGTACAAGGCGGAGTTCCTGCACCACCACTACGCGGGGCGCCGCCGCCCCCTCGCGCACTACGCGCTCGGGCGGCTCCCCGAGTGGCTGCGGGCGGCGGCCCCGCTGGCCCGCCCCCTGAACGCGGCGGCCCGGGTGCGCCCGCTCGCCGCCCTGGCGAAGCGGCTCGCGGGGATCGCGCCGGAGCGCACGATCCCGGCCCTGGCGCCGCGTACGTTCCTGCGCGGGACGCGGAAGCGGCCGGAGCCGCGCGAGGCGGCGGTGACGCTCTGGCCGGACACGTTCACCAACCACCTGTCCCCGGAGGTGGGTCATGCGGCGCTGAGGGTGCTGTCGGACGCGGGCCTGGAGGCGGCGATCCCGGCCGGGCGGGTCTGCTGCGGCCTCACCTATGTGTCCACAGGACAGCTCGACCGCGCGAAGGTGGTGATGGGCCACACCCTGGACGCGATGGAGCCGTATCTCGCCGAGGCGGAGCGGCCCGTCGTCGTACTCGAACCGAGCTGCGCGGCCACCCTGCGCACGGACCTGCCGGAACTGTTGCCCGCCGACCCGAGAGCGGCCCGGCTCGCCGCCGCCGTGCGCACCTTCGCCGAGGCGCTGGAGGAGTACGCGCCGCACTGGACCCCGCCGCGCCTGCACCGCCCCGTGGCGGGCCAGACCCACTGCCACCAGCACGCGGTCCTGGGCGACGGGGCCGACGGCCGCCTGCGTGCCAAGGCGGGTCTGACGGGCGGGCTCAGCGGAGGCTGCTGCGGTCTTGCCGGGAACTTCGGGTTCGAGCGGGGCCACTTCGAGGTGTCGGTGGCCTGCGCGGAGGACCAGCTGCTCCCGTCGGTACGGGCGGCCGCGCCGGGCACGGAGATCCTGGCCGACGGCTACTCCTGCCGCACGCAGCTGGCGCAGCTGGCGGGCCGCAGGGCGAGGCACCTCGCGGAGGTACTGGCCGAGGGCCTGGAGGGTGAGGGGTAGAGCGGCCGGGCGCCGCTTACATTGGATGGAGTGCTTCATTCCGCTCGCCGGAAAGGTGGTTGCGGGAGTCGGCACGTAAGGTCCAAGATATTAAACAAACAGGTCCACCAAAGTGGACCAACTGATGGATGACACCTTCGAGGGGAGTACCGGTGGACACGGGCAAGGGCGTGGGTGCGGCGGAGCCGGTCGCGGCGGCCGCCGTCGCCGTGCCGGAGGCCGCCGGTGCGCTGAAGGGCGAGGGCCGCGCAGGCCGCCGGGCGGCGCTCGGACCGGTGGCGCTGGTGGTGGCGGGCGGCATATCGGTGCAGTTCGGCGCGGCCGTGGCCGTGACGCTGATGCCGAGGGCGGGCGCGGCGGGAGTGGTCACGCTGCGGCTCGTCGCGGCGGCGGTCGTGCTCATGCTGGTGTGCCGTCCGAAGCTGCGGGGGCACGCGCGGGCCGACTGGGGCACGGTGATCGCGTTCGGGGTGGCCATGGCCGGGATGAACGGGCTGTTCTACCAGGCCGTGGACCGCATCCCGCTGGGTGTCGCCGTCACCCTGGAGGTGCTCGGCCCGCTGGCCCTGTCGGTGTTCGCCTCCCGGCGCCTGGTCAACGTCCTCTGGGCCGCGCTGGCCCTCGCCGGTGTCGTCCTCCTGGGCGGGGGCGGCTTCGGCGACCTGGACCCGGTGGGCGTGGCGTACGCGCTGGGGGCGGGCGCGTGCTGGGCGGTGTACATCCTGTTCAGCGCGCGTACGGGACGAAGGTTCCCGCAGGCCGACGGCCTGGCCCTCGCGATGGCGGTGGCGGCCGTCCTGTTCCTGCCGATCGGCATCGCGCAGGCGGGCGCCACCCTGCTCGTCCCGTCCACGATGGCGCTGGGCGCGGCCGTGGCGATCCTGTCCTCGGTCCTGCCCTACACCCTCGAACTCCTGGCCCTGCGCCGCCTGCCCGCCTCCACCTTCGCGATCCTGATGAGCCTGGAACCGGCGATAGCGGCGACGGCGGGCTTCCTCATCCTGAACCAGTCCCTGTCCTGGCCCCAGGCCCTGGCCATCGCCCTGGTGATCGGCGCGAGCATGGGCGCGGTGCGGACCCAGATCAGAACGGTCTCGGCCTAGCCCCGGCCGACGGCGGTGTGGCTCCCTCGGCGGGGGCGGCCGTAGCGCGGGGGCCTGAACGGTGGGATGGCGGGCTGGGGGGGGCGCCCGTAGAGCCCGAGTTGGCGGGGCGGCTCCCTCCCGGGGTCCCGCCGAGGACTCTCTTCGGGCCGGGCGAACCAAGGCCGGAAATAAATGCAAGCACGCTTGCTTGTTTCTGGGTGGGGTGCCATGCTCCGGGGCACGCCCGCTGTCCCGGAGGGGAGCGCACCGTGTCCGAACCGGTCGGTCCAACCGACGCCGTTCTCGCCGTCCTTGACGACCTGCGTGCCGAAGGGGGTGAACTCGACGTCCTCATCGGTGAGTTGAGCCCGGTCCAGTGGGGCACGGCCACCGCCGCGCCGGGGTGGACCATCGCGCACCAGATCGCCCACCTCGCCTGGACCGACACCGCCGCGCTGCTCGCCGTCACCGACCCCGACGCCTTCGCGGCCGAGGTCGAGAAGGCCGTCGCCGCGCCGGACAGCTTCGTGGACGACGGGGCCGAGGCGGGGGCCCTGCTTCCGCCCGCCGAACTGCTCGCCTGGTGGCGGGACGGCCGCGTACAGCTTCAGGAGGCGTTGCGGGCGGCGCCCGCCGGGGCGCGGTTCCCCTGGTACGGGCCGCCCATGTCCACCGCGTCCATGGCCACCGGCCGGCTCATGGAGACCTGGGCGCACGGCCAGGACGTGTTCGACGCCCTCGGCCGCACCCGCAGGCCGACCGACCGGCTGCGCCACGTCGCCCGCATCGGCGTCCGCGCCCGCGACTACGCCTTCTCCGTACGGGGATTGACGCCTCCGGGCGAGGAGTTCCGGGTCGAGCTGACCGCGCCGGACGGCGAGGACGTCTGGACGTACGGCCCCGAAGACGCCCAACAGCGTGTCACCGGGCCCGCGTTGGACTTCTGCCTGCTGGTCACCCAGCGGCTGCACCGCGACGACACCGCCGTACGCGCGCAGGGCGCCGACGCCGACCGCTGGCTCGACATCGCCCAGGCCTTCGCGGGCCCGGCGGGCCCCGGCCGCGCCCCCAAGGCCGCCCGATGAACCAGGACGGGCGAATACTGCGCATCGGCAACGCCTCCGGGTTCTACGGCGACCGCTTCGACGCGATGCGGGAGATGCTGACCGGCGGCCCCCTCGACGTGCTGACCGGCGACTACCTCGCCGAACTCACCCTGCTGATCCTCGGCCGCGACCGGCTGCGCGACCCGCGGCTCGGGTACGCCAAGACCTTCCTGCGCCAGCTGGAGGAGTGCCTCGGGACCGCGCGCGAGCGCGGGGTGCGCATCGTCACCAACGCGGGCGGGCTCAACCCGGCCGGACTCGCCGACGCCGTACGGGAGTTGAGCGAGCGGGTGGGCGTTCCGGTACGGGTCGCCCATGTCGAGGGCGACGGGCTGCCGCTCCCCGAGGGCGCGCTCACCGCCAACGCGTACCTCGGTGGCGGCGGGATCGCGGCCTGTCTGCGCGGTGGCGCGGACGTCGTCGTCACCGGGCGGGTCACGGACGCGGCCCTCGTCACCGGCCCGGCCGCGTGGTGGTTCGACTGGGGGCCCGAGGAGTACGACGCGCTCGCTGGCGCGGTCGTCGCCGGGCACGTCCTGGAGTGCGGCACCCAGGCCACCGGCGGGAACCACCCCTTCTTCGTGGGCCGCGACCTCACCCGGCCCGGCTTCCCCCTCGCCGAGCTGCACGCCGACGGCACCTGCGTCATCACCAAGCACCCCGGCACCGGCGGCTTCGTCGACACCGGCACGGTCACCGCGCAGCTCCTGTACGAGACCGGGGGCGCCCGGTACGCCGGGCCCGACGTCACCGCGCGGCTCGACACCGTACGGCTCGACCAGGAGGGGCCCGACCGGGTGCGCGTCAGCGGGGTGCGCGGCGAGGCGCCGCCGCCGACCCTCAAGGTGGGGGTCAGCCGGATCGGCGGCTGGCGCAACGAGGTCGTGTTCGTCCTGACCGGACTCGACATCGAGGCGAAGGCCGCGCTGGTGCGGGAGCAGGTCGAGGACGCCTTCGCGCGCGCCAAGTCCCGTCCTCTGACGGTTGGTTGGGAGCTGTCCCGCACCGACCGGGCCGACGCGCCCACCGAGGAGGGCGCGAGTGCGCTGCTGCGGCTCGTCGTCCGCGACACCGACCCGGACGCGGTCGGCCGGGTCGTGAGCGGCGCGGCCGTCGAACTCGCCCTCGGCAGCTACCCCGGCTTCCACGTCACGGCCCCGCCGGGGAAGGGGGCGCCGTACGGGGTGTTCTCGGCGGTGTACGCGGACGCGGGGTCGGTGGAGCACGTGGCGGTCCACGCGGACGGCGTACGGGAGTTGATCCCCCCGCCCGCCCGTACGGCGCCCCTGGCAACGGTCCCGGAGCCGCCCCTCCCGCCCTTCACCCCGGCGGGGCCGACCCGGCGGGTGCCGCTCGGGACGGTGGCGGGGGCGCGGAGCGGGGACAAGGGCGGGGACGTGAATGTGGGGGTCTGGGCGTTGTCGGAGGCGGGGTGGGAGTGGTTGGCCCATGCGTTGACAGTCGACCAATTCCGTCAACTGCTGCCTGAAGTTGGTGAATTGAACGTCACTCGTCACCTTCTGCCGAACCTGTGGGCGCTCAACTTCGTGGTGGAGGGGTTGTTGGGGGAGGGCGTCGCGTCTCAGGCGCGGTTCGATCCGCAGGGGAAGGGGGTGGGGGAGTGGTTGCGGAGCCGGGAGGTGGCGGTGCCGGTGGATCTGCTGGGCTGACTTTCCCCCACCCCACCAGGCCCACCCACCCCTCATCCCCACCACCCCCATCCCAAAAAGGAGCCGTCCCATGCCCGTCCTCCCCAGCACCCTCGACCCCGCCGCCCCCGAGTTCCGTCGGGCCACCGCTGCCATGCGGGGCAGGCTCGCCGAGCTGGAGGGGGAGCACGCCAAGGCTCTTGCCGGGGGCGGGCAGAAGTACACCGACCGGCATCGAAGGCGCGGCAAGCTACTGCCCCGCGAGCGCATCGAGCTGCTGCTCGACCCCGACACCCCCTTCCTGGAGCTGTCCCCCCTCGCGGCCTGGGGCAGCGACTATCCCGTGGGCGCCTC
The DNA here is from genome assembly GCF_056431605.1 of Streptomyces sp. NPDC045846. Lineage (NCBI taxonomy): Bacteria > Bacillati > Actinomycetota > Actinomycetes > Kitasatosporales > Streptomycetaceae > Streptomyces > Streptomyces sp. NPDC045846. The sequence continues at coordinate 34,860 of NZ_JBWKKJ010000004.1, read as the reverse complement.
GATGGTCACCGGCATCGGCACCGTCGAGGGCGTCGAGTGCCTGATCACCGCAAACGACCCCACCGTCCGGGGCGGCGCCTCCAACCCCTGGACGCTCAAGAAGGCCCTGCGCGCCAACGAGATCGCGTACACCAACCGCCTCCCCTGCATCAGCCTGGTCGAGTCGGGCGGCGCCGACCTGCCCTCGCAGAAGGAGATCTTCATCCCGGGCGGCGCGATCTTCCGGGACATCACCCGGCTGTCCGCGGCGGGCATCCCGACCATCGCCGTGGTGTTCGGCAACTCGACCGCCGGCGGGGCGTACGTCCCCGGCATGTCGGACCACACCGTGATGATCAGCGAGCGGTCCAAGGTGTTCCTCGGCGGGCCGCCCCTGGTCAAGATGGCCACCGGCGAGGAGAGCGACGACGAGTCGCTCGGCGGGGCCGAGATGCACGCCCGCACCTCCGGCCTCGCCGACCACTTCGCCGTCGACGAGCAGGACGCGATACGCCAGGCCCGCCGCATCGTCGCCCGCCTCAACCACCAGAAGGCGCACCCGGACCCGGTACGGCTCGTGGAGCCGCCCAAGTACGCCGAGGACGAGCTCCTCGGCATCGTCCCGGAGGACCTGAAGACCCCGTTCGACCCGCGCGAGGTCATCGCCCGGATGGTCGACGGGTCCGAGTTCGACGAGTTCAAGGCGCTCTACGGGCCGAGCCTTGTCACCGGCTGGGCCGAGCTGCACGGCTACCCGATCGGCATCCTCGCCAACGCCCAGGGCGTCCTCTTCTCCGCCGAGTCGCAGAAGGCCGCCCAGTTCATCCAGCTCGCCAACCAGCGCGACATCCCGCTCCTCTTCCTCCACAACACCACCGGCTACATGGTCGGCAAGGAGTACGAGCAGGGCGGCATCATCAAGCACGGCGCGATGATGATCAACGCGGTGTCCAACTCCCGCGTGCCGCACCTCTCCGTCCTGCTCGGCGCCTCCTACGGAGCCGGTCACTACGGCATGTGCGGCCGCGCCTACGACCCGCGCTTCCTGTTCGCCTGGCCGAGCGCCAAGTCCGCCGTCATGGGCCCGCAGCAGCTCGCGGGCGTGCTGTCGCTCGTGGCCCGCGCCTCCGCCGAGGCCAAGGGGCAGCCGTACGACGACGACGCGGACGCCGCGCTGCGCGCGATGGTGGAGCAGCAGATCGAGGCCGAGTCGCTGCCGATGTTCCTGTCCGGGCGGCTGTACGACGACGGGGTCATCGACCCCCGCGACACCCGGACCGTCCTCGGGCTCTGCCTGTCGGCGATCCACACCGCCCCCGTCGAAGGCGCGCGCGGCGGCTTCGGCATCTTCCGGATGTGAGGGCCATGATCCAGTCCGTACTTGTCGCCAACCGGGGCGAGATAGCCTGCCGGGTCTTCCGCACCTGCCGCGACCTGGGCATCTCCACCGTCGCGGTGTTCTCCGACGCCGACGCGGGCGCCCTGCACGTGCGCGAGGCCGACGCCGCCGTACGGCTGCCGGGATCGGCGCCCGCCGACACGTATCTGCGCGGCGACCTCATCGTGAAGGCGGCCCTCGCGTCGGGCGCCGACGCCGTGCACCCGGGATACGGCTTCCTGTCCGAGAACGCCGGTTTCGCGCGGGCCGTCACCGACGCCGCACTGACCTGGATCGGCCCGCCCCCCGAGGCCATCGAGGCCATGGCCTCCAAGACCCGCGCCAAGGAACTCATGGGTCTGCCACCCCTCGACCTGGCGGACGTCACCGAGGCCGACCTCCCCCTGCTCATCAAGGCCACGGCGGGGGGCGGGGGACGGGGCATGCGTATCCTCCGTCAACTGACAGATGTTGACGGTCAGTTGACAGCGGCGCGCTCCGAGGCCCTCGGCGCGTTCGGGGACGGCGACGTGTTCGTCGAGCCGTACATCGAGGGCGGACGCCATGTCGAGGTGCAGATCCTCGCCGACGCCCACGGCACGGTGTGGGTCCTCGGCACCCGCGACTGCTCGCTCCAGCGCCGCCACCAGAAGGTCGTCGAGGAGGCCCCGGCCCCCGGCCTCGCCCCCGAGACCCTCGCCGGACTGCACACCCTCGCCGTACGGGCCGCGCGGGCCACCGACTACCGGGGCGCGGGCACCGTCGAGTTCCTGGTCGCCGGAGCGAAGGCCCACTTCCTGGAGATGAACACCCGCCTCCAGGTCGAACACCCCGTGACCGAGGCCGTGTTCGGCATCGACCTGGTCGCCCTCCAGCTCCGCGTCGCCGAGGGCGAGGCGCTCCCGCCGACGCCGCCCGAACCCCGGGGTCACGCCATCGAGGCCCGCCTGTACGCCGAAGACCCGGCCCACGACTGGGCTCCGCAGACCGGCACCGTCCATGAACTCGCCGTCGACGGCGTGCGGTTGGACACCGGGTATGCGAGCGGCGACGCCGTGGGCGTCCACTACGACCCCCTGCTCGCCAAAGCCGTGGCCCACGCCCCGACCCGCGCCGAGGCCGCCCGCACCCTCGCCCGCGCCCTCGAACGCGCTCGTATCCACGGCCCGGCCACCAACCGCGACCTGCTCGTACGCTCCCTGCGCCACCCCGACTTCACCGAGGGCCACCGGAGCGCCGCGGCACCCGGCGCCGCGCAGGCCGACCCGCCCCGCCTCGACACCTCCTTCTACGACCGCAACCTCCCCGAGCTCACCGCACCCGCCCCCGGCGCCCGGTACGCCGCCCTCGCCGCGGCCCTCGCCGACGCCGCCTCCCGGGCCGGACGGTTCGGCGGCGGCTGGCGCAACGTACCGTCGCAGCCGCAGGTGAAGCGGTACGGCGAGCACGAGGTCCGCTACCGGCTCACCCGCGACGGCCTCGAAGCCGACGGTCATCCCGAGGTCCGTCTGGACGCGGCCGGGCCTGAGCGCGTGCGCCTCGAAATCGACGGGGTCATAAGGGAGTTCAGCGTCCGGCGGTACGGCGACAGCGTCTACGTCGACACCCCGGAAGGCTCCCACGCCTTCACCGCGCACCCCCGCTTCACCGACCCCAGCGACCTGGTGGCGCCCGGCTCCCTGCTCGCCCCCATGCCGGGAGTGGTCGTGCGGGTCGCCGACGGGGTCGAGGAGGGGTGCCGCGTCAGCGCCGGGCAGCCGCTGCTGTGGCTGGAGGCCATGAAGATGGAGCACCGCGTCTGTGCCCCCGCCGACGGCACCCTCACCGCGCTCCACGCCGCCCCCGGCCGCCAGGTCGAGGTCGGCGCCCTGCTCGCCGTGGTCGTCCCGTAGCCGATCCGCAGTCGTCGTTCCGTATCCGTTCAGGAGGCCCGAACAGCATGACCGGAGTCATCGAGAGCCAGGAGAACAAGGATCTGCGCGCCGCCGTCGCCGCACTCGGCGCCCGGCACGGCCGCGGGTTCGACCGCGCGGCCCTGTGGTCGGAGGCGGCCAAGCTCGGCTACCTCGGCGTCAACCTGCCCGAACGGCACGGCGGCGGGGGCGGCGGAATGGCCGAACTGTCCATCGTCCTTGAGGAGTTGGGTGCGGCGGGCTGTCCGCTCCTGATGATGGTGGTCTCGCCCGCCATCTGCGGCACGGTCATCGCCCGCTTCGGCACCGAGGCGCAGCAGCGCACCTGGCTGCCCGGTCTCGCCGACGGGTCGATCACCATGGCCTTCGGCATCACCGAGCCGGATGCCGGGTCCAACTCGCACCGCATCACCACCACCGCCCGGCGCGACGGCGACGACTGGGTCCTCACCGGCCGCAAGGTGTTCATCTCCGGCGTCGACATGGCCGACGCCACCCTCATCGTCGGCCGCACCGAGACTGTGTCCGACGAGAAGACGGGCCGCACCGGCGGCCTCAAGCCCTGCCTCTTCATCGTGCCGCGTGACACCCCCGGCTTCCACCGCTCGCAGATCGACATGGAACTCCAGGCCGCGGAGAAGCAGTTCGAGCTCGTCCTCGACGAGGTGCGGCTGCCCGCCGACGCGCTGGTCGGCGACGAGGACGCGGGGCTGCTCCAGCTCTTCGCCGGGCTCAACCCCGAGCGGATCATGACGGCCGCGTTCGCGATCGGCATGGGCCGCTACGCGCTCGCCCGGGCCGTCGACTACGCGACCACCCGCCAGGTGTGGAAGCTCCCCATCGGCGGCCACCAGGCCATCGCGCACCCCCTCGCGCAGGCCCACATCGAGCTCGAACTGGCCCGCCTGATGATGCAGAAGGCGGCCGCGCTGTACGACGCGGGCGATGACGCCGGGGCGGGCGAGGCGGCCAACATGGCGAAGTACGCGGCCGCGGAGGCCTGCGTCAAGGCCGTCGACCAGGCCGTCCACACCCTCGGCGGCAACGGCCTGACCCGCGAGTACGGCCTCGCCTCGCTGATCACGGCGGCCCGCGTCGCCCGGATCGCGCCGGTCAGCCGCGAAATGATCCTCAACTACGTGTCGCACCAGTCCCTGGGCCTCCCGAAGTCGTACTAGGCGTTCCGGGCGGCGGGCGGGGCGTGGTGCGATGCGGCCGCGGGTCCGCCCGTGTTCCGGTCGCGCGACTCCCCGCGCGCCCCTCGGGGCGCCTTCCACAAGCCCGCCGAGACGCAGCAGGAGACGCCATGGACTCCCGTATCTTCCGCAGCGAGTACGCCGACGTACCCCTCGTCGACGAGCCCATCCACGAGGCGGTCCTCGCCCGCTCGACCGCCACCCACCCCGACGCCGTCGCCCTCGTCGACGGCACCGAACCGAGCGGCGCCGCTCAGCTCACGTACGGCCAACTGGACTCCATGCACCGCACGTTGGCGGCCTCCCTCTCGGCCTCCGGGGTGCGCAAGGGCGACGTGCTCGCCCTGCACAGCCCCAACTCGGTGCTCTACCCGGTCGTGCTGTACGCGGCAAGCCGGGCGGGCGCGTCCGTCACCACCGTCCATCCGCTGTGCACGGCCGAGGAGTTCGCGAAACAGCTGGCGGACTCCTCCGCGCGCTGGATCGTCACGGTGTCCCCGCTCCTGTCCGTCGCCCGCCGGGCCGCCGAACTCGTCGGCGGCATCGAGGAGATCCTCGTCTGCGACCGGGCCGAGGGGCACCGCTCGATCGTCCACGACCTGCTCACCGCAGACGCCCCCGAGCGGCACGTCCCCATCGACCCGGGCGAGGACATCGCCGTCCTGCCGTACTCCTCGGGCACCACCGGCGTACCCAAGGGCGTCATGCTCACCCACCGCAGCATCGCCACCAACCTGGCCCAGCTGCACCCGCTGGTCCCCATGGTGCCCGGCGAACGCATCCTCGCGGTGCTCCCCTTCTTCCACATCTACGGCATGACCGCCCTCATGAACGCGCCGCTGCGCTGCGGCGCCACGGTCGTCGTGCTGCCGCGCTTCGACCTCGACCAGTTCCTCGGCGCGATCGAGAGACACCGCATCACCGGCCTGTACGTGGCCCCGCCCATCGTGCTCGCCCTGGCCAAACACCCGGCGGTCGCCCGGTACGACCTGTCGTCCCTGGAGTACGTCGTGAGCGCGGCGGCCCCGCTCGACGCCCGCCTCGCGGCGGCCTGCTCGGCCCGCCTCGGGCTGCCGCCGGTGCGTCAGGCGTACGGCATGACCGAGCTGTCCCCCGGCACCCACACCGTCCCGCTGTCCGCCCCCAGCCCGCCGCCCGGCGCGGTCGGCAAACTGCTGCCGTCCACCGAGATGCGCATCCTGCGCCTGGACGACCCGTCCCGCGACGCCGGACCCGGCGAGGAGGGCGAGGTCGCGATCCGCGGGCCCCAGGTCATGAAGGGCTACCTGGGCCGCCCCGACGCCACCGCCGCCCTGATCGACGCGGACGGCTGGGTGCACACCGGCGACGTGGGCCGCGTCGACGACGACGGCTGGCTGTACGTCGTCGACCGGGTCAAGGAACTCATCAAGTACAAGGGCTTCCAGGTCGCCCCCGCCGACCTGGAAGCCCTCCTGCTCACCCACCCCGCCATCGCGGACGCGGCCGTCATCGGCGTGTACGACGCGGACGGCAACGAGGTGCCCAAGGCCTACGTCGTACGCCAGGCGATCGCGCCGGACCTGGGCGCGGACGAGGTGATGGCGTACGTCGCCGAACGCGTCGCCCCGTACAAGAAGGTCCGCCGGGTCGAGTTCGTCGAGAGCGTGCCCCGGGCCGCGTCCGGCAAGATCCTGCGGCGCGAACTGCGCCGACGAGAGAAGGACCACACGTGAACCGAGACAAAAGGGCCCGCGCATGACACTCGTCCGGGCCGCCCACGACCGGGGCATCACCACCCTCGCCCTCGACTCGCCCGCCAACCGCAACGCCCTGTCCGCCGATCTGGTCGCCGAGCTGCGCGCCGAGCTCGCACGCCGCGCGGGGGACCCGGACGTACGGGCCGTCGTGCTCACCCACACCGGCACCACCTTCTGCGCGGGCGCCGACCTGAAGGCGCCGCCGGACCCGGCGGCCTTCGTGGCGCTGATGCGCGCCGTGGTGGAGCTCCCCAAGCCGGTGGTGGCCCGGGTCACCGGCCACGTCCGCGCGGGCGGGCTCGGCCTGCTGGCGGCCTGCGACATCGCGGTCGCCGGCCCCGGCTCCTCGTACGCGTTCACCGAGGCGCGGCTCGGCCTCGCCCCGGCCGTGATCTCCATGCCGGTGCTGCCCCGCATGGACCCGCGCGCGGCGAGCCGTTACTACCTCACCGGTGAGCGGTTCGACGCGGCGGAGGCGGCCCGCACCGGGCTCGTCACGCTCGCCGCCGACGACGTGGACGAGGCCCTCGCTCCGGTCCTCGACGGGGTGCGCAGGTCCTCACCGCAGGGCCTGGCCGCGTCGAAGGCTCTGGTCACGGCTACCGTGGCGGAGACCTTCGACCGCTGGTCCAAGGAACTGACCGCCCGCTCGGCGTCCCTCTTCGCCTCCGCCGAGGCGCGAGAGGGAGTGACGGCCTTCCTCGAACGACGGGACCCCGCATGGGTGTTGTGACCCCACCGAAGACCCCGAAGCAGGACCGCAGCCGGGCCACCCGGCAGCGCCTCCTGGAAGCCGCCGTCGCCTGCCTGGCCGAGCACGGCTGGGCGGGCTCGACCGTGTCGGTGGTCGCCGAGCGGGCCGGGGTCTCGCGGGGCGCCGCCCAGCACCACTTCCCCACCCGCGAGGACCTGTTCACGGCGGCCGTCGAATACGTCGCCGAACAGCGGTCCTCCGCCCTGCGGGCCCTGGACCGCACCGACCGCCGCGAGGTCGTGGCCGCCCTCGTCGGCCTCTACACGGGCCCGCTGTTCCGGGCCGCGCTGCACCTGTGGGTCGCCGCCGCCAACGAGCCCCAGCTGCACGCGCGGGTCACCGAGCTGGAGGCGAGGGTGGGCCGCGAATCGCACCGCATCGCGGTGGAACTGCTGGCCGCCGACGAGTCCGTGCCCGGCGTACGGGAGACGGTGCAGGGCTTCCTCGACATGGCGCGCGGCCTGGGCCTGGCCAACCTGCTCACCGACGACGCGGCCCGGCGGGGGCGGGTCGTGGCGCAGTGGGCGGTGCTGCTCGACGAGGCGCTGCGCTGAGCGCGCCAATAGGGGCGGGACGACGAGAACGGCCGGCCCGGGTCACCCGGGCCGGCCGTTCTCGGTCTTTCAGCTGCCGGCCGCGCCGTTGCCGGAGAGGACCGGGATGTCGTCCAGGATGTGCGACAGCGCCTCGTCGCGCTTGGCCTGGGTGGAGTTCTCGGTGCACTGCTGGGTCTGCGGCGAGGACAGGACCGGGATGTCCTGGACGCCGACGTTCACCAGGGCGAGGATGGACTGCACGTCGGCCTTGGCCGGGAGGCCGACACACAGCTTGTTCAGGGAGCCCTGGACCAGGGTCATCTGGGGGCTCATGTCGCCGTCGGTCTTCGAGTTGCCGAAGGCCTGCTTGGCGTCGTTGCCGCTGAGCGACGTCGTACCGGTGTCATTGCCGATGGCCATCGCCTGCGGCGCTGCCATCATCGCGACACCGGAAACGGCTGCGGCGACGGCTGCGGCCGACCACAACTTCTTCATGTCTACTCCTGTTGGTCTGACCCATTGATGGGGATCTGTGAAGAGAACGGTGAGAACTTCTTTTGGTTGCGCCGTGTCCCCCGGACAGGGCATTGCGGAATCGGCTCCGCCCGTCCGTGGTAATGAGGAAGTGACCACGGACCGATAGTGAGGACATGACTGAAACGCAGGGCGCCTGGCACAGGGGGGCATTCGTCCCGGTCACTCGTCGACGATTCGAGAGCCGGGCGGCGGCCGAACCCGTCTACGCGGACCTGGTGCGTTCCTGGGCCGCGGAAAGGCGTACGGTTCCGGGCCGGCCCGACTGGGAATGGAATGCGCTTGTCAACGGTTTCCACTGGCCGGACTGAATGGTCGCGACGTCGCCCCGTGAGGTGCCGGGCGCGAAAAAGCCGGATCGTCGGAGTGCGCTGGCGATCCGGCCGAGGACATCAGGGCGTCGGGCCACCGAAGGGATTGACAGCGGCCCGGACGACCTGAAATCGCAGAACTCAACTGTGCGTGGCGCCGTTGCCGGAGAGGACCGGGATGTTGCTCAGGATGTGCGACAGCGCCTCGTCGCCCTTGGCCTGGGTGGAGTTCTCGGTGCACTGCTGGGTCTGCGGCGAGGACAGGATCGGGATGTCCTGGACACCGACGTTCACCAGGCCGACGAGGGATTGCAGGTTGGCCTTGGCCGGGAGGGCGATGCAGGGCTTGTTGAACGAGCCCTGGATCAGGCCGATCTGCGGGCTCATGTTGCCGTACGTGGCCGAGTTTCCGTACGCCTGCATCGCGTGGTTGCCGCTGACCGAGGTGGTGCCGCTGTCGTTGCCGATCGCCATCGCCTGCGGCGCCATCGCCCCGGAGGCACCGACGGCGGACACGCCGACGGCTGCTGCCGCCATAGCCTTCTTGATCACGCTTGTCCCTTTCTGGTGGATGCCCCAGACGGAGCCTCCTGACCAACCGTCCGGACGGCGGATCGGTTTCTTCTCTTCACTCTTTCGGCCGTACGAAAATAGGGCCGAACAAGTTCTGTGCATCTTTGCGGGTTGAGATTATATGGAGATCCGACGGAGTGTTTCCGGTGCAATGTCAGGGCCCCTTTTTGGGAACCGTTCGGGTGATGTGGCGGAACCAAACCGGTTCGGGGAAGTTGACCGTGCAGTAGTACGGCGCAGTGGATATGGGCGCGGTACTGCACGTGCTCTCCACCAACAAAAGGGAAGAACATGCTCAAGAAGGTTATGGCCGCGTCCGCTGCCGCCGTTTCGCTTGTCGGAGCCTCCGCCATGCTGGCCCCCCAGGCAATGGCCATCGGCAACGACTCCGGTACGACGTCGCTCAGCGGCAACGGCGCGAAGCAGGCCTTCGGCAACTCGAAGACCGACGGCGACATGAGCCCGCAGCTCTCGCTCGTCCAGGGCTCCCTGAACAAGCCGTGCATCGGTCTCCCGCTCAAGGCCGACGTGCAGTCCCTCGTCGCCCTGGTGAACGTCGGCGTCCAGGACATCCCGATCCTGTCCTCGCCGCAGACCCAGCAGTGCACCGAGAACTCCACCCAGGCCAAGCGCGACGAGGCGCTGTCGCACATCCTGGACGACATCCCGGTCCTCTCCGGCAACGGCGCCGCCGGCAGCTGAGTCCTTGCCGCCGCTCGGGCCGCCGCAGTCCTCTGTTCGGGCTGCGGCGGCCCGAGTTCTTTGGGCGCGTATCGCAGGACGGCTGAGTTGACGAGGCGTGGCGCGAACAGCCGTTCCTCCTGCCATTTGGGTGAGGAAAGCAGCCGCGCGATTCCGCCTCGGTTTCTTTTGCCGGAATAAATCGTTACCAAGTCGTCAGCGGCTCCTTGGGCGAAAGCTCTGGCAACGCGCCGTGAGCAACGACTGGTTGCGCGACTTTTTGACTGAGGGAAGGAAATCCACGTGAAGTACATGAAGGCTGCGACGGTTCTGGCCGGTCTGGTCATCGCCGCCGGTGGTGCCGCCCCGGCGTTCGCCGACGCCAACGCCGACGGTGCCGCCGTCGGCAGCCCGGGTGTCCTGTCCGGCAACCTGCTCCAGATCCCGGTCCACGTGCCGATCAACGTCTGCGGCAACACCATCGACGTCATCGGCCTGCTGAACCCGGCGTTCGGCAACGTCTGCGTCAACAAGTGACGTAGAGCCGGACTCTCCACTCTGATTTTGGGGCGTGCCCATCGCACGCCCCAAAGTCGGTTCTTCCCCCACTTTCTCACCCCCCACGACACGGAAGACAGCCCATTGCGCCAGGTCATCAGCAAGACCCTGTTCACCGCCGTGGCAGCCACGAGCGTCCTTTCGATGAGCGGCACCTACGCTCAGGCGGCCGGCACCGATGCCGAGACCATGGGCTCGCCGGGCCTGCTGTCGGGGAACACGATCTCGGCGCCGGTGGATGTCCCGGTCCAGGCGTGCGGCAACACCGTGGACCCGGTCGGAGCGCTCAACCCCTCCTTCGGCAACCACTGCGAGACGCTCTCGCCGCCCCGCGAGGAGCGGGCCGACGAGCGCGCCGAGGAGCGGGCCGACGACGCGGGCGGTTACGGCTCCGACGAGGGGGGCTACGGCTCCGGGTACGGGCGTTCGTACGAGGAGGAGTACGCGGAGGCGTACCGGCCCCGGCACGAGCGGCCCGCCGCGAGCGAGGCCCGTTCCGTGACGAGCGATTCGCCGGGTGTCCTCTCGGGGAACTCCGTGGCGGCGCCGGTCGACGTGCCCGTGCAGGCGTGTGGGAACACGGTGAACGTCATCGGCCTGCTCAATCCGGCGATGGGCAACCACTGCGCGACCGGGTCGGCCGAGACTCCGCACACGCGCCACGCCCCGCCGGTCCACCACGCACCCCCGACCCGCCACGCACCCCCGGTGCACCAGGCCCCGCCCGTGCATCACGCGCCGCCGACCCGCCATGCGCCTCCGGTGCACCACGCGCCTCCGGTCCACGAGGCTCCGCCCGTGCACCACGCACCGCCTGTGCACCACATGCCCCCTGTGCACCAGGCACCTCCGGTCCACCAGGCCCCGCCCGTGCATCACGCACCTCCGGTCCACCAGGCGCCTCCGGTGCACCACGCGCCTCCGGTCCACCACGTACCCCCGGTTCACGAGGCCCCGCCGGTTCACCACGCACCCCCCGTGCACCACGCCCCGCCGGTCCACCACGCACCTCCCGTCCACGAGGCACCCCCGGTCCACCAGGCGCCCCCGGTCCACCACGCACCCCCCGTCCACCAGGCGCCCCCCGTGCACCAGGCACCTCCCGTCCACGAGGCACCCCCGGTCCACCAGGCGCCTCCGGTCCATCAAGCCCCGCCCGTCCACAAGGCGCCCCCGGTTCACGAGGCCCCGCCCGTGCATCACGCACCCCCCGTGCACCACGCGCCCGCGGCCCCGCACGCTCCCGTGGTTCGGGCGGTTCCGCAGGTGCCCGCTGCTCCGGCCGTGCATCAGGCGCCCCCGGTCCACCACGCCCCGGCCGTGCACCCGGCGCCCGTGGTGCGGCACGCTCCTCGGGTCGTCGCTCCCGCGGCCTCGGCGCACGCTCACGCCGTTCCGCAGCTCGCCGCCACCGGGTCCGACCCCGCGCTCCTCGCGGCCGCGGGCGGAGCCGTCGCTCTCGTGCTCGGCGGGGGCGTCCTCTACCGACGCGGCAGGGTGATGGCCCGCGTCTGACCCGCGGCGCCCGCCAGCCCCCCACCCGCGGCAAGTGACGGCCGAGGGCTCGGGGTGGGGGTCACGGTCCGGGCCGCAGGCGTAACTAGAGCACCAACTACCCTGTCAGGTAAGCAAGTTGGGCGTCCCGGCGGCGCTCGTTGAACCGTACGTCGAAGGGCTCGGCTCCTCTCCGGAGCCGGGCCCTTCGGCGTACCGTCGCGCCCCGGCACGGATTCTGATGGAGCCTCAGATGGCGGAATCGACGGGTTCCCCCGTTCGAGGGGCTTACGGCGTGGGCTGCTTATCTTCCCTATCGGCGCAATAAGAATATTTTCCAACCGGGAGTCCGGGGAGGTTCTCAGAAACAAGGGAGCGCACATGCGTCTGCGACGTCGTCGAGCGGCGGCCTTCACCACGAGCATTCTGTCGGTGGGCGCCCTTTTCAGTCTGGCACTGGCACCCGGTGCGAGCGTCCAGCAATCCGGGGCGGGCAACGACCCTCCCCCCGCCCACCCCTCGGTTGCGAATTTCGGGGCCTTTCTGGATTCCGGCCCCCTCGGCGTGAAGCGGATCGCGGCCCTGGAGAAATGGCTCGGCGGGGCCGACATCCGGGTCGGCCACACCTACCTGCCCGGGAACACCTGGTCCGACATCGAGGGCCGGGCGGGGTTCCTCGACTCCTGGGCCACCTGGCGCCGCGAGCGCGCCGACCGCACCCTCGTCCTCAACGTCCCGATGCAGGCCCTCAACGAGGCCGGAATCCCCGACGGCCGGGTGCGCCAACTCCTGGCCAACGGGGCCGCGGGCGACTACGACGAGCACTTCAAAAAGCTGGCCGAGCGGCTCGTCGACCTCAAGATCCCCGACACGGTGATCGTGCTCGGCTGGGAGATGAACGGCACCACGTACACCCACCGCTGCGGCCCCGATCCGGCGGCGTGGAAGAAGTACTGGAAGAACGCGGTCACCGCGATGCGTTCGGTGCCGGGGCAGAAATTCCGGTTCGACTTCGCGCCGAGCCGCGGGCGGGACGCGGTGCCGTGGACCGAGTGCTATCCGGGCGACGACGTCGTCGACATCATCGGAATGGACTCCTACGACCAGCCCCCCGGCGAGGATTTCGACCGGCAGGTCAAGGAGCCCTACGGGCTCCAGCAGCACGCCGACTTCGCCGCCGCGCACGGAAAGCCGATCTCCTTTCCGGAATGGGGGCTCTTCCGCAACGGCGACAATCCGGAATACATGCGGCGCATGCTGGCCTGGATGGACGCGCACAAGCCGGTCTACAACACCATCACCGACTACTGCCCGCACGGCGTGTGGGAGTGCACCGACAACCCCCAGGCCTCACAGGTCTACCGCTCGCTCCTGTACGGACGCACCGAGCCCACCCCGCAGCCTTCGGCGCCGGTGAGCCCGCGGCCGTCCGCCGAGCCGAGCACGGGACCGGGCACGAAACCGGCCGCGCCCGTCACTCCGACGCCGCCCCCGAACTGCTCGCCGATCGACCTCGGCCCCTGGGTCGAGCACTGGATCGGGGGCAAGCTCTGCCTCCGCCTCGACTGGTACTCACACCGGTCCTGACGACTCAGTGGCGGGGCGGCGGCGCCTTCCGTCCCGCCACTGTCTCCACGCCCGCAGTGCCGCGCCTGCCCGGCGGCGCAGCTCCGCGTGCAGCCCGGCGGCCCACAGCAGAGGCAGGGTGCGCCGCCGGGCCAGCAGGAAGCGCTGGTTGAACCGCACCTCGGGCCGCCAGTGCTGCTTGTACGGCTCGTTGCCGCGCAGCATGCTCAGCGCGGCCCGCCCGCTGCCGTCGACGCGCTGGGCGCAGGCGCGGAGCAGCATCGTGGCCACGTCGACCTTGCGGCCGCGCAGCCCCGGGTGCGCCCCGTACAGATAGCCGCCCGCGAGCGCCGGGGAGAGCAGCGTCAGATCGGCCGCGACGACCTCGCCGTCGAGGCGGAACTCGGTGACGACCGCGTCGCCCTGCCGCGTCATCTCGCCCACCGCGCGCGCCAGATGCTCCTCGAACCGGGGCCGCAGGTGCTCGCGCGTCACCCCCCGGCCCTGCCACTGGAGACCGTGCAGTTCGAGCAGCGTCCGCAGCGCGCCGGGCACCTCCTCGGGCGGCACGTCGCGCTGCTCGATGCCCAGCGCGTCGATCTTCCGCAGCTTGGCGCGGGCCCGCTGGGCCCGGTTCGAGGGCAGCCGGGCGAGCAGCGTGTCCATGTCCGCCGCGGGCAGCTCCAGGCACCGCGAGTCGCTCAACTGCCGTTTCAGGGAGGGCCAGTTGGCGTGCAGGCGCTCGGCTCCCGCGCCCGGGCGCACCTCGCCCAGGTCGATCAGGGCGCCGCGCGCCGAGCCCATCAGGGCCTCGGTGAGGGCACGGGCCGCCTCCTCGGCGCAGGCGTCGTCCAGGAGTACGTCCGCGTAGTCCGAGATGGTGCCGCCCAGCGGGACCAGCGCCGGAAACGGGCGCAGCACCCGCATCAGCGGGGCCGCGCCGATCAACTCGCCGTCCTTGTGGACCACATGGACCCGCAGCCGCCCCCGCACCCCGTACGAGAGCCACCACGAGTGCAGCCACGTGTGGCTCTGGAACGGGGTCGCGGTGCCGCAGCTCCGATGCAGCCGGTGCCAGGCCGGAGCGAGGTCCGCGAAGCGCAGGTCGTCGGTGCAGACCTCCACGCGCGGCCCGCTCACTGGCCGACCTCCTGCGGCACCGACGCGGCACCGGCCGGGCCCGGCACCGCCGCGGTGATCCCGGGCTCGGGCTCGTGGCGCCGGCGCGGCCGGGCCAGCAGGGCGAGGCCGCCGAGCAGCCCGCCCGCGCACCCGCCGACCAGCGTGGTCAGCGAGGCCGACGGCGACGAGGGGGCCAGCGGCTTGGCCGCGCGCGAGAACTGCACCACCCGCACGCCGGTGTCGGCCTGGGTGTGCCTGCCGTTCAGGGTCAGGGCCCGGGCCACCGCGTTGGCCATGCCCGCGGCGTCCGTCGCCCGGGCGGAGGTCGCGGTGATCGCGATCATCGGCGCGTCGGGGGAGGTCGCGGTCTGCACGCTGCCGCGCAGCGTGGCCGCGCTCACCCCCGCCCAGACCTGGGCGTCCCCGATGACGGCGACCTCGGTCGCGACCCGGCCGTAGGCCTGCGCGAAGCCGAGGGCGACCGAGGGGTCGGCCTTCTCGGCCGGGGTGACCACCACATAGCTCGTCGCGCTGTACTCGGGCGTCTTCACCACGCCGTACACGCCGCCCGCACTCGCGCCGAGCAGCGCGCACACGGGCAGCGGCCACCAGCGCGGCAGCGGCCGGGCGCGCAGCGGACCGCGGGTGCTCTGACGCTGCCGCGGGCCGGAGACTCTGCTCATCTGGACTCTTCTTTCTCCGAGAGGTTCGCCGGGAGGTTCGTCGGGGTGGTCTGCGGGTCCTGAGGGGGCGCGGTCCTCGCGTCCGGCAGCGGCGCGGGCGCGGGGCAGGGCAGGGGAGCGCGGGCCGCCGCCGCCTCGTACACCCGGACCAGCTGGGTCGAGGTCGCGCTGACGCAGTAGCGGCGTACGGCGTCGGGAACGGGCAGCCGCGGGCCGCCCGCCCGGCGGAAGCCGTCCAGCGCCTCGGCGAACGCGGCGGCCGTACGGTCCGTGCGCAGTGCGCCGGGTGCCGAGGCGGCCGGCAGGTCGTCGATCGCCGGGCAGGTCACGTACGCCACCGGGAGTCCGGCGGCCAGGCCCTCCACGACGGCGAGGCCGAAGGCCTCCTCGCCGGAGGGGGAGGCCAGGCAGTCCACCGCCGACAGGATTCCGGCCAGGGTGGGGCGGTGGCCCGCCGGGGAGGTGCCGTCCTGGACGCACTCGCCCGCGAAGACGACCCGTTCGGCGAGACCGAGCCGTTCGGCTCGGGCCCGCAGCGGCTGCTCCTGTTCGCCGCCGCCCGCGAACACCAAGTGGGCGTCGGGGAGTTCGGCGAGCGCGTCGACGAGGGTGTGGAACCGCTTGCCCGCGGCGAGCCTTCCGACCGCGCCGATCACGAACGCCCGTGGCG
The DNA here is from genome assembly GCF_056431605.1 of Streptomyces sp. NPDC045846. Lineage (NCBI taxonomy): Bacteria > Bacillati > Actinomycetota > Actinomycetes > Kitasatosporales > Streptomycetaceae > Streptomyces > Streptomyces sp. NPDC045846. The sequence continues at coordinate 19,173 of NZ_JBWKKJ010000004.1, read as the reverse complement.
GCAGCCCGAGTTGGCGGCGTACGGAGTCGCGGGCGCGGGCGCTGAAGGCGAACTGGGCGGCGTCGATCCCGTTCGGCACCACCTGGATGCGGCGCTCCGGCACGCCCCAGCGGGCGAGGCGGCGCGCGATGGTGGGGGAGACCGCGACGGTCGTGGTGCCGAGCCGTTCGCTCGCGAGGTACAGGCCGCGGACGCCGGGGCCGAGCGGGCGGCCCTCCATGCGGGCCTCGCCCAGGGAGTGCTCGGTGGCGACGATGGTGCGCACCCCGGCGAGCCGCGCGGCCAGGCGGCCGTACAGGCAGGCCCGGTAGAGGTGGGTGTGGACGACGTCGTAGCGGCCGCGGGCGATGAGCCGGGTGAGGCGGGGCAGCGCCGACAGGTCGCGGTTGCCCGCCATGTCGAGGTTCCGCACCCGGCCGCCGTCGCGCACGATGGCGCGGGCCACGGCGCCGGGGTTGGTGAGGGTGACCACGTCCGCCGGATACGGCAAGTGGCCGAGCAACAGCCGGAGTTGTTGTTCGGCGCCGCCCACGCCGAGGCCGGTGATGACGTGCAGGACCTTCACGAGCCCTCCGGGAGGTCGGCGGGCGTCTCGCGGCGCCAGCGGTGCAGGCCCCGTTTGAGGTGCAGCCGCCAGCTGGTGTCGCGTTCGCCGACGTGGACGCGCGGCAGGGCGTAGCGGCCGGTGAGCGGGCCCGGGTCGATGGCGCAGGCGTACTGGTATCCGGCCGCGCGGACCGCGTCGACGGCCCGCAGGTCGACGGCGCCGTACGGGTAGCAGAAGCCCGTCACGTCGTGCCCGGTGAGGTCGAGGAGGAGCTGACGGCTCTCCCGCACCTCGCGGCGCAGGGTGTCCGCGTCGGTGTGGGTCAGATCGAGGTGGCGCAGGCCGTGCGAGGCGACCTCCATGCCCCAGGTGGCGGCCTGCTGGATGCCCCGCTCGTCGAGCAGTGGCCGGCGCGGGCCCAGGGGGTCCCACTCGTTGGTGGCGCCGAGCAGCCCCGGCAGGACGAACACCGTGGCCGTGCACTCGTAGCGGCGCAGCAGCGCGAGGGCCTCGGCGGTGAAGTCGGCGTAGCCGTCGTCGAAGGTGAGGCCGACCAGGCCCTGGGCGGCGCCCGCCGCGCGGGCCCGGATGAGTTCGGCCATGCTCACCCCCTTGAGGCCGTGTCGGCGCAGCCAGCGCAGCTGCCGTTCGAAGCGGCTCGGGGAGACGGTGATGTGGTACGGATCCTCCGTGGTGTGGGTCACCGAGTGGTACATGGCCACCCACAGCGGTGCGGCGGGTCGGGGTCTCGAACCAGTCAGTGGACCCCTCGGGTCGCCGACTGCCGTGTCAACGGGCATGCCAGAGCTTTCGTGTGACGGGACGGAACAGCAGACAGAACTCCCGGACCCGCAGCAGCCGCGCCACCACCGCGAAGACGAGCGTCGCGGCGACGGCCCCAACCACCAGGGCGAGTACGGGATTTGAGAGTGCCGATGCCCCCCACCAGCAGACGGCCGTCGCGCCGCACGCGGCCGCGACGAGCCGGGCGAGCTGGCCGCACACCCAGCCGCTGGGCAGTGCCATGCTTCGGCGCCCGCTGCCCCACAGGAGCAGCAGCGCGGTCAGCGTGATGCCGAGCGCGTTGGCGGCGGCGATGCCGGGCGCCCCCCACACCGGTACGGCCAGCGCCCCCGAGACGGCGGTCGCGGCGAGCCCGGCGAGCATGGCGCACGCCGGGAACCACAGGGGCCGGGCCTCGGAGAAGTACGAGCGGGCCAGCACCCCGACCAGGGTCTGGCCCAGCAGACCGAGCGCGTACACCCGCATCACGGCCGCGGTGGCCGCGGTGTCGTGGACGGTGAACGCGCCGCGCTGGAAGAGGACCTCGATGATCCGCGGGGCGCCCGCCACCACCACCGAGGCGCCGAGCAGCACGATGGTGCCCGCCACGATCAGGTCGCTTTCCACCCGGCGCCTGGCCCGCTCGGTGTCGCCCGCGGCCAGCGCCCGCGCGATCACCGGGAAGGTGACCGTGCACAGCATCAGCGAGAGCACCATCGGCATCTGCGCCACCTTCTGGGCGTAGTTCAGATGCGAGATGGCCCCGGCGGGCAGGGGCGCGGCCAGGAACCGCTCGACGAGGACCTGGCTCTGGCGGCTGAGCGCGAACACCACGACCGGCGCGACAAGGGCGAGCCGCAGCGCCTGCGCCGTGGCCCGGGCGGGCCGGCGGGCGGCGGGCAGGACGACCGCGGGCTCCCGGCGGCGCCAGCTGCGCCACAGCGCCGGGAGTTGTACGAGCACCATGAGCACCCCGCCGAGCGCGACCCCGGCCGCCGCGGCCCGCACCCCCCACGCGCCGCCGAACAGCAGGAGCAGGGCGATGATGCCCACGTTGTACGCCACGTAGATCGAGGCGGGGGCGAGGAAACGGCCGTGGCCGCGCAGGGCGGCGCTGCAATATCCCGCGAGTCCGAAGGTGAACACGCAGGTCGCGGTCAGCCGGGTGCAGTCGACCGCCAGGTCCGGGCGGGGCAGCCCGGGCGCGAGCACCGCGACCACGGCGGGCGCCGCGACGATCAGCACGGCCGCGCCCGCGGTCAGCACGAGCACGAGCCGGGGCAGGGTGGCCGCCACCAGGGCGCGTACCGGATCGGGTCCCGGCCGGGGGCCGCGCCCGGCCAGCGCGAGGCTGAACGCCGGTACGAGGACGAAGGCGAGCCCGTCCTCGATGAGCAGGGTGGCCGCGACCTCCGGGACCGTCCAGGCGACCAGGAAGGCGTCGGTGTCGGTGTCGGCGCCGAAGACGTGCGCGAAGGCCTGGTCGCGCAGCAGGCCGAGGAGGGCCCCGGCCACGGTGAGGACGGCGGTGAGCAGGGCGGCCCGCGCCAACAGCCGCCCGGACGGGCCGGGTTCGGGGGTCGCGGTCGGGGCCGCCAGGAGCGGACGGGCGGTCTCCGTCACGGCCGTACCGCCCCTCGCGCGGCCAGCGCCCACCAGGCGGCGAGGCCGAGGACGAGCGCGGTCAGGGCGGTCGAGGGGCCGCCGATGTCGCCGTAGAAGAAGTCGACGAGCAGCCACACCAGCAGCCCGACGGCGACCAGCGCGCAGTCCATCGGGGTGCCCAGCCCGCGCGTGATCCGCAGTCTGCGCACCCCGCTGACCAGGAGCGACGCCCAGCAGCCGACGAGGGTGACCACGCCGAGCAGGCCCTGCTCGCTGAGGACGAGCAGGTACATGTTGTGCGGGGAGAGCAGCGGCTGGCGCTTGAAGGCGGCACCCGCGCCCGCGGTGTCGCTGCCGGAGGACAGGGCGAGCGAGGAGTTGGCGTCGCGGTGGTCCGGGAAGCCCTTCAACCCGACGCCGGTGACGGGAGTTTGACGCCACATCAGTTCCGCGGCGGCCCACATCGTGTACCGGTCGGTGACGGACTGGTCGGGGGCGCTCTCGACCTGCGTGATGCTGGCGAGCCGCTCCTGGAGCAGCTGGGTTCCGGTCCCGCTCGCGCCGACGAGGACGACGGTGGCCGCCGCGGTGACCGCGAGGACGGCCAGCGCCCGGCGCACCCCGGACAGCAGCAGCAGGGCGCAGGCCGCGACCGCCGTCGCGATCCAGGCACCCCGGCTGAACGACACGGCGAGCGGCAGGAGCAGCAGCGCCGCGCAGCCGAGCGCGGCCCGGCGCTGGGCGCGGCTGGTCCCGGGCGCGGGATCGAGGGCGAGGCCGACCGCGCAGAGCAGCCCGCAGGAGACGACGGTGGCCATGCCCATGATGTCCGAGGCGCCGAAGGTGCCGACCGCCCGGATGTCCTCGCCCATGTAGGAGGCACCGGTCGAGGTCAGGTACTGCTGGACGCCGACGCCGCCCTCGAACAGGGCGAGCGCCACCACGGCCGCCGCCACCAGGCGGAAGTCGTCGCGGTCGCGCAGCAGGAGCAGCACGGCGAGCGGCACGAGGACGAAGATCTGGAGGTAGCGGCCGAGCCCGGCGACCGCGGTGGCGGGGTCGGCGGCGCCCATCGCGGCCACGCAGATCCCGGTCACCGGGAGCCCCATGACGATCGCGGCCGTACGGGTCAGCGGCCGGGCGCCCGACCGCAGGACCCGTACCAGCGTCCACACCACGAGGACCCCGCAGGCGGCGTCGGCCGCGGTCGCCGAGCCGTCGCCGCCCAGCGGGGGAGTGGCGAGCAGGGCGATCACGGCGAGCAGCGGCGACAGGTGCGCGGCCCGGCGCAGCGGGGCCGACAGGGGGGCCGGCGGCGCGGCGGCGAGGGCGTGCACGCTCAGCTCCCGGTGGGGCGGACGAGACAGGCGGCGGTGCGCAGCAGGATGCACAGGTCCTGCCACAGCGACCAGTGGTCGATGTAGTAGTTGTCGTAGCGGGCCCGGTCCTCGATCGAGGTGTCGCCGCGCAGCCCCTGCACCTGGGCGAGCCCGGTGAGGCCGACGGGCATCCGGTGCCGGGCCGCGTAGCCGGGGTGCGCCTGGCTGAACTGGGCCACGAAATAAGGGCGTTCGGGCCGCGGGCCGACGAGGCTTATGTCGCCCCGGATCACGTTCCACAGCTGGGGCAGCTCGTCCAGAGATGTACGCCGCATGAAGTGTCCGGCCCGGCTCATCCGCTGGTCGTCGGCGATGGTCCAGCGGGTGGCGGCCTCGTGCGCGGTGTCGGGGCGCAGCGTGCGGAACTTGAGGAGGGTGAAGGCCCGGCCGCGCAGCCCGATGCGCTCCTGCCGGAACAGCACGCCGGGTCCGTCGCTGTGGCGCAGGACCACCGCGCACACCAGCAGCACCGGCGCCGCCGCGATCAGCGCGGGCACGGTGACGACCAGGTCGACGAGCCGCTTGAAGAAGAGTCCGGGCGCGGAGGCGGGGGTGCTGGTCAGCGGACGGCAGGGGAAGGCGGCGAGCTCGTCCGGCTGGCGCTGGGCCACGACGTGCCCGGGCGGCCGCGTGTCGAGCTGCCACAGCGTGCAGCCCATGGCCTCCAGGAGCGCCGGGGGAGCCGCGGTCGGGATTTCGGGGGCGTACGTGAACAGGCAGTCGCGCACCCCGTTCTGGACGACGGCGCGCTGTACGTCCTCCAGGCTGCGGAGCACCGGCACGGGGGGCGCCTCGACCGCGGTCTCGGAGGGCGGCACGACCATCCCGACCGGCCGGATGCCGCCGCCGGACCGGCGCGCGAGCGCGGACGTGACGCGTACGGCGGTGGCCGCCGGGCCCACCACCAGGGCGGGCCGGGGCCTGCGGACCGCCTGCCTGCGCCGCAGCCACAGCGCGGCGCCGCGGCCCGCGGAGCTCACCAGCGTCTGCACCGCGCACCCGGCCGCGACCACGGACACCGACAGCGGTACGGCCGACTCGTGCACGAGGGCGCTCTGGTGGGCGAGGACCGTCGAGAGCACGCACCAGGCGATCAGGGCGCGGAAGAACAGCGCGGGCACGTCGCCGAGCACGCCCCGCGCCAGCGTCGGCCGGTAGAGCCCGGCCTGGGCGTTGAGCCCGAGCACCGTGGTCACGAGCAGCCCGGCGGGCCCCGGCGGCAGCCCGGAGTACGGCAGCACGAGCATGCCGAGCAGCCCGGCCGCGCAGTCGGCGGCGAGCAGCACGGACACGAACGCCTGCGCCGCGCGCGGCCGCCCGGCCGGGGGGACGAAGTGGTCCGGCGCCTCGCGGGGCGTGACCACCGCGACGCTTCCCGATGACATCCCGGAGCCGTGGGGCGGTCCTCCGGCGGAGGGGACGATGCTTTCCGCGGTCACTGGCTGATGGGTTCCCTGTGCTCGGAGCGCTGCAGAGCGGCCACGTCGCGGTACACCTCCGCGATGCTTCGGGCCGTCTGCCGCACGTCATGGGTGGTGGATACGTGCTCGTGCCCCTGGCGGGCCAGGACGCCGCGCAGCGAGGGGTTCGTCAGCAGGTGCGTCACGGCGCGCGCCAACGCGTCCGGCGCGTCCGGCGGTACGAGGCACAGCGGGGCGTGTCCCGGCGCGAGGCTCTCGGCGGAACCCCCGACGTCGGTCACCACCACCGGCCGACCGCACGCCATGGCCTCCAGCGGGGCGAGCGCCATGCCCTCCCAGCGCGAGGGCAGCACGACCAGATCGGCCGCCCGGTACCAGGCGGCCGTGTCGGAGACCGAGCCGACGAAGGACACCGAGCCCGGCGCCGCCGCGCGCAGCGCCGCAAGGTCCGGGCCGTCCCCGACCAGCACCAGATGCGCGCCGGGCACCGACGCGTGGACGTCCCGCCAGGCGCGGAGCAGCACGTCCTGGCCCTTCTGGCGGCACAGCCGCCCCACGCACACGACCAGGGGCGCGCCGCCCTCGCCGGGGGGAGCGTCGGGCGCGCTGTAGTGCTCCAGGTCGACGCCGTTGGGGATCACCGAGCAGGACGCCCGCACCCCGGCCCGCAGCCCGGTGGCCCGCTCGCCCTCGCTGACGCACACCACGCGCGAGGTCCACCGCACGGCCGCGCGCTCCCAGGCGCGGGTCAGCAGCGCGACGACCCCGCCGACGGCCTCGAAGGACCAGGCGTGCGGCTGGAAGACGGTGGGCACCCGGCCGCGCACGGCGAGCCGGGCGGCCACCCCCGCCTTGGCGCTGTGCGCGTGGACCACGTCGGGGCGTACGCGCCGCACCAGCCGGGCCGCCCGCAGGGTCTCGCCGAGCAGCGCGGGTCCGGGCGAGCGGGTGGCCCGCCAGGGACACACCCGGGCGCCCAGGCGCGTCAGTTCGGTGCTCAACGGGCCTCCCTCGGGGCATGCCACGGTGACCCGGAATCCGCTGCGCAGCTGGTCCCGCACCAAGTCCGTGACGACTCGGGCTACGCCCCCCTCAACGGGCTGAACCAGGTGCAGGACACTCAAGCCCTCCGCGGACCCAGGCCCGCCGGGGGTGTTCGCTCTCGTCGGCATGTGCGCTCACTCCGGTCCGGCGCTCGAAATGAAAGCTGAACAAAGATGCTGCGGGACTCGCCCCGCAGTGCGGCCCGCCCATTGAATTCCGCATGGTCCGGTGCCCCGGCCACCGGAGTTCCCGGCCTTCACCGGCGCCTGGGCGGGGGCAACTGTAACCGTATTTACAACCCGGTCCCGTCATGAATGCGTGCGCCGGAGTGTCCCCTTCGGGCTATCCGCCGTATCCCGTTGACGACACGGTCGTTGTATCGGTGGCCTCATCTCCACCCGAAGGGAAAAGCCATGAATCGAATTGCGAAGTCCGTCGCGACCGCGGGCGCCGGGGCGGCGGTCGTGCTGCTCGGAGCCGGTATGGCCGCGGCCACGGGCCACGGCAGCGGGGCGAGCGCCGAAGGTGTCGCCGAGGGCTCGCCGGGCGTCCTCTCGGGCAACCTGCTCCAGGTTCCGGTGCACGTGCCGGTGAACGTCTGCGGAAACACGGTGGACGTCATCGGGCTGCTCAACCCGGTCTTCGGCAACACCTGCGTCAACAAGTAAGCCGCCGGGGTGAAAGGCCCCGGGCCGTGGACGCGGTCCGCGTCCACGGCCCGGACAAGCCCCTTGGCCATTCCCGCGGGCCTGGAAACCCGGGTTCACCCGTTAGGGGCAAAACCGGGCGCCCGGGTCCGCGTTGAGGTGTAGGTCGAGTGACAACACCCGGTCAATGACTTTCTCAACCTAGGAGTACTTCTCCATGTCGCGTACCGCGAAGGCCCTGGTCCTGTCCACCGCTGCCGTTGCCGCCATCGCCGGTGGGGCCGGCGTCGCTTCCGCCGACGCCGACGCGCACGGCGCGGCCACCCACTCCCCCGGCGTCCTGTCGGGCAACATGGCGCAGGTTCCCGTCCACGTGCCGGTCAACGTGTGCGGCAACACGGTGAACATCATCGCCCTGCTGAACCCGTCCTTCGGCAACACCTGCGTCAACAAGTAGTCCCCGGCGAAGCCCCGGATGGCCCCTTCCAGGGGCCGCCGGGGCTTCGTGCTGCCCCGGATGGCCGTAGCCCCCGAAGCCGGTCGCGGCGCGGAATTGTGCCGGTTGGGCGCGGTGGGGACGGGATCTGACGGTCACGCAGGACGATCATCCGGTTGCGGGGGGTGCGGGTCGCCAGCACGGTGAGGGAAATTCGCGAGCCCCTCACCGAAGGAGACCCGTTCCATGCGTGCACGTACACCGCGGCGCCTGGCCGCAGTGGCGCTTTCCACGGCGATCGTCGTCGGATCCGCCGGAACCGCGATGGCCGCCGACTTCCAGCCGCCGCGCTCGGTCCGTGCCGAAGCACCGGTGCCGGGTGCCGACGCCCTGCTCGCACAGGTCAAGTCCCTCGCCAGCCTCGGAGGGGTGATCACGCCGGTGACCGACCTGGTGACCGGCGTGCTCGGCGGGGCCTCCCCGACCGATGCCACGGCACTCGCGGGCAAGGCCACCTCCGCCCTCGACGCCGCGAAGTCCGCGGCCCCGGCGACGCCCGCCAAGCCGGCCGCGCCCGCCACCCCCGCACTGCCCGCGCTGCCGGGCCTGCCGCTGGGCGGCGCGGAGCGGGCCGCCGCTCCCCTGGACGTCAAGGACGACGCCGTCGCGGCGCTCAAGAAGTCCATCGACGACCTGGTCAAGGCCGTCACCAGCCTCAATGTCGCGGCCATCCTGCCCGCCGCGACCGGCGTGGTCACCGGCCTCGTCGGCGTCGTCCTGGCCACCGTGCTCGGCGGCGGTCTGCCGCTGCCCTCGCTGCCCGGCCTGCCCCCGCTCCCCAAACTGCCCGTCTGAATCCGTACCCCGCCGAGAGCGCCGGCCCGAGAAGGGGACCGGCGCTTTCGGCCGTCCGGAAGCGTTCCGAGCCGGACAACTGCTTTTGCGGCGGCCGGAATTCATGAAATCCCATACGACAATCGACGGGTTTCCGCAGGGGAACGGCGGCCCACGAATCCGTGTCACAACGGTTTCCCAACCGCCCAAGAGTCGTTACCCAGGACGAAGCAGCGCAATGCATTCAGCGACACGCGCGGTGCCAGCGGTGCGCCGTGCGTGCGGCCCACACGGCGATCGAAATCGCCGCGGAAGGATTGATGATGAAGTCGATGAAGGTTGCTGCGGCACTCGCCGGTTCCCTCGCGGTCGTGGGTGCGGCGGCTCCGGCCTTCGCGTCCGGTGACATCCCGCGCATGAGCCTGAACGGCGGTCTCGACACGATCGCCCAGAACGTCGCCACCGCGCCCGTGACCGACCTGGCACCGGTTCACACCAACCTGCTCGACCCCAAGTCGGGCGATTCGCTGCTCCACACGGTGGCCAGCACGGCCAAGGACCTCAACAAGACGAATGGGGCGCCGAGTACGGGCCAGCTCCTCGGTGGCCTTCCGCTGGGTTAGTCACCAGGGGCGAACAAGTCTTTCGCCACAGCGAATTGATCGGCCGAGCGGCCCATCCGTGCGCTGTACGAGGGAAAGACAATAAACCCGGCGTGTTCGCCTCCGGCGGCTTCCAGGCATTTGCCTACGCTGAGGCGACCCCCGAATGGAAGGTTTCACCATGAATTCTGTCAAGAAGACCGCGCTCGCCCTTGCCGCCGCCGGCCTTGCCACGGGTGCCGCCTCCGGTGCCGCCTTCGCCGACGCGGACGCCCAGGGCGTGGCCGCGCACTCGCCCGGCGTCCTGTCCGGCAACCTGGCGCAGGTCCCGGTGCACGTGCCGGTCAACGTGTGCGGCAACACGGTCGACGTCATCGCCCTGCTGAACCCGGCCTTCGGCAACACCTGCGTCAACTCCTGACGCGCGGCCGGTTCACGCCGGACGGTACGCAAACGTGGTGGAGCGGCTCCGTGGAGTTGGGGATCCCGGAGCCGCTTCGCTGTGCCTGGAGGCACGTGCCTCGGCAAGGGGCCCGAGCCCGGTGCGACCCGTGTCGGACGATTCATCCGGATGAGTGACGGCTGCGAAGGGCTCGGCCCGGAATGTCCTAGAGTCCCGGCATGACTTCAGCCACCAGTGCCGTACAGCCGTCCCGGGCAGCCCTGTTGGGCTCGCTCATCGTCATCGCGTGGAGCGGTGAACATCCCGACGAGTCCGGCGACGTGCCCTTCCTCATGGCGTACCCCCTCGGTGACGGGGCCCAGGGTCCCGAGGGCGCCGAGGCCGCGGCACGGGCGCTCCTCGAAGAGCTCGGCATGCCGGCCGGCAGTGTGGTCGACCAGAGTCACGGCGGCTCGTTCCCGCTGACTCTGATCGTGCAGGCCGGGCGGGCCGTTTTGACCTTGCCGACCATGGTCGCCCAGTGCCCCGCGCCGCCCGAATGGCTGGAGGCCGCCGCGAAGCGCGGCACCGTGCAGTTCATGTTCGCCACCCGCTGCTGGCCGGATGCCGTGCCCGGAGTCGCCGTCGACGACGAGCAGTTGAGGGCGTTCGCGGGCGCGGAGGAGACCATCACCACCGCGGGCCACTGCGTGCTCCCCGTCCGCCGCCTGCGCGGCTGACCCCAGCGCCGGACGAGAAGGGAGCCCAGGGCCATGTCCCTCCACGGGATGCTTCCGCGGCAGGCCGTCACCGAATCGTCCGGCCCCCCGCGCCCGGGCCGCGCCGCGTACGGAGCCGGGCGCGGCTTCGCCCGGCTGGTCGTGCTCACCGGCGCGGCCGGCCTGCTGGCGTCGTGGGTCATCACCCTCGACGAGTTCGAACTGCTGCGGAACCCGCACTTCGTGCCCGGATGCAGCCTCAACCCGGTGATCTCCTGCGGCAACATCATGAAGAGCGCGCAGGCCTCCGTCTTCGGATTCCCCAACCCGATGCTGGGGCTGGTCGCGTACGGGATCGTCGCCTGCGTCGGCATGAGCCTGCTCGGGGGCGCCAGGTTCGGGCGCTGGTACTGGCTGACGCTCAACGCGGGGGCGCTGCTCGGCGTCGGATTCGTCAGCTGGCTCCAGTTCGAGTCGCTCTACCGGATCGACGCGCTGTGCCTGTGGTGCTGCCTGGCGTGGGTCGCCACGATCGTTCTGTTCTGGCAGGTCACCTCGCTCAATCTCGTCAAGGGGGCGCTGCCCGCGCCGAGTTGGGCGCGCGGGCTGTTCGCCGAGTTCGGCTGGGCTTTGCCCGTGCTGCACATCGGGGTCGTCGGCATGCTGATCCTGACCCGCTGGTGGGACTTCTGGACCGGCTGAGGGTGCAGGAACGTTGGGCCGACCGCGTGAATCGTCCGCCCCCGCCGCCACGCCCCGCGCGCGGAAGCGTTGACCCCACTGACCAGTCGCATGGTTGAAGCCTCCCCGGGCCGTGCAACCAGTACCGGCCCGGGGAGAGCCCGGCCGCCGCGGCATCACGGCGGCGGCCGTTTCCTGAGACCCCGGGACTCGTTGAACCCGGCATCGATCAAGGGAGAGCGGACGCTTGGACGGGCCCCGGAACCAGCACGGTTGCCGGGGCTCACGCATGTGCCGGACGGGTCCGCGCGAGCGAGCACGAGGGAGACGCCCATGAACGACGCGACACACTTCTGGCGCGCATGCCGGACCGGCCGCACCCGCCCCCGAGGCCGGGCCCCCGAGCCCACCAGGCCCGGCGCGCCCCCACCCCGTACCAGCTGGCGCATCGCGCGGCGCGGCCTGCTGCGCGCCCTGTTCGCCTCGGCGACCGTCGCCTTCACCGCGACCGCGCTCTCCCGCATCCCCGCCGCCGAGCCCTACGGCGAGCCGACGGGCGCGGCCGGGCCGGAGCGCGGGGCCGGGCCTGAGGGCTCCACCTTCGACGAGATGTACGCCGGGCACCGCATCCAGGGCTGGCCGGTCCAGACCGAGAGCGCCGGGATCGCCGTGTTCGTGGACGGCCGGCAGCTGAACCTGATGCGCCGCGCCGACGGCGGCTACCTGAGCTCCGTCGACCACTACGCGTCGTACGCCACCGCCCGGGAAGCCGCCCGCGCCGCCGCCGCCGAACTGGGCCCGGCCCGGCTCAGCTCCGTCCCCGTACACGGCAGCCACGGAGGGGGAGCCGCTCATGGCGTACACGCGTAAGAACCAGCGGAACCTGACCGGCGCCGAGCGCAGGGCCTTCGTGAACGCCGTGCTCGAACTCAAACGGCGCGGTGAGTACGACGAGTTCGTCCGCACCCACATCGAGTTCTACGTCCCGGACGGCGACGAGGGGCTGCGGGTCGCGCACATGGCGCCGTCCTTCCTGCCCTGGCACCGCCAGTTCCTGCTGGAGTTCGAACGGGCCCTGCAAAAGATCAACCCCCGTGTGACGGTGCCCTATTGGGACTGGACGCGGGACAACTCGCCCGCCTCCACGGTGTGGGGCGACGACTTCATGGGCGGCAACGGGCGCCGCGGCGACCTCCAGGTCATGACCGGGCCCTTCGCGTACGCGCACGGGAACTGGGAGATCTCGGTCAACGTCACCGAAGGCCGCTTCCTGACCCGTGACATGGGCCGCCCCAAGGACCCTATCGCCCTGCCCACCCCCGCCGACGTCGCCCAGGCGCTCGCTGACCCGGTGTACGACGTCGCGCCGTGGAACTCCACCAGCAGGAGCGGCTTCCGCAACAAGCTGGAGGGCTGGACCACGGGTTCGGGCAACGCCCGGTTCCGTACGCACAACCGGGTGCACCGCTGGGTCAGCGGCGTGATGCTCGGGGCGGCCTCCGTCAACGACCCGGTGTTCTGGCTCCACCACGCGTACATCGACAGCCTCTGGTCGCGCTGGCAGGCCGCCCACCCCCGGTCCAAGCGGTACCTGCCGGACGTGGCCCCGCCGGCGGGGGACCCGCAGCACGGCCGGGTGGCCGCGCTGGGCGAGCCGATGCCGCCCTGGGACGTGGCACCCGCCGCGCTCCTCGACCACAGCAGGATCTACCGGTACGCCTGACACGGCGACGGCCTCCCGGGGGGAGAAGTCCGGGAGGCCGCGGGCACCACACTCATCGACGGTCCGGGCGCCGTCACGACGGCGCCCGGACGGAGCCGGGGAACTACTCCCCGTAGCCGCCCTCGTGGTGGTGGCTGTCGGCGTTGACGCAGTTGTTGCCGAACGCCGGGTTCAGCAGCCCGATGACGTTGACGGTGTTGCCGCAGACGTTGATCGGGATGTGCACGGGAACCTGCAGGAGGTTGCCGGAGAGGACTCCGGGCGAGTGCGCAGCGACGGCCTCGGCGTTTGCGTCGGCAGCGGCAATACCCGCACTGGCAAGCGCCACGGCGCCCGCTCCGGCGACGACGGCGGCCGTCTTCGCGATACGAGACATCAAAGTTCTCCTTGAATGGACACGCGACCGCAGACTCGCAGTCGTCATTTCACTTCAACGTGTCGATCGGCCATAAGTAACGGACACCATCGCCCAAAACGGTTCTTGCCCGCTTCCGGGCGAGCGCCGGGCGGTCGCTACTTCCCGTACTTGCCGCGTGAGGCGCGCCGGGACAGCGCGAGGGCCGCGGCTCCGGTGACGACCGCGCCCACGCTCAACGCGCCCAGGAGCGAGGCGTTGGAGTCCGCGCCGGTCTGCGCGAGGTGCGGCGGGGACGACGGGGACGGGCTCGTCTCGGGGGTGCCCGGCGGGGCCGTCTCGGGCGTGGTCGGCGTCTCGGACGGCGTGGTGTCCGGGTACGTCGGCGTGGGAGTCGGCGTCCCGGTGGCCGGGGGAGAGGTGGGCGGCCGCGTCGGCGGGGTGCTGGCCGGCGGGGTCGGCGCGGGCCAGGTCGGCGTGCCGGTCGGGGTCGGGCCGGTGGGCCAGGTGGGGCTGGGGACGGGGGTGGGGGTCTGCTCGGGGGGCGTGCTCGGGGCCGGTGAGCACGGCGTCTCCTGGCCGTACCCGGACTCCTCGGTGAAGCCGCCGTAGCCGGGCGGCGGTTGCTCCTCCTCGCCCCACATGCCGGCGAAGGGGTGGCGTCCGCGGTCCTTCGCGCCGTGCTGCCCGGCGGTGCGGGGGCCGGAGCGCGAGTCGTACCCCGTTCCCTCCCCGGCGCCGGAGTGATGGGCGCACGTGCCGTGCCGAGACGCCGTGACGGGGTGGCCCGCGGCGTGCGCCGCATACCCAGAGCCCAGCGCGGAGACCAGGCCCGCGACGAGGGCGGCCCGCGCTGCGGGACCCGTGAACTTGTACATGCCTGCGACCCTTCAACAGGAAATCCGGAGGGGGATCAGATGCTGATACGCATAATTGGGATCGGCGCCGACACGGCCCTTCGACCACGCGAGCCGCGAGGCACAGACAACCCGTCCGGCGCAGCCCGCACCCCCGCACGGCCCACAGCGGGACCGCCGGATCAGGTTGCGGGAGGTCACGGCTCGCGGTAGGCGCGCGCCGCCGCGGGATTGACGCCGCACTCCCACACGCCGTGCGGGCAGTAGTCGGTCAGCGTCTGGTAGACGGGCCGGTACCGGTGGAACCAGGCGGCCATCCGGCGGACGTACTCCGCGTCGTCCCCGTTGCGGAAGAGCCCCCACTCCGGGTACGAGACCGGCTTGCGGTGCCGGGCGGCGAACACCACCTGCGCCCGCAGCCCGTACGGCTCCTCGACCTGGTCCCAGAACGACAGGCCCGCGGGCTGGTCGTAGGAGTCCATGCCGACGATGTCCACGACGTCGTCGCCCGGATAGCACTCCGTCCACGGCACGGCGTCCCGTCCGCGGTTCGGCGCGAAGTCGAAGCGGAATCTCTGCCCCGGCACCGAGCGCATCGCCGTGACGGCGCGACGCCAGTACGCCCGCCACGCGGCGGGGTCGGGGCCGCACCGGTGGGTGTAGGTGACGCCGTTCATCTCCCAGCCCAACACCACGACGGCGTCCGGGAGTTGGAGGCCCATGAGGCGCTCGGCCAGTCTCGCGAAGTGGCCGTCGAAGGCACCCCGGGCCCCTTGCGCGAGCAGGTCCCGTACCCGCTCGTCGGGTACGCCGTCCTCGTTGTGGTCCAGCATCGGCACATTGAGGACGAAGAGCCGGTCCGCGCGCTGGTGGCGCCAGCGGGCCCAGGGCGCGAGCAGCTCCGGCGGGCCCTCGATGTCGCTCCAGGTCCCGCCCGGCAGATAGGTGTGCCCCGCGCGCAGCGGGCCCCGGCCGCGCCACTTCTCGACCGCCGCGATCCGGGCCACGCCCTCCTCGTCCGACCCGGTGAAGACGCCCGCCGCCGTGCTGGACGCGGGGGGCATCGGGCGCGGGGGGCGGCGGTCGTCCGAGGCGAGCGGGAGGAGCGCGGAGACCGCCAGGACCAGCGCGCACAGCGCGGCCTTCCACGAGGGCGGACCCGCCGGGGTCCCGCGGCGGGCCCGGGCCGTCAGAGCTCCCCGGGCGTGGCGCCCCCGCGTTGGAGGGCCCCGCTCAGCGAGGCGACGCCGGAGGTCAGCGTCTCGGCGACGTCGCCCTGGCCGCCCAGGACCTTGGGGTGGCCGAACTCGGTGACGCTGCCGTGGCCCGAGCCGGTGTCGGCCGCGGCGACCCCGGGCGCGGCCAGGAGGAGGAGCGAGGCCGCGGCGGTGGCGGCCCTGAGGCGGTGGTGAGTGTTCATGCCCGGTACAACGCCCTGTGCGCGGGGAGGGTACGCGCGGCGGGGCGGGCCGGGGGGTCAGGGCTTGGTCACATCAAATGCGAAGTGCTGCCTGCGGACGCGGTGGTCGAAGTTGGACGTGCCGAGCTCCGGGGCGCCGAGCGCGCGCACGGCCAGCGGCCTCGTCAGCAACTCCCGCAGCACCGCCTTGATCTCCAGCCGCGCCAGATGCGCGCCCAGGCAGTAGTGCGGTCCGCCGCCGCCGTATCCGAGGTGCGGATTGGGATCGCGGGTGATGTCGAAGGCGTCGGGGTCGGTGAAGACGGACGCGTCGCGGTTGGCGGACGCGTACAGCAGCATCACCTTGTCGCCGGGCAGGAAGGTGTGGCCCGACAGGACGTAGCGCGTGGTGACGGTCCGGCGGAACTGGATGATCGGGGTCGAGTGCCGCACGATCTCGTCGACGGCGCCGTCCGCGTACCGCTCGAAGTCGCCCATCAGCAGGGCGAGTTGATCCGGATGGTCGGTCAGCAGGGCGAGCGCGTGGGCGATGGCGTTGCGGGTCGTCTCGACGCCCGCCACCAGCAACAGCGAGAAGAACGAGCCGAGTTGGCGGTAGCTCAGCGACTGGCCGTCCAGGTCGGCGCGGACAAGCGCCGAGATGAGGTCGCCGGTCGGCCGGAGCCGCCGCTCGCGGCCGAGCCGGGCCACCGTCAGCTCCATCCGGGCCAGCGCCCGCAGCCCCTTGCCGGGGCTCAGCAGCCGGGCGCCGAGGCCGCGCCGCACCCCGGCGTGCTCGGAGGCGCGGTCGATCTGGCGGGCGATCCGGTGCCGGTACGCGTCGGGCACCCCCAGCATCGCGCAGATGACCTCGAACGACATGCGGGAGGCGACCGCGGAGACGAACTCGTCGGGCCGGTCGGCGACCATGTCGTCCACGATGCGTACGGCCAGCTCGCGGATGCTGACCTCGGTCTCGGCGAGGAGCCGCGGCGTGAAGGCCTGCTGGACGATGCGGCGCAGCCGGGCGTGGTCGGCGCCGTCGAGGTTGACCATCGAATCGCCGAACACCGCGCGCACCCAGCGCGCGGGCTCCGGCGAGGTGACGCCCGGAGCGCTCGCGAAGACCCGCGGCAGCCGACTGGCCTTGAGGACGTCGGCGTGCCGGACCAGCGCGTAGAAGCCCCGCTCGGGGCGGTGCCGGGTGGCCCGGCGCTCGGTGAAGAACGCCGGGCGCGGCTCGGCGCGCAACTCGGCGAAGCGCGCCAGGCGTTGAGCCGGGGGCAGCTTCCAGAACGCCGGGTCGGCGAGGTCGGCGGTGGGGGCGGACGCCGTCCGGGGGTGTGTCACGCTCGCACCGTCCTGGCCGCCGCGCGGCTGTGGGGAGGGGGGATTCGGGGCGGAAAGCAGCGGGCCGGGGTCAGCTGACCAGGTCGTGCCCGGCCTTCACGGCGTCGCGGGCGGCGGTGACCGCCTCGGTCCCGGCCTTGACGCCGCCCTTCACGGCGGTCACCTTCTCGCCCACCTTGTCCCCGAGGACGCTTTCGGCCGCGGGCTTGATCTGCCCGCCGGCGGCGCTCGTGGTCCGGGCCGCACTGCTGAGGGTGCCGCCCAGGTCGAAGGCGTGAGCGGACGGGGACAGGGCGGCGGCGAGCGCGGTTCCGGCTGCGGCGGCGGCAAGGTATCGACGTACGTTCATGTCGCCTACAACGCACGAGCCGGGCCAAGGGCACGCCCCGTCGAGCCACGCCCCGCCGATGGGCTCCGCATTGCTGCAAGCAGGCGAATTTTGCACTGATCCGGCAACCGGGGTCGTTCTTGCAGGGCGACACGGCCGAGTAGGCCAGGGAAGGAAAAGAACATCCATGGGAATCACCTCACGCGCGGGTCTGGCGAGCGTCATGGCATGCATGGCGACCGCGGCGGCCGTGGCGCCGGCCGCGGCGGCCCCGGCCGTTCCGGTCGTCGTGCCCCTCGGCGCCCTGAACACGGTCCTTCCGTTCGAAGCCCCCACCCTGAGCACGGGCATGCCCCTCCCCGTCCCCGGCACCCCCGACGGGCCGCGCTATGTGAAGGGCAACCTGGTGCCGAAGAACATGGTCCCGGCGGTGCCGATCGAGTCCGCGGTGCCCGACACCCACCTCGGTGCGCCGCTGCCCGACCCGCTGTCCTCCGGCGTCCTCGGCACCCCCGCGCTGATCAGCCCCGGCAGCGCGCTGCACGCCGTCACGCCCGGCGCGGACCTCGGCGCCCCGCTCAGCCAGCCGCGCGCCGCGCTGTTCGGGCTGCCCGCCGTCACCCTGCCGAAGGCCGGTCTCACCGCCCCCGCCGTCCAGGGCGCACCCGGCGCCACGGCGAGCTTCTGACCTTCCGGCGCCCCGCGCACCGGTCCACCCCCACGCCCAGGAGCCCGGCCATGCCCCGTCCGCCCAGAACCGTCCTCGCCGCGCTGCTCGCGCTCACCGCCGTCACGGCCCTCGCGACCGGGGACGCGGCGGCCGCGCCCGGGCGGCCCGACCCGCAGCGGGCGGGCGTGAGGGAGGACGCGCTGCCGCCGTGGCCCGCGCCCGCCGACGCGTCCGCCGCGGTCGCGGCGGCGGGCCTGGAGATGCTGACCGCCGAGGGCATGGTGCAGCACACCCACACCCACCTGGACGTCCTCGTGGACGGCCGGCCCGTCACCGTCCCCGCCTCCATCGGCATCGACGAGCCGCGCCGCCGTATCAGCCCCCTGCACACCCACGACACCAGCGGCGTGATCCACGTCGAGTCGCCGCGGCGGGCTGACTTCACGCTCGGTCAGTTCATGGCCGAATGGCGGGTGCCGCTCGGCCAGGACCGCATCGGTGGCCTGCACGCGGGCCGCGGCCGCCATCTGACGGCGTACGTCAATGGCCGCAAGGTCGCCGGGAACCCCGCGGCGATCGTGCTGCGCGCCCACGACGAGATCGCCCTCGTGTTCGCGCGGGACACCGACCGCGGGCCCATTCCCAAGGGCTACGCCTGGCCGCACGGCCTGTAGGAGGCGCGGCGCCACCAAGTGCGAGCGGTCCGACAGAGCGTTTCTCCGCACGGGTCGTCGGACCGTGCGGAACAGGATCCGTGGCGCGGCGCGGACAGTGGGCCGGCAGCTCCTGCCCGGGGTTCTACTCCCCCCGGACAGGAGCTGCTGTCCTCTACGGCCGTCCGGGGAGGTAGGCCTGTCGGGTGAGAGCGGGGGTCGGCCGTGTCCGCTCCCGCCGCTCCCCGTTGTGCACACGTGATCTCAACACGACGTATCGCCACAGTCCTTGCCGTCGCCGCCGGTGTCTCGGGCCTCGCCCTGTCGACGGCGAGCGCCGCCGGGCCCCTCGACAAGCTGGTCAAGCCGATCAACCCGGTCAGCGAGCTCGACACCATCGCCACGACCAACATCCCCGCGCAGTACACGGCCCAGCTCCCCACGGTCAAGAACCAGCTGGCCGGGCTCAATCACCTCAATGACCTGCGCCAGCTGACCCAGCTCACCGACCAGGCCGCTCCGGTGCTCAACCTGCTGCCCACGGCGGGATGACGTACGCCCGCGGCCGGGGACGGTACACGGGCGGGGGGGGGGGGGGGGGGGGGGGGGGGGGGGGGGGGGGGGGGGGGGGGGGGGGGGGGGGGGGGGGGGGGGGGGGGGGGAAGGGGGGGGGGGGGGGGGGGGGGGGGGGGGGGGGGGGGGGGGGGGGGGGGGGGGGGGGGGGGGGGGGGGGGGGGGGGGGGGGGGGGGGGGGGGGG
>NZ_JBWKKJ010000003.1:533989-693296 GCF_056431605.1 Streptomyces sp. NPDC045846 | reverse complement strand
GCCTGTCACTGACGGGCCGCTTCGCACGCCATGACCTAGCTGGTCCAGCGCCCCTTCTAGGGGCCGGCCTGCGAGTGCGACGCCCCCCCCCCCCCCCCCCCGCCCCCCCCCCCCACCCCCCCCCTCCCCCCCCCCCCCCCCCCCCCCCCCCCCCCCACCGCTTCCTCACGTCGTGGGCAGGCACTCCGCGAGGAAGGCCTTCGCTCCCGCCCATGAGCGCCGGGCGGCGACGGCGTCGTACATCACGCCGAGTTCGGGCAGGTTCGCCGTCGGCGCCATGAAGCCGTGTGCGGTGCCGCCGAACGCCAGAAGCTGCCAGTCGGCGCGCGCGGCCGTGAGTTCGGCCGCCAGTGCGGTGACGTCGTCCGGGCGCGCGAAGGGGTCGTCCCAGCCGTGGAAGACGGCCACCTTGCAGTCGATCCGTCGCCCGGACGGCGCGGGCGGCGGCGTCAGTACACCGTGGAAGCTCGCCACGCCGGTGACCGGGGCACCGGTCCGCGCCAGGTCGAGCACGCACAGGCCGCCGAAGCAGAACCCCGCGGCCGCGATCCTCGACGCGTCCACCTCGGGCAGGGCGGCCACGGCGGCCACCACGGCGGCCAGGCGCTCCGCCAGCAGCGCGCGGTCGTCCATCAACGGCCGCATGAGCGCTTGCAGTTCGGCCGGTGTGGAGCCGGTGACACCCTTGCCGTACAGGTCCACGGCGAACGCCTGGTACCCCCAGGGCACCAGCTCCTTGGCGAGGTCCACCATGCCGGCGCTGCGGCCCTCCATGCCCGGGAACACCAGCACCGTGGGCGCGGGACCGGGCGGACCCCCGCCGCGCAGCAGGAGCCCCTCGAACACGGACGCACCATGGCGGTACTCGACGGGAGTGGAGGACACCGGAGGGGCATCGGGCATGGGGGAGACCCTTTTCTGTGGGCCGCGAGCGGCGTTCGGTCCGGCGGCGCGTGGGCGTCGGCCCGCGCGTGCGCGCTGCTCGTCATCGACGGCAGGTGAAGATCCCCCAGCTCAGCCGACTCGTGCGGCAGGCCTCCACCCAGAGCGGCAGACTCTTCAGGAGGCTCTCCACATAAGCCGGGCTGATGACGTCACGCAGTTCCGTGGCGCGGCGCCGCGTCTCCTCGGTGAGCCGGAGGTAGTGGGTCAGCAGTTGATCACTTCGGTCGTCGAACTCTACGTGTGTCAGGCCGAGTTCGGCCAGACGGCGGAGATAGAAGGACGGTGGGGCGAGCTCCTCCACCCCCAGGCGCGCCACCACCGGCCGGAGCACGTCGGGCGGCGTGGAACCGGCCGCCATGAGGTCGGTGAACACCAGGTCGCCACCCGGCTTGAGGACCCGCGCGGCCTCGCTCAGCAACCTCCCCCGGTCCCCGCTGTGGCAGAAGGCCTCCTGCGACCACACGACGTCGAATCGCCCGGCGGGAAAGGGAATGTCCTGAAAGGAACCCGTGACCACGTCGATGAGCCCGTCGAGGCCCCGTTCGGCATTGGTCTTGCGGTGCCGGTCGTTCTGCCCCTCGCTGATGTTGAGCGCGACGACCCGGCAGCCGAACGCGCCCGCCAGATGACGGGCGGGCCCGCCGAAGCCGGACCCCAGGTCCAGCACCGTACAGGCGGGGGTGAGCCGGTCGGCGATCTTCGCCGCCGCCGTCTCCACCGTGCGCCGGGAGGCGTCCGCCACCGGCTCGTGCTCATGGGCGTAGATCCCGGTGTGGATGTCCTCGCCGCCCCAGATCCGGGCGTAGAAGGCGTCGACGTCACCCGTGTCGTAGTAGCGGCGTGCCGACGCGGTGGCACCGGCCGTGCTCTCTTGGCTCATCGCTGCTGTCCTCGCTGTCGCGTGGTGGCGGGCCCCCGGTGTGACCTCGCTGTGCGTACCTCGCTCCGGTCGCTGGCGGCCGTACGGTTGCCCGCCTCGCGGCATCCGCGTCGCCCCGCCCTTTCCGTGCCCGGCGGTCGGTCGGTCAGTCGGTCAGAGGATGGACGCGACGTTATCCGGGCTGTCGGCGGAGATCAGCAGGGCCAATTCGGCCACCCACCAAGGTTGTTGAGCGGGGGACGGGGCCGGTGGGGCGAGCCATGTGGGGCGGCCACATGGCTGGGCCGCCCGTGGGGCCACACCCCATGGGGGAGCAGGCCATGGTGCGCGCGCCCATGGTGAGCGAGCATCCCCCGACCGCTCACCCGGGGCTCGCCCGCACGGCCACGCCTGGCCCCCGCGTACAGTTGTCGGCCGACCCACGGCCGCCGGACAGGCGCGGCCGGGCCCCGTTTCCTCAGCCAGGAGTCCACGTGTCCTTTCCGCAGCGCCCTCAGTCCGCCCTCGGCCGGTCTACCGCATGGAGGGCCGTCGCGGGCGTTCTGGTGCTGCCCGTGGCGCTGGTGGCCGTGCAGATCGGGGCCGGTTCCTCGGCTCAGGCGCGGACGCACGAGCCGGTGAAGGGTGGGTACGGGACGACGGCAGGGGGCGTCGGGCGCGGACCGAAGGCCCCGCTCACGGCGACCATCTCGGAGGGGCAGGTCAAGGAGGTGGCCCCGGGCGGTGTGATCACGTACCCGAGCGTCACCAGCTGCCTGACCGTGACCGTGCGGCTGCGCGGCGGCGGTCTGGTGGGCGCGCACGCCAGCCTGTTCCAGGTGCCGGGCGAGCTCCGTTCGGACGCGATCCTGCCCGCCCTCAGGACCCTCGTCGGCGGCCGGCCGGTGACCGCGATCGAGGTCAAGGGGGCGGTCGGTGCCTGGCATCCGAGCTACTTCACCAAGGCGATCGAGAGTTACGGCGAGGGGGAGCAGGTCCCGGTGCCGACCGGTCAGGACTTCGAGGGGATCGCCCGTGCCGTGGCCGACGGCCTCGGGCGCGCCCGGTTCGTCGTGGCCGTCCAGGACGTGCCGGACGGGGACCAGATCGTTCACTGACACCTCGTCAGGACTTGCCTCCTCACTGTTTCCATGTCCCCGACACGCGGCATTCGTGGTGGGTGGCCCGGATGCGGCGGGTGGGGAGTCGCATCCCGTGAGACATGGCCTGCGGGGGCGGCGGGAAGGGCCGAGTCGGCACCCCGCGCAGTCCCGCGAGGGCCCCGTGAGCGAGGCACGGGGGAGGGCCACACGGCTTCCGGGGCCCACATGGGCGCTCACCCTATGTGGCCGGACCCGCACAGGACGGACTCGTGCCCTGGCACGAGGCGGCCAGGCCGAACCACCGATTGCGGGGCGGCTGGTGCGGCGGGACGCTGGAAGCGTCAGCCCTGTGGCGTCCGAGCGCGCCCGTGGCCCGTGCGGACCGCCGGGGCACCGGCGAGTGCGCGTTGCCACCGGCGGCCCAGCAGGGGAAGTGCCGGGCGGGACACGGCTCCTGCCGCGGTCCGCGAGGAGATCGTCATGGACGGCACGACGCTGGAGGCGATGCGGACCGTGCTGCGCGGTCCGGTCATCGGCCCGAACGACCCCGAGTACGACGGGGCCCGCGCGATCTACAACGCGATGATCGACCGGAGACCGGCCGCCGTCGTGCGGTGTGCGGACGCGGCCGATGTCATCGACGCGGTCGACTTCGTCAGGGACCACGGTCTCGAACTGGCGGTACGCGGCGGTGGCCACAGCGGCGGAGGTCTGTGCCTGGTGGACGACGGTGTCACCCTCGATCTGTCGCCGATGCGGTGGGCCCGCGTCGACCCGGTGACCGAGACCGCCCTGGTGGGCGGCGGAAGCACCATCGCGGACCTCGATCACGCGGCCCACGGGTTCGGCCTGGCCACCCCGGCCGGCATCATGTCGACCACGGGTGTCGCGGGCCTCACCCTCGGCGGCGGGCACGGCCATCTGACCCGCAAGTACGGCCTGACGGTGGACAACCTCCTTGCCGCGGACGTCGTGCTGGCGGACGGCAGTTTCGTCACGGCCACCGAGCGCGACAACCCGGACCTGTTCTGGGCGCTGCGCGGCGGCGGAGGCAACTTCGGCGTCGTCACCTCCTTCACCTTCCGGCTGCACCCCGTGCACACCGTGGTGCTCGGGGTGACCCTGTGGACCCTCGACCGCATCGGCGACGTACTGCGCTGGTACCGCGACTTCCTGCCCCAGGCACCGCACGACCTGAGCGGGTTCTTCGCCGTGATCGCCGTGCCACCGGCGCCCCCCTTCCCCGAGGAGATCCACGGGCACAAGATGTGTGGCGTGGTGTGGTGCTGGACGGGTGACCCGGACATCGCGGAGAAGACCTTCGCCCCGGTCGAGGAAGCGGGCCCGCCGACCTTCCACTTCACGGCACCGATGCCGTACCCGATGCTCCAGGGCATGTTCGACGAGCTGATCCCCAAGGGCCTCCAGTGGTACTGGCGCGGGGACTTCTTCGACCGGATCACGGACGGCGCCATCGACGTGCACGCCAAGTACGCGGAAGGACTGCCCACCAACCTGTCGACGATGCACCTCTACCCGGTCGACGGCGCCGCCCACCGGGTGGCCCAGAAGGACACCGCCTGGGCCTACCGGGACGCCATCTGGTCCGGAGTCATCGGCGGCGTCGACCCCGACCCCGCCAACGCGGAGCTCGTCCGGCAGTGGTGCGTGGACTACTGGGAAGAGCTGCACCCCCACTCCATGGGCGGCTCGTATGTGAACTTCATCGGTGAGGGAGAGGGGCAGGACCGGGTGCGGGCCACCTACCGCGACCACTACGACCGGCTCGCCACCATCAAGCGCCTGTACGACCCGCACAACCTCTTCCACGCCAACCAGAACATCGCGCCCGCCGAATAGCGCCGCCCCCGGCGGGCCCACCCCTCACCGCAGCGTCGTCGGTGGCAGGAACTCGCGGGGCGCCTCGCGGTGCCACCACGCCCCGGTCGCACGGAGCTCCCGCCAGGTGGTGAAGCGGTAGCGCCATGTCCGGGCCCGGATGTACACCGGCGGGGCGTCGGGGAAGGGGTTGTGCCGCAGCAGGCGCAGGGTGTCGCGGTCGTTGACCAGGAGGCGTTCGATGAATCCGCTGAACCAGGCGTATCCGTAGGAGGGCGAGAGCGCCAGGAACCAGAGCAGCCAGTCGAGCCGCAGGTGGTAGGGCGCGAACTGCCGTGGCAGCCGACGGACATCGCCCGGCTTGCCGTGGAACTCGTACTCCCGCCAGACCGTCCCCGGGGTGATCTCCCGGTCCGACGTCCCTTCGAGGACGACCTCGTGCCGGACGCGCGTGATGCTTCCGAACGCGCCGTAGGAGTTCACCAGGTGCAAGGGTTCGTACGTGGTGTTCATGCGCTGGCCGCGCGAGAGCAGATTGCGGGCCGGGCGGTGGCTGAGGGCCAGGACGAGCGCGGCGACCGCCAGGACCAGGATCTCGTACCACGGCGGCGGCTTCGGCAGCGTGGGCGGCGTGCTGACGAGGGAGCCGTCCAGGGCGGAGACGGCGAGGACGATGGTCAGCCAGTTCAGCCAGGCGAAGTTGCCGGAGAGTACCAGCCACAGCTGCGTGCAGACGACGAGGGCCGCGGCGCAGCTCGCCCCCGGCTGAGGGGTGAACAGGGCTACGGGGACGACCAGTTGGACGAAGTGGTTGGCCGCCACCTCCACCCGGTGGACCGGCTTGGGCAGATGGTGGAAGAACCAGCTCAGCGGGCCGGGCATCGGCTGGGTCTCGTGGTGGTAGTACAGGCAGGTCAGATCGCGCCAGCACGGATCGCCGCGCATCTTGATCAGCCCGGCTCCGAACTCCACGCGGAACAGCACCCAGCGCAGCAGCCACAGCAGAACCACCGGCGGCGCGACCTCGGCATTGCCCAGGAAGACGGCGAGGAATCCGGCCTCCAGGAGCAGCGACTCCCAGCCGAAGCCGTACCAGGTCTGTCCCACGTTGACGATCGACAGGTACAGCGCCCACAGCACCGCCCAGAACACCATGGACGCCCACAGCGGCACCGCGTCCCCGGCCCCGGCGACCACGGCCCCGGCGAGCAGCGCACCCGTCCAGGCGCACCCGGCGAACAGCCGGTCGGAGTACCGCAGATGGAAGAGGCTGGGAGCGGCGCGGAACGGCACGCGGCGCACGAACGCGGGCACCGGCAGCATCCCGCGTTCCCCGATGAGCGCCCGGAACTGCAGGGCCGCCGCGAGGAACGCCACCAGGTAGACGGCCGCCAGAGAGCGCTGGAAGACCAGTCGGCCGAACCAGTAGGCCGACGACGAGAACCATTCCACGGCGGGGCGCCTCCTGGTCACAGCGTGATGCGGGGGAGTCTGTCACCTCTTCGTAGCGGGGAATCAAGCACCGAGTCGAGGCGGGGGAGGGCTACGTCACCCGCCCGCGCGCAAACCGTGATCATCGGAAAAGGCCGCGGCGCGGCGCGCAGCCCCTGGAGCGGAGGGCCCGGTCGCGCGAGGGTTACCGGCCGGGCGGGCACTCCAGTTTGGTGTAGCCGTTCGCCCAGTCCCCGTGGGTGACGTACCGCTCGTCACGCACGACGGTGTACGCGTCGCCGGTAGCCCGCAGGTCGCCCGCGCCGGCGTCGGTGCACAGCCCCCGGCCCGCGCCGTGGGAGAGGCCGATGAGGCGCTGGCCGTCGGGACAGACGCCCTTGCGGGCACCCGGGGCCCAGTCTCCGAGCGCCGCCACGCGCAGTGAGCGGCTGGCGTCCCCGGGGTCGAGGTCCAGCATGTTCCAGCGGACCGGCTCCGCGATCTGGCCGCCGCGGGAGGGGGAGCTGAGCAGGGTCTGCCAGCCCGTCGCGCGCCAGTCTCCCGCGTCGCGGCAACGTGTGCGAGAGGGGGCGTACGGGGGTGAGGGTGGGGCGGCCGTGGGGGAGGCCGTCGGCCGGTATGCCCGTCCAGTTGATGCCCTCGATGATGACGAGGAGATCCGGATCGGCGTGGGTCAGGATGCGATCGGCGGCCTGCTGCGCGGCGCCGAACCAGTCGTGGTCGCCCCGCCGCCCCAGTTGGGGTCGTCGAGGACGGTGCGTCGCACCTCGTTGTACAGATCGGCGCCCACCACCCGCCTGTTGTCCCGGTAGCGGTTCGCCATGAAGACCCAGTCGTCCACCCACTGCGCGGTCGACTGCGAGGTGTTCCAGCGTTCGTTGCCGTCGAGACCGCAGCGCCAACGGGCCGTGTTGGTGTGGTTGTTGAGGATCACCGCGAAACCGTCGTGGGTCAGGGCGGCGACGATGGCGTCGTACACCTGGAGCGGTGTGTCGCCCCGGAGTTGGGGGTTGGCGGCCACCGCGTTGTCCGGGACGGGGGTGGTGTCGTGGACGAGTGCGTTGGAGAGGGGGAGCCGCACGCTGTTGATGCTCAGGCGGTGGATGTCGGCCAGCAGGTTCGCGAGCGGCACCCGGCCGACGCCGAGGGGGATGTTGTACGAGTCCTCGCCCGCGTGGTGGTCGGCCGGGTCGGCGATGCCACCGGAGCCTGTCCAAATGCCTTGTGCGCCGCCCCAGTTGGCCGCCTTGAGCTTGAAGCGGGTGCCGGTCGCGTCGACGAGGTGGCGCCCTCGAGTGGAGAGCGGGCCGGCCCAGGAATCGGTGAGTGCCTCGGCATGCCGGGCTGGGCTCGCGGCAGAGGGCTCGGCCGTGGGCCCCGCGAGGAGGAGAGGTATGAGGACGGCGAGCGTCAGGGTGCAGCGCCGCAGGAACCTCACCATCCGTGCTCCGTCTCAACTGGCCGTCCGGGCGGCCGGGTTGAAGCGGGGGGTGAGCGGCGAAGGTGGGATGCGACCGGCTGGCAGCAGCATGCGGTCCTGTTACCGCCGCGTAGAACGGGGTGTGCGGTAGAGGAATCGCCAAGTGGGGCCGCCGCCCGCCGGGAAAAAGCGGGCGGCGCGGGTGCGGGGCCGCGGGTCAGACGTTGACGCCGTAGTCGGAGGCGATCCCGGCGAGCCCGGACGCGTACCCCTGGCCGACGGCGCGGAACTTCCACTCCGCGCCGTGCCGGTAGAGCTCTCCGAAGACCATCGCGGTCTCGGTCGAGGCGTCCTCGCTCAGGTCGTAGCGGGCCAGTTCGGCGCCGCCCGCCTGGTTGACCACGCGGATGTAGGCGTTGCGCACCTGGCCGAAGTTCTGGCCGCGGGCCTGTGCGTCGTGGATGGAGACGGGGAAGACGATCTTCGCGACCGGGCCGGGGACCCGCGTGAGGTCGATGTTGATCGTCTCGTCGTCGCCTTCGCCTTCGCCGGTGAGGTTGTCGCCGGTGTGCTGGACCGAACCGTCCGGGCTGGTCAGGTTGTTGTAGAAGACGAAGTGGCTGTCGGAGAGCACCTTGCCGCTCTCGTTGCACAGCAGCGCGCTGGCGTCGAGGTCGTGGTCCGTTCCCGTGGTGGTCCGCACGTCCCAGCCCAGGCCGACCGTGACGGCCGTCAGTCCAGGGGCTTCCTTGCTCAGTGAGACATTGCCGCCCTTGCCCAGGCTCACGCCCATGTTCTTCCTCCGTGGTTGTGCGGTTGCCGTCGTCTGATGACAACGCCGTGGACGTCGTTACGGTTCCAGGGTTGCGCAATTCCTGAAGTGGGGGTCGGCGGCGCAGGTGCGGTGGGCCGCCTCGATGCGCCGGCGCAGCTGGGGCAGGATCCCGCGTTCGAGCAGCGCCTCCCGCCAGAGCTCGTACGCCCGGGCGGCTTCTGGGTCCGGCCGGGACGTGGCCCGCGGGGCGGGGCGGTTGCGGGCCGCGGTCACCAGCACCGCCACCAGTCCCGGCAGGACGCCGACCGCGGCGAGGCCCGCGAACATCCAGCCCGCGTTGTGCAGTCCGCGTGCCAGGTGGACGTGGAAGCCCAGCAGTCGCAGGGCGTACCCGATGAGGAGCAGCAGCACCGCCGCCATGGCCGACAGGGTGGGGGCCAGGACGGCCAGGACGGCGAGCAGGCCGCCGCGTTCGGGCTCCGGCGCGTCGTCGGGCGGTTCCGCGCGTGCCTCCGGCCGGTCCTCGGGGGGCGCGGCCGCGCGGAGGAAGGCCTGGTACTCGGGGTTCGCCGCCGCCGCGATGGTGGCGCGCTCCCGAAGGGCCTCGGCGCGCAACCGCCCGGCATCGACGGTCCGCCCCGCCGATCGGAGCAGGTCCGTGATCTCCCTTGATTCCAGGGCCTGTTGGAGGAGTCGGGTGAACTCCCGCGCGTCCTGCTCCCGCAGCCCGTCGGAACGGTGCATGTCTCCCCCGATGGTGTGTCGTGTCCCGCGCGCACACGCGGGAGCCGCCGGAACCGAGGTGTTCCGTCCCGCGCGTGACGGACCTCACCATAGTTCAAGTATTGCGCAACCTTTAAAGTGACCGAATGGAGTCGGGGATGAATGCGGGGACGGCGTCGGGCGAGGAACTCGCCGTGCTGACGGGTGGTCCGGCGGACGGGCTGCGCATGTATGTGAGGGACCGTCCGTCGGTGGTACAGGTGACGTACCCCTGCACGTGGGAGACGCCGGTGGCGGGTGTGCGCGCCGAGGCGGTGTACGTGTACCGCCGTGATCACCGGACGCGCGAAGAGCCCCTGCGCTACGGCTTCGACAGCGCCAGCCCCTGAGTCACCACCCCCTGGGGCGGGGTTTGTTCGATTTCCGTGAGAAGGTGGCCGCCACCCCGGGTACGGGGACGGGAAAGCTTGCTAGATTGCGCAACTATAAGAGTATTGGGTGGGGCGGCTCTCCCCTTCGGGGTGCGCCGGACGGATGGGGAGCACGCGGATGACAGGCGGTCGGGGTGGGCGTGAGGGGGCGGGGCGAAGCCAGGGGGGCGGAGCCGACGCGCGCGGCGGACGCCGCAGACGCAACGGCGTACGGCTCGGCCTGGGCATCGTGCTGGCCCTGCTCGTCCTGGTGACGGCGGGTGTGGGCTGGGCCTATCTGCGGCTCGACGGAAACATCGAGACCTTCAACGCGGACGGCATTTCCGGCACGCGCCCACCGGCCTCGACCAACGGCTCGAACGTCCTCGTCATCGGCACGGACGCGCGCATCGGCGGCAACAGTGATCTGGGCGGCGGGGACAAGAGCGACATAGGGCGCTCCGACACGGCGTTCCTGCTGCATGTGTACGCGGACCACAAGCACGCCGTCGCGGTCTCCGTTCCGCGCGACACCCTGGTCGACATACCGTCCTGCAAGCTGCCCGACGGCACGTGGACGAAGCCGCAGACCAACACCATGTTCAACGCGGCCTATTCGGTGGGCGAGAGCGCCAAGGGCAACCCCGCCTGCACCCAGAACACGGTGGAGAAGCTGACCGGGCTGCGCGTCGACCACACCGTGGTCGTCGACTTCAAGGGCTTCGCGAAGATGACGGAGGCCGTCGGCGGCGTCCAGGTCTGCCTGCCCCAGGACGTCTACCAGCGGGACCTCAACCCCAACCGCGCCACCCGCGGCGACCAGCTCTTCGCCAAGGGCCCGCAGACCGTCTCCGGCCAGAAGGCCCTCGACTACGTCCGCATCCGGCACGGCATAGGCGACGGCTCCGACATAGGCCGCATACAGCGGCAGCAGGCCTTCGTCGCCTCCCTCATCAAGAAGGTCAAGAGCGACGGCCTGACCCCCACCAAGCTGTTCCCGCTCGCCGACGCCGCCACCCGGTCGCTGACCGTGGACCCGGGCCTCGGCTCCGCCGACAAGCTGATCTCGTTCGCGATGTCGATGCGCGACATAGACCTGCACGACACCAAGTTCGTCACCCTGCCGTGGCGCTACCAGGGCGCACGGGTCGCCATCGTCCACCCGGACGCCGAGGCGCTGTGGGCCGCGCTCAAGGCCGACCGCACCCTCGACGGGCAGGACGCGGGCAGTCACCACGACGAGCAGGCCGGCGCGGCGTCCGCCTCACCGGGCGGCGCGCCGCTCGCGAGCAAGGGCATCCCCGTGGCCGTCTACAACGGCACCACCGACACCGCTCTGCCCGCCCGCGCCGCAGCCGCGCTCAAGCAGCAGGGCTTCACCGTCACGAGCACCGCTTCCGCCATCGTGCGCACCCAGACCAAGACGGTCATCGAGTACGGCCCGGGCCAGCAGGCCCAGGCCCAGCAGGTCGCCCAGGTCTTCCCCGGGGCGGAGGTCACCTCGGCCGCGGCCGCCGGGATCAGCGTCATCCTCGGCAGCAGCTACGCCGACCCCCCGCAGCCCACCGCGTCGTCGCCCGCACCCACCGCCCTGCCCACCAGCGTGGCGGGGACCGCCCGCTCGGCCGACGACGACGTCTGCTCCAACCTCTCCTACGGCTGAGGGGTACCCGCCCCCAAGTGGGCCTGTTTGTTGGGGCTTTGACGAGCAGTCAGCCAGCCTTTTCACCGGGCAGGGTGACGCGGAAGACGGTGTGGCCCGGGCTGCTGGTGACGTCGACGGTCCCCTCGTGAGCCTGGACCACCGCGAGGACGATGGCGAGCCCCAGGCCGCTGCCCGCCGACACGGCGCGGTTGTGCCCGGCCCGGGTGAAGCGCTGGAACACCTCGGGCAGCAGCCCCGCGGGGATCCCGGGCCCGGTGTCGGTGACGCTCAACTCCCTTTCCCCCGGCCCGGTTTCGCCGAGCCGCAGGGTCACCTCGGTGCCGGGCGGGGTGTGCGTGCGCGCGTTGGTGAGGAGGTTGGCGATGACCTGGTGGAGGCGGTGCTCGTCCCCGGCCACGGTGACGGGTTCCTCCGGCAGGTCGAGCAGCCAGCGGTGACCGGGGGCGGCGGCCTGGGCATCGCTGATCGCGTCCAGCGCGAGCCGGGTCAGGTCGACGGGCTCACGCGCGAGTGGGCGGCCCGCGTCCAGCCGGGCGAGCAGCAGCAGATCGTCCACGAGGCCCGTCATGCGCTGGGTCTCGGACTGGATCCGCTCCAGCGCGTGTCGCACCTCGCCCGGTACCGGGCCGCGGTGGCGCAGCGCCATCTCGGCGTGGGCACGCACGGTGGCGACGGGCGTGCGCAGCTCGTGGCTGGCGTCGGCCGCGAAGTGGCGCAGCCGCTCCTCACCCGCCTGCCGTTGGGCCAGCGCGTCCCCGACGTGGCCCAGCATGTGGTTGAGCGCGGCGCCTACCTGGCCGACCTCGGTGCGCGGATCGGTGTCGGGAACCGGGTCGGGCATCGCGATCTCCCCACTGGCCAGGGGGAGTCGGGTGACCTCGGTGGCGGTGGCGGCCATCCTGCGCAGCGGGCGCAGGGAGAGGCGTACCCACAGGGCTCCGGCGACTCCGGTGGCCGCGAGGGTGGCGCCGAACACGACGGCCTCGACGATCTCGAGGCGGTGCACGGTCTCCTCCACCGGCTCCAGCGGCAGGCCCGTGATCAGCACGTCGCCGTCGTCCCCCGACACCGCCGCGACCCGGTAGTGGCGCAGCGTCGACAACCGGATGTCATGGCCCCGCCCGTCCACCGGCACGGCGGCGAGCGCCGCGCGGTCCGCCGCGGTGAGCGGCACCGCCGCGTCGGTCTGCGCGTGCACCACGGCGGCCTGGGTGGTCTCGCCGCGCAGCAGCCGCGCCCCGAACGTGCCGTTCGCCTGGCCGCGGGTGTCCGGCTGGTTGTCGGCGTCGGGCTTCTCGTCGTGTTCGAGGCTGGCCGCGAACCGGCCCCCGGACGCGCTGAGCTGCTGGTCGAGCCGGCTGACGAGGAACCCTTCCAGGGCGAGCACGCTCGTCACCCCGACCGCGAGGCAGGCCAGCGCCAGGAGCAGCACGAGACCGGCCGTCAGGCGGGCCCGCAGCGTGTGCGGGAGCCTCGGCCGCCTCGCCGGGGACCGGAGCTCCGGCGCGGGCCGCCGCGCGGCGCGGGCAACGGCGGGCCACCTCATGAGGGGTCGGGCTTCAGGACGTAGCCGACGCCGCGCACCGTGTGGATCAGCGGCGGCCGGCCCGCGTCGATCTTCTTGCGCAGATAGCTGATGTACAACTCCACGATGTGCGCGCGGCCGCCGAAGTCGTACGACCACACCCGGTCCAGGATCTGGTCCTTGGACAGCACCCGGCGCGGATTGCGCATCAGGAAGCGCAGCAGCTCGAACTCGGTGCGGGACAGGTCCACGAGTCGTCCCGCCCGGCTGACCTCCATCGCGTCCTCGTCCATCACGAGATCGCCGACCACAAGGCGGTTGCCGCCGGGCTCGCGCGCCATGCCCGCCCGGCGCAGCAGCCCGCGCAGCCGGGCCAGCACCTCCTCCAGGCTGAACGGCTTCGTGACGTAGTCGTCGCCGCCCGCGGTGATGCCCGCGATGCGGTCCTCGACCGAGTCGCGGGCGGTCAGGAACAGGACGCAGACGTCCGGCAGCCCGGCCCGCATCTCGCGCAGGACGCGCAGCCCGTCCAGGTCGGGCAGCATCCAGTCCAGGACCACGGCGTCGGGACGGAACGACGACGCCAGGGCGAGCGCGCTCACGCCGTCGGCGGCCGAGCGGACGTCCCAGCCCTCGGAGCGCAGGGCACCGGACAGCACCTCGGTCAGATCCGGCTCGTCGTCGACGACGAGGATCCGGACGGGAGAGCCGTCGGACCTGCGGAGCACGGCAGGTGGTGAGGGGTTTTCCATGATGCTTCCAGCATCCCCCGGCCGCCCCGCCGACGGAGCCGAGCGGAGCTCTGAGTTTCCTCAGAATCACCTGTGGATCCGGCCCCCCGGGCACCGTTTCAGAGAGAACTCAGAAGTACCGGTGTGAGGCTGGCGGGGCACCGCCGACATGGTGCCGGACCACATGGGTCCGCCACCCGGAAAGGGGGCCGCATGGCCGCCAGCCTTCACGACAGCCGGCCCGTGGCACGCGTCCCGCACGCCGCGCCGCGCGGCACCGCCTGGATACCCCGCGCCGCCCAGATCCTCATCTGGACCGGCGCCGCGGGCGTGCTCGGCCTGTGGTGGAGCGACACCACCTCGGTCGTCGGCATGGGGGGATGGCTGACCGACGGCGGCCGCATCACCGGCCTCCTCGCCGGGTACGCCTGCGCGGTCCTGCTCGCCCTCATGGCGCGCATCCCCCTCCTCGACCACGGCGTGGGCTCCGACCGGCTGGCCCGCTGGCACGCGATGGGCGGCCGCTACACCCTCTCGCTCGCCCTCACCCACACCCTCCTGATCATCTGGGGCTACGCGGTCACCTCGCACGCCAACGTGGTCGACCAGACCACCACCCTCGTACTGCACTACCCGGACCTCCTGAAGGGCACCGCCGGGTTCCTGCTCCTGGTGGGCACCGGCATCGTCTCCGCCCGCGCCGCCCGCCGCCGACTGCGCTACGAGACCTGGCACTACCTCCACTTCGTCACCTACCTCGCGGTCTTCCTCGTCTTCGGCCACATGCTGTCCAACGGCGCCGACTTCGTCGGCAACCGCTCCGCGCAGCTCGCCTGGTACGCGATGTACCTGGGGGTGGCCGCGCTGCTCCTCTGGTTCCGCTTCCTCGTCCCCGTCCGCCGCGGGCTGCGCCACCGCCTGCGCGTCGCCGAGGTCCGCGCCGAGGCACCGGGCGTCGTGTCCGTCTACCTCACCGGCGAGCACCTGGACGAGCTCGGCGCCGAACCCGGACAGTTCTTCCGCTGGCGCTTCCTCACCCCGGGCCTGTGGTGGGCCGCCAACCCGTACTCGCTGTCGGCCCCCGCCCACCACCGCTTCCTGCGCATCACCGTGAAGGCCGTGGGCACCCACAGCGCCGCCCTCGCCCGGCTGGCCCCCGGCACCCGGGTGTGGGCCGAAGGCCCCTACGGCGGCTTCACCGCGGCCCGCCGCACCACGACGAAGACCCTGCTCCTGGCGGGCGGCGCCGGAATCACCCCGCTCCGCGCCCTCCTGGAGACCCTGCCCGGCGACCTCACCCTCATGTACCGCGTCCGCCGCCCCGAGGACCTCGCACTGCGCGGCGAACTCGACGCCCTCGCCGCGGCGCGCGGCGCGCGCGTCCTCTACTCGGTCGACGAGCCCGCCGCCCACCACCTGCCGCTGACGGGCTCGGCACTGCTCCAGTACGTACCCGATCTGCGGGACCGGGACGTGTACCTGTGCGGGCCGCCCGGCATGACCGACGCGGCCCTGCGCGCCCTGCGCGGCGCGGGCGTGCACCGCCGCCGCATCCACCACGAGTCCTTCGCGTTCTGATGCGCGACCGGAAGCCGAGGAGACCCGCCGTGCGCCGAGTCGCCGTCACCACTCTGTCCACCGCCACGGGCGTGGTCCTGCTGCTCTCCCTCAAACCCCACCAGAGCCATCCGCCCGCCGTGTCCGTCCCCAGGCCCGCCACCTCGACACCGGGCCAGGCGGCCACCGGCACCCGCACCGGCGACTTCACCGGTGACGTCATCGACACCCGGTACGGGCCGGTCCAGGTGTCCGTCAGCCTCGACAAGGGACGCCTCACCGCCGTCCACGTCCTCCAGGTGCCCTCGGAGAGCGGCCGCGACCAGGAGATCGCCGCGCGGGCCGTGCCCCGCCTCACCGAGGAGGCGCTCGGCGCGCAGAACGCGCGGATCGACGCCGTCTCGGGCGCGAGCTACACCAGCGAGGGCTACATCCAGTCCCTCCAGAGCGCCCTGGACAAGGCCGGTGCCTGACACGACCCGCGCGGCCGAGGGGCTGCGCCACGCCGAGCACGTCATGGGCACGGTCTTCTCGTTCGACATCCGCGACCGGCCCACCGGCGCCGTCCGCGCCGCCCTGGCCGACGCCGTGGCCTGGCTGCACCGGGTCGACGCCGTGTTCTCCACCTACCGGTCCGACAGCGAGATCAGCCGCATGGCGCGGGGCGAGCTCCGGGCGAGCGACTGCCCGCCCGACGTGGCCGAGGTCCTCGCCCTGTGCGAGACGGCCGCCGCCGCCACCCACGGCTGGTTCAGCCACACCCCCGCGGGCCGGCTCGACCCGTCCGGACTCGTGAAGGGCTGGGCGACCGAACGCGCCTCACAGATCCTGTACGACGCCGGCGCCCGGAACACCTGCGTCAACGGCGGTGGCGACCTCCAGCTCAGGGGCGAGTCCGCACCGGGCGTGCCGTGGCGCGTCGGCATCGCGCACCCGCTGCAACCCGGCCATCTCCTCACCGTCGTCACCGGCGGCGACCTCGCCGTGGCCACCTCGGGCACCGCCGAACGCGGCCACCACATCATCGACCCCCACACCGGGCAGCCCGCGACGCGCCTGGCGTCGGTCACCGTGACCGGCCGCCACCTCACCCAGGTCGACGCGTACGCCACCGCCCTCTTCGCGATGGGAGCCGGGGCCGCCCGCGCCTGGACCCGGGCCAACAGCGGATACGAGACCCTGGTGGTGACCCCGGCGGGCGAGGTGTGGCACAGCGAGACGTTTCCGGCCGTCGACCTCAACCGACCTGAATCTTAGGCCGGTTGAGGTGCTACGCGGGCTGTGTCTCCTGCTCCGAGAGGTGCGCCCGGAGCAGGGGCGCGTCCGCGTCGCGCAGCACGCGCAGGGCGACCGGTGCGGATGTCAGGAGGCGGGCCCCGCCGGCGGGGCGCCCGTGGTCGCGGCGTCGTACAGCGCGCGGGTGGCGCTGCCGAAGTACGCGCTGTACGAGACCTGGGGTGTGTTGCCGCCGGTGTGGTAGCCGCCGATGACCCCGACCACCGCCCATCCGCCCGGCCACGGCACCAGCATCGGCCCGCCGCTGGTCCCGCCCACGAACCCGGCGCAGGCGATGCGCTCGAAGGTGCCCGGGTCGGCCGGGTCGTCGCTGGCCCACTGGGTGGTCCAGCTCAGGCACTCCAGCGGCTTCTGCGCGCCGCCGGGGTAGCCGATCATCCGTACCGGGGCGTGCGCGTACCCCGTGTCGGTGAGCAGTTCGACGGCGCCCGCCGCGTCCTGGAGCCGCTGTCCGTCCTGGTTCGGCTCGGTGACCGCGAACCCGAAGTCGTAGGCGGCCCCCGCGTGTTCACCCTGGTCGTAGTACTCCTGCGAGACGTACACGCCGTTGTTCCGGACGGGGAAGATGCCGAACGGCGTGAGCCCGTCGTGGTACTGCGGCACGAACCCCAGATGACGCCTGGGCGAGGTCCCGGCGTAGCCCTTGAGGCAGTGCCCGGCGCTCAGCACCAGGTCGTGGCCGGGGCTGCGCACCACGGAACCGCTGCACGTGCGCCCCGTGCCGGAGGCGTCGGTCCAGAAGAAGGTGCCGGCCTGCGGGATGCCGTCGAAGCTCTTGCTCGGCGGGATGAACTCGCCGGGCCGGGGCCCGTCCACGGTGGGCGAGGTGGTGCGGGCCCCCAGGTTGCCGCTCCGGGCCGGGTCGCTCGGCACCGCGGCCGTCATACGGGCCGGGGTCCAGAAGGCGCTCAGCGCGGCCGCGTCCGGGTTCGGCGGGGCCGGGGTGTCCGCGGCGGACGCCGCGGGGGCCAGCCCGGCGGACAGCAGCAGGGCGGCCACGGCCGCCGTGGCCTGTCGGATGATCGTGGTCCTACGCACCATCAGTTCCCCTCTGCCGGGACACATGTGACGGCTCACCATACGGGTGCCGCGGTTGCGGACAGAAGTGTGCGAAGTTGCCCGGGCGCGGCGTGTCGGTGACGAGGTGGTCCCACCCGGTGCGAGCGGGGGTTATGGATTCCGGCCACACCTGCTGCCCCCACGCGTACGGGGACGCCGCGCCGAACGCCTGGCGCGCGGCGCGCCGCCACCGGTTCGCGGGCAGGGCCGGGCGCAGCACGGCGAGCGCCCCGCAGTACTTCGTGAACACGGCGGGCCGCACCCGGTGGGCGTGGAGCAGCAGGTCCGCCTCGGTGAGGTGCTCGGCGGACTTCGTCTCGACCAGCACGAGGCCCGCGTCACCGCGCACCAGACGGCCCGCGCCCAGATCGACGCAGACGAGCCCCGCGTCGCACGTGATGCGCTGCCCGTCGGCCACGAAGGTGCTCCGGAGGTAGTCGGTGGACAGGGACGGCCGCAGGGCGGTGGGCGCGTCGATCGCGTACGCGCGCCGCAGGGTGTCGGCGAGGAAGGCCTGCGGTGCGGCGTCGAGCGGGGTGTCCGCGCCGTTCAGCGGACAACGGTGTTTGACGGTGTCGCCGCGGGGCCCCTTGAGCTTGATCTCGAACTGCCGCTCCCCGCTGTCCTCGTAGACGCGCTCCCGGATCTTGAAACGCAGCCGGCGGCCCTGGCGGTGGTCGTGGAAGGAGCGGAGCCCCGGTGTGTCGTAGTAGACCGAGTGGTAGCGGAAGGCGCGGCGGCCGTCGATGGCCAGCGCCCGGAAGGGCCCGCCGGGGTGGCGGGGCTCCGTGAGCCGGCCGATCACCCGCAGGAAGGTGGCGGCGGGCACCAGGTAGCTTCGGTCGAACCGCGTGAGCAGCGAGGACCGCTCGTTGAGTTCGGCCAGCGAGATGGAGCCGGCTGTCAGGGCCGCGTGGTGGATGGCGCGTACGGCTTCCTCGGCCGGTGCCGCAGTCTGGATGGTCATACGGAGTCCAGGGCGGCAGTGGCCGGACGCAGCGCCTCGACCGGGCCGGACTGCTGCCCAGCCTGCCTCGGTTCCGGTTCGCGGTAGCGGACGTCGACGACCATCAGGTCCCGTACGAAGTCGATCTCCATGACCGTCCAGTGATGGGGCTCGCCCAGGCGCCGGGCCAGGTCGGCCCGCAGCGCGCCGGGGTCGGTGTGCACCGTGTCCAGTGTGATGACGGTGCGCCGGGCCCGGGTGAACAGGCGGGGGTGGTCGGCCGCGTAGACGACCAGGAGCAGGAGACCGCTCAGCGCCGCGGCCAGGGCGAACCCGAGGCGCGGCAGCCCGCAGATGAGGCCGAGGACCAGCGTGGTGAAGTAGTAGGCCACTTCCTCGTGCTGGACGGCGTCCGAGCGCAGCCGGATGATCGAGAGGACCCCGAACAGTCCGAAGCCGAGTGCCATGCCGCCGCTTCCGCGCACTTCGGCGAGCGCCGCGACGATGGTGAACAGGGCCACGTTCAGGGCGAGATACGCCGGCACGAGGTCGCGCCGCCGATGCCTCGGATAGTAGATCGCGAACGTGAGCAGGCAGATGGCGGTGAGGTCGAGCCCCAGATGGGCGGCGAGATGACGTAACGAATCCATGGCTCCGCTCCCTGTGTTCGTGCGAGGGCGTACATGTGCGTACGGGAAGAGAAACCAGACTCTAGGAGGCCCCGGGGTGTACGTTCACCAACTTGTCAGTGAATCCAACGGATCATTGATGTATCAGGATGACAAATGACCAATACGGCACCACCGGTGTCCCGTTCGGGCCTCTTGCGGCGCACTTGTCCGGGCGGATTCCGCGGTCGGTGCGGCCGCCCGGTGACCCTCCTCAGCAGGCGCCATAGGCGGATCGCTATGGCCGTGTTCCGCCCGCGGCTCTTGGACGGCGGCGGGCCGGGCCTGTTCTGCTGAGTCCATGCGAGACCACACGAAACGCCTTGCCTCCCTGTCCCGTTCCCGTACGACGTGGCCTGCCGCGCTGCTCGCCCTCGCCGTCCTCGCCACCGGCACGGCCTCCACCGCTCGGGCGGCCGAGGCCCGGGACCGCGTCGCCGGCGACGTGCCCTCGGTGCTCGCGCCGCTCCCCGCCCGCGGCTCGCACGACGTGGCGGACGAGCTGAGGCGCCTGGAGATGGCACAGCACGTACGGATCGGCGCGTACGCGCTCGACACGGCCACCGGGCGGAGCGTCAGCTACCGCGGCAACGAGAAGTTCCCCTCCCTGTCCACCTTCAAGGCCATGGTGTGCGCCGCCGTCCTCGACCGGGCGCGGCACACGGAGCCGGGGCTGCTGGACAAGGTCGTCCACTGGAAGGCGGAGCAGGAGGTCGCCAACTCACCCGTCACCGCGGGGCAGGGCGAGAAGGGCATGACGGTGGCCCATCTCTGCCATGCGGCCATCACCCGCAGCGACAACACGGCGGGCAACCTGCTGCTCGGCCGGATCGGCGGCCCCCAGGGCATGACCCGCTACTACCGCTCCCTCGGCGACACGGTCTCCCGACTGGACCGCGGGGAGCCCGATTTGAACGTCTGGAAGCCCGGCGAGCAGCGTGACACCACCACGCCCGCGGCCATGGGGCGCGACCTCGCCAGGACCTCCCTGGGCGACGCCCTGGCGCCCGCGGACCGGGCACGGCTGAACAGCTGGCTCCGCGCCACCGTGACGGGGAACGAGCGCATCCGGGCCGGGCTGCCCAAGGACTGGACCGTCGGCGACAAGACCGGCACCAGCGACGCCTACGGCTCCGCCAACGACATCGCCGTCGCCTGGCCGGCATCGGGGAACCCAGTGATCATCGCGATCTACACCAACCACCTGACGGCCGACGCCCCCGCGGACAGCGCCGTGATCGCGAGCACCACCTCGACACTGGTACGCGGACTCGGTGTGCAGCAGCCCCACTGAGGCACCAACTACCGTGTTCCGCCGCCCTGTTGCCGAGCCCCACCCATGGCGGCCGCCCACACATCCGCGGCCAGGGTGTCGGGATCCTTGGTGGCGTCGACGACCAGGTCGCACGAGTGGCGGACCGGCTCGATGTGGCGGTCGTGAGCGTCCCGGCGGTGGTCCACATAGTTCCGCAGGAGCACATCGAGGGGGAAATCCCCGTCCAGGCACTTGCGCCGGATCTTGCGCACCAGGCGCAGGTCGGCCGCCAGGTCGACGAACACGTCGAAGCGGGTGTGGGGCGACCGCAGGCCCATGTGGTGGGCGAACATGCCGTCGACGACGACGTGGGCGGCCGTGGCCAGGGCGGTGTCGACATCGTGGGTGAGGCGCTCGAAGTCCAGCGAGCGGGGATCCCCCACGTCCAGGCGCGGGGTCCCCGTTTCGTCGGGCGCCCACACCCCCCGCTCCGGGGTGGAGAAGTAGTAGTCGTCGCCGTGCAGCACCTGTACGGGAGCCCGGGGCGCGCTCTCCACCAGGGCCGCGGCCAGGGTCGTCTTGCCCGCGCCCGCACCCCCGGTCAAGGTCAGCAGCATCCGGTCCTCCCCACTCGTCGCGAGCGTCGAGGATCGCACGGCGCGGGCGAGGGGGGCGTGGGGTGGGTGCGGCCGCACCCCGGACCGCCTTCCGGCGCGTCCCGGAGTGCTGCGGGGCCGCGGTTCTGTCAGGGTCGGCCTCATACGTCCCCCCGGCGCTGCGGCGCGGCACCCTTCGTACAAGGAAGTGAGAGCAAGGCATGGAGAAGTTCTCCCTGGAGGCAATCGCCCGCGCTCAACTGAACGCCGCCCGGGAGGCGGAAGCCGGGCGCAGCGCGTCCACGGTGATCGGCGGCCACGAGCGCGTCCTGCGGCAGACGGTCCTGGCGCTCACCGCGGGGAACAAGCTCGGCGAGCACGGCCTGGGCGGGGAGGCCACACTCCTCGTGTGGTCGGGCCGGATCCGGCTCGTGTCCGGCGCGGACACCTGGGAGGGCCGTGACGGCGACCTGCTGACCGTGCCCGGCACGGCCCACACGGTGGAAGCCCTGGAGGACTCGACGTTCCTGCTGACCGTGGCGATGACCTGACCCCGCCGCACCCCACCCGCCTGTAGTCGCGGTACGCCCGAACCCGCCGAACTGACCGCCGTCCGGGAGTCGTGCGACACCTACCTCTGACTATGTACTCGGCGAGCGGGGTGAGCGTCTCGCCCCGCGGGGTGAAGCCGTCGTCGAAGAGCTGCTGCACGTTCTCGCGGGTGTCGCCCCGCCAGAGCGTGTTGGAGTCGTCGCGCCACTGCCAGTTCTCGTCCTCAGCGGCCTGCCGATGGCCGGGGCGATGAATGGGGAGGTGGTGGTGCGCCACCAATCCGACGAACGGAACGGGCCGACAGGTCCGCACGGCCCGGTGTCGGGCGCCTGCGCGCGTGCCGTCGTCGCGCGGTGGTCGGTCGCGTCGGCGGGCGCGGCGACGGTCAGGGAGGCGGCGGCCAGGGACGTGGCGGCGAGGACATGCAGAGCGGTCTTCAACATGGCGGAACAGTCCATCTGTTGATCGACAGGACGGGCCCCTTTCCAGCGGCCGCGGATCATGAAACGCCCGGAATCGGCACGGGCTCACCCCCACGGGGGAAACGGTCCTACCGGCTGTGCGGGGCATCCCGTCCCCGAGCCGTCCCGGACGGTGTGGGCCCAGACCCGGGCCCCTCGCCGTCGTATGTGGGGGGGGGTGCCCCCACTTCCGTCAGCCTCCGTGTGGCCGCGTCCCGTCTTCTCCGCCATAGGGGTGGGCGGCCGCCCTCCATTACGGGGTGGCCCGCAGAGGGCCCTGACATCGCGCCGACCGCGCTTCGTCCGTGCGGGCGATGGATGTGGGGCCGCGGTGGCGGAGCCTGGGAATGGCCGCACAGGGGGCCGCGGAAACCGTCCCGCGAGAGGCGCGTGGCCCGCCCGCACGCCGCTCGTCGCGGCCGTCGTCCATCGGAAGAGAGAAGAGAGGGGCCCTTCATGAACGCCGCCCGGAGCTCGCACTCCGCATCCGCCCCCGTTTCCGCGGAACACCCCATCCACCCGCACAGTCAGGCGGCCTTCCGCGCCACGAAGCTCCTTCTCGGGGGCTACCTCGGCATCAGCGTGCTCACGTTGCTGGCCATCGTGCTCCTGCGCGACGACTCCGCGGACGTGAACTCAGCCGTATGGGTCCGCGGCACCATCGTGGTGGTCAGCGCCCTGGTGACGTACCTGTGTGCCGTCCGCGCGGCTCGCGGCTCGCGCTCGGCGTATCGCCGACTCCGGGTCATCTCCGGCGTCATGGTGGTGGCCATCGTGGCGATCATCGCGCTCCCCGGCACGTTCCCGGTGTGGATGAAGGCCGAACAGGGGCTCTGCGGAGCTCTGTTGATCGCCGTCGTCGCTCTGGTCAACGGCAGTCGTCTGCGGTCGCTGTTCGCTCCAAGTGAGCCGGAACCGACTTCTGTTCGCCCCAACGAACAGGATTGGTAGGCACGTTGGGGTATCGGTGCCCAGTGGGGTAACCCCGCCTCATGGGGTAACCCGGCCTCGTCGGATGGCACGGCTTTCGCCCTGAGCGTGATCGGTTGTGGCCTGATCGGGTGGGGGAAGCCTGCGGGTATGACCCCGGCCATCGCGCACCTCAGTGACCCGCACCTCACATCCGGCCCGCTGGCAGGCGCACGGGCCGAGGCGCTGAGCCGGGCCCTCGCCCGCGTCCTCGCGCTCGATCCGCGACCGGACGCCGCGGTGATCACGGGAGATCTCGTCCACCGCGGCCGCGCCGAGGAGTACGCGGTGCTGCGCGAGGTGATCGACGGGTTTCCGCTGCCGCTGTATCTGGCCGCCGGAAACCACGACGACCCCCAGATGCTGCGGGAGGCTTTCGGCGGCACCGCGTTCTTGGGCGGATCGCACGACACCCACTATGCGGTGGAGCACGCCGCTTTCACGATCACCGTCCTGGACTCGAAGGTGCCCGGCTCTCCCGGCGGACGATTGGGGGGCGGCCAACTCGCCTGGCTGAGCAAGGCACTTGGCCGTCGGCCCGACACCCCGGCCCTCGTCTGTCTGCACCATCCGCCGATCCCGGTGGGGATCCCCTTCCTGGACGCCATGCGGCTGGCCGACGGCGACGCTCTGGCCGAGGTGGTCGGGCGTCACCCGCAGGTCGTGCGCGTTCTCACGGGCCACGTCCACCGGTCCGTCACCGCCGAGTTCGCGGGCGCCACCCTGGCCATCGCCCCCAGCACCCATCTCCAGAGCGGACTGGCCCGCCACGGCGAGGTCCCCCACTACCGTGCCGAGCCCACCTCATTCCTCCTTCATGTGTGTGCGGGGCCCACATGGGTCACCCACACCATCCCCGTCAGTCATACGAGCGCCCCGCTGGCCGCCTGGCACTGAGGACCGCGACGGCAGCCCCACTCCTCGCCGCCGTCTTCCGACACCCCCTTGCGTTGCCGCGCGCGGCGACGCGGGCGAGAGAGACAGGTCAGGAAGTGAAGCCGATGTGCACATGGTCGTGGTGGGTGTCGTCGGAGAAGAACTGGTTCGCCGTGGCTCCGCCCGACAACTGCACGGGGCCGCCGACGTTGTAGGACCCGGCCGCGGCGGCG
Organism: Streptomyces sp. NPDC045846; assembly: GCF_056431605.1. Taxonomy (NCBI): domain Bacteria; kingdom Bacillati; phylum Actinomycetota; class Actinomycetes; order Kitasatosporales; family Streptomycetaceae; genus Streptomyces; species Streptomyces sp. NPDC045846. The sequence goes on along the minus strand of NZ_JBWKKJ010000003.1, from coordinate 669,380 downwards.
GCCCGCATGAAGGTGGTGATCAGCGTGCGGGAGGTCGCCGGGTCGACGACGGCGTGGCCGTCGATGCGCCAGACGTCGAAGGCGCGGCCGAGCGGATGGTCGCTGGGGCGGTCGGTACCGAACACGTCCAGCGGGTGCCCGGAGCGTACGACGCTGACCGACAGCCGGTAGTCGCCCGCGAGTTGCAGCATCGCGCGCAGCACGCTGTCGTGCACGGCGCCGCTGCGGATGTCGGCGGCCGAGGCGGGCGGCAGCTCGATCCTGGACTGGGCGAACACCTCCCGCGCGGCCGCGCCCAGGGCCGTGGCGGGGCCGGGCGCGGCGGGGTGCAGGGCGGTCACCTTCCAGCCGGCGGAGGTGCGGCTGAGCCGTACGTCGACCGTGGTGCCCCCGGGGTGGACGACCGAGCCGAGCAGGGTGGGCTGGTCGCAGACCACCAGAACGCTAGCCGTGTCGGACAGGATGCCGCCGTACTGGGCGTCGATCACCCGGACGACCGCGGCATCGGCGGTCGGCCTCAATGAGCCCGCCTGGGCGGCCAGTTGAGCCGTCGGAGTGGTGGAGACGCCCAGCGCCGCGGCCCGGGCGGCGGCCGCCTGCTCGCTGCCCTGCCCGGCCGGCCACGTACCGAGCGCTTCCACGACCCGGACGGCGGCGAGCTTGGCCGCGGGCTCGATCTCTCCGGGGCCCGGTCGCCAGGGAATGGCCTTCGGTAGGGCGGCCCGGGGGCGCTCGGCGTCGGACGGCGAGCCGGAAGCCTGCGGAGCCGCACCCGGCGAACGCGAACCGGCGGAGGGGGACGAGGAGGCGGACGGCGTCCTCGCGCCGCCCGAACAGCCTGCGGCGCCCATGCACCAGGCCGCCGTGCCGAGCAGTACCGAACGGCGGGCGAGGGCTCCGGGTGGGGGGTTGCGGGGCGGGGGAAGCGGGACCATGACCGGCTCCTCGGACGCGCGGCGGTACGGAACGCCGCCAGTATCCGCCCCTCGCCCCTGCCCAGTGGCGCACCTCGCCGGGCAGGGACGGCCGGATCCACCCCCGGCGACGGCAGCGGCCCCAAGGGCCCCGGTGTGCTGAAGTCCCAGGGGGCGGGCCGCTCGCGCCACAAGGACCACATACATGCACCACACCCCGCGCCGCACGAGGCGACGCGGGGTGTGGTGCTGCCCTACGAGTGGGGCCCGAACCGTGTTACTTCCAGGTGATGCCCTTGCCGAGGGTGAAGGGGTCGCCCCAGTACTCGGCCGATGTCACCTTCGTCGCGGCGGACGGCGCCAGGGCCACCGCGCAGCCGGTCTGGGTGTGGCCGTTGGTGAAGCCCTTGGGCAGCGAGTCGCTCGGGCACTTGTCGAACGACCCGATGACCATCAGGTCCTGGGCCTCGGTGCCGTCCCCGAGGAGGCCCTTGATGTGGCCCACCGACGCGTAGGCGAGGTCGGTGGTGCCGGTGTTCTTGATCGAGTACCGCACGTAGTAGGGGACTTTCCCCTTCACCTGGTCGCCCAGCTTGAGCGGCGCCAGATCGCCGGGCTGGCCCTGGTCGATCGAGGTGACGGTGAGCGCGATGGTGCCCTTGGTGGTGGTTCCGTAGCTGAACGGAATCTGCGCCGCCTCACCTATCTTGAAACTCTGGCCCGCCTGGGCCATGCCGGCGCCCCCGCCCGTGCCGCCGCCTCCGGCAGGGGCGGACGCGCTGGGCTGCGCCGGCTGGCTTGGCTGGCTCGACCCGGCGGCGGGAGGATTCGAGGTCTTTCCGCCATCGCCCTTGTCGTCGTTGTTCTGACAACCGCTCAGGGCCAACACCCCGACGACCGCCACGCCGATGGCACCGTATGTGGTCCGTCGCACGCCGAAACTGCTCACTGTTCTCCCCCATGCATGACTGTGGACCGTCAAAAGCGATCTCTGTGATCACACTTCTTAATACGTGAGCATCGGCGTCCGCCAGCCTCGTCACCGTTCCATGACCTGCCCAATACGGAAGCGAAACGCGTTCGTCGCCGCGCATCGGCCGGGCCGGAGCGGCCGGGGAGGTGCGGGGCCGTCGGCGGGTGCCCGGCGGGCCGCCCCCGGTACCCGGGTGATGATGGAGGCGCGTGCCGCTTACCAGTGCCCCCTGCACCGGACACGCTGCCCGGGCCCGGTTCAGCGCTACGGCGTCACGGCCGCGCCCTCCGTCGTCCTGATCAAGGACGGAGAGGCGACGGCGGCCGAGACCGGTGCGATGGACCGGCTCGCGTTGCGGGACTTCATCGAGCGCAACCTCTGAGACACCGCCACGACGGTGGGGGCGTCCGAGGGTCAGTCCCGGATCGCGACCGTCACCACCAGGGGCGGGAGCCGCCGTTCGGCCGCCCAGTCGCGGCTGCGCACATGGTCCGGGTCGGCGATCTCTTCCGCTTCGTCCGGCGTCGGGTGGTGCTGGGCGGGAACGGTGAACCCGGCACGCTCCAGGAGGGCGCGCATCGTGGCCGGGGGCCAGGCGTGGTTCGGCATGGTCTGCCAGGTGCCGTCGGTCCGGCGCAGCCGTACGGTCATGGGCTGTCCCGGGCGGTAGGCGACGCCGGGCTCGCCCACCCGCAAGGACGCGTACGCGACGCCGCTCGCCGCGGGGTCCGTGGTGAGCAGGACGAGTGGCGCTCCGGGCCGCAGCAGCCGGTGGATCTCGCCGAACACGTCGAGGACGGTCCGCTCGTCGGGCAGTGACGCCAGGACGTGGTTGCACATCGCGGCGTCCGCACAGCCGTCGGGCAGTGCGTCGGCCCGGCCGTCCGTGACCAGGTGGTACTCGGCGCCGGGAGTGCCCTGTCGGCGGGCCAGGGCGAGCATGTCGGGGGAGGTGTCCACGCCGATGATCCGCATACCGAGCCGCCGGGCCGCGTGATCGGCGACGCGGCCGGGCCCACAGCCGAAGTCCAGCAGAACCCCGCCCGCCCCGCCGTGGTCGGCCAGGGCCCGGAAGACGAAGGGATAGCCGAGCAGCCAGTCGGTGGCCGCGTCCACCGAGGCGAACGCCCGGGCACCCTCGCGGCCGGACCAGGCCCGCCCGCCCTCGGGAGCAGGCTCCTCGCGCGCTGGTTCCTGCGGCATGCCTTCTCCCGCCTCTCGGATGCGTCCGCTGCACAGGTTTCCCCATCATCAGGTCCCTACAGGCGGGGCGCACCCCGCTCGGCGGGTGGCCGGAGCCGTTCGATAGCGACCATCGCGGCATCGTCACCCAGCGTCCCGCCGGGGGTGTGGGCCAGGAGGTCGTCGCGCAGATGGCTCAGCAGGGCGCGGGGGCCTGAGCCGCGCCAGGCGGCCGCGCGTTCCGCCAGCGGATAGAAGGCGCCCGACTCGTCGCGGGCTTCGAGGACGCCGTCGGTGTAGAGGAGCAGGATGTCGCCCGGCTCGAAGGTGAAGCCCTGCGGGGCGAGCGGGGAACGGGCGAGGTCGGCGAGGCCCAGGGGCGGCGACGGATGATCGACCTCCAGGGGGACGACCCGGTTGCCGCGCAGCAGCAGGGGCGGCGGATGGCCGCAGTTCACGATCTCGAAGGCCTGGCCCAGGTCGGGGATGTCGAGCAGGGCGGCGGTGATGAACGCCTCGCTGCGGTCGTCGAAGGGCGGGTCGGCATCGGCACCACCGTCCCGGTGGGCGTGGTCCAGGTCCGGAGCGACCGCGCGTTCCAGATAGCCGACAAGCCCCGGCAGGTCGGCCTCCTGGTGGGCGGAGGCCCGGAACGCGCCCAGCACCAGTGCCGCGTCCCCGACCGCCTCCAGCCCCTTGCCCCGTACGTCACCGATGATGAGCCGGGTGCCGTGGGCGGTGCGGGCGGCGGCATACAGGTCGCCGCCGATCTGCGCGTCCGCCGCCGCGGCCAGGTACACGCTCGCCAGCCGCAGCGGTCCGAGGTGCTCGCGCAGCGGCCGCAGCACGACCTGCTGCGCGGCCTCGGCCACCGATCGCAACTGCACCAGCTCCTTCTCGTGCACCTCGCGCAGATGGGCGAAAACCGTCACGAACACCGAGATCAGGACCAGGGTGATGATCTGGAAGGTGTGGTTGAGGTCGGTGACACTGCCGCGCACCATCGCGACGACCACCTGCGCCAGCACCGCCACGGCGCCGATGAACCCCGTGGTGCGGGGCCCGGCGAACGAGGCCGTGACGGCGGGAGCCGCCGCCAGGAAGGGGCCGAGGTGCACGTCGGGCGGGGCGAGCACATCCCCCGTCGTGACGAGCGCGATCATCGCGAACGGCACCGCCAGCAGTGCGTGACGTGCCGCCGGGGAGCGGTGGCGGGCCGGACGCAGGGCCTGAAGATCCATCACTCCTGAATACACCGCCCTGCGTCCCACACACGGCACGCCTGGCCGAATGGGGTCCGACCACACCGCACCAGAGGCAACCCGGGTCCTCCGGCCGACCGTGCTCGGAGCACACTGATTCCGGCAGACGGTGGAGGGGGAGCGCTCTGGGCGTGATCCGGCCCGGTCTGCCGGACCGTAGGAGCACAACGGAGAAGGTGCGCACACATGGGCAGCGAGACGGGCAGTGGGATGGGCAGCGAGAAGGAGAGCGACATGGGCCGGGACGGCACGCACGGCTCGCGCTGGGCTTGTGCCCCGGCGACCCACTGCGACGCGGTGATGGCCGAGACCGCGAAGTTCGTGGCGGTCGTCCAGGACGCCGACCTGGCGACACCGGTGCCGAGCTGCCCCGGCTGGACCCTCGTCGACCTCGTCCGGCACACCGGAAGCGTGCAGCGCGCGTTCTCCGGGCTGCTGCGGAACCGGGTTCAGGAGCGCCCCCTGAGCCGGGACGTGGAACTCGACCTGCCCGCGCACGACTCCGGCTACCCCGCCTGGCTGACGGACAGCTCGCAGGTGGCGGACCAGGCGTTCGCCGACACCGACCCGAAGGCCGCGATGTGGGTGTGGGGAGCAGATCCGCACGCCCGGTTCTGGATGCGGCGCATGCTGTTCGAGACGCTGGTGCACCGGGTCGACGCGGAACTCGCCCTGGGCCTGCGGCCCACGATCGATCCCGCCCTCGCGGTCGACGGGGTGGACGAGTTCCTGGTCAACCTGCCGTTCGCCGCCCCCTTCGCCCCCAAGACCGCCCACCTGCGCGGCGACGGCGAGACCCTTCGCTTCCGCTGCACCGACCGGGCCGGTGAATGGCTGATCCGCCTTCGCCCCGACGGTTTCGGGCTCGACCAGAACCCCGCGGACAACACGGACGCACACGCGGCGGACGCCACCGTCGAGGGGGCCGCGGCCGATCTGCTCCTGCTGATGTACGGACGCCTCGGCCCCGGCTCGGAGGCGTTCGCGACGTCGGGCGACGACGACCTGCTCATGCGGTGGGTCGCCAACTCCGAGTTCTGACAGCCGGCGGCTCCGCCCCGTGCCGCGCACGGCACGCGTACGCAACCCGGCGCGGGGCCGAGTCTGTTCGCAGGATCAAGGCGCTGGATCCTCACCCGAGGGGATGGGAGTGTGGTGTGCCGACATGGGGGCTGATCGTCGAGGTGACGGTGGGCACGGCCGATCGCAAGCACATGGAGGCATATGTGCTGGCGCATGTGGAGGGGGAGCGCGAACAGGCCCTCGCGGAGTTGGAGGGCCGGGCTCGGCGTTTCACCCCCGAGCATCCACGCAACCCGAAGCGCCGCCGGCTCTTTCGGGACGGTGACGGCTTTGTGCTGGTCGTCGACGGCTCCTGGCAGTCCTACAGCGCCCGGTTCACCGTGGCCGAGCTGCTGGAGGACAGCGCCGCCCCGCCGAAAGGCGAGCAGGCGCCGCCCTCGGCACCCACGGAAGCCGCACCACCCCCGCCACGCGTTCCCCCGGCCCTTCCGGAACCCAGGGACGCGGACGGGGTCCCGGTGAAGCCCGCGTGGCTGGGCCGTACGGATCTGCCCTGAAAGCCCGGGCTCCGGGTGAGGTGCCAACTCGCCCCCGCGGAAAGGACGTTGGGGCCGTCAGGCGCGCTGCTCGCCGTCGGGCCACGAAAGCCGCCGGGTGTGGTGGGCGCACACGACAAGAACCATCAGTACGGCGGCCACACCACCCAGGACCATGACGGTCGAGGGCGAGGAGCGGTCGAGAACGACGCCCCCCGCCAGGGCCCCGACGGAGAAGGTGGCCTGGAACGACGCGGTGAACAGGACGGAGGACGCCTCCGGTGCGTCGGGGGCGGCCTTCGCGAACCAGGTCTGCGAGCAGACGGGCACCGCTCCGTAGCCGGCGCCCCAGACGGCCAGCAGCGTCACGGCCCCCGGAGCCCACCGTCCCACCACCGGGAACAGCAGAGTGGCTCCCGCGATCATGGCGGCGGCCACCACGAAGGTGAGGCGCGGACGGCGGGCGGCGAACGCGCCGCCGACGAAGTTGCCCGCGATGCCTGCCGCTCCGTAGATGAACAGGAAGACCGTGATGTGTTCGTGGCCCACATGGGTCACCCGCTCGAGGAAGGGCGTCACATAGGTGTAGGTGCCGAAGTGGGCGAGGACGATGAGGAACGTGGTTCCCAGGGCGAACCGGGTGCCCGCGCCGCGGACCATGCCGCCGAGCGCCGTCAGGCGGATCGGCCGCATCGCGGGGAGCGGCGGAACGGTCAGGAGCATGAGCGCGAGGACGCCGAGGGTGAAGAACCCCGTGACGAGGAAGGCCGTGCGCCAGCCCGCGAGATCCCCGATGAAGGTGCCGAGGGGCACCCCGAGCACCGAGCCCAGCGGGACCGCAGCGAAGATCACCGAGGTCGCCCGGGCCGCCGACCGCGCGGGCACCAACCGGGCGGCGAGGCCGGCGCCGATGGACCAGAACCCACCGATGGTGACTCCGACCATGACCCGGGACACCAGGACGAGCCAGAAGCTCGGAGCCGTCGCCGCAAGGAAGTCGGCCAGCGCCAGCAGCAGGACGAACGCCCCCAGCATCAGACGCCGGTCGACGCGGCCGGTCGCCACGGTGACCAGAGGAGCCGCCACCGCCGCCAGGAAACCCGGCATGGTCATCATCAGTCCGGCCATGCCGTCCGAGACAGTGAAGCTGGACCCGATCGACGTCAGCAGGCCGATGGGCAGGATCTCGGTGGTGACGATGGAGAAGATCCCCAGCATCACGGACACCACGGCCAGCCAGGAGAGGAGCGGTGATCGAGCGGAGGGTGGGGTGGGCGTCGGGGAAGCGACGGTGGCTGTCGGCATGAAACCTGCCCCTGTTGTGTGGGGCCACCACATGGGTGACCGCGGCGTGGGGCACCACCTGTCGGTGTCGACCCCTGATCGGCGTGAAGGACCACTCCAGCAGGGCATTGGCGCGGTCTCTGGCGGATCTGCGACACCACTGGGAAGACGACGGGTGATGTCGCGTTCTCGCGAGGGGTGTGGGTTCGACACACTGAACCCGGGCCGTAGCAGGCTGAGTTGGCCCACAGGGGAGCAACCGCACATGCCTCGCCCTACGCAACCCCTGTGCCGCGCAGAGGGCGACACCACAGGGACCCCGGGAGGCACCGGGGCCCCAACGCCCCAGGCAGGCCATGGACCTCAGGGGGGCGCAGGACCGCGTGAGAGGATCTGCGCCGCAGACCGACCGAGACCGTGGAGGGTGTGGATGTACGCGATGTCCCTGGGCGAGGACGGCGCCGAGCTGGGCCCGCTCGAACCGTGGCAGGCCAAGGAGTTCCTGGACCATGTGGACCGGGGGCGGGAGTTCATCGGGCGGTACAACGGGCTTCCGGACGTCGTGACCGACCTCGCGTCGAGCCGGTCGTTCCTCCAGGCGTACGCGGACCGGGCGGCGGCCGACACCGGGCGCCTCTACGGCATCCGGGCGGGCGGCAGGCTGGTCGGCGCGGTGCTGTTCCGGAGGCTGGACCTCGCGCAGGGTGTGGCGGAGGCGGGCTGCTGGCTGGAGCCGTCGGCGGTGGGCCGGGGCCTGGTGACCCGGGCCATGCGCGCGATCATCGACTGGGCCGTGGAGGAGCGGGGCGTCCACCGGGTGGAGTGGTGGGCCTCGGCGCAGAACAAGCCCAGCATCGCCGTGGCCCGACGCCTGGGCATGACCAGGGACGGGGTGCTGAGGGAGAGCTACCTGTACCGGGGTGAACGGCACGACGAGGAGATCTGGTCGGTGCTCGCACCGCAATGGCGGGCGGCCAAGCGGCTTCCCTGAGCCCGCAAGCCCTCGGAGCGGCCCCCGACCGCCGGGCCTCCGCCCCCTGATCGCCGGAGCCGCGTCGCCCCGAGCCCCTGGCGCTCCGGGGCCCGTCCGCCCCCCAACCTGTCGCCTCCGCACGAAGGCGGCGCGAGCCACTGAACAGCGGGCCGATCCGGCTTGCCGGTCGCTGGGCGTCGTGCTCCAGTGAAGGAAAGGCGACGAGGCAGCCGTGCCCGGCCCCGCGGTGTGGAGCGACATGAACGACGAGCAGGCGCAGCCGTCTCCCGAACGCATCATGCGGATCGCGACGGGGAACTGGGCCGCCAGCATCCTGGCGGCGAGCACGATCCATTCGCTCTTCGGGCACCTGGAGAACGGCGCGAGCAGCACCGAGCAGGTGGCCGAGGCGGCCGGACTCAGCACCCGGGGCGCCCAGGCGCTGCTCGACGGGCTGGTCGGACTCGGCCTGGTCGACCTGCGCGACGGCGCCTACCGCAACACGCCCGAGGCATCCGCCTTCCTCGTCGAGGGACGGCCCGCCTACCTCGGCGGCTTCGCCAAGGTGCTGTTCCAGGACATGGAGCGCCGTTCCGACCTCCCCGAGGTGGCCCGGACGGGCATCCCGGTGGCCAAGGACACCGCCGACGTGGCCGAGAACGCGTACTGGGAGGAGCTCGTCCCCGCGATCGCCCCGCTGTCGGTGCCCTCCGCGATGGCCGCCGCCGAAACGCTCGGCCTGGCCCGGGCCGGCGCGATCTCCATCCTCGACGTCGGGGGCGGGTCGGGCATCTACTCGGCGGTCTGGCTCGGCATGAACCCCCAGGCCCGTTCGACTCAGATCGACTGGGGCAACGTCAACCGGATCGCGGCGCGCTTCGTCGCGGAACGCGGTGTGGGGGACCGCTTCCGTACGGTCGACGGCGACTTCCACACCTGCGACTTCGGGACCGCCGAGCACGACATCGGCGTGTACTCCCACCTCGCGCACCAGGAGAGCCCGGCCGACAACGTGGCCGTCTTCCGTAAGTTCCGCGGCGCCCTCAAGCCGGGCGGGTCCCTGGTCGTCAACGACTTCGTGGTGGACGACGACCGGTCGGGGCCGCCGTTCCCGCTCATCTTCACCACGACGATGCTGCTGCAGAGCGCACATGGCCGCACGTGGACCCAGCACGACTACCGGACGTGGCTCACCGAGGCGGGCTTCACCGACGTCTCCTTCCAGCACACCGAGTCGCCCGCGACGCTGGTCCTCGCCCGATAGGCGCGAGAGCCCGCGTGCGGGCGACGGGTTCAACAGGTTTGATCTGAACAGGAGTTGCTCAACAGGCCGGATGTGGAACCTAGTTGTGCCCGAACTTCCGCGGCTGCTTGTGGGAGACCTCGGGGGTCGGGTGCGCGGTCTGCGACGTGGCGGGGGTCGTCTGCTCCTTGACCTCGGACGTGGTGCTGCGGTCATGGCCGCCCGTGCGTGCTCCCCGGTTCTGGCGGGTCTGCTTCTTGCTCATGGTGGTCGCCCCCTGGTGGGCAGGTCGGAGGTTGAGCACTTCCACGCTCGCACGCGCCTGTGGAGATCGCATGTCGGGTTGGGCGCCGCGCGGAGGCCCGGCGTGGGGCGCGTTGGGGGCGGGCGGCCGCACCTCCGTACGCCTGTGACGGCACGTAGTTGAGCGCATACGGTGAGTCGCGACGGCGGATCGCGTGAGACGTGTCTGCGGCGACGGAAGGGGTACGGGCATGGTGCGGCGCATGGTGAGGGTGCTCGGCGGGTGCGTGGCGGCCGCGGCGCTGGTGTGGGGGGCGCCGAATAACGCGTACGCGGCTCAAGGGCTGCTGATCATTGACGGGGCGGCCCACCAGAATCCGAGCGGCTGCTTCCCCCTGGGGGACTTCGCGCCGTCCGTGGTCACCAACCAGACGGACGCGATCGCCGAGGTCCGGTCCGGGCCCGGTTGCACGGGGCGGGTCGACTGGTTGATCTACCCCGGTGAGACCTACCACCCGCACGGCAGCCGGAGCGTGTTCGTCCTCTGAACCTGGCGTCCCTCGGGCCGAATGGGCGCTCGGCCCGAGGGACGTCAACGCATGCCGAACGTGCGTCGGTAGGCCTCGGGCGGCAGGCCCGTGACGCGGGCGAAGTGTCGGCGCAGGGTGGCGGACGTGCCCATGCCGGTGCGCGCCGCGATGCGCTCCACGCTGTCGTCGCCCGACTCCAGCAGTTCCTGGGCCAGGCGCACGCGCTGGCTCAACAGCCAGCGCAGCGGCGAGGTCCCGGTGACAGCATGGAAGTGCCGGGCCAGATTGCGGCTGCTCATGGCGGCCTGCCGGGCCAGGTCCTCCACCGTGAGGGGCTGGTCGAGGCGGTCGAGCGCCCAGGGCAGCAGTTCGGCGAGCGGATGGTCGCGGCCGTGGGTCACCGGCGCCGGAATGAACTGGGCCTGGCCGCCGTCGCGGTGCGGCGGCACCACGAGGTGGCGGGCGAGCGCGTTGGCCACCGTCGCGCCGTGATCGCTGCGGACGATGTGCAGACACAGGTCCATCCCGGCGGCCTTGCCCGCGGAGGTGAGCACACCGTCCTCGTCGGTGAACAGGACCCCGGCGTCCACCGCCACCTTCGGATAGCGCGCCGCGAGCAGGTCCGCATGGGCCCAGTGCGTGGTCGCGCGGCGGCCGTCGAGCAGCCCAGCCGCGGCCAGGACGAACGCCCCGGTGCACAGGGAGACGATGCGGGCGCCGGCGGCGTGCGCGGCCCGCACGGCGTCGACGAGTTCGCCCGGCGGGTCCCCCTCGATGTCGTCCTGGGCCGGGACGATGACGGTGTGCGCGGCGGCGAGGCCGTCGAGGCCGTGGGTGGTGTCGGCCCGCAGCCAGCCGCCGACCCGGGCCCGCCGGGAGCCGCACACGCGGAACGAGTACCAGGGATCGACGAGTTCGCTGTGGTCGGTTCCGAACACCTCGCAGGCCGCCGCGGCCTCGAAGAGCATGCTGCCCTCGGCGACGGCGAGCGCCACCGTCCGGCCGCCCGACGTCGCCGGCGTGATCAGGTCCCCAACGGTCATGTCCGAAACTGTACGCCCCTCGTCATTCCGGCCGCTGGTGACCGGGTGAGCGGGCCCCGCATCATGGCGTGCACACCCACTCACCAGCAGCATCCGGGAGTCCACGATGAGTTCCGCACCGTCCGCCCTGCCCGCCCCGCGCACCGGCACCTGGCCCGACCGGCGGCCCGTCGCCGTCATGGGCGCCGCCGGCCACACGGGACGCTTCGTCGTGAGGGAGCTGGTGAGCCGGGGCGCGAGCGTGGTGCTCGTCGGCCGCGACCGGGCCAAGCTCGAAGGCCTCGGCGCGCTCGCCCCCGACGCTCCGCTGCGCGTCGCCTCGACCGAGGACGCGGCCTCCCTCGACCGGGCCCTCGACGGCACCTCGGGGGTCGTCAACTGTGCGGGGCCCTTCCTCGCGACCGCGCTCCCCGTCGCCCAGGCGGCCCTGCGCGCGCGGCTGCCGTATCTGGACGTCGCCGCCGAACAGGCCGTCACGGCCGCGCTGTTCGACACGTACGACCAGCGGGCCCGTGAGGCGGGCATCGTCCTCGCGCCGTCGGTCGCCTTCTACGGGGCTCTCGGTGACCTGCTGGCCACCGCGGCCCTGGGGGACTGGACGGAGGTGGACGAGGTGGTCCTCGCGTACGCCCTCGACAGCTGGCTGCCGACCCTCGGCAGCAGGCTCACCGGCAAGAGCAACGCCGGGCAGCAACTCGCTTTCACCAAGGGCACGTTGGGGCCGTTCGACTACACCCCGCAGGAGTTCTCATGGGAGTTTCCTGAGCCGTTCGGGACGCAGGACGCGGCCCCGTTCGCCACGGCGGACCAGGTGACCATCCCGCGCCACGTACGGACCCCCGAGGTGCGGGCGGTCATGAACCTCGCCCCGCTGCGTGACGTGCGGGACGCGACCACACCCGAGCCCGTTCCCGCCGACAGCAGCGGGCGTTCGGCGCAGACCTTCCTCGTCGAGGCGGCCGTACGCAAGGGTGACGAGACGCGGCGCGCGGTCGCGGGCGGGCGGGACATCTACGCGGTCACGGCGCCGCTCGTCGTCGAGGCCCTCGCCCGCGTCCTCGACGGCCGGGTCCGTGCGACGGGCGTGGTCGCCGTCGGGGAGGCCTTCGACGCCGCGGACTTCCTGCGCGCGCTGACGCCCGGCCATCTCTCCCGTCTCGACCTGCCCGCCGTGTAGGCGCCGGGGTCACCTTCGCGGGACGTGGGTCCTGCGCGGTGGGAGGCCGTCGTCCATGAGCGCCTCCATGACGAGCCGGACTCCGCGGGCGAGGCGGCCCAGCTGTTCGAGTTCCATCGCGTACATCCTGATGGTGTTCTCGATGACGGCCGGGGCCACGCCCAGGGTGGGCAGTTCGGCGCGGCTGGTCTGGAGGGCGACGCGCACCGCGCGGATCTCGTGCTGCACCTGGATCTGGGCGTGCCGCGCGAGCAGGACGTGGTGGCGGATGAGGGGTGAGTAGCCGGCGTAGCGGGCCGGCAGCAGGTCGCGCAGCCAACGGGTGGCGGTGCGCTCCCAGTCACGGCTTCCCGGGGATTTGACCTGGCAGGGCCAGTCCGGGCTGAGCGTGGTGGTGGGGGCCGTAGAGGGCATTCTCGTCGCTTCCGATGGTTGTCGAACTCTGATCGAGAGGTGGGGGCGGCCCCGGCCCAGGGGTTGGCCGGAGCCGCCACGGGCGTTCCACCGGATCCGACAGCCTGGATCGGACACCAACGTGATGAGAGGAGGGGGAGCATCACGCCGGGTGTTCGTTCTCAGAGGGACTGGGGGTCGCTCTTGTTGGCATGGGCAGATCGGTGGCCGCCACGGCTCAGTAAACATATATACCGTTGAGTAAACAAGGGTATGAAAAAATTCATGCGCGCTTCACGTGTGAAGATCTTGCGCAGCGCCCGGGGCGAATCAGGCCCTGAGGGAAGAAACGGAAAATCCCGTCCGGCGGTGCCTAGAGGAAGAAGCCGTGCTTGTCGGCGGCCTGCTCGTACTCCTCGAGCCGCGCCTGCGTGCGCTCGGGGTCGGCGTCGGCCATCGCCTGGAGGAGCGCCGCGGCCAGCACTCCGGGCGCCGCGTACGAGTCGAAGACCAGCCGCGAGCCGGTGCCCGCGGTCAGCGCCACGTCGGCCTCGTCCACGAGCGGGCCGAGCGTGGTGTCCGTGACCAGCGCGATGCGCAGCCCCGCGCTGCGGGCCGCCCGCAGCGCGGCCAGGGTCTCCTTGGCGTGCCGGGGCATGGCGAAGGCCAGTACCCAGGTCCCGCCCGCCGAGCGGGACTGCAGCAGGGCGTCGTAGGCGACGCTGCCGCCGCGCGTCACGAGCCGCACATCGGGATGGATGCGCCGGGCCGCGTACGCGAAGTACTCCGCGAGGGACACCGAGATCCGCAGCCCGAGAACCGTCAGCGGCACCGAGAGCGCCAGCTCCCGGCCGATTTCGAGGACCTGGGTGGTGTTGGCGACCAGGCGGCGTACGTGCTCCAGGTTCTCGATCTCGGCGTCCACCGCCGCCTGAAGCTCGTTGTGGCGGCTCTCCTCGCGCCCTTCGGGGGTGCCCGCGACCGCGCTCAGGGCGATCGGCTGGAGCACCTCCCGCAGCGCGGGATAGCCGCTGTAGCCGAGCGAGGCGGCGAAGCGGGTCACCGACGGCTGGCTCACGCCCACCCGTTCCGCGAGCTCGGTGATCGAGAGGAAGGCGGCGTCGGTGAGGTGATCGATGAGGTACTGGGCGATGCGCCGCTGCCCGGGGGAGAGGCGGTGACCGTCGAACAGCGCGCGCACCCGGTCGCCCGGGGCGCGCTCGCGGTCCGAGGGCTCCCCGCTCGGCGTGATCGCGGCCGACTGGGCGCGTACCTGCTGCCCCGATGACACCGGCGGGCCTCCTTCTCGTGCCACGTGTGCTCAAAACATAGCTCACCCTTGTGGCGGACCAGCCCAAATTCCACCACTGACCTGGTCACTTCGGGGAGCGCTCTCGTGGTGGGGCCGGTGACCGCGTACGGCCCCGCCCGGGGTGGGGGCGCTCCGGCGGACACCCGGTGGGGGTATCGTCGGGCCCGGACGCAGGAGTCGTAACGAGCGAGAGGTGGCCGAGCAGCCGTGGACCGCGGGCGCACGCGCAGGCCGGAACCGTCCCGGCTGCTTGTGCTGTGCGCCGTCCTGTTCGGGCTGTTCTCCATGCACGGTGCTCCGGCCGGCGCCGCCGCGGGCTGCCACGGCGAGATGTCCATGACAGCCGCCATGAGCGCGCCCGGGGCGATGCCCGCGGCCGCGCCCACGAGCGCCGGCCGTGCCATGGCGCAAGAAGCGCGCGGCGGCCTGCGCGCCGCGCCCGTCGCCGCGGGAATGAGCGGCGAACTCTGCGTGTCCACCCCCGCTCGGGAACGGTCGCCGTTGGGCGCGACCGGGCTGCTCGCCGTGCTCGGTCTGGTCGTCCTCGTCGTGTGGGGTCTCGGCGGGCGTCGCGCGGCCCTGCTCCGGGCGGCACGGCGTGGACCGCCGCGCACGGGCAGAACCCTGCTCCTTCAGGTGTGCGTCGCGCGGACGTGACAGGCGCTGCCGGGTCCGGCCCTTCCGGGCCCAACCCGGCCGAGCGACCTGCCCGTTCGCGTGCCCCGACAGGGGCGCGTCCACCTGGAAAGAATTCTTCGATGTCCGTTTCGCTCACCTCCGCTGCCCGCCGCCGCGCGCTCGCGGCCGCCGGCACTGTCCTCGCCCTCACCCTGGCTCTGGCGGCCTGCGGTCCCTCCGGCGGATCCCGGTCCGCCGACCCGGTCACTCCCGGAACGAACCACGGGCCGAGCGGTGCCCCGTCCCGAGGCGGCGCCTTCAACGACGCCGACGTGACGTTCGCGCAGCAGATGATCCCGCACCACCAGCAAGCCCTGGAGATGGCCGGGCTCGCCGACGGCCGTGCCGCGGATCCCGAGGTCAAGACCCTGGCCACCGCCATCGAGAAGGCTCAGGACCCCGAGATCAACACGATGAAGGCCTGGCTGACGTCGTGGGGCAAGCCGCTCCCCTCGGCCTCCTCCTCGATGGGCGACATGCCCGGGATGCACCACGGCTCCTCCGGCATGGCCGGGATGATGTCCGATCAGGACATGAGTGACCTCAAGTCGGCCAAGGGCAAGGACTTCGACCGGAAGTTCACCCGGCTGATGATCGGCCACCACCAGGGCGCCGTCACCATGGCGAAGGACGAGCAGAAGAACGGCAGCAGCCCCGAAGCGAAGAGGCTCGCGGGCAACGTCATCGCGGCGCAGAACGCCGAGATCGAGCAGATGAACAAGATCCTGGACCGGCTCAAGTGACCGACGGCAGGTGCCAAGCGACAGACCGCAGGCGCCGCATGACGGCCGACAGCCGACAGATGACAAGTAGCAGGTAACAAGTAGCAGGTAACGAGTAGTAGGTAACAAGTAACAGGTGACCGATGGCCGCTGGCCGATGTCGGCTGGCGGCTGTCGGTCGCCGCCAGTCGACAGTCGGCAAGTACCCAGGGGAAGGCCCGCGCATGGACGCCGTACTGCATGCCCTGCGTATCACCGGTTCCATGACCTGGGAGATCACCTGGGCCCTGGTCCTCGGCTTCGCCCTGTCCGCTGTCGTGCAGGCGGTGGTGCGCAGATCCACCGTCGTCGCCCTGCTCGGCGACGACCGGCCGCGCACCCTGGCCCTGGCGGCCGGGCTGGGTGCTGCCTCGTCGTCCTGCTCGTACGCCGCGGTCGCGCTCGCGCGCTCGCTCTTCCGCAAGGGGGCGAACTTCACCGCGGCGATGGCATTCGAGATCGCCTCGACCAACCTCGTCGTCGAACTGGGTGTGATCCTGGCCCTGTTGATGGGCTGGCAGTTCACGGCGGCCGAGTTCGTCGGCGGACCGGTCATGATCGTGCTGCTCGCGGTGCTCTTCCGGCTTCTGCTGCGCGAGGGACTGCTCACCCAGGCGCGCGAGCAGGCCGAGCGCGGTGTGGCCGGGTCAATGGAGGGCCATGCCGCGATGGACATGTCCGTACGGAAGGAGGGCTCGTTCGCCGGGCGGCTGTTCTCCGCCGAGGGGTTCACCTCCACCGCCCACGTCTTCGTCATGGAGTGGGCGGCCATCCTGCGGGATCTCGTCATCGGCCTGGTCGTCGCGGGCGCGATCGCCGCCTGGGTACCGGACTCCTTCTGGCGTACGTTCTTCTTCGACGGGCACCCGCTGGCGTCCAGGCTCTGGGGCCCGCTGATCGGACCGCTCGTCGCCATCGCCTCGTTCGTCTGCTCCATCGGCAACGTGCCGCTGGCGGTGGTCCTCTGGAAGGGCGGCATCAGCTTCGGCGGAGTGGTCGCGTTCATCTTCGCGGACCTGTTGATCCTGCCGATCCTCGCCATCTACCGGAAGTACTACGGCGCCCGCATGGCCGCCTTCCTGCTCGGCGCGTTCTACCTGGCGATGGTGATCGCCGGGTATGTCGTGGAGTTCGTCTTCGGGGGCCTTGGACTCGTGCCCGACCGGAAATCGGCGACCATCCCGATGGAGGGCGTCTCCTGGAACTACACGACGTGGCTGAACATCGTGTTCCTGCTGGTCGCGGCCGCCCTGATCGTGCGCTTCTTCCAGACCGGCGGGGGAGCGATGCTCCGCATGATGGGCGGATCTCCCGACGGGGGCACGGGGGAGGGGAGCGGTTCGGGCTCGCACGGCG
Source organism: Streptomyces sp. NPDC045846 (assembly GCF_056431605.1). NCBI lineage: Bacteria > Bacillati > Actinomycetota > Actinomycetes > Kitasatosporales > Streptomycetaceae > Streptomyces > Streptomyces sp. NPDC045846. Next base: position 652,497 of record NZ_JBWKKJ010000003.1, on the reverse strand, counting down.
GGCACGGACACGACCCGTCGGAGCACGGGCGTAAGGATTGATCCGCCGGACCGGAGGAAGTACCGAGCCCGGGTCCCCCGTTCGGTGAGCCCTGCCCACCGACGACCGCACCGGACGTGCGCCGGTTGTGAAGCGTGCTGCTCCCTTGTCGGCGAAGCGACAAGATGCCGTTCAGCGGCGGGACTTGGCGTTGCGGCGGCGGAGTGCCAGGGCGATGCCGACTCCCGCGGTGACGGAGAGCGCGCCGAGGGCGATTTCCACGGTGTCGCCGTGCGTGGTGCTGCCGCCCAGGCCCGCGTCGACACCCGACGTGGGTGTCCGGGGTGGTGCCGCAGTCGTACGCGCCGACGGCGTGGCGGGGCGCGAGGTGGGGCTCGCGGTGATGGTGAGCGGGGCGGTGACCACGGCGTTGGGGTTGGAGCCGCAGGCGAAGCTGATCGTCGCCACGCTGCCGGATTTGAGGCCGGGAGAGACGGCGGCCGTGCCGACGAGGGCTCCGTCGGCACCCGGCTTGAGGTCGGTGGCCTCGATGGGGGTTCTGCCCGTGGTCCCGTTGCCGACCAACTCCCCTTCGGCCCGTCCTCCCTGGCTGGGGTCGTCGCAGTCGCGCAGGGTCAGGGTGATGGTCTGGCCGGGGGTCGCCGTGGCGGGGCTCACCGTGGCGTTGGGTCCCGCGCTGCCGGCGGCGACGGCGACGGGGGCCGTCAGGACGAGCGCGGCGCCGCCCAGGAGGGCTGCGCTGGGTATGCGGAGTCGGCGCATGGTCGCGTTTCCTGTTCCACCGCGGCCGACGGGTGTGTGCCGATGGGGACGGCCGCGGTCCATCGGACCCGACGCTAAGCGGGGTCGCTCCCGGGCGCGATTCCGGCTAGGCCAACGGGAGGCGGGACACCAGTGCGCATGGTCCCCAGAGGGCGCCGCGGGGCCACCCGGGCAGGTGTCGCGGCCGGTCGGGGGCCGACCGCGACGGGCCGCGCGACGAGCGCTCTGCCCTCCGGTCGGCGCGTACCCCGCCGGTCGGTGCGAAAGGGGGGAGCACCGGATTCCGCGGCGGCCCGCCCCGCGAGCTACTCGGTGCCGCGCTCCGGGCCCGGCCTCGGGGTGCGGTGGGTGACCGGGGCCGGGCTCAGGATCAGGGGCAGATATACGTCGTCCACGATCTCCGTGAGAACCTCGTCGTCCACCGGGGCGCCGAACATCAGGAAGTGGTTGCGCAACAGGTCGGTGGCGACCGAGGCCCGCCGCGAGGCCAGGACCCACGGTTCGACCTCGCCGCGCTCCACCGCCCGTTCCAGGACGACCTGGATGGTGGACGGGCCGACGGTGTGGACCCGCTGCCGGATCAGCTCGGCCAGTTCGGGGTCGCGCGTCATCTCGCCGAGCAGCCCGCGCATGAGGTCGCCGAGGGGGCTGGCCATTTTGGCGGACAGCTGCCGCATCAGGCCCAGCACGTCCGCACGGAGTTCGCCGGTGTCGGGAAGCCCGACGTCGGAGATCTTGCCCAACTTGCAGGCGTCCACGACCAGTTGGGCCCGGCTTGACCACCGGCGGTAGACGGCCGCCTTACCGGTGCGGGCCCGGCTCGCGACCCGCTCCATGGTCAGGGCGGCGTAACCGACCTCGGCGAGTTCATCCAGGGTCGCCAGCAGAATGGCGCTTTCCAGCTCCTCGCCGCGGCGGCGGGGCCCTTTGCGGTGGTCAGCGGGTGGTTCGGTGGCCGCACCGGCGCTGCTGGGCACCCATGCCTCCCGAGTGTGTCCGATAGGGGCCGTTGCGTTCTCTATGGGGACAGCCTAGCCTCTCGCTTAGAGAACTGTCCGTTCTTTAAACGGCTGAGGTTTCGAGGGATTCGATGACCGACATGACCGAGACCATCGCAACGCCGCACACCGACGAGGCGCCCGCCTTCCCGGCGGACCGCACGTGCCCCTACCAACTGCCCGACACCTACCGCCAGTTGCGGGACGAGACCGAGACGCTCCGCGCCGTGACCCTCTACGACGGCCGCCGGGCCTGGGTGGTCACGAAGCACGAGGCGGCGCGCAGGTTACTCGCCGACCCCCGGCTGTCCTCCGACCGCACCCATGCCGACTTCCCCGCCACCTCGCCGCGTTTCCAGGCGATCCGCGAGGTCCGCCCCGCCTTCATCGGACTGGACCCCCCTGAGCACGGGACCCGTCGGCGCATGACGATCAGCGAGTTCACGGTGAAGCGCATCAAGGGCATGCGCCCGGCCGTCGAGCGGATCGTGCACGGATTCATCGACGAGATGCTCGCCGCGGGGCCGCCCGCCGACCTGGTCAGCCAGTTCGCGCTGCCCGTCCCCTCCATGGTGATCTGCGAGCTGCTCGGTGTTCCGTACGCCGACCACGACTTCTTCCAGGACGCGAGCAGGCGGCTCGTGCAGGCGTCGGACGCGGCCGGTGCGGTCGCCGCCCGCGACGACTTCCAGCGTTATCTCGACGGGCTGATCACGAAGATGCAGGCGGAGCCGGGGCCGGGCCTGCTGCACACCCTGGTGACGCGCCAGTTGGCAGCGGGTGAGATCGACCGCGAGGAGCTGATCTCGACCGCGCTGCTGCTGCTCGTCGCCGGTCACGAGACCACGGCCTCCATGACCTCCCTCAGCGTGATCACCCTGCTCGAACACCCCGAGCAGCACGCCGCCCTGCGGGCCGACCCCGCGCTGCTGCCCGGCGCGGTGGAGGAACTGCTGCGCTATCTGGCCATCGCCGACATCGCGGGTGGCCGCGTGGCCAAGGCGGACATCGAGATCGACGGTCAGCTGATCCGTGCGGGAGAGGGCGTGATCGTCGCCAACTCCATCGCCAATCGCGACGGTTCGGTGTTCGCCGATCCGGACACCTTCGATGTGCGCCGATCGGCCAGGCACCACCTCTCCTTCGGCTACGGGGTGCACCAGTGCCTCGGCCAGAACCTGGCCCGCCTCGAACTCGAAGTCATCCTCACGGCGCTGTTCGAGCGCATTCCGACGCTGCGACTGGCCGTCCCCGTGGCGGAGCTGACGCTCCGTCCGGGTACTACGATCCAGGGCGTCAACGAACTTCCGGTCACGTGGTGACCGGCAAGGAAGGAGGTTCCATGCGGGTGTCCGCCGACCGGAACATCTGCGTCGGCGCCGGACTGTGCGCGCTGACCGCACCCGGCGTCTTCGACCAGGACGACGACGGCCTCGTCGATGTGCTCACGCCCGACCCCGACGGCAACCAGCGGTCTGCCGCGCGCCAGGCGGGGAACCTCTGCCCCTCCGGCGCCGTCCAGGTCACCGAGTAGTTTCCGCCGCGTCCGGGCCGGGCCGCTCGACGGCTCCGGTCCGGACGCGGCGCCGTACGCCTGCGATCGCGCCCCGGATCTGTCGCCCACCCAGGGAGGCCCCGGGCGGCGCGCTGGGCCTCCCCATGGCATGGGTCGCCTCATCTGCCGCCGAGAGAACGGCAGTTGAGGTCTCTACGGGGTTTCGCCCTCCGGCGCGGACCACAGGTGGTCGAGCGTGTTGACCACGAGGCGGCAGACGGTGTCCGGGTCCGCGCTGGCCAGGGGCTCGCGTGCGACGACCGTCCGCATGAGTCCGATGCCGAGCAGCCAGGCCATGGCCAGATCCGCGCGCAGAGCGCCGTCCTGGGCCCCGGAGAGCGCGGCCAGCGCACCCTGGTACTGCTCGCCCAGTTCCCGCAGCGTCCCGGCCGCCTCGTCGCCCCGCCCGATGGAGCGCAGATAGACCTCCAGGGAGCGGTCGGTCGTCCCCGCCGCGCTGCTGGTCAGCATCGAACGCAGCGCCGTCTCGAAGAGCTCCTCGGGCGGTGTGGCCCGCAGCTGTTCCAGGCCGCCCTGCGCGACGACCTCCGTGAGCAGGCCCTGCTTCGAGCCGAAGTACCGGAACAGCAGCGCCTGGTTGGCGCCCGCTCGTTCGGCGATCTCGCGGACCGTGGCCCCTTCGTAGCCCCGTTCCGCGAACAGGTCCCGGGCGGCGTCGAGCAGTCGCCGACGGGTGGCTCCGGCGTCGCGGCGGCGCTCACCGGCAGGCGAGTCGGGGGCTTCTTCCATGGGTGACGGATCCTCTCAGACGGCCCGTCAGGATAACGGCCACAATGCGCCGTTGACCGTCCCCGGGGGTGCCCCTACCGTTGTAAGCAGCTGCTTACATCCGGGAGGCCGCAGTGACGACAGCCGACATCACCCCCCTCGCCTATCCCTTCAACACCTCCGACGGACTCCAGCTCGCCGACGAGTACGAGCGCGTACGCGACCTGCCGGGCCTGTTACGCGTCCAGTTGCCGTACGGCGAGCCCGCCTGGCTCGTCACCCGCTATGCGGACGCCCGGCTCGTCCTCGGCGACCAGCGCTTCAGCCGGGCCGAGGGCGCCGCGCACGACGAACCCCGCCAGTCGCAAGGGCGCACCGACAGCGGCATCCTGGGCATGGATCCACCGGACCACACCCGGCTGCGCTCCCTGGTGGCGCGGGCGTTCACCGTCCGGCAGGTCGAGAAGCTCCGTCCGCAGGTCCGTGAGCTCACCGCGAGCCTGCTCGACGACCTGGAAGCGGCCGGACCGCCCGCCGACCTCGTGGACACCTATGCGCTGCCCCTTCCGGTGGCGGTGATCTGCCGGATGCTCGGTGTGCCCACCGAGGATCGCCCGCGCTTTCGCGTGTGGAGCGACGCGGCCCTGTCGACGAGCTCCCTCACCGCGGCGGAGTTCGAGGCCAACCGCGAGGAACTGCGCGCCTACATGCGCGAGTTGATCGAGCGCCACCGCCAGGATCCGCAGGACGACCTGATGACCGCGCTCATCGAGGCCCGCGACGGCGGTGACCGGCTGTCCGAACTCGAACTCGTCGATCTGTGTGTGGCGGTCCTGGTGGCCGGACACGAGACCACCGCCTCGCAGATCCCCAACTTCACCCTGACCCTCCTCGAACACCCCGACCAGCTGGCGCGGCTCAGGGCCCGGCCCGAACTCGTCGCCAACGCGGTGGAGGAGCTCCTGCGCTTCGTGCCGCTGGGCAGCGGGGCGGGTCAGGCCCGGTACGCCACCGAGGACGTCGAGGTCGGCGGCACCCTGGTGCGGGCCGGCACCCCCGTCCTGGTCGCGACCGGCGCCGCCAACCGCGACGCGCTGCGCTTCAGCGCCCCCGGTGTGCTCGACATCGCCCGCGAGGGCAATCAGCACCTCGGTTTCGGCCACGGCGTCCACCACTGCCTGGGCGCCCCGCTGGCCCGGCTCGAACTCCAGGAAGCCCTGAGCGCGCTCATCACCCGCTTCCCCGGACTGAAACTGGCCGGGGACGTGACCTGGAAGTCCGAGATGCTGGTCCGCGGCCCGCGCGTCATGCCGATCGCGTGGTGACCGCCGTGACCTGGACCGTACGCGTGGACCCGCAGCTGTGCCTGGCCTCGGGCATGTGCGCCGGAGCCGCCCCCGACGTGTTCGCCCTGGACGGCGAGCACGCGCGGGTGCTCGCGGAGGCCGTCGAGCCGGACGAGCGGATCCTGGACGTCGCCGACGCCTGTCCCGCCCAGGCCATCACGGTGTCCGACGGGAGCCGCGTCATCGGACCACGCCGCGACTGACGGCTCGCCGAACTCATGCGGGCGACTACTCGAAGCGCGAGGTGTCGCCCGCTCCCCGGCGCACGATCTCCATCTCGCCGTTGGAGAAGTCGATGACCGTCGTCGGCTCGGTGCCGCAGTCGCCCGAGTCGAGCACGGCGTCCACCACGTGATCGAGGCGTTCCTTGATCTCCCAGCCCTGCGTCAGCGGCTCGTCCTCGTCCGGCAGGAGCAGGGTGCTCGACAGGAGCGGTTCGCCGAGCTCGGCGAGCAGGGCCTGGGCAACGGCGTGGTCGGGAATGCGCACCCCGACCGTCTTCTTCTTCGGATGCAGCAGCTGGCGCGGTACCTCCCTCGTCGCGGGCAGGATGAACGTGTAACTGCCCGGCGTGGCCGCCTTGATGGAGCGGAACACGTCGTTGTCGATCTGCACGAACTGGCCCAGCTGGGCGAAGTTCTGGCACACCAGGGTGAAGTGGTGGCGGTCGTCCAGGTCACGGATCGACCGGATCCGGTTGATGCCGTCACGGCTGCCCAGCTGGCACCCCAGCGCATAGCAGGAGTCCGTGGGGTACGCGACGAGCGCGCCGGCCCGGATGCTGTCCGCCACACCGCTGATGGTGCGCCGCTGGGGGTTCTCGGGATGCACGTCAAAGTACTTGGCCATCCGCCGAGTCTAAGGTCCGAGCACTGCCGGTCCGCCCCGCCGCTGCCGGGTGTCACCCCGGCGTGCCGCCCCTCAGGCCACGCACCAGGTCACGGGGCAGGCCGTGGGTGTCGTGCAGATAGCCGTAGTCCTCCTCATCGAGCGGACCGGAGAACCGGCTCTGGGACAGGACACGGCGGCCCCGCTCCAGGAGCCGGGAGAAGCGCCGCTCCTCGTCGAGCAGCACGTCGCGCACCGGACCGGTGGGCCCCCGCTGCCCGAAGTGGTCCAGCGTGTGCGGGATCAGCTCCTCGGGCAGATCGCCGAGCGTGCGGGACGGGTCGCCCCGCCACAGGGTGGTGAGACCGCGCCGCACCAGACGCCGCAGGACGTAACCCCGCCCGGTGTTCGACGGCAGCACGCCCTCGCCGATCACGACGATGCTGGACCGCAGATGGTCGCAGACCAGCCGCAGCGAGGGTTCGTCCAGCAGCCAGAGCGACGGCACGGAGCCCATCCACGGCTCGAACAGATCGGTCTCGAAGACCGAGCTCCTGCCCTGGAGGACGGCGGCGAGCCGTTCGAGCCCCATCCCCGTGTCGACGTTCGGCCGGGGCAGCGGGGCGAGGGTGCCGTCCTCCCCGCGACGATGGCGCATCATCACGTGGTTCCACACCTCCACCCATCGTTCGTCGCCGGTCGGTGTGGACGTGGGCGGGGTGTCTCCGGTCCAGACGAAGATCTCCGAGTCCGGCCCGCACGGCCCGGTGGGGCCGTTGGACCACCAGTTCTCCTCGGCGGTCAGCTCCACCGGCACGCCGAGCTCCTCCCAGGTGCGCAGTGATGCGGTATCGGGCCCGCAGTCCTCGTCACCGCCGAAGACAGTGGCGTGCAGCAGCCCCGGGTCGACGCCGAAGCCATCGACCAGCAGGTCGTGGCCCCAGCGCAGGCTCCGCGAGCCCTCGTAGTCGCCGAGCGACCAGGAACCGAGCATCTCGAAGACCGTCAGATGGCTGCCGTCACCGACCTCGTCCAGATCCGTGGTGCGCAGACAGCGCTGAACGTTGACCAGCCGCCTGCCGAGGGGATGGGGGCGCCCTTCCAGGTAGGGGGTGAGTGGATGCATTCCCGAGGTGGTGAACAGCACCGGATCGCCCTGCGGCGGCAGCAGGGTCGATCCCGTGATGCGCCGATGACCCCGCTCCTCGAAGTACTCGACGAAGGTACGGATGATGTTCTCGGTGTTCATGACTGAGGATCCTTCGGTGTGGGGCAGCCGGAAGGGTCCGCGGGCACGGGGCGGGATGAGGAATCCAGAGGGGGAATCCGGGACGGGAATCCCGAGAGGATTCCGGAACGAGGAGTCCGACGCACCACCGGCGGGCCGTTTCCGGTCGCCGGGGGAGTGGGGAATGAGGTCAGGCGGCGGCAACCGGCGAGCTGGTCGCTCGCGCGGTCGCGCTGTCGATAGGGCTGATGACCTTCATGCCCTCCACGGTACCGAGCGCGTCGCCGTGCGGCACCCGAATTCCTGCCGGGGTGGTTGGCGCGCACTGCTGTGCGGGAGGGGCCCGGGTCTTCCTCCTCACGACCGTACCGTCGTCGGCGGGGCGGCCCGGCGCGGCGGATGATGTCCGGTCAGTCCACGAACCGTATGTCCGGAAAGCGGGCGGAGGGCTCGTCGAGCAGGGGCCGGTCCCGTCCGCGCAGCCACCGGTCGAAGAAGCCGGTTATATATGCCTCCTGCGCGGTCACCGAGCGCCCGGGCCGGACCGTACCCACGTTGGCGGCGAGGGTGTGCGGTGAAAGCCCCAACGGGCCTGCCAGTTGCGGTATTTCGGACTGGAGGTCGGTGTAGCTCGCATGCTCGGAGCCGGTGAGGGTGAGGTCCCTGAGCCAGCCCTGGCTGTGTTGCCACACGGCGTCCCAGGACGCCACCGTGTGGGGGTTGTCGCCCTCCTTGCCCATCAGGAGCAGCGGCCGGTCGACTCCGTCGGTGCCGACGGAGGACGGGTTGGCGGGGTCGTTGTCGCGCTGGGTGTAGCCCATGACGCCGTCCAAGTCGGCCGCGGCCCGTATCCGCGAGTCGTCGTGCATCGTCTGGGCCGCCGTGAAGCCTCCCGCCGACTGCCCGAACATCCCGACGGCGTTCAGATCGAGCGCCCCGCGCAGCGCGTCCGGCAGCCGCCCCAACTGGTTCAGCACGAACCGGGTGTCGGCCACCCGCACCGCCACGGACTTCTTCAGCAGAGCGGTGACCTCCTCCTTTCCCGCCTTGTCCGCCTTCTCGAACTCCCGCGGCAGCACCGTCTTCTCCACGCGGCCGCCCGGAAACTCCACCGCCCCCGCGTCATACGTGTGGTCGACCATCACCACCACGTAGCCGCGCGAGGCGAGCTCGTCGCACAGCGTCGTACCCAGAGTGCGAGGATCCCCGACACCCGGCGAGTACAGCACCACGGGGAAGCCGTGCGGGCGGTGTCGGGCGAGCGGCGCGTCGGTGTGCGCATGGCTTCGGGTGGCCGCCCAGTCGACCCGGCCCCGCGGTATGCCGGTCAGGTTGTTCACCGCGTCGAACCCGGCGGCCTCACCCACCTGCATCTGTGGGGCCCGCGGGTGCCCGGCCACGTCCCGCGCCGGATAGCGGACGCTGACCATCAGCTCGCGGTACGGCTGAGAGCCCACCCAGGGGTCGGGCCGACCACGATCGGTGAGATGGAGGGAGGTCGTGCCGACGGGGTAGGCACCCGTCGGTGTCGGCAGCGACACCCGCGCCATGGCTGCCGGAGGCGGGGGGCCCGACGCGCCCCATGGGCCCGACCGGCCCGAGGGATGCGACGGGCCCGCCGGGGATGTGGGCGCGGCGGCGGCCGTCGCCGCGCCCGTCAGGCACGCGGCCAGGGCCAGTGCGGCGGTGGACAGGAGCAGTCTGCGAGAGGACGACGTGGTCATGGATCAAGGCTGACGCAGCGGCCCCCCTTTCCACCATCGTGGAGCCCCCCGCTTCGGGGGTTCGGATTTTCCGAACCCCCCGGAAGGCGCACCCGATGCCCCGCGCCCTTGGTCTCGCTCACCGGAGTCCTCAACTCGCCTGAAACCAAAGCCAGTTGCAGTCACCACCAGTCGCCACCTCATCCGGCCGGAATCGCGGGCAGGCGGGAGCAGAGGCGATGGATTCGTCGCGGATGAAAGAGCGGGCCCGGCGAGTGAGGGGCTCGCCTGGTGGGGGGAGTACCAGGGAACCTGTCGGCCCACTCGCCGGGCGCCTTCCCGGTGGCGGCATGGGCGGCCAGGAACTCCCGCGACGGCTGCCCTGTGCCTCGTACTGCACACCGGGAGCGCGTGATGGTGCGTTCGGGCCGAGCGGGACGGGACCGGCCTTGCCACCAGAAAGACAGGTCTCTCACCTCTGCCTTCACCATCGCAGCGGGCAGGTGTCCTGTACAGGTCGATTCTGGACGGTGACGGACAGCGATGCGCGCGTCGACCTGCGGTAACCGGCCTGCGGAACAAGGGGGTTGAGCTGGCGCTGCGCACCGTCCGTGCCGTTCGTGCGCGCCGGGTCGCTCCGGTGCGTCACGCTTCTTCGGTGTCCTGCGCGGCCCGTTCCGCCGCCTCCACCTGTGCGGCGAAGTCCTTGGCCGACAGGCGTTGAAGGCTGCCGCCGTGGCGCTGGGCCAGCTCGTCCGCGGGCTGGGGAGAGGACTCGTGGAGATCGACGACCAGCATCGACGTACCGTCCTCGACCCGACTGCTCAGGACGATCAGGCCGGCGCCGTCCTCCAGGAGCTGACGGTTCTCCGCCGCGTTGGCCAGGGTGGCTCCCGCAGCGCTGCCGAGCAGGACGCCGATCGGGCCGCCGAGGAGCCCGACGAGACCGCCGACCAGGCCCCCGCCCACCGTGGGCACACCGGCGCCCCGCACATGGTTGTCGGGGACGTCCAGCAATCCCTCGGCCGACCGCTCCAGGATGGCCGCCTGGCGCAGCCCCGGCAGCGACACGGCCTCCTCGAAGGCCGCGCGGCACCGCGCCGCATCGGTGAACGAGATCAGCAGAACATGGTGGGTGTCCGCCATCGCAGGTGTACTCCTCGTCATCTGTCGCCCGACTCCCGGCCCTCCCAGTGGAACGCCCACCCGGCCGCCTCGCCAGGCGGACACGGCCGTCGGAGAACCGGGCCCGTCGACGGCGCCAGGCTCCATCGGCCGTCAGCGGACGGCCAACGAGGCGCGATTGGCCCGGTACGCACTGGGCGGCGACGCACAGCGTCCCCTGGGGCAGGAAGTGCGCCGCACACCTGCCGGGATCACGGTGCTGCGGTACGACGCGGCCGCTCGACCGTCCCTGGCGCGGGGCGGTCGAGCGGCCGCGGCGTGAGGCGCCGTCACTTGCCGGGGTGGGCCAGGAGCAGCTCGGTGTTGTGGTCGAGGGAGGTGCCGAGCTTGACGGCCGGGGTGGCGTACGGGTCGTTGTAGGACAGCTCGCGGTAGAGAGCGGCCAGCCCCCGGTCGGAGGTGTCCGCGAAGTCCGTCCTGTAGGGCGCGGCGGACTCGATGAGCGTGGTGAACAGTGACAGGGTTCCGTCGCCGTTGTCGGCCAGCTCGATGATGCGGGCGTGCTGCGGGTAGTCGATGTGGGAGGCGGTGTTGATCTCCCAGAAGGCGCGCTCGGGGACGGCGTGGCCGTGCGGGAGGATCCGGTTCTCGTGGGTGTGGCCGTTCACCCAGGCCACCACGTTCGGGTAGCGCTGGAGCAGCGAGACCAGCGCGTTGCCGTCGTGGCGCCCCTCGAAGGGGTGGTACGGGTCGGGCAGCAGGTTGCCCATCGTGGCGCTGGTGTGGTGGCTGAACAGGACGATGAGCGAGTCGCTCGAACCGCCGCGCACCACATGCCCGTCGGTGTCGTACCAGCGGGTGCTGTGCGACTTGAGCACCGATTCCAGCCAGTTGAGCTGGGCCGTGCCGAGTGAACCGTCCGCGAATCCGGCCCGGTTGGTGGTGTCCAGGCTGATGCCGAGGACGCCGCTCGCCAGCGGGAAGGTGTAGTACAGGTGGCCGCTGCTCGCCGCGTCCGACGTGAAGCCGTGGCCGACCGGCCCGGCGCCGGTGTGGGCGGGGTTCAGGTGGGCCTTGGCGAACTCGGCCGGGGTGAAGGGGCGACGGCGCTCGTCCGGGGTGACCCGGCGGATCGCCCCGCCGTTGGCGAGCAGCTTCCCGAGCAGGATGGCCGCCTGGGCCGGGTCGTGGCGAAGCGCGTACGCGAGCTTCGCCGCGGTGGCGTCGTCGCAGCCCTCGATCTTGCGGTCGCCGGTGTACAGGTCGTTGAGGAGACCCAGGTCGGGCAGGCTGCCCTCGATGCTGTCGTCGTGGTTTCCCACGGTCGTGTACCAGGGCACGCTGAGCCCCGGCGCGTCGAAGGGGCGGCCGGCGCCCGACAGGAAGCCGGGGATCTGCGGGAGCCCCTTGGCCTTGTAGGTGTCCTGGAAGGACGATTCAGGGTTCCAGTAGTCCGCGCTGCCGGAGTTCTGGACGCCCTCGTAGCGCGTGGGGTCGCCGCTGCTCGGGGTGATCCGACCGCCGCTCATGACGGTCAAGTACCAGTCCAGCTCGATGAGTTGATGGTTGTCGGTGTTGTCGCCGGTGGCCATCACCATGCCGAACGGCATTCCGGTGTACGGGCCCTGGCGCACGGCGTTGACTCGCTCGACCAGCGACGAGGCACCGCGCACCGTCAGGGTCTCCTGGGGGCGGTGAGCGCTGTCGTTGTACTGGGCGAGGTACTCGAACCGGACGGGCGACTCGGTGTCCGCCAGGTGCAGGTCGGTGAACTGGACGAAGGAGGCGAGCCCGGTGCGTCGGTCGTCCCGGCCGGATCCGGCGGCGGCCAGTTCGCCGCGGACCACCAGCGGCCATCCCGGCCCCGCCACGAGCCGCTTGTACGGGCCGTTGCCTATCGGCATCGCCGCCTGTTCGAGGGTGGTGCCGCCGATGCGCACGGCCCGCGCGGCGGTGGCCGCCAGGGCCCGGTCCTGCGCCGTCGCCGACCACAGGGCGGCCCCCGCGGCCACGGCGGACATCCTCGAAACGAACTGGCGGCGGCTCATCCCGCGCATGGGTATCCCCCTGGTCATGCGGTCAATTGAGGGCACGGTGCTTATCGGCCACGACCGTGCGGCCACACACTACTGGTGGGTAGTCGTATGTACAGGTGCCAGGAGGAAACTTGAGGGAAACAAGAGAGGGCAGCGCTCGACGAAAACACCACACTCCGGGGCGACTGCCAACGGGTCGTGCGCACACTCCCCATGGGCAGCCCGAGGTCCGTTCCTGCGCGAGGTCCGTTCCTAGACGGGCTCGGCAGCTCGGCCCTTCGTATACGGAACTCCCGCCGGGCCCCCGTCGAGTTCCGGCGGCGACACCGGAGAGGGATCGGAAACCGCCGATGCCCGCTCGGTCGCCGTGATGGTCCGCACCAGGATCTCCCTCGCCGAGGCGATCTGGGCCGCCCGCTCGTCCAGGGCGCTCAACTGCCCCCGCAGGGAGGCCAGTACGCCCGGACATGGCAACACCGTGGCGCTCGGCGTCGTACAGGGGAGCACCTGCCTGATGACGCGGGTCGGCAGGCCCGCGGCGAGGAGCGCGCGGATCCGCGTGACGGACTCCTCGGCGTCGGCGCCGTAGACCCGGTAGCCGTTGGGGCGGCGCTGGGGCGTGAGCAGGCCCATCCGTTCGTAGTAGCGCAGCAGGCGCTCGCTGGTCCCGGTCCGTTCGGCCAGCTCACCGATGAGCACGCGCGTTAGCCCTTTCGCACTTGACCTTCCAACAGTGTCAAGGAGCAACAGTGGGCGCCGGCGGCCGCATTCCCGCGGCCCGTGAACGAGAGGGCCCCAGTGATCATCGACGCCCACAGCCATGTGCACGACCCGGTGGACGTCCACCTCCGGCTCCTGGACGAGGCGGGAGTGGACCGAGCCGTGCTCTTCGGCACCCGTCCGCACCCCGAGCGGGCCACCGGCCTCGATTCGCTCCGCGACGAGATGGGCGCCCTGCACCGGGCGCTGGCCGGCGAGGGAGATCCGGACAACGGGCACCGCGTCGCACGGCAGGAGTTGGACGACGCTCTGGCCGCGCACCCGGAGCGGTTCATCGGGTTCGGGTCCGTGCGCACGGACCTTCCCGCCGAGCAGATCGCGGCGGTGGTTCAGCGGGACATCGTCGGACGCCGGCTGCGCGGCATCGGAGAACTCACCCCGCCCCCGGGCCAGGCCGCACGGCTCGCGCCCGTCATCGAGGCCGCGCACGAGCACGGAGGGCTGCCGGTCGTCGTGCACGGCTTCGCCCCGACCACGGCCGAGGACCTCCACACGCTGGCCGGGCTCGCCGCGCGGTACCCCAGAGTGCCGCTGATCGTGAGCCAGCTCGGCGGGCTCAACTGGATGACCGCCATCGAACTGGCCCGGGACACACCGAATATGTACCTGGAACTCTCCACGGCCAACGTCATCTTCGCCGTGAAGCTGGCCGTCCAGGAACTGCCCGAGCGCACCCTCTTCGGCTCGGACGCGCCCTATGGCGACCCCGTGCTCGCCCGCGCGACCGTCGAGCGCGTCACTCCGCCCGGCGAGCTGCGCGACCTCGTCCTCGGCGGAACCCTGGGGCGGCTGCTCAACATCCTCTGACCCCGTGCCCTTGCCGGAGGGCTCCCCCGACGAGCAGGTCGACCAGTCGCAGAGTCTGGTCGCGAGGGTCCGGCTCGCCCGTCCAGCCGGTCATCACCAGGTGGTGGAGCGTGCCGACCAGGGCGAGGCCGATCGTTGCCGTGTCGGTGGTCTCCGCGAGACGGCCGAGGCGGACCTCGGCGTCCAGATAGGCGGCGATCGAATCCTGGATGGCCCCGAACGCCGGAGCGCCCGCGTCCAGGGCCTGGCGAATGCGCAGGGAGGTGGCGGGGCGCGTCATCGCCAGGCCCGCCACCGTGGGGTCGAGCGAAGTGAGCAGGGCGAGGGCGAGACCGCCGAGGTTGTCGGCCACATGGGCCCGGCCGGCCTCTCCGGGCAGCTCCGCGGCCTGTCGCGCACAGCGGGCGAACCGGTCAAGGACCAGCTCGGCCACGAACTCGTCCAGGCCGTCGAAGTGCGCGTGCAGCATCCCCTTGGCGCAGCCCGCCTCACTGGTGATGGCCCTGCTGGTGAGCGCGGCCGGACCCTCACGGGACAGCACCCGTACCGCGGCGTCGAAGAGCCGCTCGCGGACATCGGGAATGGCAACTCCGCGCGGTGACATGGGGGCAACTCCTTGAACGTGGCCGTCGACGTGCGGGACGGAAGCGAGGCTACCTACGCGCCGCCTGTCAACCACCTTCTGCTGCAAGGGGATTGTCAGTATGGGCGCCCGCCCATACGCTTTGGGCGAGCGCCCATACTAGCTTCAGGGCGCCGCATCCAACAGGGGGCGGATCACCATGGGGCACATCGTCAACACCGCGCAGGCGCAGGCGTGGAACGGGTACGAAGGTGAACACTGGGCTCGCCACCAGGAGCGCTGGGACGCGGTGAACAGCGGCTTCAACCACCTGCTGCTCACCGCCGCGGAGCTCACGGACCGCGATCGCGTTCTGGACGTCGGGTGCGGGGCGGGACGCACCACGCGGCTGGCCGCCCAACAGGTGCCGGACGGCTCGGTGTTGGGGCTGGACCTGTCCGCGCCGATGCTGGCCCGTGCCCGCGAGTCCGCGCGGCGCGAGGGCGTCGGCAACGTCAGCTTCGTGCAGGCCGACGCACAGGTCCACGACTTCGTTCCGGGCACGCACGACGTGGCGATCAGCCGGTTCGGGGTGATGTTCTTCGACGACCCCCTAGCGGCGTTCGCCAACATCGCCCGCGCCCTGCGGCCCGGCGGGCGACTGGCGTTCGTCTGCTCCGCGGAGGCCCGGGGCAACGAATGGTTCCAGGCCCTGATGGAGCTGGGCGACATCCTGCCGGTCGGCGGCTTCGGGGCCCCGGGCGGCCCGGGCATGTTCTCCCTGTCCGAACCGGACGCCGTCCGCTCGCTGCTCTCCGCCGCCGGATTCGGGCAGGTGGAGGTGGTGAGGGCGCAGGAGCACGGGACGTGGGGCCGGGACGCCGAGGACGCCGCCGACTTCATGCTCGACTCGGGGCCGGGCCGCCACCTGCTAGGGCAGGTCGACGAGCGGGCTCAGGAGCGCGCTCGCCGCAAGCTGACGGGCATCCTGCGCGACCACGAGAGCGACGGCGCGGTGCGACTGCGCAGCAGCGCCTGGCTCGTCACCACCAACCGGCCGAACTGAGCAGGTCGTTCGGGACGGTCCGGCACCGGCTCGCGCGAAACCCGTGGGTGTACGTCAACTGGCCGTCGGCGCAGGCGGATTCGCCCGCCACTGTTCGCCGATCGACCGGATCATCGCGGGGTACACCCCGAGATGGCGCATGGGCCTGATGCCCGCCATGTACAGGGTGCCCAGGCGACCGTTGGGCTTCACCAGAATGGCCATCTGGCCGCGGTAGCCACCTGACTCGTCGGGGACCCAGCCGATGTGCAGCACCGCGTGCACCGTCTTGTTGGCCAGCTCGGCCGCCCACTCGTCGTGGGTCTGGTAGACGGAGGAGAAGGGGTCGCCGCCCTTGAACGCGGGCCCCTGGGGCCCCGCGAGAAGGTCTTCCGGAAGCCGGTCGCGCAGCGTGGACACTCGGCCGCCCACGCCCGCGTCGGCTTTGTCCCAGCCGAACAGCTTCCCGAGCTGCCACCGGACGGCGAAGAGGAAGCGCGGCACGGCGGAAGAGGGCTGCGCCACCCTGCCTTCCGCGAACAGGCGTACCAGGCGGTCGAGTTCGTCCGGACCGCCCGGAGTCGGCAGCGCCCACACGTCCTCAAGAGTGAAGTCGTCCGCGATCTCGTGGATCCGCCACGGCCTTGAGGTGTGCGCGGTTGCGGGGAGTCTCATGACGGGGCCCCTATCCATACGGCTATCTATACGGTTCCGTATAAGTCGAGGCTAGCACTGACGGGACGACGCCACATAGAGGGGGCGGTGGAGTGTGGCCGGAGCTCATCCCTCGCCAAAGGAGCGCCAACGGCCGTTGGTCAGGCGGACGTTGGCGCTCCGGGGGCTTCGCTACTTGCAGTACGGCACGGCCGCGAGGTTCTGCACGTAACGGGCGCTGACCCAACCGGGCTTGCCCGCGCCGAGCTTGTACCAGATCTTGTTGCCGTCGACGTTCTGGCCGGCCTTCTTGCACTCCAGTGCGGTGACCGTGCCCTGGGGCAGCAGGTTGAGCCGCTTGGAGGTGGTGTTCGCCTCCTGGTGGACCCACAGTCCGCCCTTGGCGACGACCTTGCCCGTGGGCCCGGCCGTCGGCGTGGCGGCGGGCGCCTGCTGGGCGGAGCCGCTGACGGGCTGCGGCGTCGGCGTCGCCGCCGAAGCCCCGCCCGCGCTGAGGAGGATTCCCGATCCGGCGAGGGCCGCCACGGCGCCTGCGGTGACGATCCTGCGCATGCCAGATACGTACATGCTGTTCCCCTTTCGTTCCCTTATGGGATGTGCGCCCTGTAGGACAGTGGATCGCGGCGATCCGTTCCACCCGGACCAAATAACTTCCGGAATGTGTATGGCAGTTGATGTGCCGATAGGACGTTCTCGGGTCCGGAGCGAGTGCGTTCGGCACGCGGGAGGGGCGGCCTCCCCCTGGGCGCATGGTGCGCGGACGAGGGGGAAGGGATGATGCGCCCATGTCACGCCCGTCCCTTCGGAAGGAACCCCTCAAGTGCTCCGCAGAAATGGCGCGTTGCTTGCCGCAGTCGTCCTGATCCCGCTCGCCACGGCAACGCAGGCAGGCGCCGCCACCCCGGCGCAACCGGCCGCGGCCTGCACCTACACCCCGGCCGTCCCCGCCGACAACTACAAGGGGATACCGGACTTCGACCCGGTCAAGGCCGCCCGTTCGTTCAACGCCACCCTGCGCACCAGCCAGGGCTCCATCACCTTCAAGGCGCTGACCGACAAGGCGCCGTGCACCACCAACTCCTTCCGGTTCCTCGCCGAGAAGCACTACTTCAACGGGACGCACTGCCACCGGCTCACCACCGCGCGGCTGTACGTGTTGCAGTGCGGCGACCCGACGGGCACGGGCAGCGGCGGTCCGGGGTACTCCTTCCCGGACGAGAACCTCACGGGGGCCACCTACCCGGCCGGGACGGTGGCGATGGCCAATGCGGGACCGAACACCAACGGCAGTCAGTTCTTCTTCGTCTGGAAGGACACCAAGCTCTCGCCCGCCTACACGCCGTTCGGCAGGGTCACCTCCGGGCTCGACGTCCTGCAGAAGATCGCGGCCGGCGGCGAGGACGACCAGAACGGCCCCGGCGACGGGTACCCGACGCTGCCCGTGAACATCAAGCGGGTGCAGATCAAGCGGACGTGATCACGCGGGACGGCGGGACATGATCAAGGCCGTGTGCCCGGGCCCGTGCGACCGCCCGGGCGCGGCAGATCCGTCCGGCCGCGTAGGCCAAGCGACTGCTGTTGTGGTTCCGTTGGCGGGGGAGCGCCGGGTGGGCCTCAGGCGCGGCTACTCTCCGCCCATGACGGACACTTTCCACCACGCCCCGCAGGTATGGACCGCGGGCCGCTTGCGAGAAGCTCTCACCGGCCTGCCCGACGACACCCCCATCCACATCGCCGTCGCGGACGGCCCCGGAGACTTCGAGGGCTACAGCGAGTACGCCCTGGTCGACCTGGAGCCCGTCGAGAAGGACCTCGGCGAGGACCCGGCGGCCAGCACCGAGGTCGAGTACACGCTGTTCGCCGACTTCAAGGCGGGCCAGTACCACGTAGACCTGGTCTGACCCGGGCGCAGTCCGCTCCGTAGGGCCCCGGGCGGGAAAGCGGTATCCGTACCGCTCCCCGCCCGGGGCCACGAGCCGCCGGACCGGGGCTCAGGCGTAGAAGTTGCGCTGCCACCGGTGCTTGGCCAGCACGGCCAGCTGGTCGGCGGTCAGCGCGCGGCCGTCGCTGAGGGCCGTGTTGCGCTCCACGTTGCGCAGGCTGCGCATGCCCGGAATGACGGTGGACACCGCCGGGGAGCTCAGGACGAAACGCAGGGCGGTCTCGGCGATCTCGTCCTGGGCGATGCCGAGGTCCTCGACGAGCGCGGCGACCCGCCGCTCGACCTGGGCCGGGCGGTCGCCCCTGAAGTACCGGTTGCGCCAGTCGCCCTCGGGGAACTTCGTGTCGGCGGTGATCCGGCCGGTGAGGCCGCCCTCGTCGAGGGCCACCCGCACGATGACTCCCACCCCGTGCTCGCGGCAGGCCGGGAACAGCGCGTCGTCGGGAGACTGGTCGAAGATGTTGTAGATGACCTGCACGCTGTCCACGACGCCGCTGCGCACCAGAGCCAGGGCGCTGTCGGGCCGGTGGTCATTGACGGACACGCCGAACAGGCGGATCGTGCCCTCGCGCTTCAGCTCGGCGATGGTCTCCAGCCAGTCGCCCCGGCCCACCCACTCGTCGTTCCACACGTGGAACTGCAGGACGTCGAAGTGGTCGAGGCCGCTCGCGCGCAGACTGGTCTCCAGGCTGGCGCGGATATGGGCGCCGGAGAACACCTGCGCCACGTCGGTGCCCTCGCGCGGCGGCCATATGCCGTTCTCCGGGGGCACCTTGGTGGCGACGAGCACCTCCTCGCCCGAGCCGGCGGAGCGCTCGCGCACCACCCGGCCGACGATCCGCTCGCTCTCGCCGTAGCCGCGGGCGGTGTCGATGAAGTTCACCCCCAGGTCGATGGCCCGGTGCAGGGCGCGTACGGAATCGTCCTCGGTGGCACCCACCCAGCTGGACGCCCCGATGCCCCACGCGCCGTAGCCGATCTCGGACACGGACAGCCCGCTGCGTCCCAGCTCGCGGTAGCGCACAATCGTCCTCCACGTCGTCGTCCGTTCCGGCCGCACCAGGGTGGCGGCCGGAAATCACGTTGACGATAGGTGACTTGACTGCGAGGGGCAGGCGATTTTTCCCGGTGGGCGGGGCCGGTCCGGGTCAGTTCGCGTTGAGCCGGGCGCTCAGCCACTCCAGGGACGGCGGAATCTCCCGGAGCCACGTGTTGAAGTTGTGGCCGCCGGAGTCGAGCGTGATCGAGGAGACCTGTGCGGGCTTCTTGACCTTGGCGATGAACTTCTTGGTCTCCTCCAGGTTGCTCTCACCCTGCTGCGACGTGGTGACCAGGAACGAGGAGTTGCCCTGGGGCAGGTGGTCGAGGGCCCACAGGAGGTCGGCGCGCTTCTCCTGGTGCTTGTTGCCGTGGAAGAGGTCGCCCGAGTCCATGTCCACGTCCGGCTTGTAGTCCGCGGAGAGGCCGATCCCCGCCGCGTACGCCTCCGGGTGCTCCAGAGCGATCTTCAGCGCGCAGTAGCCGCCCGTCGAGTCGCCGATGAACCCCCAGTTCCGCGCCTTCGTGCCGACGCGGTACGTGCCCGCGATGGCCTTGCGCACGTCGTCCGCGAAGAACGTCTCCGTCTGAGGACCGCCGGGGATGTCGATGCACTGGGTGTTGCGCGGCGGCGCCACGGTGGGCCGCATCATCACCAGGATCATCGGCTGGGTCTTCTTCTCCTTGGACAGCGTCCACGCCGTCTTCGGGTAGTGCAGCCCCTTGATGAGGTTCTCGGCCGTGCCGGGGAAGCCCGTCAGCACCACGGTGACCGGGAAGGACTTCTTCTCGAACCCCTTCTGGAAGTACTCCGGCGGCAGATAGACGTACGCCGGGGTGGCTATCCGGGAGCGCGCGCCCTGGATCGAGACGCTCTGCACCTCGCCGCCGATGCTGGGCTTCCCGGCGCCGGGAACGTCGACCTTCTGCTTACCGGCGATCTTCACGCCCGGGCTGGCCACCGCCTTCGCGTCGAGGACGCCCACGCCGTCCTGCTGGCCGAACAGATCCGCCCACGAGCCGTAGAAGAGGAACGTCTTGTTGGCCGCGAGACCCACGGCGGAGAAGAGCAGCAGCTGTACCGCGCACATCAGGCCCACCCGCCCGACAACCTGCCGCCACCCCTGCTTCGCCAGCCGCGGCCACTGCCATACGACGACGAGGGACAGCAGCACCGTGCAGAGCACGGCCAAGGCCAGAACGGTGGTACTTGTCAGCCCCATGGATCAAGAACACTCTCTGCAATTGGTCGTTCCGGACGCCGCCCCGGCGGACGCGTCCAGCCGCACCGACTCAGGGGTGCGCACCGAACTAGACAGGGATCCGGCGCGATCCGTTGCCTCGTGATCGCCAAGCTTTCGTCCGCGTACGGAATGTGGCGTAATCGGCCCCGATCGCGGACCCGGATGCCCTCCGGTCCGGTCTGGCGCGCCGGCGCCGTGTCGTTCGCTACGGCGCGGGGCGGGCCGCGGTGCGAGCCGACTCCCCGGCCGTGCGGCCGCGGGCCGCGGCCGCGCGTTCGTCGGCGGGCGCGAGCCAGAAGTAGAGCGGGGGCAGAGCGAGTTCGATGCCCATCAGGACCAGCTGGAACCAGTCCGGGCGGCCGAGAGCGGCCCACGACACGAGCCTGGAGGCACCGCCGAGGAAGAAGATCCCCGCGAGCAGACGCACCGCCCGCGCCGGGATCGGCGACTGCCGTGCCACCCAGATCCAGGCCAGTCCGTAGCCGAGGAAGATGGCGGCGAAGAAGCGCATCAGGCTGTCGACGGTCGGATTGGGCGAGCCCGCGCGCGGAACGGAGTCCATGCCGATGACGAGATGGACGGCGCCGATCAGCACATCGGCGATGCCCATCGTCCAGGAAAGCCACTTCAGGAGCCTGGCCACGGTGTGGTCCCCCTCCGCCTTACTAGGCAAGTGTCTACTAAGGCGACCATAGGTTCGTTGGTAGACACGCGTCAAGTAACCTGGGCGCCGTGACCGTGCGCCGCAGGCTGAGCCCCGAAGAGCGCCGCAGGGAGCTGGTCGACACCGGAGCCCGCCTCTTCGCGGCGAAGCCCTATGACGACGTGCTCATGGAGGACGTCGCCGAACGGGCCGGTGTCTCCAGGGCGTTGCTCTACCGCTACTTCCCCAACAAGGGCGCGCTGTTCGCCGCCATCTACCAGCAGGCCTCCGACCGGCTCCTGGACGGAACGCCGATCGACCCGGCGCGGTCGCTGTACGACCAGCTGTCCGCGGGGCTCGATGTCCACTTCGACTACTTCGCCGCGAACAGGCACACCGTGCTGGCCGCGAACCGGGTGCTCGCCGGAGACCCGGTGATCCAGGCCATCATCAACGACGAGCTGGCCGAGCTGAGCCGGCGCGTGCTCGACGCGACCGGTCTGGAGGGCCGGGCCCGGGACACCGTCTCGGCCGCGCTCACCGGCTGGCTGGTGTTCGTCCGCGCGCTGTGCGTGGACTGGCTGACCAACGAGACGCTCTCCCGGGCCGAGCTGCACGCCATGTCGGTGGGCGCCCTGCGCGGTGCGCTGGGCGCCGTCACCGATGTCGACCGGCTCCTCGGGCCGCCCACCCGAGCCGGCCGCCACGCCTGACCGACCCGGCTGTCGCCGACGAGACGGCCTACCGCCACCGCCGCGACGGCCGACCGCCGCCGGTCCGCTCGCGCGGTCAGCCGAGGGCGGGTGCGCCGCCGGGGCGTTCGAACTGGGTGCGGTACAACTCCTCGTAGCGGCCGCCGAGTTGGAGGAGTTCGTCGTGCGTGCCGCGTTCCACGATGCGGCCGTCCTCCACGACCAGGATCAGATCGGCGGAGCGCACCGTGGAGAGCCGGTGGGCGATCACCACCGCGGTGCGTCCCTCCAGCGCCTCACCCAGGGCCTCCTGGACCGCGGCCTCGGACGTGTTGTCGAGGTGGGCGGTGGCCTCGTCGAGGATGACGACACGCTGGCGGGCCAGCAGCAGGCGGGCGATGGTCAGCCGCTGGCGCTCGCCGCCGGACAGCCGGTAGCCGCGTTCACCGACCACGGTGTCGAGCCCGTCGGGCAGCGAGGCCACCAGACCGTCGAGACGGGCCCGGCGCAGCGCCTCCCACAGTTGCTCCTCGTCGGCGTCCGGCCGGGCCAGCAACAGATTGGCGCGGACCGACTCGTGGAAGAGGTGCCCGTCCTGGGTGACCATGCCGATCGTGTCCCGGATCGAGTCGGCGGTCAGGTCCCGTACGTCGATGCCGCCGAGACGCACCGTGCCCTCGTCGGCGTCGTACAGCCGAGGCAGCAGCTGGGCGACCGTCGACTTGCCCGCGCCCGACGAGCCGACCAGTGCCACCATCTGTCCCGGCTCGGCCCGGAAGGACACCCCGTGCAACACCTCGGTGCCGCCCCGGGTGTCCAGGCTGGAGACCTCTTCGAGCGAGGCGAGCGAGACCTTGTCGGCGGACGGGTAGCCGAAGCGCACGTCGTGGAACTCCACGGACACCGGACCCGCGGGGACCGCACGGGCCTCGGGCTTCTCCGCGATGAGGGGCTTGAGGTCGAGCACCTCGAAGACCCGCTCGAAGCTGACCAGCGCGCTCATCACCTCCACCCGCGCCCCGGCCAGCGAGGTGAGCGGCGCGTACAGCCGGGTCAGGAGCAGGGCCAGCGAGACGACCGCGCCCGCTTCGAGGGTGCCGTGCAGTGCGAAGTAGCCGCCGAGCCCGTAGACGAGGGCGAGCGCGAGGGCCGATACGAGGGTGAGGGCCGTGATGAACGCGGACTGCGCCATCGCCGTACGGACGCCGATGTCGCGCACCCGGCCCGCCCGCGCGGCGAACTCGGCCGACTCATCGGCGGGCCGCCCGAACAGCTTGATCAGGGTCGCGCCCGGCGCCGAGAACCGCTCCGTCATCCGGGTGCCCATCGCGGCGTTGTGCTCGGCTGCCTCCCGCTGGAGCCGCGCCATTCTGGTGCCCATGCGGCGCGCGGGCAGCACGAACACCGGCAGCAG
This sequence comes from Streptomyces sp. NPDC045846, assembly GCF_056431605.1. NCBI lineage: Bacteria > Bacillati > Actinomycetota > Actinomycetes > Kitasatosporales > Streptomycetaceae > Streptomyces > Streptomyces sp. NPDC045846. Next base: position 629,345 of record NZ_JBWKKJ010000003.1, on the reverse strand, counting down.
GACGAGCGCGAGCAGCGTGATCTGCCAGGAGATGCTCAGCATCACGGCGAGGGTGAGCAGCAGGGTGACCAGATTGCTGACCACACCGGACAGCGTGTTGCTGAAGGCGCGCTGGGCGCCGATGACGTCGTTGTTGAGGCGGCTCACGAGCGCGCCGGTGCGCGTCCGTGTGAAGAACGCGACCGGCATCCGCTGGACGTGGTCGAAGACGGCGGTCCGCAGGTCGAGGATCAGCCCCTCGCCCAGTGTCGAGGACAGCCACCGGCTCACGATGCCGAGCGCCGCCTCGGCCAGGGCGATCGCGGCGATGAGCAGGGCGAGCCGCGTCACGGTGCCGCCCTGCTTGCCGCCGACGATCGCGTCCACGACCCGGCCCGCCAGGAGCGGCGTGGCCACCGCGAGCAGCGCCGTCGCGACGCTCAGGACCAAGAAGAGGGCGATGCGACGCCGGTGCGGACGGGCGAACGCGCCGATGCGGCGCAGGGTGGCCCGGTTGAAGGGGCGTCGTTCCTGCTGGGCGGTCATGACGTTGTGGAGCTGCGTCCACGCGGTGGCTTCCATACTCATGCGAGGAACGTACGACCTCGACCGAGCTTGAGGTCAATGATTCACCGCAACAGGACCGCCGAGGGTCGATGATCTTCCGAGTGTCGTCGTCGACACCCTGGACGCGGAGGGCGCGCCCGGCCGCCCGGTGCCGTACGCAGGGAACGCCCCCTGCTCGATACGCTGACCGCCCCGGTGCCGGACGCGCCCCAGCTGCCCGCGCATCAGCCGCCGCCTCCAACTCGCCTGTCGGCAAAGGGGTTTGTTCCCGCAAGCACGTACCGTGGGGTACGTGCTCCTTCAGGAGGAACCGGTCGGTGCGGGCCGGTCGACGCCGAGCCCATGCCCTGGCCAGGCGCGTCTTCGAGGCGTACGGCGCCCGCGCCCGGGGCGCTCGTGACCGTCGAGGCCGAGGCGCTCTCCAGAGAGCGGGCGCGGGAGGTCCTCGACTCGCTGGCCGCGCGGCTGCGCGCCCCGGACGCGCTCCGCACCGAGCGGGTCGACTCGCTCGCCTTCGGGCACCCGGGCATCGCCCTGCTCTTCACCGCCCTCGCCGCAGACGGGGACACCGAGGCCCGGGCGGCCGCCCACGCCCACCTCGCCGCCGCGCTCCGCCCCGCCGGCGGACTGCGGGCCTCCGGGCTGTACGGCGGGGCGGCGGCCGTGGCCTTCGCCGCCCGCCACGCCGCGACCGGACCCGACGCCCCCCGCTCGCTGGTGGACGCAGTCACGCCCCGCGTCGCCGGGTCCGCCCTGCTCCGCGCACATGCCCTGCGCGCCGGGCGGGCCGCGGGCACCGGCGTACCGCCGCACCTGTACGACACGGTCTCGGGCGTGTCGGGCCTCGCCCGGCTGCTCCTCGCGCTCGATCCGCACGGCCCCGCGGCGAGGGAGTGCCTGGAGGCCTTGGTTGACCTCGCCGGACCGGCCGCCACCGCACACGGCACCCTGCCCGGCTGGTGGACGGCGGACGCCCCCGGGCCGCGGGGGACGAGCCCGGACTTCCCCAAGGGGCACCTCAACTTGGGCCTGGCGCACGGCATTCCGGGCCCCCTCGCCCTTCTCGCCGTCGCATACGAGCAGGGCGTACGCGTGCGGGGCCAGGAGGAGGCGATCGGACGGTTCGCCGGGTGGCTGATCGGGTGGGCGCACGAGGACGCCCATGGAACGTACTGGCCCCTGACCGTACGGGCCGAGGACGAGCTCAGCGGCGAGCGTCCCCGGAACCCGCCGACGCGAGACGCCTGGTGCTACGGCGCACCCGGCGTCGCGCGCGCCCTGTTCCTGGCGGGACGCGCGCTGAACGAGCGGGGGTGGCAGGAATGGGCCGCCCGCTCACTGCGCGCGACACTCGCCCGGCCGGTCGGCTCCCGGGCCCTGGAGGGGCGGGGACTCTGCCATGACGCCGGGGGCCTGTTGCACATCGCCGCACGCATGGCGTACGAGCTGGAGGACCCGCAGATGGCCGATCAACTGCCCTACCTGGCAGGGCAGTTGGTGAGCCGCGAGCCGTCGGGTGGGGCGGGGTTTCTGGAGGGGGAGGCCGGGACGGCGTTGGCTCTCCACACCTACGTCGAGGGACCTGCGGGCCTCGCGATGGGCCCCGAACCGCTCGGCTGGGACGCGGCGTTGCTCCTCGGCTAGGTCAGCCACGGCAGGGAAGCGCGGCTGAGGACGCCCGACCGCCCCGGAACCAGACCGCGGCTCCGGGGCGACGTGGTGTGGCGGAGGCGGGGATCAGCTCGAGTGGCAGGTGTTGTTGGAGGCCGGGTTGAGTAGGCCGATGATGTCGATGGTGTCGCCGCACACGTTGACCGGGATGTCGACGGGAATCTGGATCACATTGCCGGACACGACCCCGGGGGAGTCCTTGGCCACGCCGGTCGGCGGCTCCGGGTCCGCGGCAGCGGCTCCGGCGCTGCCTATCACGGCGGTGGCGGCCAGGACGCTTGCGACGAGAGCGGTGCGAATACGCACGGTTTCCTCCTGTATGTGAGGGATGACCCTCACAGCCTCTCCGCACCGGGCCCTGGTGGAAAATCGCGTGACCCGATGGGGTGAACGCCGCCGCGGTCCCGTGGGGAAAGCCGCTTGCCGAATACCGCGTTTATCCGGCCTCCTCGCGCCTACTCGCACCAGGACGGCCCGTGGTGCGGGCCGTCCACCGACGGGAAGGCAGGCCATGTCCAGTGGTGTCCTCATCATCCTCATAGCCGTCGCGGTGATCGTCGTCGTGGCGGCGGTTCTCGGAACGTTCCTCGCGCGCCGGGGCAGCGGTCTGCGCCGCCGGTTCGGGCCGGAGTACGACCGGACCGTCGCCCAGCACGACGGCGACGTCAAAGCCGCCGAGAAGGACCTCGACGAGCGGGTCCGGCGGTACGGCAACCTGAAGGTCGAGCCTCCGACGCCCGAGGCCCGCAGTCGCTACGCCGTCCAATGGGCCCGCGTCCAGGAGGAGTTCGTCGATTCGCCCACCCGCGCGGTCGCCCACGCCGAGGCACTGCTCGGCCGGCTCGCGCAGGAGCGCGGCTTCCCGGACGGCTCCGCGGAGGAGCAGCTGGCCGCCCTCTCGGTGCACCATCCCCAGCACCTCGACGGCTACCGCCGGATCCGTGGCGTGGCGCACGGCGCGAACGGGCGTGAGCCCAGCACGGAAGAGCTGCGCGAAACCCTCGTGCAGGCCCACGAGTTCTTCGCGGTTCTGACCGGGGAACGTCGGGGTGGCAAGTCCGGGGGCACCACGCCCCGAAGCGGCCGGCACGCGTCCCGCGGCGGCCTGCGGCACAGCGACATCGCGCGAGGGAGTCAGTCATGACCCAGGCCGAGCGACCCCAGCCCGGGCAGCCCGTACCCGACCAGCCCCTGGTCGAGCGGCCCGCAGCCCAGCAGCCCACGACGGAGCAGCCCATGACCGACCGGCCCATGACGGGTCGTCCCGGGTCCGAAGGGCGTGTACCGGACCAGGGCGTGCCCGTCCGGCCCCTGGCCGAGCGGCCCGCCGCGGGTCAGGGTGCGTCCGACGCGTTCGCCTCGGACCGGCCCGACTCCGGTCGGCCCACACGGGAGGCGGGGCCCGACGGCGACGCGGAGGCCGACAGGGTGCTGGCGCCGCAGGACCGGGAGAAGTTGCAGCTCAGGATCCAGCAGGCGGTCGGCGGCTTCGTGGACGATCCTCGCTCCGCCGTGAAGGAGGCCGCCTCGGCGGTCGACGCCCTCGCCGAGCAGATCGTGGAGACCCTCGAACGGCGGCGCGGCACCCTGCGTTCGTCCTGGAAGGACGCGTCCGGCGGGACGGGCACGGAGGACCTGCGCATGGCCCTGCGTGAGTACCGGCGCCTCGCAGAGCGTCTGCTCAGCCTATGACCCCCGACACTCCCCGGCTTCGGACGGGCGCGGCCCCGCACCCCACGACGGTTCTGCGGTCCAGAGACTCAACCCACCAGTAGAGGCAAGGAGTTGGACATGTCCAGGCGCTATGGCGGCAATCCCGCGGCGACCGGCATCCTCATCATCGCGGACGTGACGGCACTGATCCTGATCCTGTGGATCGCCTTCTTCCTCATGAACGCCAACACGGCCAACGACCTCGTGTCGTGGGTCCGGAACGCGGCGGACTGGCTCTCGGGCTGGTCGCGCGACATGTTCAACATCAGGTCCGACGCGTGGCGCACGGTGGTCAACTATGGCCTGCCCGCGGTCGTCTACCTGCTGATCGGTCACGCGGTGGCGGGCCGGGTGAACCGTCCCTGACACCGGAGGCCCCAGGGAGCTGAAGGACCGCAGACACTGAGGACGCTCGGCGGGGGCCGGGGAGGGGCGGCACGCTCCTGGCGCCGCGGGGAGGGCCGGGCAAGGCCCTGGTTGTCGGGAGGGCCGGGAGTTCTGGATGGTCCAGAGCTCCCGGCCCTTTCAGCGGGTCAGGGCGAGGTAGCGGCCGTAGGCGTCCCGGCTGTCCGAGACGAACGTCCAGCCCGCCATCGCCGCTCCGAGCTCGTCTTCGGTCAGCCAGCCGTGCCAGGCGACTTCGGTCGCGTCCGGCACGACCTCCGCCTCCGCCACCACGGCCTCGTACACCGCGAACCAGTACGGGCTGAGCTCGCCGTCGCACAGGAACGTGAAGAGCGGCCGCACCTCGGCCGCCACCCCCAGCTCCTCACGCAGTTCCCGGCGTGCCGCGTCCTCGTAGGACTCGCCCACGTTCACCGCACCGGCCACGAGCCAGCTGTACTCGCCGGGGAACCGCGCGCTGTGCTCGGGACGCCGGTGCACCAGATAGCGGCCGTTCGCATCGCGGCACACCACCATGGCCATCCGGTACAGCCACCCCTGCCGCACCGCCTCGCCGCGCTCGACGACGCCCAGGACGCGATCGTGCTCGTCGACCCGCTCCACCTGTTCACCCATGGGCCGATCCTCTCCCACAGGGTGCGCGGCACATGGGGCGGCCCCACACAGAGCGGGCCCCCATGGGGCGCCCCCACGTGTGGGCTGGCTCCTGGCTCACTCGTTCGGCAAGGTCGGCTGGCCGTCCCGCCGAGGGTGCCGAAGAGTGGATCAAGAGTGGGTTGACCTCCATGCCGTCCATTTGATGAGGAGCGTTCATGCGCCGTTGTGCCACCGTCGCCGCGATCGCCCTGTGCGGTGCTCTCGCCGCCAGTACCGCAGCCCCTGCCTTCGCCGCCGCCCAGCCGCCCACCGCGTCCGCCCCGGTGGCGCCGCCCGCGCCGCCGGACGGGCGGGTCGGTGCCGACGACCTCAAGACCGAGCTCGCCGAGATGATGAAGGAGGTCAACCAGCTCATCGCGGACGAGAAGAAGGACATCGCGGATACGAAGAAGGAAGTCGACGCGGACGTCGCCAACATCAAGAAGGAGGTGGAGGCGATGCTGAAGGAGATCGCCTCCATGGTCAAGAGCGACGTGGCACAGGCCAAGCCGACGACGCCCACGACGCCGACGGTGCCGAAGACCGGCTGACTCCCTCCTCCTCCCGCCCCGCCGCGGTCGAGGGGAGCAAGACGCCTGGAGACGGGGTCAGTTCGCCGCCAGGAAGGGACTGCGGCGACGTGGAGCGGCGCGGTGAGTCCGGGGCGTGATGGCGCGCGGGGTGGCGCACGCGACTCGATGGGGTGGATTTGCGTGCCCGAGGGCGCTCATCCCGCGTTGGTCACCGCATGACCGTATTTCCTGAGCCGCGGTACGCCGCTGCCGCCATCCCACGCCGGCCGGATCCGCGAACGGATCTCCCCGCCCCGGGAGTTGGCCACGCCGCAAAGCGGGACCGGCTACGTGAAGGGGGCGAACTCCACGTGCTGACCAAGGGGTTGGGAGGCGGCGTTATGAGCGTCCGCTGCGACGGAACGGCCCTGAGCTGGTTCACGGCCGCACGCCCGCCCCGGAAACGGCCCCGGGAACACGCGGCAGAACCTCCCCGCCCGGGCCGCTTCCCCTGCCCGGCCGACTCCCCGGCGGCGGCCCGGAGGATTGGCCCGCGCGGGCGCGTCCTCGCGGGGCATCCGGCTCCCTCGACCTGCTGCCCGCCCGTGCTCCCCGCCGGTTTGTGAAGGGAAGACTCCCGTGCGAATTACCGACATTCACGGCTGCGAGGTCCGTCCCGGACGACTGGTCGAGTGGAGTCTGGACCCCGCCATGGTCGAGGCCGCCACGAGCCAGCCCGATGACTCCCGGCCTCCCGCCTACGTGCAGGAATCACATATCCGGACGGCCCGTTCGGTGCGCCGGGACGGCCTGTTCGTGCCGACCTGGCTCGGCGCCGCGTTCGACATTTCCGGGCCCGTCGACCTCGACGCCCTGGAAGAGGCCCTGCGCACCTGGACACTGCGGCACGAGACGCTGCGCAGCGGCTTTCGCTGGGTCGGCGACGAGATGCGCCGGTTCACGGCCGGGCCCGACGACGTGGCACTGCGCCGGGACGTCGTGGGCGACTTCACGGACGGGGAGGAGCTGAGCCACCATCTCCAGGACCGTTTCGATGTGGCGGCGGATGCGCTCGGCTGGCCGAACTTCCTGTACACGGCGGTGGTCAGGGATGAATCCACCAGTGTGTACATGGCGTTCGACCACAGCAACGTCGACGCGTACTCGATCCAGCGCATCCCCTCCGAGATCCACGCGCTCTACTCCGCGCGGATCGCGGGGCTGAGCGAGGAGGCGGCGCCGGTCGGCAGCTACGTCGACTTCTGCGAGATCGAGCGTGCCAGTGCGGACCAGGTCGACGACACGCACGCGATCGTGGCGCGCTGGCGGGAGTTCATCACCCGCTGCGACGGCAGGCTGCCCGCCTTTCCGGTGGACCTGGGTCTCGAACCCGGCGGCAGGCTGCCGGAGCAGAAGCTCCTGTACGAAATGCTGGTGGACGACGCGGACGCCGCCGCGTTCTCGGCGTACTGCCGGCCCTTCGGCGGTGGCCAGGTGGGCATCCTCGCGGCCACCAGCCTCATCGTCCACGACATCGGCGGCGAACCCGTCTACCGCACCGTGGTGCCCCTCCACACCAGGGCCAAGTCCCGCTGGGCGGAGTCGGTGGGCTGGTACGTCGGCGGTGCCCCGATCGAGATCCCGGTGGCGGGGGCCCTGGGCTTCGACGACGCCCTCACGATGGTCCACGGTGCGCTGCGGGCCAACAAGTCCCTCGCCCATCTGCCGATCGCCCGCGTGCTGCGCCTGCTCGGCTCGGACTTCCGCCCGACGTCCCCCGATCTCTACTCGATCGTGTCGTTCGTCGACGCGCGGGACATCCCGGGGGCCCGGCAGTGGGCCGAGCAGAAGGCGTACGCCATGCTCAGGGTGTCCTACGGGGACCAGGTCTGTGCCTGGTTCACCCGCCTGCACGGGGGGCTGCACCTGGCCATCCGCTACCCGGACACGGCAATTGCCCACAAGAACATCCACCGCTATGTGGAGCAGCTCCGGGAGCTCGTCACCTCGGTCGCTCGCAGCGGCGGCGTCCGGCCCACCCCGCTGCGCGCACGCGGGGAGCGTGCGGTTCCGTCGCCCAGGCCGAGCAGCGAGACGACCCGGCTGACCCTCTGAGCCACCGGCCGGCGCGGCGGAGGCCCCACGGGGTGGCGGCGCTCCATGGGTTCGGCCCACACGTGGTGAACCCACGGTTGGGCCGGGAGCGCCTCTCGCGCACACGGGGCCGCGACTGGTAAACCGTTGGAGCCGTCGGACACCGGACGGCTCGGCGGTGCCAACAGAGCCTGGGGCTCACACAAAGGGGTCGGGATGCGTCGCGTACCGGTCGTCACACTCGTCACGTTCCTGCTCGCCGTCCTGGCCGGCGCCCTCACGGCGGGGACAGGCCATGCGCAGGACCGGCCCGTACGTGCCGACGACGGAGCGCGGGTCGTCGCCGAACAGCGGGTCGGCCCCCGTCAGCTGGATCTCACCATCGACTCCCCGGCCCTGGGCACGAGGGCGCACGTGCGCCTGCTCACCCCGGACGGTTGGTCGCCCGGCAGGCACGACTGGCCGGCGCTGTGGCTGCTGCACGGCTGCTGCGGGGGCTACGCCGACTGGACGAAATACACGAACGTCGCTCAACTCCCGCAGCTGCGCCACGTATTGGTCGTCATGCCGGAGGCCGGGGCGGCCGGCTGGTACAGCAACTGGTGGAACTACGGCAAGGGCGGCGCGCCCCGCTGGGAGACCTTCCATCTCAGCGAGGTCAAGCAGATCATCGAGCGCGGCTACGGCGCGGGCGGACGGCGCGTCGCGGCGGGGCTGTCGATGGGAGGCTTCGGCGCCCTCTCGTACGCGGCCCACCACCCCGGCTTCTTCCGGGCCGTCGCCTCCTACAGCGGAACCGTGCACCCGCTGCTCCAGGTGCCCGGCGGCTTCGGCCCCGAGTGGTTCCTGAACCTCGACCGGCAGGTGGGCGTCGATCCGTACGCCATCTGGGGCGACCCGGTGCGCCAGCGCTCGGTGTGGGCCGCACACGATCCCACCGTCCAGGCCGGTGCGTTGCGCGGGCTGCCGATCTTCCTGTCCTGCGGGAACGGGCAGGCCGGTCCGTTCGACCCGCCCGGGGCGAAGGACCCGAGCGAGGCCTTCTTCGAGCAGCAGAACCGGGCCCTCGCCGCCCGCCTGCGCGCCCTCGGCAGCCCGGCCGTCACCGACTTCTACGGGCCCGGCATCCATGAATGGCCGTACTGGCAGCGCGAGTTGGGCCGGTCCCTGCCGATGCCGATGCTGCTGTCCGCGCTCCGGGGCTGACGCGAAGGTGCGCGTCGTGGGTGTCTCCGGGCGGGCCGGCCGGGAGCGCGCCTGCTCACAGCAGAAAGAGCACGAGGACGACCAGCGCGAGCACGGCCCAGGTGAGGACGCTGAGGCGGCTGCCGCGTCCCCTGGGGCGGCCCTGGTTCCACTCCGGTTGTGACCTGAGGTCGCGGAACCGCTCGCGGCGCTCGACGCGTACGGCCCGCTCCTCGCGGGTCAGCGGGCAACCGGGCGGCGGTGCGCTGTCCGGGGCGAGGTTTCCCCGGCAGGGGAAGGGCCGGGACGAGCAGACCGGGCAGCTCACTGGGCGTCCTCACTCGTGGGTCTCGAAGCCGGAGCGGTCTACAGCTTACCGGCGGATTCCCTTGCTAGCAGGGCCCCGCAGGCGTTGAAAGGTATTCCCGGGCATCCCGCGATGACCGTTCGGGCAGGGTTTTCCGGAACGCCAGAATGAATGTTTGCGAGAAGTTCCCCATGGGCTCCGGTGCCCCTTCGGGCAAAGAAATGCGCAGCCATTGACAACGCTCGCCGCAGCCAGCTTCACTTCCCCTCAGCGGCCGGAGATGGCCATTTCGTTACCCCCAGGTGGCGGAATTGCCGCGACTGGTACCGCAGTTCACATTCGGATATGCATGAGAGGAAGGGATCAGTCATGGCGAAGATTATTGCTGCCCTGCGCGCCCGTGGCCCGGTCAAGAAGAGCGAGCCCAGCCTGAAGCAGGCCGCCTGGTACTTCTGGTACTAAACCGAAGGCCAATCCCGGGCCCGCACACAACGCAGGCCGACTGAATTCCGGTCAGCCGCGTGTGCGGGCCCTCCGCATTTCATTTTCCGGAGCTCTTCGTATGCCACCCGCCTTGACCCGTCCCAGTCGCCGCACCACGGTTTTCGCCCCGCGCCTCCAGGCTTTGCTGGACGAGCACCTCGGCAAGGACCTCGTACGCCTCGAACCCGACACCATCGGCATCGCCGGTGCGGAACTCTCCGACCGCATCCTGGCCGCACGGCGGGCGACGGAGACCGAACGTCCCACCTTCAAGCCCCTGCACGGCCGGTCGATCTCCAAGACGGAGGCGTCCTCGGTGATGCGCACGGTCGGCAAGGACGTCCGCGCCGCGCTCGAACAGCCGAACCCGCTGCCGGAGTGGACGGACCTGTCGGGGCCGTGGCCGATCACCGGGCACCGGTTCCTGAGCGACTTGGTCCTGCGCGACGACCCGTACCGGCTGCGCATCCTCATGTCCCGCACGCTGGAGAGGGACCCCCGGCTCACCTGGACCACCATCGTGGCCGGTGCGGCGCTGCCCCGCCGGCCCGCGCCGGGCCCCCACCTCACGCACCTGGCCAACCTGTTCGCCGAGGCGCGCAGCTACGACGACCGGCGCTACGCGATGGGCATCTACCGCCGCGCGGCCGCCCCGGTCTGCTTCACCGTCTCCACCCTCGTCGCGAACGCCCTGTGGCTCGGGTCGCCGTTCGCCGACGACGTCTCCAACCGGGACATCCTGTACGAGGCGATGCGGCTGCTGCCTCCGTCCTGGAACCTCCTGCGCAACCGGTCGCCCGAATACCCGGCCATCGACGACCGCATCGGGCAGGAGGACGACCTCCTGATGCTGCCCCTCCTCACCCACCGCGACCCCGCCCTGTGGGAGGCGCCGAACGAGTTCCGCCCGCAGCGCTGGGAGGGCCTCGACCCGGACAACACCCCCGGATACATGCCGTTCGGGCACGCCTCGGAACGGTGCTGGGGCCGCCACATGGTCATGCCGCTCGCCGAACTCCTCCTCGACCACATCCGCCGCACCAGCCTCGTGGTCGCCCCGGGGCAGCGGTCCGCCGACGTACCCTTGGTGGGGCTCCTGGGTGTGAAGACCGTCCATGTCGGCCACCGGAGCAAGGTGCGCCATGTCTGACATCGAGACGCTCGATCCGTCCTTCTACGACGACGCCCACGCCACCTACCGGCGGTGGCGCGAAGAAGGCGGGGTGCGCCAGGCCCGGTATCCGGGACCGGCCCCGGTGGAGGGCTGGGTCGTCACCTCCTACGCCGAGGCGAAGCGGCTGCTGGCCGACCAGCGGCTCTCCAAGGGCGGGGCGGCGGAGAGGTTCGGCCGCCACATAGGTCTCACCCAGGGTCCCGGCAGTGCCCTGTTCACCCACATGCTCAACTCCGATCCACCGAACCACACGCGGCTGCGCAAGCTCGTCCAGAAGGCGTTCACCGCCCACCGCACGGCGGCCCTGCGCCCCATGATCGAAGCCCATGTGACCGGGCTGCTCGACGCCTGGGAAGGCCGGGACGAGGCCGAGTTGATCAGCGAGTTCGCGCTGCCGCTGCCGCTGGCCGTGGTGTTCGACCTCTTCGGCGCGTCCGACGCCGATCACGAGGCGCTGCGGATCAGGGGCAACACCCTCGACGGCGGCGAGGGCGACGGCGAGGTGTCGGTGTTCACCGCCGAGTCCATGGCCGCCTACCTTCGCGCGCTGCTCGCCCTCAAACGCGAACGGCCGGACGACGGGCTGCTGTCCGCGCTGCTTGGGGCGGGCGAGGAGGGCGAGGAGGCGCTCACCGAGGACGAGATCACCTCGATGGCCTTCCTCCTGGTCGTCGCGGGCCACCAGACCACGGTCAACCTGATCGCCAACGGCGCCTACACCCTGCTCACCCATCCCGGCCAACTGGCCGCGCTCCAGGCGGACTTGACGCTCATGCCGGGTGCCGTCGAGGAGATCCTGCGCTACGAGTCGCCCTCGGGCCTCGCCTCGTTGCGCTACGCCGCTGAACCCGTCACGGCCGGGGGAGCGGTCATCGGGGAGGGCGAGTTCGTACAGGTCTCGCTGCTCGGCGCCAACCGCGATCCCCGCGTGTTCGCCGACCCCGACCGGTTCGACATCGGCCGGCAGGACGCCGCCCGGCATCTCGCCTTCGGCCACGGCATCCACCACTGTCTGGGTGCTCCGCTGGCCCGCCTCCAGGCCGAGATCGCCCTCACGCACCTCCTGACCCGCCATCCCCGCCTGCGGCTGAGCGAGGACCACGCGGTGCGGTGGCAGGCCAACCCCCGCCATCGCGGCCTGCTCTCCCTGCCCCTGCGGCTGAAGTAGCCGCGGGGGCACGGCTACGGGCGGCCGTCTGTCACTGCTTCGCCGCGCAGATCACGTCGTAGGGCCGGCCGAGGGCCATCGTCAGGCGCATGGGCTCGGTGGTTCCCGCCGGGCACTGCGAGGTCTCCTTGGTGAGGTCGAGCACCTTGTACGCCCCCGCGCCCGCCGAGGCGCACGGGACTTCCTTCGCCGTGGACGTGACGCAGTCGCCCTTGACCAACTGGCCGCCGCCGGCGCCGGGATCGCCGGGGTGACTGCCGGAGAGGTTGCGTCCGCAGATGGTCTTGGAGGGGATTCCGCCGCCCTTGCTCTTCTTGCCGTAACTGACGCTCACCTGGACGATGAGGTCGGTGCCGGCCGGACACTGGATGGCGTCCGGCATGAAACTGGCGCCCTGCACGTCAAGGGCCTTGAAGGTGGCGCCCGATGCGTCGCAGCCGAGCGGCTTGTAGCCGTTCGGCGCGTCGTCCGGGTCGGGTCCCCCGCAGTCGCCCACCTTCCACTCCCCGCTGTCGTGCGAAGCGGACGCGGACGAGCCGTCGTGGCCGAAGAGCTTGGACGCGCCGAAGCCGAGGCCCAGGATCACCGCGAGAATCACCAGGGAGGGGAGGCATCCCCCTCTTCTGCGGCGCTGGTTGGGCGGGTACGTGCGGCCCGGGTCGACCATGGTGTTTCCCCTCCTGGGAACGGTGTGTGACGTGACCACAGGTGTGGACGCGGCATGGACACCTCACGGTTCCGGACGGAACGGACCGGGTGACCCTCCTTTGAAGGGGTCCTGGACTACCGGGAGTGCGGGGGAGGCACCGGCTCGCGGCGTCGCTGGGCACTGTCGCTGATGCGGATGAACAGCGCGACCATCAGCCAGTTGGCCACCATGGAGGAACCGCCCTTCGCGAGGAACGGCAGTGCCTTGCCCGTGAGGGGGATCAGCCCCGTGACGCCTCCCGTGACGACGAACACCTGGAGCACCAGGGCGCTGGCCATTCCGGTGGCGAGCAGCTTGCTGAAGGGGTCGCGGGCCAGCAGGCCGATGTGGAATCCACGCTGGGCCAGCAGCCCGTACAGGAGCAGGACCGCCATCACTCCCGCCAGGCCCAGTTCCTCGCCGACGGTGGTGAGGATGAAGTCGCTGTTTCCGGCGAAGCCCACCATCTCGGGGTGCCCCTGGCCCAGGCCGGTGCCGGTGACGCCACCGCTGCTGAAGCTGAACAGGGCGTTCCCCAACTGGTCGGACAGGCCCGCCTTCCGGCCCGCCGCGGTGAAGGCGTCCATGGGGCGCAGCCAGGCCTCGACGCGGCCGTGGACGTGCGGTTCCAGTGAGCCGACCACCCCCGCCCCGACGACGGCCATCAGCAGTCCGCACACGACCCAACTGGTGCGCTCGGTGGCCATGTACAGCATGATCACGAAGAGGCCGAAGAAGATGAGCGAGGTGCCGAGGTCCCGCTCGAAGATCAGCACCAGGAGGCTGAGGGCCCAGATCCCCACGATCGGGCCGAGCTGGCGGCCGGGCGGCAGCCGCATGCCGAGGACGCGCCGGCCGGACAGGGCCAGCGCATCGCGGTTGACGGTGAGGTAGCCCGCGAAGAACACCGCGATCATGATCTTCACGAACTCGCCGGGCTGCACGGACAGCGGGCCCAGCATGATCCAGCGCTTGGCGCCGAACTGGTCGGCGCTGAAGAACGCGGGAGCCATCAGGAGCGCCAGGGCGACGGCCATCATCAGGTAGAGGTAGCGCTGGAGCCAGCGGTGATCGCGCAGGACGAGCAGCAGTACGACACAGGCCGACACCCCGATGACCGTCCACACCAGCTGTCCGTTGCCCGCCGGGGTGATCTTCAGGCGGGGCAGTGCCACATACGTGATGTCCAGCCGGCGCAGGAGGACGAGGCCCAGGCCGGTGAGGAGCAGCGCGAGCGGCAGGAGCAGGGGATCGGCCCGGGCCGCCCAACGCCGTACGGCCAGATGCGGAACCAGTGCCAGCAGGAAGACGGACACGGCGAACCCGGTGAACCCCGACGGCAGCCGCCCCTGCATCGTCAGGCCCGTGCAGGCGTGGCCGCCCACGGTGAGCAGCACGACGAACACCAGCAGCCAGCCCTCGGTACGCCGCCTGTTGGGCGCCTGGGCGAAGGTGGCGAACGACATCGTGTGGCCGAAGGCGTCCTCGGGCGCCTCGGACCGTGACCGGGCGGCGTTCGTCGGTCCCCGCACGTATGACCTCCACCTTCAAGAGCCCGAGGCCCAGGTTCCTCGCATCGCCACCGATCGTGGTGATCACGCGCTGAAGGACGGTGAGGGGCGGGAGGTGGTTCCGCTTCCGGTTCGCGGCCGAGGGGCGGGGAGGCGTGCGCGGGTCTCAGCCGTCGGCCGACTTGCCGCGGGGTTGGCAGGTCACGGTCAGGGGGCCGGGGCCGAGGGTGCCGCGGACCTGGACGGTCATGGTGCTGCCGGGGTCGGGGTGCAGGGACCAGCGGGAGCAGACCGTGGCCAGGGCCAGCGTCATCTCGATGAGGGCGAACTGGTCGCCGATGCACTTGCGGTTCCCGCCGCCGAAGGGGACCAGCGCGCCCCGGGGCAGCGTGTCGGCGCTCTGGGTGGCCCAGCGGTCGGGGTCGAACCGTTCCGGGTCGGGGAACAGCTCGGGGCGGTGGTGGAGGAGGTAGGCGCTGTAGAGGAGGGCGGTGCCCTTCGGGAGGTGGCTCCCGGCGAGGGTGGTGTCGGCGGTGGTGACGCGGGTGAAGAACCAGCCCGCCGGATACAGGCGCAGGACCTCGTTGATGACGCGCCGGGTGTACTGCAGACCGTCGAGGTCGTCCGTGGTGGCGGTGCGTCCGGCCAGCGTCCGGTCGACCTCGGCGTGTACCTGGGCTTCGGCCTCCGGGTGCTGGCTGAGCAGCCACAGGGCGAACGCCAGGCTGTTGGCGGTGGTTTCGAACCCGGCACCGATCATGACCATGAGCTGGTCCCGGATGTCCACGTCGCTCATCGGCTCGCCGGTGTCGTCGTTGCGCGCGGCCAGCAGCATGGAGACCAGGTCGTCGCCGCCCGGGGACGCGCGGCGGGCGGCGATGATGCCGTCGATGGCCCGGTGCAGCCGGTCGCAGGCGCGGCGGTAGCGACGATTGGCGGGGGTGGGCAGCCGGTACAGCGGGCCCAGCGGCAGCATGACCCGCTGGTAGATGCCGTCGATGACGGTGTGCAGGCTCTGCTGGACCTCGGCGACGGCCTCGTCCTGCGCTTCGGCGGCGAGCACGCTGCGGGTGACGATGCGCAGGGTCAGGGTGGTCAGCGCGGCGGTGACGTCCAGGCGCAGGCCGGGCCGCCAGCGGTCGGTCATGCGGTCCACCTCCTCGCCCATCACCACGGCGTACCGCTCGATCCGGTCGCTCTGGAAGGCGGGCTGCATCTGGCGCCGCTGCCAGCGGTGCTCCTGCCAGCCGGCCATCGGCAGGCTGCTGCCGAAGAGCACGCGGGCCTTGTCGAAGAAGGGCCCGCCCTTGTCGAAGGTGCGCGAGTCGGTGAGCATGCGGTGGGCCGCGCCGGGCTCACAGACGACGTACGCCGGCCAGGGCCCCATTGCGATGCGTACGAGATCCCCGTGGGCGGGCAGCGAGGACAGGAACTCCAGCGGGCGCGCGTGGAGTTGCCAGGCGTGACCGAGCAGCGGCCAGGCTCCTGGGGCCTTTCCCGTACGGGCGGGAAGCGTCGTGCTCACGGCGGGGTACCTCCGGAAGGAAATCGGCCGCGGCGGGGCTCTCGTCGTCCCCGGATCCCGAATATCCTCCCCACCTCGCAGGCGTGGAACCCGGCGCGAAGCAGCACGGGCGGCGCGGGACCGCGCTCCCCGGCGCCCCGGTGTGCGTCCGTGCGGGGGTGGAAGTGCCTTGCTGTGTACGCGAGTTGGAGGCAGAGGGGCCCGGCCGTCCCGTCGGCGGGCGGGGGCTGCCGCTCGGGCGGCCTAGCCCATCGGCAGGCAGATCACCTGGGCCCGGAAGGCGCGGTCGACGGGCCCGGTGTTGGTCATGGTGACGTGCCACGCCTCGCCGAGCGCGTGCGAGGCCACTACGGCGAGGCCGCTGGAGTCACCGCCCCGGTACTGGAAGCCGCCACCGGTGACCGCCGTTCTGTCGGGGCACCTGGCGATGGCGGTCTCGGAGGCGCCGGGCGCGACCGTCATCTGGGGGCTGAGGAAGATGCGCGGAACCTTCGCCGTTCCGGCCGCTCCCGCGGGCCCCTGCGGCCCACCGGGTCCCGGGTGGCTCGGGCAGACCGCGAAGGCGCCGGTGCGCGCACACGGTCCGTCACCCCCGTCAGGGGTGTGGGCCGAGGCGGCGGGGGCCGTCAGCACCCCGATGCCTACGAGCGCGGCGGTGGCCACGGCCCGGCGGGCGGTCCTGCGAGTGTTCATGGTGGTCTCCTCCAGTGGGTGGCGCGCGATCAACGGTTACTATCCGTGACTACTCGTCACCCTGCCTCACCCCATGAGGAGCCGCCATCTGAAGGCCTCCGGCCGCCTGACCGGGGGGCCGGGCCTCAAGGGCCGGGGGCGGGCCGCGCGCCCTGGAGGCGTTCGAGGTCGGAGGGACGCACCTGGATCGCCAGCAGCGCGATCAGCGCGGCCACCACCGCGAAGATCGCGGCCACGATGAAGGCCGTGGAGACTCCGGACGTGAGGACCTGATCGCTCCAGGGCCGCGGAAGTTGCCCCGTCCGCCGGAACATCAGGCGCTGCGCCGGGTCGGCCTGGCCCAGGAACCTGGGTACCTGGTCGGTCGCCTCGTTCCGGCTGGCCGTTCCGAACACCGTCACCAGAATGGACAGACCGAGTGAACCACCCACCTGCTGCGTGGCGTTGAGCATGCCGGAGGCGGCACCCGCCTCGTGCGGGGGGACGCCGGAGACGGCCATCTGGGTCAGCGAGACGAAGTTCATGCCCATGCCCAGGCCGAAGACGAGGATCGGACCCAGGATGCTCCCCGCGTAGGTGGAGTGGATGTCCGTCTGCGTGAGCCAGGACAACCCGCCCGCGGCCAGGATCGCGCCCGTCACCATGAAGGGCTTGGGGCCGTAGCGCGGCAGCAGCTGGGAGGCCAGTCCCGCGCCGACCGCGATGATCGCGCTGACCGGAAGGAAGGCGAGACCGGCCCGGAGCGGGCTGAAGCCGAGCACGTCCTGGACGAACAGGGTGAGGAAGAAGAACATGCCGAAGATCGCTGCGGCGAGGCTCAGCATGATGCCGTACGTGCCCGCGCGGTTGCGGTCGGCGAACATGCGCAGCGGGGTGATCGGTTGCGGCGAGCGGCGCTCCACCAGCACGAAGACGAGAAGGAACACGACCGCGGCGGCGAACGACCCCAGCGTGAACGGGTCGCGCCAGCCCTCCTGGGCAGCCCGGATGAAGCCGTAGACCAGCGCGACCATACCCAGCGTGGACGTCAGTGCCCCGGCCACGTCGAAGTGGCCGACATGGCGCTGCGACTCCTCGATGTGGCGCGGAGTGGCCAGCAGGATGAGCACGGCGATCGGCACGTTGACGAACAACACCCAGCGCCAGTCGAGCCATTCGACGAGCATGCCTCCCGCGAGCAGGCCGATGGCGCCGCCGCCCGCGGAGACCGCGGCGAAGACACCGAACGCCCGGTTGCGCTCAAGCCCTTCGGTGAACGTCGTGGTGATCAGGGCGAGCGCCGTGGGCGAGGCGATCGCGCCGCCCACGCCCTGGACCGCCCGGGCCGCGAGCAGTTGGCCGGAGCTCTGCGACAGACCGCCGAGCAGCGAGGCGAGCGCGAAGAGGAGGACACCGCACATGAAGACCCGGCGCCTGCCGAGGATGTCGCCGGTCCGGCCGCCCAGCAGGAGCAGCCCGCCGAAGGTGAGGGTGTAGGCACTGACCACCCAGGCCAGACCGGTGGTCGAGAAGCGCAGCGCGCTCTGGATGTGCGGAAGGGCGATGTTCACGATGGTGACGTCGAGCACCACCATCAACTGGCACGAGGCGATGACCAGGAGCGCGATCCCCTTGCCGCCGCCTCTCCTGCCGGGGGCTGCGGTCTCGATCGTGGGTGTCGGCTGCGAACTCGTCATGGGCGGACCTCGCCCTCGCGTGAGGGGCAGTGGGCGGTGACGTCCACTAATCGACCTTATGCCCCGGTGTGAGCCACTACCAGTCGATCAAGGCCCGCTGCGGGGAAGCGGTACGGCCGCGCCCTCTCGATGACCCTGACGGTCGGCCGGGACGCGAGGGCCGCCGTGAGCGGCGCCGAGCCCAGCAGCGGAGCGCGCGGGCCGCATGCGCGCACGGTGAAGCCACGGGCACGCCGAGCCGAGCGTCCGGGCACGGGGGAGGGCGGCGGTCAGCGTCGGGCGTGAGCGAGCAGGGCGGTGTGGGGGAGTGCCAACTGGCCGGTTGCGTCGGCGAATTCGGTGCTGAGGACGTCGAAGTGGCGCTTGATCTCCGCAAGGGTGTGGTGCGGCTGGCTCGCCAGGGTCTGTCCGATGGCGCCGACCCCGGCCGCCGCGCCACCCCACCACTCCTCGGCCGGGGTGCGGTGCTCCCAGTGGAGCCGCTCGCAGACCACGTCCTTGAGGCCCGCCGAGGTGAGCAGGTCGGCCAGCCCCGTTTCGGTGCGGGGGAAGTCGTCGCCCGGGGCCAGGGCCGGAAGGTGGGACGGCCGGGCCGCGCCCGCGGCTTCGACGGCCCGGCCCAGCAGGGTCTGTCCCGCTGCCGCGGGCGCGGCCCAGATCGTGACGGCGAGCCGGCCGCCCGGGCGCACCACGCGGCGCAGCTCGGCCAGTGCGGCCTTGGGGCGGCCCACGTGGTTGAGAACGAAGTTGCCGGTCACGGCGTCGAACATGCCGTCGGAGAAGGGGAGTTGAGGCAGGACGGCCAAGTGGATATCGGCCGAGGGGACGGCCCGGGCGGCCAGTTCGACCATGCTGATCTCTGCATCGACCCCGGTCACCGCCGCGCCGCGCTCACTTGCCGCGGCGGCGGCCGCGCCCGTGCCGGTCCCCACGTCCAGCACCCGCACGCCCTGTCTGACCCGGGCGGCGTCGAGCAGCCGGGGGACCGGGTGGGCGCACAACCTGGCGAAGCCGTCCGCGTACGCCTGGGCCCGACCCGCCCAGATCCGCCGCTCGCTCGCGTCGAAAGCCGTGGACTCCACCGGTGACCGCCTCTCTCCCCGTCTCGCCGCGACAGCTGTGCGCGGCGCGGCCTCCTACTTCGCGCCCCTGCGGACGCGCATCCTGGCACCCTACGCACCACGGTGCCGCGCGCGTTGAACAGCCCGCGTGACCGGCTCCTGCCCGGGGTTCCTCGGGTATGGTGCAGCACCATGTCCCGCCGCCCGATGTGTGGGTAGGATCCGGGAAGGGGGGTGCTCGTTCTTCACATTCCTCCCCAGCCATCTGACTACCACGGGCACTGCCGTGGACAACGGAGGAGCGAACAGTTGTGGTGACGCTCTACGTATTGCTCGGCCTGCTCGTCGCGGGGGCGGCGTTCCTGATCGTCACGCTGCTGCGGCGCGGGAACGCCCGTACCGAGAACGCGGACGGTCTCCTGATCGAGCAACAGGGCCGGACGCGGGCGCATAGCGACCGGGCCTCCTTCGGCACCTTCGCGGTACACAACGCCCCGCCGACGATGACCGACCACTACCGCACCTGACCACTCGTCAGGTGCCGTGCCGGACGGGTCCAAGAGGCCCACCGGCGCCGGTGCGGCACGTCCTCTCATCTCGACGGCGGCGTCGAGATCGCCCGGCCGTCGACGAACCCTCGGAGTAGGTCACTTCCACGTCGTCACAACTCGGCTGATTTACTGGGTGACTTGGCGGCGCTTCCGGTGAGGGAGTGGTCCGGGGAAGGGACGGGACGTAGGCATGGGGAACAGCGCCCTGCTCGTGATGGATGTCCAGCGGGACATCGTGGAGTTGGCCGACCAGGAGGGTTCGGGGTATCTGCCCGGCGTTCGCCGGGCGATCGACGGGGCCCGCGCGGCGGGCCTGCCGGTGATCTACGTGGTCATCGCGCTGCGGCCGGGGCAGCCCGACGTGAGCCCGCGCAACAAGGTGGTCACGGCCGCGGTGGAGGCAGGGCTCTTCAGCGAGGACGCGACCGGCACGCAGGTCCACCCGGCCATCGCGCCGGAGCCGGGCGACATCGTCGTGACGAAGCGGCGGGGCAGCGCGTTCTCGGGCAGTGACCTCGACCTGGTCCTCAGGGTGCGCGGCATCGACCACCTCGTGCTCTGCGGCATCGCCACCAGCGGGGTGGTGCTGCACACGCTGTGCCAGGCCAACGACCTCGACTTCGGCCGCACCGTACTGAGCGACGCCTGCCTCGACCTGGACCCCGAGGTGCACCGGTTCCTCATCGGGAACCTGTTCCCGCAGTGGGCGGACGTGCTCACCGTGGACGACTGGGTGCGGGCGATCACGCCCCGGTAGGCGAGGAGAGAGGTCCTGGGGAGGCCGGGAAAACCGGTGGAGAACGGTGAGCCACACCTGGCAAGGTAACGTCTGTCGAAGGGGTGTAGCTCAGTTGGCCAGAGCGCCGGTCTCCAAAACCGGATGCCGCAGGTTCGATTCCTGCCACCCCTGCCATCTCCACCCGGGACACCCGGGCAACTCCTCGCCCCTGTCCGGTGGGCGCATACCACCCCTCACGCGGACGTGGCGGGAGTGGGGGAGCCGGGCAGGACGAAGGCGTAGACGCGCTGTGCGGTGCACCCCTTGCAGGTGCCGATGAGACGGGAGACCAACCGGCCGTCGGACTCCGCGAGGGAGTTGCGCCACAGGCAGCGGAACTCCCCGCAGGCGCAGGTGCGTTGGGCGACGTCGTGGAGTGCGTCCAGGGAGGAGCCGTGTTCCTCCTCCGGCGCCGGCCGGGCCGGGTCCTCGGGGCCTGGAAGTCCGTACCGCGCCCGCTTCCACGCCAGTCGTTCCGCGGGTATGCACCCCTCGCCCCGGCAGTCGACACATCTGCCCGGCCCGTAGTTGCTCGCTCGGCACCAACACCACCCCCAGCCGCCGCCGGTCGTGCTGCGGCAGGTGCCCTCGCAGTCCGGGCACACCGCCCAGCCGTGGCAGTCCTCGCACAGCATGCCGTCGGCCGTGCTGAGGGTGAAACGCGGCTGCCGCCACCCTGGGTCGGTGAACTCCACCGGCGTCCAGCCGGTGAACGTCAGCAGCCCGCACCCGTCGGGCACATGGATCCTGACCTCGCATCCCTCGCGCCGGGCCGAGGCCGTGGAGGCCGTCCCCCACCCGTGCGCCTCCCAACCGGCCGCCCTGAACGCGCCAAGCACGGCGTCGAGACCGGGCGCTGCCGCGCGGTCATCGCCGACGGCGACCAGGAACAGGGAACGGTGGCCCAGGGGTTCGGGCTCACGGAACGGTACCGGGTCGCTCCACGCCCGGACGACGTCCGCACGGTGCTCGGGACCGAGGGCGCGGGCGATCTCCAGGAGCTGGTCCCTCAGCCACGGGGCACCGCTGGTCGCGGGGACGGGTTCGAGATCCCGCCCCTGCCCTGCGGATCCATCGGTCATCCCGGGTACCCTCCCTGACCCGCGGAGGAGGTGTGTTCGCGACGCGGCCGCGTACGCTGTCCGCCCGCCCGCGACCGGCCCCGCATGCGCCACCCCCGCCCACTCGCGCAACCCCGCCACAGGGAACAGTAGTTGACCCCGTGTTCCCCGGCGTTCTACGGGGATGTCGGCGCCTACGCAACCCTGCCCGGCCTGCGCCCCTCGGACTCTCCCGACCGGTCACCGAGGTTCTGGGGCGAGGTCCGGTCAGCCGGGCGGCGCTCAGGTCCTGCGGCCCGCGACCGACATTGCGCCGAGCACCTCCTGGGCCAGGCCCCGGGCGAGCTCCACCTTGTAGGCGTTGTGCCGCAGCGGAACGGCGTGGACCAACTCCGCCTCCACGGCCTGCGCGACGGCCTCGGGGCCCGGTTTGGTGCCCAGCAGCGCGGCCTCGGTCTCACGGGCCCGCCACGGCCGGTGCGCGAGACCGCCGAACGCGACCGCGATGTGCCGCACCACCCCATGGTCCAGCCGCACCACGGCGGCGACCGACGCCAGCGCGAAGGTGCCCGACGCCCGGTCGCGCGCCTTGCGGTAACGGGAGACGGTGCCCGTCGGCAGCGGCGGCAGCAGTACGCCCGTGATGAGCTCGCCGGGCCGGATCACCGTGTCCTGGTCGGGCCGGTCCTGCGGCAGCCGGTGGAACTCGGTCACCGGGACGCTCCGCACTCCGCCGGGGCCCACCAGCTCGACCAGGGCGTCGAGCGCCGCGAGCGCCACGGCCAGATCGGAGGGGTGGGTCGCCACACAGTGGGGGGAGTGACCGAGGACCGCGTGCTCGCGGTTGACGCCCTCCAGCGCACCGCAGCCGCTCCCCGGAACCCGCTTGTTGCAGGGCCGGGACAGGTCCTGGTAGTAGCCGCACCGCGTGCGCTGAAGGAGGTTGCCCGCCGTGGTGGCCATGTTGCGCAGCTGACCCGAAGCCCCGCTCAGCAGCGCCTGTGCCAGCACGGGATAGCGCTCGGCGACGGCCGGATGGGTGGCCAGATCGCTGTTGCGCACGGTGGCCCCGACCCGTATCGAGCCGTCCGCCTCCTCCTCGACGCGGTCAAAGGGCAGCCGGGTGATGTCGACGAGCACGTCGGGCCGCTCGATGCCGGCCCGCATCAGGTCCACGAGGTTGGTGCCGCCGCCCAGATAGCGGGCTTCGGGACGGCCGCCGTGCGCGGCGGCCGCCTCCGCCACGTTCCGGGCGCACACATAGGCGACCGGCTTCACGTGATCACGTCCTGAGTCTCCGCGGCCCTGCTCGGGTACGCCCCGCACCGGCACAGGTTGCCGCTCAACTGCTCTTGGACCTCGGCCGCGCTGAGCCGCACGGGGAGGTCCTCGGGGAGTTCCATCTCGGTGACGACGGCGGGCTGGCCCATCCCGGCTCCGGCGGGGGCGTCGGGGGTGCAGTAGCCGCACTGGAAGGCGTCCCGTTCGACGGCGGGCCGCCGCAGGGGGTGGAGGTCGCGGTGCGCGCCCGAGGTGGCCGGGAGGCCCTCCACGGTGACGACCTCGCGCCCTACCTGCGCGACGGCCAGGAGCAGGCAGCTGTTGACCCGTCGGCCGTCGAGCAGCACCGTGCACTCCCCGCACCGGCCGTCCTCGCACCTCTTCTTCGAACCGGTCAGGCCCAGGCTGTCGCGAAGAACCTCCAGAAGGGTGGCGCAGTGCTCCAGCTCGACGGTGTGATCGGCGTCGTTGACCCGCAGCGTCACACGTGAGTCGGTCGCACCCGGGCGAGCGGCCTGGGCGCGAGGCCCCGGGCCGCCTTCACTTCGGCCGTGTCTGGTTTCCATGTTCACGGGCTCCTCGGTCCGGACGGCCAGCAGCCTGACCGCGTACCCACCCTCGTACAGCTCCCTGTCTCCGGCATCTCGACGAAGGCAGCGCGACGACGGTGTTCCGGCGCCCGTGCGGGCGGACTACCAGGGAAGCGGGCCGTTGGCGTCGAAGTAGCCGCCGGTGGGGCCGTCGGGACCGGTCTGGGCCATGCGGACGATGATGTCGGCCCCCTGCTCGACGGTCTGGACGCCGGTGTTGCCGTTCAGGTCGGTCCGGGTGAAGCCCGGCTCGACCGCGTTGATCCGCATGGCCGGGAACGCCTTCGCGTACTGCACGGTGATCATGTTGACCGCGGTCTTCGACGCCGGATAGGCGACGCCCGGGTATCCGTACGCCGGTGAGGACGCGTCGGTGACATGGGTCAGGGAGGCCAGGCCGCTGCTCACGTTCACGATGACGGGGGCGGCAGAACGCCGCAGCAGCGGGAGGAAGGCGTGGGTGACGCGGACGGTGCCGAAGACGTTGGTCTCGAAGACGCTCCGCATGTGGTCGGCGGTCGCGTCCGCCGCGCCGACCACCGTGTTCCCGGCCTCTCGGACCTCGATCCCCGCATTGTTGACCAGGACGTCGAGACCGCCGCCGGCCTCGACGACCTCGACCGCGGCCCGCACCGACGCGTCGTCGGTGACGTCGAGCCGCACGGTCCGCGCGCCGAGCCGTTCGGCGGCGAGCCGGCCGCGTTCCTCGTCGCGGCTGGCGAGGTAGACGGTGTGGCCCGCGGCGACGAGGCGGCGGGCGGTCTCGAAGCCGAGACCCTTGTTCGCTCCGGTGATCAGTGTGGTGGTCATGGCTCCATGCTGGCGGCGCGGGCGGACGGCAGCCAGGAGTCCCCGCTTCCTGGGACTGCCAGTACCAGGACGATTCCCCGGGCGACGGTGCACAGTGGGGGCATGGCGAGCACGGAGTTCGGACGGATGGTGCGGCACTGGCGCGACCGGGTCGGCCCGGAGGCGGCCGGGCTGCCCACCGGAGGCCACCGGCGCGCGGCCGGGCTGCGCCGCGAGGAGCTGGCGATGCTCGCCGGGATCTCGGTCGACTATGTGACCCGGCTGGAACAGGGCCGGGCGGCCAACCCGTCCGAGCAGGTCGTCGAGGCCCTCGGGCGGGCGCTGCGGCTGTCCGCCTCCGAACGCGAGCACCTGTTCCACGCCGCGGGGCTCGTGCCGCCCGGGCAGGGCACGGTGCCCGCGTACATCACGCCGAGCGTGCACCGGATGCTGGACCGGCTCAGCGGCACACCCGTCGCGGTCTCCGACGCCTCGTGGACGCTGCTGCTCGCCAACCCGCTGTACACGGCGCTGATGGGGGAGCGGCAGGGGCGGGACCGCAACGGTGCGTGGCGCGCCTTCGTCGGCTCGGACGGCCGGGTGCGCCACTCCTCGCAGTCCCGCGACGCGCTGCGGAGCGCGGTGGTCGGCGACCTGCGCACCGCGCTGCGGCGGTATCCCGCGGACCGCAGGCTTCGGCAGCTGGTCGCCGACCTGCGGGCGCACAGCGACCGGTTCGCCGACCTGTGGGACGGCGGAGCGATGGGCCACCACGAGGCATCCCGCAAGACCGTCGACCACCCCGAGGTGGGGGCCGTGACCCTGGACTGCGATGTGCTGAGTGTCGCGGGCAGCGACCTCCGCATCATGATCTACACGGCCGAGCCCGGCAGCCAGGACGCGGAGCGCCTCGAACTCCTCGCGGTCCTGGGCACCCAGACCCTCGCCGGATAGCGGGGCCGGGTCGCGGCGGCTAACGCTCGGCGGGAGCGGGGGCGAGCCCGTCGGCGACCAGGCCCGCCAGCACCGCCTGGCCCAGTGCCTGCACGGCGGACTGCGGGCGGACCATCACCGTGAACTCCTTGATCAGGCCCGCCTCGTCGAACTGGAGCAGGTCGATGCCGTGGACCTGCCTGCCGTCCACGGTGGCCCGGAACGGCAGGACCACGGACGGGGCCTCCTCGCCGTCGGCGCTGGTCTCGGCCGTGCCCTCGAACCGCCCGACGTAGCGCAGGTCCTCGAAGACGCGCAGCAGGACTCCGAAGAGCCCGAGCACCATGGGCCTGCCCTCGAACGGGACGAACTTCACCGGGCTGTACAGCCGGACGTCCTCGGTGAACAGGCCCTCGAACGCGGCGAGATCACGCTTCTCCACGGCGGCGCGGAAGCGATCGGCGGTCTCCATGACAACCCTCCTCATACTCAACAATCTGACTAGTCAATTTCTTGAGTATGATGCAGCGCAGGACGAGGAAAGGGAAGGGGGAGCCGCGATGGCCCTGCGACATGCGGTGCTCGCCGCGCTGCTCGACGGCGAGTACAGCGGCTACCAGCTGGCCAAGGCGTTCGACATCGGCGTCGCCAACTTCTGGCACGCCCTGCCCCAGCAGCTCTACGCCGAGCTCACCAAACTGGAGAAGGACGGGCTCGTCGCCGGGCGCCAGGTGGTCCAGGAGACCCGGCCCAACAAGCGGCTCTTCTCCGTCACCGAGGCGGGCCGCGCCGAGCTGGAGCGCTTCGCCGCCACCGCCTCGAAGCCGTCCTTCATCCGCGACGACCTGCTCGTCAAGGTCCAGACCGCCGACCGCATCGGCACCGCCTCGGTGATCGAACAGCTCGAAGAGCGGGCGGCCGCCGCCGACGCCAAGATCGAGCTGCTCGGCGCGCTGCTGCGGCAGTTGAGGGGCGAGGCGAGCGAGGAGGAGTTCCTGCTCCACGGCGAGCGCGTCGGCCCCTATCTGACGTGCCTGCGCGGCCTGGCCTTCGAGCAGGAGCACCGGGACTGGTGCCGAAGGATCACGGCCGTCCTGAAGAAGCGGCGGACGATCCGCGCCGAGAGCTGAGCGGGTGCGTACGGCGAGGGGTGCGCGTGCCCGCGCACACCGGTCCGGGCCCGGCGCGCCGGACCGGCTTGGTTAGGGTGGGCGCGACAGCACATCCACCGCACGAACACCGTGAACCGGAACAAGGAGCAGACGTGAGCGAGTCGGCGTCCATCGCCCTGCAGCAGGAGATCGCCCGGGAGCTGGAGGTCGCCGAGATCTTCGAGGCCGAGCGGGAGATCGAGCGCCGGGTGGCCTTCCTCGCCGAGCGGCTGACCTCCACGGGTCTGCGCTCCCTCGTCCTCGGCATCAGCGGCGGCGTCGACTCCACCACGGCCGGCCGGCTGTGCCAGCTCGCCGTGGAGCGCGCCAGGGCCGCCGGACACGAGGCGCGGTTCTACGCGATGCGGCTGCCCTACGGTGTCCAGGCCGACGAGCACGACGCGCAGATCGCGCTGGGCTTCATCCGCGCCGATCACGTGCTGACCGTGGACATCAGGCCCGCGAGCGACGCCGCGCTCCAGGCGGCGCTGGCCGCCGGGGTGGGCTTCCGCGACGAGGGCCACCAGGACTTCGTGCACGGCAACATCAAGGCCCGCCAGCGCATGATCGCCCAGTACGCGGTCGCCGGCGCGCACAACGGACTGGTCGTCGGCACCGACCACGCGGCGGAGGCGGTCTCCGGGTTCTTCACCAAGTTCGGCGACGGCGCGGCCGACCTGGTGCCGCTGACGGGTCTGACCAAGCGGCGGGTGCGGGCCGTCGCGGACGCCCTGGGCGCCCCCGCCGAACTGGTGTGGAAGACCCCCACCGCCGACCTGGAGACCCTCGACCCGGGCAAGGCCGACGAGGACGCCCTCGGTGTCACCTACGACGACATCGACGACTTCCTGGAGGGCAAGCCGGTGGACGGGCGGGCCTTCGAGACGATCGTCAACCGCTACCGCCTCACCGAGCACAAGCGCCGGCTGCCCGTCGCCCCCTGACCGGCCGGGCCCGCGGGCCCGCTACTGGAGGTGGTGCTTCTCCACCAGGACGCCCGCGATGAAGGCCAGCGCCGCG
The DNA here is from genome assembly GCF_056431605.1 of Streptomyces sp. NPDC045846. Lineage (NCBI taxonomy): Bacteria > Bacillati > Actinomycetota > Actinomycetes > Kitasatosporales > Streptomycetaceae > Streptomyces > Streptomyces sp. NPDC045846. Next base: position 602,143 of record NZ_JBWKKJ010000003.1, on the reverse strand, counting down.
ACGATGCCGACGGCCAGGAGCAGCGTCAGCCACGGCAGTTCACGCCACGGCGCGCTGCCCGGCTTCCGCGCGGCGTCCGGCGCGGGCGGGGCCGCCTCGACGTGGGCGGCCCGCATCTGCTGGGTGCCCGCGGTCGCCGGCTCGGGCGCCCCGGCGGGCACCGCGTTGAGAACGGGCGAGGTGGGGGAGGCCGGGGCGTCCGGTGCGGGGGCCTGGCCGTCGGGCTTCGTGAACGCGTCACGGTCTCGGACCATGTCTTGGGTACTCCCTTGTCCTGGTGGGTGCGTTGGCGGTGGGGCCGTGACGGCCCGGTGGACCCGGCGCGCGGCGCTGCGGCCGCGCGTCCGGCCGGGCCGGGTCACCGTGGGCTCAGGGCGCCACGGTGGTGATCCGCACCTTCTGACCCTGCGTCAGACCGCTGGTGATCTGGGTGTTGGTGTCGCTCTCGACGCCCACCGTCACCTCCGCGGGGTGCGCGGTGCCGTCCTGGGCGACCACGGTGACCATGCGCTTGGTCCCGGTGCCGCTCAACGCCGCGGTCGGCACGAACAGGGCGTCGGACGCCTCGCCCGCGACGATCTGGACGGTGACCCCCTGCCCGGTGTGCAGGTCCTTGGTCGGGCCCATGAGGTCGAGCGTCACGGGGTACTGCGCGCCGGCGCCGACACCGCCGTTGACCGCGAGCGTACTGACCGACAGGACCTTCGCGTTGAGCACGGTGGTCGACTGCGCGGTCAGGGTGACGGTGGCGTTCTGGCCGGGCTTGAGCCGCAGGGCGTCGGCCTCCGAGACGTTGGCCTTAACCTGCATCCCGGTCGGGTTGGTGAGGACGATGAAGCCGGTAGGCGCGGCGGTGGTGCCGCCCGTGGCGGCGGGGGCCGGTGCCGTACCCGCCGTGGCGCCCGGTCCGGCGGCGTAGGTCGTGCCGGTCACCGTCTGGCCGACCGAGGCGGCCACCGAGGCGACCGTGCCGTCGACCGGCGCGGTCAGCACCGTGCCGTCGAGCGTGCGCTGCGCGGTGTCCAGCGCACTCTGCGCCTGGGACACCTGTGCCTGGGCCTGGATGAGCAGGTTGGGGTCCACGGACGGGTTGGCGACGGGGACCACGTCGACGAAGGAGGCGTTGCGCACGGACATCTGGGCGGCGGTCACGCCCTTCGGCGACGGGGAGCCGGTCCCGCTGGGCGAGCCCGAGGGGTTCGTACTCGGGCTGGGTGCGGTCGAGGCCGACGCGGACGGGCTCGGAGCGTGGCTCGGGGCTCCCGACGGGTTGCCGCCGGCGCCGGGCGGGGGGCTGGCCGGCTGGCCCTCCTGCACCTTGCCGAGGTTCGCCTTGGCGGCCACCAGTGCCGTCTTGGCCTGGGCGAGCGCCTGGCGCGGAGCCGTGTCGTCGACCTTCGCGAGTACCTGGCCCTTGGTGACCTTGTCACCGGCCTTGACCTCGACCGCGGTCAGTTGGCCGCCGGTGGTGAAGTTGACCCCCGCGTCGCTCGGCGAGGTGAGCAGCCCGGCCCCGGTGACGGTCGCCTGCACTTTTCCCGTGGAGACGGCGGCCGTCCGGGTGTCGGTGCGCGTGGGGCGGGAGGTGTCGCCGGAGTTCACCACCGCGTAAGCACCGCCCACGGCCGCGATGAGCACTACACCGAGCGCCGAGTTCAACAGGACGGCTTTATGCAGCCGCGGAAGGACCTTCATGTCCGGGAGCCTGCCAGTCGCTCCACGTGGCCGCCATGTCCCCCCGGCCAAGCTTCCGGACCAGGCGTTTTGATAAATGATCATGGGGCGGTCGTCCGCAAGGGCAACCGTGTAGGTCGCGGAGCGTAGTCACACGCGCCCCAGCTTTCAGAGTGCCTCATTCCTGTCCGACACCGCAGGATTTTCCTTACACAGGGTCGTCAACACCCCTTGGCAGCGGGGGAAGTGAGGCGCACGCTGAACGTGCGGGCCGGGCCGCGCCGGGCTTCCCCTCCCCGGTGTGGCCGGCTCGTTCCTGACGCTCTGTCAATGGCTGCGCCGATACCGCGAGGGCCCCCGGGGTTTCCCATTCCTGGCCCGACCCGTGGGCGCCCGCCCCAACTGCCGCTCCAGGACGGGGTCGTGGACCGTCAGGACGGCGGTGGTGATCAGCAGCGCGAGGCCCGCGAGCTGGAAGCCGGCCGCCCACCACCACAGGAGGCCGCTCTTCGCCGTGAGGAGCGGGGCCACGACGCCGCCCGGCGAGTACACGACGGTCCGGGCCGCCCCTCTGGGCGCGGGACACGCGCCGGCCCGGGGGAGTCTCTCGGTGTTGCCGTCCGGCAGGTCGACCCAGCACTGGAGGTACTTCGTGCCGTGCGACCCGGTCTCCGTCGAGGCGTACGCGATGGTGGCCGTCCCCTGCTTTCCGGTGAGGGCCAGGAACGCGTCCGGCGCGTGCACCGCGCCGACGACCATCAGGACGCCGCCGGCCCAGTACGTCGCCCGGGCCCAGCGCGGTACGGGTCTGCTGCCGAAGGCGATGTGGCGCAGCACCCAGGCGTAGAGGACGATCAACATGATGAGGCCGAAAACGACCCCCAGGCCGAAGTCGAGCAGCGCGGGGCCGAACGTGCTCACCACGGCGACCACCACGACGACGGCCCACGCCACCGCCATGCCGCGCGGCCCGAGCCCACGTACCGCCGCGGCCGGCCGTTTCCCGCCGCCCCTCTTCCCGCCGCCGCTCATCGCGCCCCACCCTTCACGAAGTGGCCGGAAGTCTCGCACACCCGGCTGTGGCCGCGTCAGGGCCGGTCACCAGGAACACCCGTCGCACCGAACCGGCACCGACCGGATGCGATGGATCGGAGACCGGGCGGAATAGCACCCCGGCCAAGATCGCTTAACGCGCTAAGTGACATGACAACACCAAGGAGACGCTCCCCATGTGGAACGGCGACGCCCTCGACCTCGACGCCTATCTGGCGCACCTCGGATACGAGGGGGACCTCACCCCCTCCCTGGCGACGCTGCGCGCGCTGCACCGGGCTCATGTGCTCTCCGTACGGTGGGAGAACCTGGAGGCCGTGCTCCGCAAGCACCGGCCGCTCGACCTCGCCTCCGTCCAGGCCAAGCTGGTCGCCAACCCGCGGGGCGGCACCTGCTTCGAGCACGTCACCCTCTATGCCGCGGCCCTGGAACGCCTCGGCTTCTCGTTCTTCGTCGTCCAGGGCCGGGTCCGCATGGGGTCGACCAGGATCAGACCCGAGACGCACGCCATGGTGATCGTCGAGCTGGAGGGGAAGCGCTGGCTCAGCGACATCGGCTTCGGATCGAGCCCGCTGGAGCCCATCGAGCTGACCGACGCGACGGACGTGACGGACGGCGTGTGGGAGTACCGGCTGAGGCGGCAGGAGGTCTCCCCCGGTGAGGAGGGGTGGGCGCTCTACCAGCCCGCGGGCACACGCGAATCGCCGGACGGGCACACCGAGTTCACCGCGGACGGGTGGATGGTCCGGCACACCTTCACGCTCCACCGCCAGTACCCGGTCGACCTCCAGGTCTCCAACCACTTCGGCGCCTCGCACCCGCGCTCGGCCTTCAGCGACCGCGTCTTCCTCCAGCGGATCCACCCCGAGCGGCTGCACCTCCTGGACAACCGCACGCTGACCACGGTCAGGCCGGGAGTGCCGGGGCCGCCCGAGAGCCGCGAGCTGGAGCCGGACGAGGTGCCCAAGGTGCTGAGCGACGTCTTCGGGATCGAGCTGTCCGCCCAGGACATCGAGCTGCTGCTGCCCAAACTCACCTGAACCCTCAGGGCGCGTCCGCGAGTTCGAGGGTGGCGACCGCGCCGCCATCCGGCGCGTTGCCGAACGTCAGCCGGGCGCCGAGGACGGCGGACTGGCCGACCGCGATGGTCAGTCCGAGGCCGTGTCCGTGGCCGCGTTCGGCCGACTCGGTACGGAAGCGCTGGGGTCCGTGGGCGAGCAGGTCGGCGGGGAACCCCGGACCGTGGTCGCGCACACTGACCCGGCTCCCGGCGACCGTGACCACGACGGGCGCCGCGCCGTGCCGGTGCGCGTTGGCCACGAGGTTGGTGACGATCCGCTCCACCCGGCGCGGATCGGTCTCCACGACGCGGGGGGCCTCGACCCGCACCTCGGCTCCTGTCCCGCCCCGGCGGACCACGTCCGCGACCAACTCGCCCAGCGGGACCGCGTCGTGCCGGGGCTCCTCGGCTCCCGCGTCGAGGCGGGAGATCTCCAGGAGATCCTCGATCAGGGCGCGCAGCCTCGCCACCTCCTCGCGGACCAGGCCCGCCGCCTCGTCGTGACCCGGGAGCAGCCCCGCGGCGGTGACCAGGCCCATCATGGGCGTACGCAGCTCGTGGGCGACGTCGGCGGTGAACCGCTTCTCCGACTCCAGCCTCCGCTGGAGGGCGGCGGCCATCGCGTCCATGGCGGCGGACATCTCGGTGATCTCGTCACGCGCCCGGCCGGAGGGCCCGATGCGCGCGTCCAGGTCCCCGTCGGCGATCCGGCGCGCGGTGCGGGCGCCCCGGCGCAGCCGCCGGTTGATCGGCTCGGTGGCGAGCGCGGCGAGCGGCACGACGAAGACGAGGGCGAGCAGGACGGCCTTGACGATGCTGCGGTCCAGGAGCTGAAGGCCGCGCACCTCGGCGCTCATGTCCGTCCGCACGGAGAGCACCTGGCCGTCCACCCGCACGGCGGCCCACATCCAGTACCAGTTGGGCGGCCGCTGGTCGTACCAGAGGGCGTACGTGTCAGACGGGTGCGCAGTGGCCAGCCGGTCCCGCAGGGGCGCCGGAAGCTCCCGCTCCGGCCTGAGGTCGGCCGCCGCGGGCCTCTTGCCGGTACGACTGAACTCCTCTTCCGCGGAGCGCAGTTGATTGACCGAGCGGTCCGTTCCCGTCCGCCGTCCGTGCTCCGCGGTCGCGTTGTGGACGAGGACACCGATGACGGTGGCGACGGCGCAGCAGGCGGCCGCGGCCAGCGCGGCGATCTTCCAGCGCAGCGCGCGGGGGTTGAGGAATCCCATGACCGGCGTCTCAGGTCCGCACGAGCTTGTAGCCGAAACCGCGCACGGTCTCCACGCGGTCGGCACCGATCTTCTTGCGCAGCCGCACCACGCAGAGGTCGACGACCCGGGTGTCGCCCTCCCAGCCGTAGTCCCACACCTCGCGCAGCAGGCGCCGCCGGTCGAGCACGACGCCCGGGTTCTCCGCGAAGGCCAGGAGCAGCCGCAGCTCCGTGGGCGTCAGCGGGACGGGCTCACCACCCCGGCGCACCCCGAGGCCCAGCGTGTCGATGCTCAGGTCGCCGAACACGAGCAGGCCGGGCGCGGTGTCCCGTTCGGGCCCACCGGCCGGCTTTGCCGGGGCCGGGGCGAAGGTGGCGCGCCGCAGCAGGGTCCGGATGCGGGCCACCAGGATGCCGATGTCCACGGGTTTGACCACGTAGTCGTCGGCCCCGGCCTCGAGCCCGGCCACCACGTCGAGGGCATCGCCGCGGGCGGACATCATCAGGATCGGTACGAGGCTCTCCTCGCGGATGCGCCGGCACAGCCCGATGCCGTCCAGCCCCGGCAGCATCACGTCCAGGATGAGCAGATCGTGCTTCCCGGCCCGGTGGGCCTCCAGGCCGTCGAGCCCGTCGCCCGCGACCGACACCTTGTACCCGTAGCGCTCCAGGGCCAGTTGGACGGAGCGCCGGATGACGGCGTCGTCCTCGACGACCAGCACCCTGACCGGGTCAGGGACCACGGGTCCAGACAAGGGGACACCTTCTTCGCAGCATTCGTGCCGATGAGTGATCGAATCGTAGTCAGGGGATGTCCTGGCGTTCGGGAGCCGGGCGGAGCCCGTCAGGCGACGTCTCGTCGGATACGGAGGGACGCCGCCACCGGCAGGTGGTCGCTGCCGGTGTCCGGCAGGGTCCACGAGGAGGCCGGGGTGATCCCCTTCACCATGATCTGGTCGAGGCGGACCAGGGGGAAAGCGGCGGGCCAGGTGAAGCCGAACCCGCTGCCCGCCTCCCGCTGTGCCGAACGCAGCGGCCCGGTCAGCGGATCCAGGGCCGAGTCGTCGACCGAGCCGTTGAAGTCGCCCACCACGAGGACCCGGGGCAGCGGCTCGGCCCGCACGGCCGCGGCCAGCTTCGCGGCCGACTCATTGCGCCTCGCCGTGGCGAAACCGGACGTCGGCAGGACCCGGACCGAGGCGAGGTGCGCGGCGTAGAGGGCGACCGGCCCCTCGGGCGTGGCGACCGTGGCGCGCAGGGCCCGCGTCCAGGGCATGATCTCCAGCGGCTCGACCGCCGTGAGCGGGTACTTGCTCCACACTCCGACGCCGCCGCGCAGGGCCGAGTAGGGGTAGGCCGCGGCCAGTTCCTGTTCGTACGTGGACCGCGCGGTGGCCCGGCGGGGCAGTTCCTCAAGCGCCAGTACGTCGGCGCCCGAGGCGGCCAGAGCCCGGGCGGTCCTGCCGGGGTCGGGGTTGTCCTCGTCCACGTTGTGGCTGACCACGGTCAGGTTCCCGCCGCCCGAGCCCTTGTTCACGAGGGTCCCGGCGAACAGCACGCACCAGACGACGGCGGGGGCCAGGACGGCGACCGTCCCGAGCGCGGAGCGGCGCGCGACCGCGAGCGCCAGCAGGCCCAGCACGCTCAGGCCCGTCCAGGGCAGCAGCGTCTGCACCAGGCTGCCGAGATTGCCGTCGCCGTTCGGAACAAGGTCGTTGAGGGCCATGACCAGGGCGCAGAGCAGCGCGGACCCGGCTATGAGTCGTCCTCGCCGCCATGTGCCGTTCCGCCATGTGTGGCGGCCCCACGTGCCGTGGTCCCCTGTGCCGCTTCCCCATGTGCGCGGACGCCATGTGTGCGGATTCCATGTGCCGGGCCGCCACCGGCCGCCGCGCTGTGAGGGGGCGGGCTGCTGTGGGGCGCTGCCCTGAGGGGGCGGGTTCCCCGGGCCCTCGACTGGGGGAGCGCCGTCAAGCGGGGCATCCGTGGATCGCTTCGCACCTGTGGACACGTCGGCTGCCTCCCGAAGTCAGGACTCGTACACCGGATCCGGGTACGCCCACCAGTCTTCGTAAGGGCCGCTTCCAGCTGGTCATCGGCAGGATTCGAGCACCGCGCGGATGTGTAACAGCCGTGCTTCAGACACTCTCCTCGTGCTCCCTGCCCCCTGCTCCCCGCGGCCGTACGCCCGCACGTGGGCCGTCAGGCGGGCTTGCGGAGCAGCCACTGCCCGAAGGTCCGCCGGGGCGTGCGCACCTTGATCCGGCCATAGGCGAATCCGCCGGTCAGCTCCACCCGGAGCCTGGGCGGCGTCCCGGGATCCTCGGAGCCGGGGACCGCGCCTTTGGAGAAACTCATCGACAGGGAGTCGGCGTTCACCACGACGCCCGGCCCGGTCACCAGGAGCAGGGTTCCGCCGCGCATGTTCATGTCGATGTGGAGGGCGTCCCGCGTGATCACCGCCTCGGTGAAGTCGAGCGTCACGTCGCACCAGGACACCTGGAGCTCCATCCGCCGCGGCACCGCCCAACGGCCGTCGCGGCGGACCGAACCGGCCTGTTGCTCGATCCGCACGAGGTCCTTCGCCTCCCCGGCGGGCGCGTCGGAGGTCGTCAGGGGCGGCAGGTCGGCGGTGAGGACGGCCAGCTGGTCCAGGGTGCGGGCGGTCAGCGCGGCCTCCAGGCGCTGGTCGAGCTCGGCCGCGTCGAGGAAGCCGTCCCCGGCCGCGACGCGCAGCAGGTCCACGGTCCGGTCCCGGTCGGCGTGCGAAGCCCTGAGGGGCGGCGGCCCATCGGCCTCGTCCGGCTGATCCGTGGGCGGCGTCTGTCCCGACATGTCCCCATCCCGATCTCGTGGGTGGCGCCTCGACGCCTGCGATGGACTTACGTTATATCGCGTTAGGGCGGCAGCCAAGCCCGGGGGACAGATGCCGGTCGAGGCGGCCGCCGCGCGGTCGGGCGAGCTTCGGAGAGCCGTGAAGGCCCCGGGCAGGGGGTGCGGTCGCACGACCCCGGCGGGAAGCCCGAGGCGATCCCGCCGGGAGGATGTCCACAGCGACCCTTCGGGTGGAGATCAGGGAAGGCCCCGCGCAGGGGGTGCGGTGACACGAACCCGGCGGGAAGACCGAGGCGATCCCGCCCGTATGCCTACAGCGTCCCTCCGCCGTCCACCGTGAGCACCGCTCCCGTCACGAAGGACGACTCCTCGCCGAGCAGGAAGCTCACGGCGTCGGCGATCTCCCGTGGTTCACCGACGCGTCCCAGCGGGCGATCGGCCGCCTCGGCGTAGAACTCGGCCACGGGGCGGCCGAGTTGACGTGCCTCGCGCTCCAGCATGGAGGTCCTTACGTCGCCGGGCGCCACGCAGTTGGCGCGGATGCCCGCCGCCGCGTGGTCGAGCGCCAGTGCCTGCGTCAGCATCACCACGCCCGCCTTGGCCGCGCAGTAGGCGGCGGCGCGGCGCCCCGCCCGCAGCCCCCAGCCGGAGGCGATGGTCACGATCGAGCCGCCGCCCGCCTTCGCCAGCCGCGGAATCGCCGAGCGGCAGGTCAGGAAGACCGAGTCGAGGTTGTCCTCGAAGGTGGCCTGCCAGTCGGCGGGGGTCAGTTCCGTGACGTCGCCCCGCCGGATGCTGCCCGCCACCGTGCACACGCCGTGCAGCGCGCCGAAGCGATCCACCACGGATGCGAGCAGCGCCTCGACGTCGTCCGGACGCGCCAGGTCGCAGCCGAACGGCTCCGCCCGCCCGCCGGCCGACCGCACTTCCAGGGCGACCTCCCGGGCCGCGTCGGCGTCCCGGTCCACCACGGCGAGCGTGGTCCGGTGGTCGGCGAGCCGTCGGCACACCGCAGAGCCGATGCCGCCCGCGCCTCCGGTGACGAGCACGACGCGGTCCGACTCCACGCCGCGCACACCGCTCGGGCCGTTCATCGCGGACTCCCGCCGGCCGAGGCGCCCGCGGGGTCGTCCGTGGGCGACGGGGAGCCGAGCACCATCGCGAGCAGGGCCTTCTGGGCGTGCAGACGGTTCTCCGCCTGCTCGAAGATCAGCGAGCGGGGCCCGTCCTTGACCTCCGCGTCCATCTCCTCGCCCCGGTTGCTGGGCATGCAGTCCAGGAACGGCGCGTCCGGCGCGGCCAGCGCCATGAGCGGCTCGGTGACACGCCACCGGTCCGCGAGCCGGGTCCGGGCCTGCCATTCGTCCTGCCCGGTCGACTGAAGGGATTTCCAACTCTGTACGTACACCGCGTCGGCGCCCCGCACCGCCTCCGCCATGTCGTCGCAGAAGTCGAGCCGCGCCCCGGACCCGGCGGCGAGGGCCTGGGCCTCCTTGACGTACCGCTCGTCGAGGTCGAAGCCGGGCGGATGGGCGAACGTGACGTGATGGCCGAGCTGCGCGGCGGCCAGCAGCGAGGAGTGCAGCACGCCGGGCGTCTTCTGCCGGGAGGAGTACGCCCAGGTGTAGACGACCCGGCGCTGTGGCAGCCCGTCGCCGAAGCGCTCGCGCAGCGTCAGCAGATCGGCGAGCACCTGGCAGGGGTGTTCCTCGTCGTCGAGTGCGTTGACGACCGGTATGGAGGAGTGCTCGGTCATGGTGTGCAGCCGTCGGTGGCCCGCGCCGTAGTCGGCCATGTCGTACCAGCGGACCACGAGGGCGCTGAGATAGCGGCTCAGGACACCGGCCGTGTCCTCGACCGTCTCGTGGTTGGCCAGGCGCAGTTCCTCAGGACCATAGGTGTAACTGCGGCCGCCGAGTTGTGCGGCGGCCACTTGGAAGGAGACGCGGGTACGGGTGGACGGCACATGGAAGAGAAGACCCAGGTCCTTCCCCGTGAGGTAGGTGTGGGTGTCCTCGCCGCTCTTCATCCGCCCGGCGAGGGCGAGCAGGGAGCGCAGTTCGTCGGCGGAGAAGTCGGTCATTCCGAGTATGTGGCGGCCGAGCAAGGCGTCACCTCTCTCGTTGGTCGTGCTGGGAAGGGTGGTGCGGTGCCGTGTTCTCGTGCGGTGGGGCGAGGGCGCCGGGCGCGGAAGCTCGGCGCCGTCCGGTGCGCTCGCGCCCGGTCAGCCACCGCTCGACGAGCATCGCCGCGGTGAACATCGCGGCCGCGTAGCCGACGCTGACGCCCATGAAGGGCAACATCAACACGGTCACCGCGGTGACCAGGTAGTTCGTCCAGCGCATCGGTCCGGTGCGGACGAGACGCAGGGCGGACAGGAAGGCCAGGAGAAAGACCAGCAGGTAGGCGGCGGACGACGCCTTGATGAGGACCGCCTCGTCGGAGTCGGTCGCGAGCAGCAGGCCGAGCGTGAGGCTGTACCCCGGAACGAGCGCGAGCACGGCGCGCGTCGGAGTGCCGGTGCGGGGCGAGAGGTGGCTCAGACCGCGCGGCACGAGGCCTTCGCGGGCCAGTGCGAAGACGACCCGGGAAGTCCCCAGACACCACGCGTTGGTGGTGAGCACGAGCAGCACGGACGCCACCAGATAACCGGCGGTTGTGTGCTCCCCACCCATGGCCGTCCTCAACAGACGGGTGAAACCGGTCAGTCCCTCCTCCGTGCTCTGGTCCGGGGGCAGGGTGAGGGCGACCGTGAGCGCCATCGCGAAGTAGAGGACGCCCACGATCCCGACGGCACACAGGATGCCGCGGGGGAAGGTGCGGGCCGGGTCGCGCACCTCTTCCGCGATGGGGGCCGCGTTCTCCCACCCGATGAAGCCGAAGAAGCAGATCAGCAGGCAGTCGCCGAGGACGCCCCAGCCGTGCGGGGCGACCGGGGAGAGATGGGTCGTACTGCCCTGGGGAAGTGCGAGGGCGATGACGGCGCACAGCACCCCGGTCACCACCACGAGCACGGCGAGCTGGACGTGTCCGCTGACCTTCACGCCCAGCAGGTTCAGTGCGACACAGCCGAGGATGACCACGGCTCCGGCCGCGAGCGAGGCCCGGTTGGAGGCGCCGGGTGCGAGCGCGGCCAGCAGATAGCGCCCGGCGATCAGACCCAGTACGGGATTGGCCGCGAGCAGGGTCATCAGCAGGTAGAGCGCGGCGACCCGGCCCGCACGTCGGCCGAACGCCACCTCGACGAACTGTGCGACGCCCTTGCTCGTGGGATGCAGGGTGGAGAGCTTCGCGAAGACCAGTGCGAAGGGGTAGCTGTACAGGATCAGGAGCCCCCAGGCCACCAGCGACAGCGGCCCCGCCGTCGTCCAGGCGAGCACCGGAATGACGAGGAGACCTACGCCGAGAACCGAGGTCAGGTAGTGGACGACGAGCCCGGGGACTCCGATGTGCCGCCGCAGGACGTTGGCCGCCACGGGGAACTCTCCTGTTCCGTGTCGCGGGAGGCTGTGTCCCGAGCCGTCAGGTCGCAAGGCATGGGGGCGGACCTTGTGGTGCCGGAGCCTGTGGTGTCGGAAGCCATGGTGCTGGAACCTGTGGTGCTGGAACCCGTGGGGTCGGACCACAGGGCATCCATGGTTTCGTGGGACAGGGACTTGGCCAGGTCGCGGCGTGCGGCGTACCCCATGTTCACGATGAGGCGCCTGCCGCCGGTCACCGGATACACCCGGTGCAGCGTGGTGTCGGACCGCAGGAAATAGAGGTCGCCGGGCCGGAGTTCGACGGAGTGGATCGGCCGCGACACGAAGTGGCGGTGCAGCTGGGGATTTTCCTTGTCCCATTCCGTACGGGGCACGCACTGGACGAAGCCGCCCCGCTCCAGCGGCGGACAGTCGATCACCCAGACGAGGGCGAAACTGTAATCGTCCCAATGCCAGCCGTGGGTGTCGCCGCTCTGCGTGAGCTCGGTAATGACGAATTGCTCAGGCGGGTAGGGGCATTGCAGAACTTCCTCTCCCGCAACGACGCCCAGGGCTTCCCTGAGGACGGAGGAGGAATACAGATGAGGCAGGATCCGGCCGTGCTCGGCGATCTCGGCACGGCGTACGTTGTGCATCCGGCGCGGTGTGCCGCCGGTCTCGGCGAACGCGCCGTCACGCCGGACGGCATGACGGCTGATCAGTGCTTCCGTCTCCTCCGCGACGAGCTTCTTGACGTCGTACGGAGCGAGGAACCCGGTCTTCACGAAACCCTGGGTCAGGAATTCGCGCCGGGCCCGTTGCAGCCGGAGCGGAGGCACGTCGTGGACAAGATGGTGTTCCAGCGCGTCGACGACGCTGTCGGCGCGTGCCGCACTTTCTTCGATCATGACAATTCCGTTCCCCGATCTTCCCGGCGCCGCCGCCATCAGGTTCCGGCCCGAAGGCTCGCATGCTTCCGGGGCCAGTGGTCATTGACCAGTGAACATGGCCTTAACCGTGACATGAGGGAGGCAGGCGGTATTCACGCCAGGCGGGGATGGCTCGGATTCTTCCCGGCCCGGCCGTGAACACAGAGATCGGCCCCGCTCCCCATGGACAATCGCATCATTTCTGTCGGGAAATCCCGGGCGGATAAGGTGAATTGGGCTCCAAGGCGTCGGCCATCCACCTACCATGAGCAACCCGAACGGGACCGGGGCCCGGCCAGGCGATCACCCTCATGGAGGGGGAACATCCCGGCCGCGACCGCCGCCGCGTACTTGGCGCAGTGTGGTCACCTCGCGGCCCTGGCGGAGCAGAGCGGCCCCCATGCGCGCTCAGACAACCCCGGGCCCCGACGCGGCGGACCCGGGCCCACGGACCTGACAACGCCAACGCCGATGTACAGGGGGCACACCACCCGAGGTTGCGTCAGCCGACGACGAACGGCAACTCGGCGGCCAGTGAGCCGAGTTCGGCCCGCTCCGCGTCGCTCGGTGCCCGGCGTCCGGTGCCGATGAGCAGAACGTCGGTGTCGGTGAAGGAGGCCGGGAAGGCGGCGCCTGCGATGGATTCCAGCGTCGCGCGGGACCGGGCCAGGCCTTCGGCGGGCGGACCGGGAACCTCGGGGAGACAGGCGACCAGGTCGAGGTGGTGCAGCGTCCATTCCAGGACGTACGCGGTGAGGAAGTCGCCGACCGTGAGCACCTGGTCCTGGGTGCTGACCCGGGCCGCGGGGTCGGCGAGTTCGGCGGCCCGCCCGGCGGCGGAACCGACGTCGTCCAAGTGGAACTTCAGCAGCCGCGGTTCCTCGTACGCGGCGGCCAGCCGGACGATCAGCGCGTCGAGCGGGTCGTCGCCGGACGGCGGTTGGTGCGAGACGTTCCAGTAGGTCACCGCGTCCACGGTGGGTTCCGCATGGGTGGGCGTGACCAGGGTGATCAGTACGTCCTGCGCGTCGATGACGAGATGGCACACGAGGTCCCGCACGAGCCAGCCCGCACACCCGGAGGGCTGCTGGAAGTCCTGGTCCGGCAGCTCGGCGACCGCGGTGCGCAACGCGGCCCAGGCACGTGAGAAGAGTTCCACCTCGGCACGGTAGTGCGGCCCGGGACCGGCGGACAAACTGGTTCCGGCGGCGGGGGCGCGGGCGGCCCCGCTCGTTCACACGCCCGCGGATGCCGGGGCACGCCGCGGGCGTGCCGGCGCCCGGGGGCCGGATGCCGTCAGGCCTGTGCGGTCAGCTGGTCCAGTTCCGCGGCGATCTCCCGCCGGAGCGGGTCGTGGCGTGGTGCCAGGGCATGACGCTCGTCCGTCCAGTGGTCGCGGGGGTAGAGCCAGACCGGCAGGCGCACCAGGTCGTCCGGCTCCCATGCGAAGCGCGGCCACACATGCGCGTGCAGGAACCCGTCGGTGTTGCCCAGGATCTCCAGGTTCACCCGGCGGAACGCCGGATCGAGCCGACGGCAGGCCCGCTCGACGGCCTCGCCGAGCACGTCCATGTCGGACAGGAAGGCCAGCCGTTTGGTGCGGGGGAGGTCGGACAGCCGCTCCACCCGGGGATCGTCCACCAGCAGAACGGAGTAGCCGGGCAGGAACTGCACGTCCCCGATCGCGGCGAACCCCGCCGCCAACCGCCGCAATACGGTGGGGTTCTCCCCGCGCAGGGCACTTCCGATCCGGTCCGTCCGCCAATCACTGATCATGACGGAGACCCACTCACGTTCCGAGGGTGCTCGCGCCCGGCTGTCGCACCATGAAGACGTCGACGGGGTCCTCGCCCTCGACGGTGAAGCCGTGCCGCGCGTAAAGCCGTTGGGCGGCGCTGCCCTGGAGGACGTTCAGGCGGACGACCGCGCCGTCGGCATCGGTCCGGGCCAGGACCGTACGCAGCACGGCCGAGCCGAGTCCGCGCCCGTGCAGGCCGGGAGCGAGGTAGAAGTGCTCCAGCCACCGTCCGTCCTCGGCCGGGCGTACGGCGATGGAGCCCGCGAAGGCACCCTCGGCCTCGACGATCCACGTGTGCTGCGGGACGAAGGCGTCCCGCAGCCGCTGGCGGACCCGGTCCTCGTCGAACCGCCCCAGCCGCTCCAGATCCGGGCGCATCACCATGGCCCGCAGCTCCACGAGCGGCTCGACGTCCGCCGGCTCCGCGGGACGCAGCGACCAGGCCAAGGAACGGCCGCCCCCAGACACCGCCGGGTCGACCCGTATGCCGCCGCCCGCGCTCGTACTCGTATGCATGCGCCGGAGTATCTCAAGGGCCCCTCGCGCCTCTGTGAGCAGGTGGTTCACCGTGGAGCCGCGAGGCCGACGAGCACCGGAGGATCCTGGGCCGCGCCCTGATGGACGCGGGGCCGGAGCCTCCCTCGGGCAGGCGCTCGGCGGCGTACTCACCGCGCTCTCCGGCTGCTCGCCCGCGTCCCCGTATACGCCGACTACGTCAGGGACCTCCTGCCGGTGACGCTGCTCGCGGCCGGCTTCGGTCTCGCCCCGCCCGCGCTGACCACGCTCAGCATGTCCGGCGAGGACTCGGGCTCGCCTCGGGCGTCTTCAACACGACCCGGCAGATCGGCATGGCCCTGGGGGTGGCGATGCTGTCCACGCCGGCCGCGTCCCGCACCAACACCCCGCTCGTTCATGGAAGGAGCCGGGCCGAGGCGCTGACCGGCGGCTGCCACCTCGCCTTCGCCGTCGGCGCCGGGCTCCTCACGGTGGCCTTCGCCGTGGCGGCCGTCCTGTTGCGCAAGCCCGACCGGCGGTCCGGCACGACCACGGCGCAGGCACGCGACACCGCCCCGGACGCCACCACCCTCACGGCCGTCCGACCGTCTCGCGCCCGCACGCGCCCCTGGCCCCCTCATGGCAGCACGCCATGAGGGGGCCAGGGCCATCCGCTCGGGCTAGGCCCGGCGCGGTCACCGCTTCTGTCTCGGGCAGACCGTCCCCCGGGAGCGCCGATGTGCCGACGAGCGCTCCCGGGCGACAACGTCGGCCTGCCAGGCGTCAGTTCCAGGGATCGGTGAAGGACCGGCCGGGCACCGGCTTGGCGATGAGGGCCACGGCGATGAAGAAGTTGACCTGTCCGATCGCGAACATCAAGGTGGCCAGCGCCTTGGGCTCGTAGTGCTCGGCCGCCTGGGCGTAGAGCTCGTCCGGGACCCGCTCGCCCTGGTCGGCGGGCTTGAGCACCGCCTCCACGAGTGCCAGCGCCGCGCGTTCGGCCGCGGTGAAGTAGGGCGAGTCCTGCCAGGACGCCACCGAGGTGATCCGCTCCTGCGACTCCCCGGCCTTGCGCAGGAATCCCGTGTGGAGAACCGTCAGATAGGTGCTGCCCACCATCTGTCCCGCACGCAGCTGGACCAGACTGATGGTGGAACGGGGCACCGAGCCGTTGCCGGTGACCTTGAACAGGGCCGCCGACACCTGGGCCAGCTCGGGGACGAGCTGTGCGGGGTCCTCGGACATGCGCGGCTCCATCGGTACCTCCGCGGTGATCGAGCGAGTTTCCATGACCATCTCCTCAGTGGTTCGCATCGTGCTTCCACCGCCTTGACGGATCGCGCCGCGCGGATGTGACAGACCGGCGAGGACCAGGCACGCCCCGCTGGGTCATCCGGGCCTGCCAGGGCCGCCGCGTACGCCTCTGACCTGCGAGAACAGGCACTTCATCCGGGCCCGTAGCCGAGCAGGTACCAACTAGGTACCATCGAGTCATGCCGTCCTTGAACATCACCTTCACCGACGAGGAGCTGGAAGCGGTCCGGGCCGCCGCGGCCGCCGACGGAAAATCCCTCAAGCAGTACGTCCACGACCTGCCCCTGCGCGAGCAACAGCGCCTGCAGTTCGTCCGCTACGCGCTCTCCTGGGGAGAACAGCAGCGCGCCGAGTTCGACGAGGCCTTCCCCGACGAGGCGCCGCCAAGTGCGCGCAGTGAGGGGGTGGACGCGGCCTGATGGTCCTCTACATCGACGTCCCGTGGCTCCTGGACGTCCAGGAGCAGGCTGTCCCGGAAGACGTGAGCGTCGCCGACTACTCGGCCCTGGTCGCCGCCGTCGCCCGCCACAAGACCCGCATCCCCCGCCCCGCCACCGCCGACCCGGAACCCTCCTGGCGCGCGGCGGCCCTGCTGCACACCCTGGTGCGCCTGCAACCGCTGCCGCACCGCAACAGCCTTTACGCGTGCCAGGTGACGGCTGCCTACATGTACGCGTCCGGCGAAGGCATCGACCCGCCGTACGGCGCGATGGTGGACCTCGTACGCGACATTCAGGCGGGGAAGGTGAGCGTCTATCAGGCCGCCGACCGTATCCGTGCCTGGCGCATCTGACGGGGCAGGCCGACCGCGCGGGGCCGTGACGGTGGGGGCGGCGCTGACATCGCCGGGACATCCCCGTGCTCCCGCGCGGCGGCGGAGGCGGCAGCAGGCCCGACGGATGATCGTCGGGCAGCGCGCCGGTGCGTGGGTCCGACCCGGCATGGCTCTCCGACGCACCGGCCGACGGGCTCGGACCCGCGGGCGGCGGCCCACGCCCCGACACCAAAGGGCGCATTACGCGCATACCACTTATCGTCGGGAGCCGGGAGCGGTCTCGGGAGCCGGGGTCGACACCGCGCCTCCCCGGCCGGTCGGGGTCGGAACCGGCGCCCTGGGGCCGGAGCGGAGACCAGGGTTCGAAGCCCTGACGAAGGAGAGCGATCGTGGCGAAGGCGTACCTGGTGGGGAGTGGCATCGCGGCGCTGTCGGCTGCGGCGTTCCTGATGCGGGACGGCGGGTTCGCCGGATCGGACATCGTCCTCCTGGAAGAGCAGGACCGGGAGGGCGGAAGCCTGGATGCGGCCGGTTCGCCGGAGACCGGCTACACCATGCGCGGGGGCCGCATGTTCGAGATCCACTTCGACTGCACCTACGACCTGCTGAGCTCGATCCCCTCCCTGGACGATCCGTCGAAGTCCGTCACGGAGGACACCTTCGCCTTCCACGACGACTTCGCGTGGGACGACCATGCCCGGCTCGTCGACGCGACGGGCAAGGTGGTCGCCTCGCACTCCATGGGCTTCTCCGAGCGGGACCGCCTGGAACTGGTGAAGTGCGTGGCCACGCCGGAGCGCCAACTGGACGGCAAGCGCATCACGGACTGCTTCAGCCCGGAGTTCTTCACCACCAACTTCTGGTGGATGTGGTGCACCACGTTCGCCTTCGAGCCCTGGCACAGCGCGATCGAGTTCCGCCGCTATCTGAACCGCTTCGTGCATCTCTTCAAGACGTTCGACAGCATGTCGGGGATCTACCGCACCCGGTTCAACCAGTTCGACTCGATCGTGCGCCCGCTGCTGGAGTGGCTGACCGACCAGGGCGTGACGCTCCAGCTCGGCACCCGGGTCACCGATGTGCGGCTGGCCGACGGGGACGGACTCACCGCAACCTCCCTCACCTGGACCAGGGACGGCCGGAGTGAGGACGTCGCGGTGGGCCCGGACGACCTGGTCATGGTCACCAACGGATCGATGACGGCGAACTCCACCCTGGGGTCCACCGACACCGCCCCCGTCCTGGACACCTCCCGCTCCTCCGGCTCCTGGAAGCTGTGGGAGACCCTCGCCGCCAAGCGGCCCGGCCGGCTGGGCAACCCGGCGGTGTTCGACACCTTCGTCAAGGACTCCACCTGGGAGTCGTTCACCGTCACCACCAAGGACCCCACCTTCTTCAAGCTGATGCAGGAGTTCAGCGGCAGCGAGGCGGGCAAGGGCGGCCTGATCACGTTCAAGGACTCCAGCTGGCTCCTGACGATCGTCCTCAACCACCAGCCGCACTTCCGCGACCAGCCCGAGGACACCTTCGTCTGGTGGGGCTACGCCCTGTTCCCCGACAAGGAGGGCGACTTCGTCAAGAAGACCATGGCGCAGTGCACCGGCGCGGAGATCCTGGACGAGGTGCTCCAGCACCTGCGCTTCGAGCAGGGCCCGCAGATCCTGGAGAACTCGATCGTCATCCCGGCGTTGATGCCGTACATCACCAGCCAGTTCCTCGTACGCGGCCATGGCGACCGGCCCCCGGTCGTGCCCGCGGGGTCGACCAACCTCGCCTTCATCGGCCAGTACGCGGAGGTCCCCGACGACGTGGTGTTCACGGTCGAGTACTCGGTACGCACCGCCTGGACCGCCGTGGCCGGACTCTTGAACCTGGACAAGCAGCCGCCGCCCGTCTACAAGGGGCAGCACAACCCCCGGGTCCTCGTGGAAGCACTCGAAACCCTTCATCGGCGCTGAGCGGGACGCGCTACTGCCGCGGTAAGTGCCTCAAGTCCCGTCAACAGCAGTCGAATTGAGCCCGACGGCGTAGAGTCGCGGGCGTCGCACCGAGCCACCCCAGGGGGTAGGACATGCACAGTCGCCGCATCGGAACCGTGAGCGTCGGTGCCATCGGACTGGGCGGGATGCCGTTGTCCATCGAGGGGCGACCGGACGAGGAGCGTGCCGTCGCGACGGTGCATGCCGCCCTCGACGCCGGGATCTCGTTCCTCGACACGGCGATGGCGTACTGCCTGAACGCCTCCGAGACCGGACACAACGAGTCCCTGATCGCCCGCGCGCTCGCCTCGTACGGGGGTGACACCTCCGGGGTGCTGGTCGGCACGAAGGGCGGGGCGGCGCGTGCGGCGGACGGAGCGTGGTTCTACAAGGGCGATCCCGCGACGTTGCGCCAGGCCTGCGAGGGCTCGCTCCAGCGGCTGGGCGGCGACTCCATCGGCCTGTACCAACTGCACACCCCGGACCCGGCCGTGCCGTACGCCGAGTCGGTGGGCGCGCTGCGCGACCTTTACGACGAGGGCAGGATCCGTGCGGTCGGCATCTCGAACGTGAGCGTCGACCAGTTGCGCGAGGCACATGCGGTCCTGGGCGAGCGGCTGGTGTCCGTGCAGAACAACTTCTCCCCGGCCGTACGCGACAGTGAGCCGCAGCTGCGGCTGTGCACGGAACTGGGCATCGCCTTCCTGGCGTACAGCCCCCTGGGCGGAATCTCCCGTGCGGGCGCCCTGGGTTCCTCCCACCCGGCCTTCGCCCGTGTCGCGACCGAGCGCAAAGCGAGCCCCCAACAGGTCGCCCTCGCCTGGGAGTTGGCCCAGTCGCCGCAGGTCATCCCGATCCCGGGTTCGACCCGCCCGGAGACCGCCCGCGACTCGGCGGCGGCGGCCGACCTGGAGCTGACGAAGGAGGAGCTCGCGGAACTCGACGCGGCCTGAGCCGAACGACCGAGGCCCGGCCGGTGCCGGACCCACCGGGGGCGGTCCTGGGCCCGTCGCCGAAGGGGTCGGCGGTGAGGAGTGCTCGGCGCGACGCCGCGGGCCGGGCGGCCTTGGCGGTGGGGGTGCCGTGCGGGAAGGGCCACGTAGGCTCGTGCCATGGGTAGCGAGATGGGTTTGCGGGAGCGCAAGAGGCAGCAGACGTACCAGGCGGTGTCGGAGACGGCGATCGCGCTGTTCCTGGAGCGCGGTTTCGACAAGGTCTCCGTCGCGGAGGTCGCGGCGGCCGCCGGGATCTCCAAGCCGACCCTGTTCCGGTACTTCCCCGCCAAGGAGGACCTCGTCCTGCACAGGTTCGCCGACCACGAGGACGAGGCCGCCCGCGTCGTCGCCGAGGGCCGGGCCGAGGGGGTGGCGCCGCTGCCCGCCCTGCACGCGCACTTCCGGGCGGGCCTGGAGCGCCGCGACCCGGTGACCGGGCTCTGCGACAACCCCCACGTGCGCGCCTACTACGGCCTCCTCTACGGCACGCCCAGCCTGGTGGCGCGGCTGTACGGGTACCAGGAGCGCTCCGAGGAGGCGCTGGCCGCCGAGCTCGGTGGCGGCCTCGGCGCGCGGATCGCGGCGGGGCAGATCATCGCGGTCCGCCGGATCCTGGCGGAGGAGAACTGGCGCCGGATCGAGGCGGGGGAGAGCGAGCGGGCGCTGTACGGGGAGTCGGTGGAGGCGGCGGACCAGGCGTTCGCGCAGCTGGCGGAGGGCCTCGGCGCCATATATGGGGGAGGGCGGCGCTGAGCCGTCTCCGCGGTCGATGAGGAGCGGGTGCGGCACAGCCACGCCAATCGTTACCGAGTTAAAAATGTAACCGAGTTGCGTTATCCTGGTCGTCATGAAGTCACTCGACCGCGCGCTGGATCAGGAGCGGACCTATCACGACGCCTGCCGGGCGGCCCTGGCCGCGATGACGGAAGGCGCCGGGCACCGCGTCGTCATCGGCGAGAACGCCTTCGCCTCCGGCGCCGACGCCGAGGTGCTCGGTTATCAACTCCGCAGCTGGGCCAAGGAGTTGCGGGAGATGCCGGAGGGCCCGCTGTTCTTCGGTCGGCTGGACTTCGACGCGTTGGCCGACGGCGACCACGCCGGCCAGAGCTATCACATCGGCCGCCGCCGCATCTCCGAACACCCCTCCGCCCCGCCGCTCGTGGTCGACTGGCGGGCCCCGGTCTCGCGCCGCTTCTACCAGGCAAGTGCCCGCGACCCGCAGGGCGTCGAGGTCCGGCGCCGGTTCGGCTGGGCACAGGGCAGCGCGGGAGCCGCCGAGGACCTGACCGGCCTGGAGGACGAGCGCCTGACGGCGGGGGAGGCGAGCGGCGTCGGCGCGATTCTCACCGGCGAGATCGAGCGGCCCCGCGTCGGGCCCATGCGCGACATCGCGGCCACCATCCAGCCCGACCAGGACGACCTCGTACGGTCCGAACTGGCCGAGTCCCTGTGCGTCCAGGGCGCCCCCGGCACCGGCAAGACCGCCATCGGCCTGCACCGTGCGGCGTACCTCCTCTACACCTATCCGCAGCGCGTCCAGCGCCGCGGCCTGCTGGTGCTCGGCCCCAACCGCACCTTCCTCTCCTACGTCTGCGAAGTCCTCCCCGCGCTCGGCGAGAGCGACATCCGCCAGACGACCGTCGACGAGGAGATCGTGCGAGGCACCCGCGGCCGCGAGGTGCGGGCCGTCGACGAACCGGCGGCGGCGGCCGTCAAGCACGACGTGCGGATGGCGCAGGTGCTGCGCCGGGCCCTGTACGGCCGCGTCGCACCACCCGTCAACTCGATCGCCCTGCGCGAGGGTTCGTACACCTGGCGCGTCTCCCGCGCGGAGCTAGCGTCGATCGTCGCGGCGGTGCGGGCCGAGGCGCCGCCGTACGCCATCGGGAGGGAGCGGGTGCGCAGCCGGGCGGTCCGGGCGATCCAGCTCCAGGCAGAACGGCGGGCCGGCCCGATGAACAACACCTGGCTCCAGAAGATCACCCGGACGCGGCCGGTGACGGAGTTCGTCGACGCGGTCTGGCCGAAGGTGAAGCCGGAAGAGGTGCTGGCCGAGCTGTTCACCGACCCCGCCGCGCTGGCCGCCGCGGCCGAGGGCCGTCTCGACGCTGATGAGCAGAAGGCGCTCGTGTGGGCCAAGCCTCCGCGCTCGTGGAAGTCCTCGAAGTGGTCGTCGGCCGACCTGGTGCTGCTGGACGAGGTGGCGGGCCTGATCGAGCACCCCGAGGGATACGGGCACATCGTCGTCGACGAGGCGCAGGACCTGTCCCCGATGCAGTGCCGGGCGATCGCCCGGCGCGCGGCGTTCGGCTCCCTGACGGTGCTCGGTGATCTGGCCCAGGGCACGACGCCGTGGGCGGCCCGGGAATGGCCCGCGCAACTCGCCCATCTGGGCAAGCCGCACGCCGAGGTCGTCCCGCTCACGACGGGGTTCCGGGTGCCCGCCGCGATCGTGGAACTCGCCAACCGGCTGCTCCCCGCCCTCGACGTGGACGTGCCGTCGGGTCAATCCCTGCGCCGGGACGGGCAGTTGACCTACCGCCGGGCGCCCGGACCGCAGGAGCTCGCCGGTGCGGCGATCGACGCGGTGCGGTCGGCGCTGGACCGGGAGGGATCGGTCGGCGTGATCGCCGCCGACCGCGACGTGCCCGCACTGAGCGCCGCCCTCGCCGCGGCGGACCTCGGCCCCGCCGCCGGGGCGCGGCTCACGGTGCTGCCCGCCACGCTCGCCAAGGGCCTCGAATACGACCACGTGGTGGCCGTCGAACCGGCCGCGATCGCGGCAGCCGAGGAGCGCGGCCTGCACCGGCTGTACGTGGTGCTGACCCGGGCGGTGTCCGGCCTGGACATCGTCCACAGCCGACCGCTGCCGCCCGAGCTGGAGGCGACCGGCTGAACCGCCGCGGCGCGCCCATGTCCTCGGGCGGCCCCGCGAGAGGCGGCCCGTGTCCCGTCAGGACCGGCCGGGCCCGTGCCGCTCGGCATCGGTGAGGCGCGGCATCCGCACGGTCGTGGCCAGCCCCTCCTGGTGGGCGAGCAGCGCCGCCTGCACCCGGTTCTCCAGGCCGAGGCGGGTGAGGATGCGGTTGACGCGGCTCTTCACGTTCCCCTCGGTGAGGGCGAGGGCCGCGGCGATCTGCCCGTTGGACAGCCCCCGCGCGACCAGCACCAGCACCTGGAGTTCGCGCTCCGTCAGCACCTGCGCGAGCTCGCCCTCGCGCAGGACGGGGGCCGGCGCGTGGGGCAGGAGCGCGGGCGGCAGCGCGGTGACCGTGTCGATGAGGCGGCGCGTCACGCTCGGAGCGAGCATCGCCTCCCCCTCGGCCGTCGCGCGGATGGCCCGGGCGAGCTGGTCGGGCGGGCTGTTCTTGAGGAGGAACCCCACGGCCCCGGCCCGCAGCGCGGCATGGACGTACTCGTCCAGGTCGAACGTGGTGAGCACGAGGACCCGCGGCGCGGGACCCTGGCCGGGCCAGCAGTGGGTGATGCGGCGGGTGGCCTCCACCCCCGTCACGCCGGGCATGCGGACGTCCATGAGCACGACGTCGGGCCGGAGTTCGACGGCGTGGGCCACGGCCTGCTCCCCGTCGGCGGCCTCCCCGACGACCGACAGACCGTCGCGGCGGTCGATGATCAGGCGGAGCCCGGTGCGCACCATCTCCTGGTCGTCGACGACCAGTACCCGAACGTTCACGCGCCCGCCTCCACCGGTCGACGGGCCCTCGCGTGGAGGACGGCCCGCAGCCGCCAGCCGCCGTCCTCGCGCGGCCCGGCCTCCAGCTCACCGTCGAAGGCCGCCACGCGCTCGCGCATGCCGACGAGCCCGCGCCCCGACCCGGGAACGCGCACGTGGCCCGGCGGCGCCGGGTCGTTCTCCACCACGATCGTGAGGCGGGACGCGTCGCCGTCCACCGTGACCCGCACGGCCACGGGCCCGGCGTGCTTGATCACATTGGTCAGCGCTTCCTGGACGAGCCGGTAGGCCGAGATCCGCATCCCGGCGGGCGGCGCGGTCCGTGCCCCGGCCTCCGACACATAGGTGACCCGGCATCCGGCCGTCGTCGCGGCGCCGATGAGGGGTTCCAGGTGGTCGAGGGACGGCTCGGGCGCCAGCTCCCCGTCCGGGAAGGAGAGCAGTCCGAGGACGCGGCGCATCTCGACGAGCGCGGTGTCGGCGGTCCGCGCGATGAGCCCGACGCACTCCTTGGCCCGCACGGCGCAGAAGGATCCGGTCCCGGCCCTGGCGTCCGCCATCAGGTCCTCGGCGGCCCGTGCCTGCACGGCGATGGCGCTCACGTGGTGGGCCACCACATCGTGCAGATCACGGGCGATGCGGGCGCGCTCGGTGACCACCGCCTGCCGGGCGTTGAGTTCCTGCTCGGCCCAAAGACTCCGGTTGAGGTCCCGCAGCCGTTCGGCGTCGGCGCCGATCCTGCGCCTGCCGCATCCCAGCAGCCAGGCGAGTGCGAAGAAGAAAACGAAGGTCGTGGTGCTGATCGGCTCCAGCGACCCGAGGTGCGGAGGCTCCCAGTGCCCGGTGAGGGCATCGGTCACGGTGACCGACACGAGGCACAGCAGGGTCGCCGCCACGCCGGTGCGCACCGGCGCGTAGCGGGCCACCGCGTACACGCCGATCATGAGCAGGAACGGGCCCGGTATGCGGCCCTGGATCGGACTGAGCAGCTGGAAGGCCCCATAGAGACAGGTCATCGCCGCGAGCACGGCGCGTGGACGCGTCCGCCGCCACAGCAGCGGAACCGTCTGCGCTCCCCACAGGGCCACCCCCGGCGCGCCCGGCTGAGGAGTGCGGCCCACCACGGTGATCACGTCGAACAGCGTGAGACCACCGCCCAGCGCGACATCCGTCAGACGCGGCCGGTCGGTCATCCATCGCCGCGCGGCTCTTGGCACGGCTTTCCTGTCGTCGACCATCTCGATCGTCAGGCTAGACGAACGGCGGAGACCGCCGGATCGTCCGCGGGGCGCGCATCGATAGTTGCGCGGCCCGGCGCGGGATCACCGCGCGGACGGACGTGCCCCGTTGATGCACCCGCCTAGCGTCCTTCCCATGACGAAAATCCCCCTGCCACCACCGCCCACCGAGCGGCCCGGCCCGTTGGAGCAACCCTCCGGCGCCGAGCATGCGGAGGAGACCTCCCCTGCGCATCACGGAAGTTCAAGGCCGGCGGCCCGCTGGGTGTTCCTCGCGCTCGGCACGGTCACCATGCTGTTCGCGGTGGGCGGCCGGTGGGACATCGCGGCAGCCGCCTGGATCTTCCCGGTCCTCCTGCTGCGCTTCTCCCGCCTCAGCCGGGTGTGGCCCGGCACGCTGTGGATCTGGCTGGCGCACATCGTCGCGGCCGTCTTCTGGGTCCAGGAGTCGGCGCTCGGCTTCAACCCCGTCGCCGTCGGGGGCGCCATCGGTCTCGCGGCCCTGCAGACCCTGCCGTTCCTGGCCGACCGGCTGCTCGTCACCCGGCTGCGCCCCGCGTGGGCGGCCCTCGGCTTCCCCGCCGCTCTCGCCGCGAGCGAGTTCCTGATCGCGACGGTGACCCCGCTCGGCACGGCGTACGGGTGTCTGGCCGTGACCCAGTACGGCGACCTCCCGCTGCTCCAGCTCGTCTCGGTCACGGGCCCCTGGGGGATCGGCTTCCTGATCGCCTACTGCGCCGGCACCGTCAACCGGATCTGGGAGCGGCCCTCGTGGCGCGGCGTGCTGGTCCCCGGCGCGGTCCTGCTGAGCGTCCTGCTGGCCGGCGGAGCCCGGCTCGCCCTCGGCCCCGCCGGAGGCGAGACCGTGCGGATCGCCGGAGTGAGCCCCAGCCGGGCCGTGACCGCCTCCCTCCAGTCCGCGCTCGGGCGTATCGACGGCGGCCCGGCGGACATCGCCGCTGCACCGGCCTCGGCGGTGGAGCCCGCGATGACCGCCGTGGAGAACGACCTGCTGGCCGCCACCGAGCGCGAGGCCGCGGCCGGAGCGAAGATCGTGGTCTGGCCCGAAGAGGCCGTCAGGGTCCAGGAGTCCCACGCGCCCCAAGCCCTCGCGGCCGCCCAGGACCGGGCCCGCCGGTCGGGCGTCTACCTGGAGATCGGAGTCCGCGTCTACAGCACCACGGCGCCCGCCTACGGCCGGGACGAGGCGATCCTCATCGACCCGCGGGGCAAGGTGCTGTGGACCTACCAGAAGGCCCACCCCATCCCCGGCTCGGAGAAGTACAGCCCCGGCGACGGCCGGGTGCCCGTCGCCGACACCCCGTACGGCCGGATCGCCAACGTCATCTGCTACGACGCCGACTTCCCCGCCCTGATGCGGACCCGGGCCGACATCATGCTCGTGCCGTCGGCCGACTGGAAGGAGTACGGCGGCGCGCACACCGCGAAGGCGAGCCTGCGCGCCATCGAGGGCGGCTACTCACTGGTGCGCCAGGACGCGCGGGGTGTCTCGACCGCGTACGACCACCAGGGCCGTGTCCTCGCCACCGCCGACTACTTCACCACCCCCCGCCAGACCATGGTGGCCTTCGTGCCCACGCACGGGGTGACCACCGTCTACGACCGCGTGGGCGACACGTTCGCCTGGCTGTGCGCGGCGGGACTGGTCGCGCTCAGCGCAGTGGCCGTGGCCCGGTCGCGGCGTCCCCGCGCGCGGCCGGAGAAGTCCCTGAGGCGAGGAGCTCCTCAGTGACGGGGCGGCTGGTCCGCATCCGGGTGTACGCGTACACGCACCCGGCGAGCGCGAGGTCGGACAGGAGCATGAAGCCGATCGAGTACGAGTCCTTCGCGCTGTAGATGGCGCCCATGACCAGCGGCGGTACGAAGCCGCCGAGGCCGCCCATCGCTCCCACGATGCCGGTCACGCTGCCCACTTGGGGCTGCGGCGTCACCTGGGAGACGAGGGCGAAGACGCTGCCGCTGGCCGTTCCCAGACCGGCGCCCATGCACAGCAGGGCGATGGTGCCGCCGGGATACAGCGCGGGGTCGAAGGCCTGCACAATGGCGAGCAGCGCGACCAGGCCGAGTGCGCCGGCCGTGACCAGCGCCGGGTGGATCCGGTCCGAGAGCCAGCCGCCGATCGGCCGGAAGACCACGGTGGCCAGGGCGAAACCCGCCGCTTTGGAACCCGCGTCGGTGGGAGACAGCTGGTACCAGGTCTTGAGGTATGTGGGCAGGTACACGCCGAACGCGACGATCCCGCCGAACCCGATCGCGTACAGCGCGGACAGTTCCCAGGTCACCCGCAGGCGGCCCGCCTGCCCCAGCCGTGAACCCAGCGACGCGGTCGGGACGGGCCGGTCCGGCCGGTCCGTGATCAGCAGCACGGCCAGCACCGCGTACACGGCGAGGGCCACCGCCACGACCAGGAAGGGGAGGTGGTAGCCGTGTTTGGCGATCCGCGGGGTGAGATACCCGGACAGCGCCACCCCGCCCATGCCCATCCCGAACACGCCGAGCGCGAAGCCCCGTTTGCTGGGCGGGAACCAGGAGTTGACCAGCGGAATGCCGATCGCGAAGGTGGTGCCGCCCAGGCCCAGGAAGAAGCCGACCACGAGCATCAGGCCGTAGCTGTCGCGCGCGGGGATCAGCAGGAGCACCGGCACGATGGTGAGGGCGGACATCAGCGGGAACATCAGCTTCGCGCCGTACCGGTCGGTGAGGGCGCCCACCGGGATCCGGCCGACCGACCCGACGAGCACCGGGACCGCCACGAGCAGGGACTGCTGGAACGAACTGAGATGCAGCCGGTCCTTGTAGTCACCGGCCAGGGGCGCGATCAGGTCCCACGCCCAGAACGTGAGCGTGAACCCGACCGTGGCCATGACCAGGTTGCGGTACGCGGCCGCGGAGGGCTTCGCGGGGGTGTCCCCAGGTGTCGTATGGGTGTCCACGCCCCCAGTCAAGGTGTCCGGATCTGCCGGGGCGCGCCGGGCTGAGCCGTACGGGGGACCTTCGCGGGCCCCGGCCGGCGGGCCGAACCGGGGCGCGGCCCCACTAGGCTCGGCCGGGTACATGGCGACACCTTCCCACGGGGGTATGGAATGACGATGCACCGTCCGGGTCTGCCCGGCGATCTGCCGAGGCCGGAGATCCTCTGGGCGCGGTGGGGCCTGCTGGCGGTCCTGGAGGCGACGGCGGAGGGCGAGGAGACGCCCTCGGTGCACCGCACGGGGTGCTGGATCGACGAGGGCGGCCTCCATCTCGACGACTGCGGCTGTACGTGGTGGACGCTGTCCCGCATGGGAGAGGGCCGGTTCGTGCTCTACGGCGAGGACGAGTCGAGCGCCGTCAAGTGGCACAAGCCGCCCATCGACATGCTGGCCGGAGCCCCCGACTGGCTGCCGTACGCCAAGCTCCGCGATCTGCTCGCAGGGTATGAACTCGGCTGCGTGTACTGGTACGAGGACGGCGCCTGGTCGCGCGCCCCCTACCCGGAGGGCCTCGACGACGACGGTCTGGACTGCGGCATGAGCCGCTTCGTCGACCGGGACGACGTCGTGCGGTCCCTGGGGCTGGGCCAGGGCGACTGGGGCGGAGACGCCGTCCTGGCCCGGGCGGAACGCCGTGAGCTGACCCCGCGGGCGCTGGAGTCGCTGGTCGCCGCCTCCGAGGACGACCTGTGGGAACTGCCGCCCATGCTGCGTGCTCTTGACCTCACGGGCTTGGCGGGGGACGGCGATGCACCTGACGCGGCGTCAAACAATCTGGAAAGCCAGGTCAGTTGAGCTGATGCAGCGGCTGAAAGCCGTCTCCGTGCCCGTGGTTCCAGGCGCCGAGGCGGCTTTCAGGGACGGGCCGAGGGCCGTGCGGTCAGACTCGGTCGGCCGCGATGAGGACGTACTGGAACGAACCGTCGCGGTAGGAGTTGATGAACGCCTCCTCGATGCCCGTGACGAGCGACGATGTGGCCCGCAACTCCCAGTACGGCAGGGTGTCGGGAGTGAGGTCGATGACGGCCTGCGGCACCAGGCGGTTGTCGGCCATGGCCCGCAGGTACTCGCGACGCGAGTGGATGTTGCACTCGAAGTGCGCGTTGATCTGCGAGACCCACTTCGAGGGCTGCCCGTACCGGGGGTTCCAGCAGCCGGTGATGGTCACGTAGCGGCCACCCACCCTGAGGATGCGGGAGTGTTCGGCGAACAGGTCGTGCAGGTCGACGTACATGCTCGACTCGTTGTTCCAGGAGGCCGCGGCCTGCCCGGTGTCGAAGGGCGTCGAGAGCATGTTGCAGACGCGGGCGCGGACGTGGTCCTGGATGCGGAGTTCGGTGGCGCGCCGGTTGGCGAAGTCGGCCTGCTTGGCCGACAGGGTGACACCTTCCACCTTGCACCCGAAGCGCTGGTGCGCCATCACCATCGAGCCGCCGCGGCCGCAGCCCGCGTCCACCAGGGTGTCGTCCGGCGCGATGTCACCGAGGTGCCCCAGAAGGAGCTCGGCCTGTGCCGACTCCAGCCGGTGCAGCTCGCTGATCAGCTTCTTCTCGCTCTCGCTGTCATCGGCGTCGCCGAGCGCGGCGTGGTCGACCTCACCGATGCCGTAGTGGTGGTGGTAGAGACCGTCGACATCGCCGAGACGCAGGTTCACGGGCCTGGCCTCCCCGTCCCAGTAGCGCGCGATGTCTCCCTGGTAGGGCGTCGCCGGGTTGGGGATGAAGAGGGAGGTGCCGTTGGGCGTGGCGGTGAGTTCGGTGCTGGTCACAGATGAGTCCATTCTTCCTACCAGAAGTCCGGCAGGCTGTAGCGATAGGTGTTGGTGCGGTGCCAGTGGTGGTTGCCGTCGACCCACGCGGCCACGCCGCGCAGGAAACGCTGCACACTGGGGACGGGACACTCGGCGGCCAGGGCGGCCGCCTCGGTCTCGAAGTCGTGCATGAGGTCGTTGTGGACCTCGACCGCCTTCAGGTAGGCCTCCCGGTCGGAGAGGCCCTCCCGTTCGGCGATCACCACGGGCAGGTTCAAGTGCCGCCCGGGAGCGTCGAGTTCCTTGGTGTACGAGTAGAGGTCGTTCACGATGGTCGTCGCGTTGCCCGCGAGGGCGATGACCCGCTGCATGGCGGGTTGCGCGTGCAGGTCCGCGGGCAGTTCGTAGCCGCCCACGGTGTCGGTGATGGTGGGGCAGGGACGGAAGTTGTTGAACTGGCGCATCGCCAGGTACTCCCACACCTCCGGCACGCGGTCCAGCTGGGCCCAGGCGGCTTCGGCGAGGTACCCCATGTGGAGCCGGGCCATGTCGTGCCGGAACCGGTCGGTCTGCGAGGCGGTCGCCGCCTGGGTGAAGTACTCCATGGCGGAGCGGTACGCCCGCCGGGGGGCGTCCGAGTGGAGCGACTCGGCCCACTGCGGCTGGTACTCCCGCGTCGTGTGCAGGGGATCGAGGGCGGTGTGGGCGAGCAGCAGT
The DNA here is from genome assembly GCF_056431605.1 of Streptomyces sp. NPDC045846. Lineage (NCBI taxonomy): Bacteria > Bacillati > Actinomycetota > Actinomycetes > Kitasatosporales > Streptomycetaceae > Streptomyces > Streptomyces sp. NPDC045846. The sequence continues at coordinate 572,173 of NZ_JBWKKJ010000003.1, read as the reverse complement.
CGTTCGCCGAGGCCGACGGGCGAGCCGCCGTGGTCCTCGCAGTAGCAGTCGTCCACCGCGTTCTCGGCCACCATCAGCCGGGTGGCGAGCATCAGATGGTCGACGGTGGGGGCGTCCGGATGGCAGCCGACCATGTACCGCCCCACCGAGAACCCGTCGAACTGCTCCTCCCAGTCCTCGGGGTAGAGGGAGACCTCGTCCAGCGCCCAGGCCTTGATCCTGCGGCTGACCTCCTCGACCCGCACCGGGTCGGGCTCGGGCACCGGGTGGTGGTAGAGGCCCGGGATCGGTACGCCTTCCGGGGGCGACGGCTCGGGAGGCGCGGGCGGCTCCTCCTCCCTCAGGACCAGGCGCAGGCCCGCCGTGCCCAGTCCGCTGGGTCCCCGCAGAACGCGGTCGAGGCCCGGACGAGGGGCCGGCACATCCACCGCGGGGGCCTCGGGACGGGGCGGTGCGGGCAGGGTCGCAGTACTCGGCGGGCCGCCGGTGGCGGCCGTGATGTCACGGGCGCGGGCCACGGCGTCGGCGAGGACGTGCGCCCCGAAGTGGGACGCGGCCTCGGGCAGGCTCGACTGCGGAGGCGTCAGCTCAGGGGCGGGCATCCAGAACTCCTTGGTGGGGTGGGCGGGTGGCCCAGGGTGGTTCGGGCACGCGCGAGGAACCCCGGAGGCCACGGGGCGTCACGCGATGCGGCGGCGGGGCGGGCGAACTACCGCGGCCAGCGGGCGATCTGCACGTTCTCCAGCACACCGCAGGCGTCCGGCACGAGGATGGCGGCGGAGTAGTAGGTGCTGACGAGGTAGGAGGTCATCGCCTGCTCGTTGATGCCCATGAAGCGCACCGACAGGCCCGGTTCGTACTCGTCCGGCAGCCCGGTCTGGCGCAGTCCGATGACGCCCTGGTCGTCCTCGCCGGTGCGCATGATGAGGATCGAGCTGGTCTTCTCCGGGGTGATCGGAATCTTGTCGCAGGGCAGGATCGGGACCCCGCGCCACGCCTGGACCAGCTCGCCGCAGCGCTCGACCTGGGCGGGACGCAGACCGCGCGCGTTGAACTCCCGCCCGATCGCCGCGATCGTCCGGGGGTGCGCCAGGTAGAACTTGGCCCCGCGCCGACGGCAGAGGAGCTCGTCCATGTCGTCCGGGGTCGGCGGGCCGGAGCGCGGCTGGATGCGCTGCTTGAAGTCGGCGTTGTGGAGCAGGCCGAACTCGCGGTTGTTGATGAGCTCGTACTCCTGGCGCTCGCGCAACGCCTCGATGGTGAGCCTGAGTTGCTCCTTGGTCTGGTTCATCGGCCCGTTGTAGAGGTCGGCCACCCTCGTGTGGACCCGCAGAATGGTCTGCGCGGCGGAGAGTTCGTACTCGCGCGGCTTGAGCTCGTAGTCGACGAACGCGCCGGGCAGTGCGTGCTCGCCGGTGTGGCCGGCCGACATCGCGATCTCGGCCTCGCCCCGGTGGTTCTGCCGCTGCCGGGGGAGCGACCTGAACGTTTCGACATGGTCGCGCAGGCTCGGCGCCGTGGCGGCCACGGCCGCGAAGTCGGCGCGGGACAGGGTGAGCAGCGTGCCCGAGGTCTCGGCGGTGGCGGTGTGCTCCCACCGGGCGTCCTCGTCCAGGAGGGCCTGCTCCCCGAACCTGTCGCCGTCGGCGAGCACGTCCAGGGCGAGCTCGTCACCGTAGGCGCCGACGGTGGTCTGGCCGACGCGGCCGTGGGCGATCAGGTGGAGCCGGTCCGCGGGGGCGCCGCGCTCGACCAGCGTCTCACCGCTGCGGAAGTCTCGCTGGACACACCGACTTGCGAGGGCGGTCAGCACCTCGACGTCGTCGAAGCCGCGCAGCAGGGCCAGTTCACCGAAGGCGCGCGGGATCACGCGCACATCGGCGCCGTCCTGCACGAAGTCCACCTTCCCGTCGCCGACGGTGTAGGTGAGGCGGCGGTTCACCCGGTAGACGCCGCCCGTGGTCTCCACCCAGGGGAGCATCCGCAGCAGCCAGCGAGAGGTGATCTCCTGCATCTGCGGTGCGGACTTGGCCGTGGTGGCGAGGTTGCGCGCGGCCGCCGTGCTCAGGCTGGATTGTCGTGGTGGTTCGAGTCGAGCTTCGGGGCTCGAGTCAACAGTCATCGGGCGAGCGCTCCTTGGTCGGTGCGGTGGCCGGCGTGGGTGGACGCCACCGGCAGGAGGAGGAATGGGGTATACGAAGCGGAATCCGTCCAGAGCCAGAAGGACACTAACGGCCGGTTCGCCCCCCGGACCAAGAAAAGCCGGAGACATTAGCTCGATACGATGATCGCGCCCGTGCGATGTTTGCGGGGGAACCGAACGAATCCAGTCATGACCGACACCGGCCCCGGGCGTGCGGGCGGGCCCGCTTCGGCCGCTGTGGCGACCCTCCCTGGGAGCGTCGACATCCGCTGAGACCCAGGCCGCGGCGGTCGAGCGCGCCGAGCGGAGCTCGCCCGCCGCCGTCACCGGCCACTGGCGCGGGTCCCGACGCGGAAGCGCGGGCGTCAACATTGCGACACAACTCGGCCGGGGCGCCTACCAGTTCGGGCGTAGGGCTGGGCGACGGCTGTTCGAGACCGCGTCGGAGCGCGCCACCGGCCGGTCGTGCGGAAGTCGGCGAGCGTTGAAGGCGCCCGACGGGACACCGCACCGTCGGGCGCCTTCCCTTCTGCCGGGAAAACTCAGTTCTCGCGCGCGTCCGGTTCCCCGTCCGGCCCGTAGAGCGCGGCGATCTCTTCGGAGCCGGTCCACCGGCTGTAGGTGGGCGACTGCGGCCAGCCCTCGGGGGAGTCCTGCCATGCCTCCTGGCGACCGTAGGGCAGCAGGTCGATCAGGGGGAAGGTGTGGCTGAGCTGCTCGGTGCCCCGGCCGGTGGTGTGCCAGGTGCGGTAGACGGTGTCGCTGTCACGCAGGAACACGTTGACCGCGAATCCTTCGCCGGGCCCCGCGCCCACGTCGGCGCCGAACGGGCTGTTCGCGGTGGAGTACCAGGTCATCTTGTTGCCGACCCGCCGCTTGTACGCGAGGGCCTCGTCGATCGGGCCCTGGGTGACGATGACGAACCGGGCGTCGTAGGCGGCCAGGAACTCCAGGCGCGTGAACTGGGAGGTATACCCCGTACAGCCCGGGCACTGCCACTTCTCGCCCGGGAACCACATGTGGTTGTAGACGATCAGCTGGGTCTTGTCGCCGAAGACCTCGGCCAGCCGGACCGGTCCGTCCTCGCCTTCGAGCGTGTAGTCCGGCATCTCGACCATCGGCAGCCTGCGGCGCTCGGCGGCGACGGCGTCGAGCTGCCGGGTGACGGCCTTCTCCTTCGCGCGCAGCTCATCGAGCTCCCGCTGCCAGGTCTTGGCGTCGACGACGGGCGGCAGTGCCTGGGGGGTCATGGGTTCCTCCGAGGTTCACGACGGACGGCTCGTAGGAGGTAGACCGTGCCCGGCCGCCGAACTCATCGCTCGCCCGTGCCTGACAACCGGGCGCCGGTCACGCGGTGGCCGCGGTCTTCTTCCGTGCGCGGTAGGCCGCCGCCTTGATCTTGTTGCCGCAGGACTCCATGCCGCACCACTGGCGGCGCATGCCGCGCGAACGATCGATGTAGATCCGGGTGCACTCCGGGTTGTCGCACTCCTTCAGGAGCGGGGCGTCCGCGCCGCTGAGCAGGTCGACGGCCTGTCGCGCGACGGTGGCCAGGGCCTGTCCCGGCGTCGCCTCGTTGTGCCGCCCGGCCACGGTGAGCTGCGGCGTCACCGGTGTCTTGCGGGCGGCGGCGTTGACCACGGCGAGTGCCTCGCGGTCGAATTCCTCACCGAGACGCCGGTTGGTGATCAGCCGGTAGAGGGCCTCGCGCAGGGTTTGCGCCTCCCGTACGTCCTGTTCGTCGGCGGGTGTGATCGCGTCCACGAGCCCCGACTTGAGGTACCAGGCGTTGAGCCGTTCCGGCGTCACGAACATCTCGAACCGTGTCGAGCGGCGCGCCCGGAGGGTGGCCGCGAAGTCGAGGGCCGGGTGCCCGCACACGAAGACATGGTCGAGGTTCACATCACCATCCTGGCAGGTGACTCTCACGCAATGCAAGAATTGCCCCGCCCCCCGGACCAGGCGACCCGTGGGGCGGGGTGCGGGCCTCGGAGGGCGGGGCGGATCACGCTCCGCACGGCATGCGCGACCCGACGGCCGAGACCACGGCCGTCACCCGCCGCTCATACCTCCGGCGCCCCTGTCTCCGTGAGCGTTCCGTCGGCCAGCCGCAGCCACCGGTTCACTTCGATCTCGGCGAGGAACCGTTCGTCGTGACTGACCACCATGAACGCGCCCTGGTAGGAGTTGAGGGCACTCTCCAGCTGACCCGCGCTGACCAGGTCCAGGTTGTTGGTCGGCTCGTCGAGCAGCAGCAGGTGCGGTGCCGGTTCGGCGCACAGCACGCAGGCCAGGGTGGCGCGCAGCCGTTCGCCGCCGGAGAGCACCCCGACCGGCAGATGTGCCCGCGCGCCGCGGAACAGGAAGCGGGCGAGCAGGTTCATCCGTTCCGCCTCGGGGCGCTCCGGGGCGAACGAGGCGAAGTTCTCGGCCACCGTGCGGTTCAGGTCCAGCAGGTCGAGGCGCTGGGACAGGTAGGCGATGCGTCCGTCGCTCCGCTTGATCTCCCCGCTGTCCGGGGCGAGTTCGCCGGTGACGAGACGCATCAGGGTGGACTTGCCCGCGCCGTTGGGCCCGGTGAGCGCGATGCGCTCGGGGCCCCGCACGCTCAGGTCGACGCCGCCCGGCGCGAACACGCTCCGGCCGCCGAGGCGGGCCTGCATTCCCGCGCCGAGGAAGAGGTTGCGCCCGGCGGGCACCTGGGTTTCGGGCAGGTCCAGGGTGATGCGCTGGTCGTCGCGCAGGGCCCGACCGGCCTCGTCGAGGCGGGCCTTGGCCTCGGTGAGGCGGGACGCGTGCATCTGTCCGGCCCGGCCCGCGGACTCCTGCGCGCCGCGCTTCATGTTCCCGGCGAAGATGCGGGGCAGACCGGCGCTCTTGAGGTTGCGGGCGGCGTTGCTCGCGCGCCGGTCGGCCCGCTCCCGGGCCTGCTGCAATTCCCGCTTCTCCCGCTTCAGCTCCTGTTCGGCGTTGCGGATGTTCTTCTCGGCGACCTCCTGCTCGGCGCGTACGGATTCTTCGTACGCGGTGAAGTTGCCTCCGTACAGCCGCAGTTCGCCGCCGTTCAGCTCGGCAATGCGTTCCATGTGGTCGAGCAGCGCCCGGTCGTGGCTGACCAGGAGCAGGCAGCCGGTGTAGTCCGTCAGCACGTCGTAGAGCTTGCGCCGGGCCGGGAGGTCGAGGTTGTTGGTCGGCTCGTCGAGCAGGAGCACGTCGGGACGCCGGAGCAGCTGGGCGGCCAGGCCCAGCGAGACGATCTGTCCGCCGCTGAGCGTGCTCAGGCTGCGGTCCAGGGCGAGATCGGTGAGGCCCAGTCGTTCGAGCTGGGCGCGGGTGCGCTCCTCGACGTCCCAGTCGTCACCGATGGTGGTGAAGTGCTCCTCACTCACGTCGCCGGACTCGACGGCGTCGAGGGCGCGGATCACGTCGGCGACGCCGAGCACCTCGCCGACCGTGAGGTCGCCGGTCAGGGGCAGGCTCTGCGGAAGGTAGCCGACGGTCCCGTCGACCTGCACGGAGCCGGTGGCGGGCTTGAGCTCACCCGCGATCAGCTTGAGCAGTGTGCTCTTGCCCGAGCCGTTGGGGGCGACGAGTCCGGTGCGGCCGGCGGCCACGGTGAAGGACAGATCGGTGAAGACGGGGGTGTCGTCGGGCCAGGCGAAGGAGAGGCTGGAGCAGACGATGGCGGCGTCGGACATGGCGGAGACCTCGAAGAGTTGAGGGCGGACAGACGTCTGCCCTGGGCAGAGTGGGGAATGAGGGGTACGACGAACTGGCCACTCCGGCAGGGCACTTGAGCGCTGTCCGGTGGCCGGTCAGATCCGGGTCTCACCCGGAGATGTCGTCTTCACCCACCACGTCTGTGACTCCTCGATCACACGGCTTCAGATCGCAAGCAGCGTAGCAGCCGTGTTCACGCTGCACAGATGCGTAGGCCGGGCGCTGTGTGACGCGACGACCAGGGGGATGCGCACCCGGTGCTCCGTGAAGCGCCACTGCGCGTCCATCCCGAGCCATGGAGGGGATCATGCCCCCAGCCTTCCGCTGGCCCACGCGGGTCGCTGCCACGATCGGTTCGAGCGCCGGTCTGCGGGGCACGCGCCGCGCGCCTGCCGCACAGGAAGGTATGTGAACCCGGTTGCGGGGCAGGCGAGTTGTCCTCGCCAGCAAGGTGCCCGCACCGGGGTCCGGTGAGTCCGCGGCATGGTGAGACCGAGCGTGTGCACCGTGGGTGGGCGACGAGTCAGGACGCCCCGAGACCGTGCAGGAACGTGTCCACCACCATGTCCGCCGCCTGCCCGGCACTCAGGTCGGGCATCTGCCGTGACACCAGATGCATCAACTGGGGCAGCAGGGCGCCTGCCCACCCGTGCGGCAGCCCGGGCCGCAGGAGTCCTTCCTCCGTGGCACGCTCAAGGAAAGCGTCGACCTCGCGAACGGACGCGTCCCTGCGGTGGCGGACGGCCTCGTCGGCGAGTATCTGGGCAAGGTCGACGGGCCACGTCCGGTTGACCGTGATGATGTTCTCGGCGTACCGGTGCAGAGCGACGGCCACGGGCGCTTCCCGCAGGCGGGCGTCTGCGATGGCCTCCTCGATGGCCGTGAGGCGCGCTTCGTAGATGGCGGCCAGGAGGTCCTCCCGAGAGGCGAAGCGCCGGTAGACAGTACGCCGGTCCACACCTGCCTCGGTGGCGATGCTGGCCACGCTGGCGCCGGGGTCGGCGGCGAGCATGCGGGCTCCGGTGGTCAGGACTGCTTCCAGATTGCGTGCTGCGTCGGCTCTCACCACGCCGAGTCTAGCCAGGGACTGGGGCGCCTGGGACACGTAAGGCCGCCCTGGCGTAGACCTAGCTGCTCCAACTGCCACGGCATGGGGGCAGATGGAGAGAGATGCGGCCGTCTCGGCGGTCGGGGGGTTCGGCCCCCGGCGACAAGGGGGACGAGCGAAGGTTCATCACCGGTCAATGCGGTGATGGGCCCTTCTGGGCTCAGAGATGATCGGCGTCGACGACGGCCTGGGCGAAGGCGCTCGGCGCCTCCTGCGGAAGGTTGTGGCCGACGTCCGCGATGGTGCGGTGCTCGTAGGGCCCGGTGAAGTGGTGGCGATAGCCGGAACCGTCGCCGGGAGCCGTGAAGGGGTCGAGGGCGGCGTCGAGCGTGAGTGTGGGTACGTGGACGGGAGGCTGCGCCGCCAGCAGCCGCTCGTAGCGGTCGTAGCGGGGCTCGCCCTCGATGAGGCCGATGCGCCAGCGGTAGTTGTACAGGACGATCGCGGCGTAGTCGGGGTTGTCGAAGGCCTGCGCGGTGCGCGCGAAGGTGGCGTCGTCGAAGTGCCAGTTGGGGGAGACGAGGGTCCAGACGTACCGGCACAGGGCGACGCGCGACTCGCGGTTCTCCATGGCCTTCTTGCCGCGCTCGCCGGCGAAGTACCACTGGTACCACCAGGTGTGCTCCGTGGCCGCGGCGGCGGGCTCCAGCTGCGCCTTGACGTTGGTGATGAGGTAACCGCCCGTGGAGACAAGGGCCTTGACGCGCTCGGGCCACAGGGCGGCGATGATGTCGGCGGTGCGAGAACCCCAGTCGAAGCCCGCGAGGACCGCCTTGTGGATCTTCAGGGCGTCCATCAGGGCGATGATGTCGAGGGCGACGGCGGACTGCTCCGCCGTGCGGCGCGTACGGGGTGAGAGGAAGCGGGTCCCGCCGTGCCCCCGCAGGTAGGGGACGATGACGCGGTACCCCAGGTCGGCGAGGAGCGGGGCCACGTCCACGAAGCTGTGGATGTCGTACGGCCAGCCGTGCAGACAGAGGACCACCGGGCCGTGGGCCGGGCCGAGTTCGGCGTAGGCGATGTCCAGGACGCCCGCGCGGACGTGCTTCAGCTCCGGGAACCCGGTGTGGGTGCCGGGGGTGATCTCGGACGCGGTGGGCGCGGTGTCGCCGCCCGGCCGGGGTGCGGCGGACGCGGCGGTGGCCTGGGCCTGAAGGCCGGTCACGGAGACGGCCGCCGCCCCGGCGCCCATGCCCATGACCTTGCTGAAAGTGCGCCTGTTGATCATCTGAGCCCTCCGTCGTGCGTCGTGCGGTGACCGGTCCGTCGCCGATCTCATGCCGGTGACGGGTGGTCCTCCGGCTTGGCGACGTGACCCTCGCACAACCGGCATCACCGGTCAAGCAGGTGACTTGAATACGTCTCATGCCTAGTGGCGGGAGGTTCGGCCCCTGGGGGACGGATGAGCCCGACGTTCGGGCTCGCTCGCGTGCCAGTCGGTCCGTCAAAGTCACGCATGAGAGGAGCGTGTAAATATAACTGCTACATTGCTGAGGCAGTTAGTCGTCCCGTGCGGGCGCCGCACGCTCGGCATGTCGCCACGAGGCAAACACCAGGGAAAAGGGGAAAGCGCATGATCATCTACGATCGGCTCTTCGTCGGAGGCTCTTGGGTCGCGCCCAGCGACGAGCAGTTGCTCGACATCGCCTCGCCCCACGACCAGTCGGTGATCGGGCGGGCCGCGCAGGCGCGGCCCGCGGACATCGACCGGGCGGTGGCCGCGGCTCGGGCGTCCTTCGAGGCGGGCGTGTGGAGTCGCACCCCACCGGCCCAACGCATCGCCGTGCTGCGGCAGTTCAACGCGCTGCGCGAGGCGAACGCCGAGGAGATCGCGCGCCTGATCTCCCTGGAGAACGGCTCGGCCCGATGGTTCACGCGCGCCGGACAGCCCGGCCTGACCCGGCAGGCGAACGCCTACCTGAAGGCCGCGGCCGACTTCGGCTGGGAGGAGACGCTCGTCCCTTCCGACCCCGCGTCCCCGGTGCGCAGCGTGGTGCGCCGTGAAGCGGTCGGGGTCGTGGCCGCCGTGATCCCATGGAACTCGCCGTTCTCCTCGGCCACTTCGAAGATCATCCCGGCGCTTCTCGCGGGCAACTCGGTGGTCCTGAAGGTGTCCCCGGAGAACTCATTGAGCATGGGGTTCCTGGCCGAACTCCTGGAGCGGGTGGGGCTGCCCGAGGGCGTGGTCAGCGTCCTGCCCGCGGACCGTGAGACCAGTGAGTACCTCGTGTCGCACGAGGGTGTCGACAAGATCGCCTTCACGGGCTCCACCCGGGCCGGCCGCCGGATCGCCGCGATCGCCGGAGAGCGGCTCAAGCGGGTCAGCCTGGAGCTGGGCGGCAAGTCGGCCGCCGTCATCCTCCCCGACGCCGACCTGGAAAAGGCCGTGGCGGGCGTGAAGTTCGGCTCCCTCCTCAACAACGGGGAGTCGTGCATCGCCCAGACCAGGATCCTGGCGCCGCGCAGCCGGTACGAAGAAGTGGTGGCCGCGCTGAAGGAACTGGTCGAGTCGTTGAAGGTCGGCGATCCGAACGACCCCGACACCTTCATCGGACCCATGATCCGACCGGACCAGCAGCAGAAGGTGCGTGACTACATCCAACTCGGCATCGAGGAGGGTGCCCGTCTCGTCACCGGCGGCCCGGAGATTCCGGAGGGCCTGGAAAAGGGCAACTACGTCACCCCGACCCTGTTCGCCGACGTGGAGAACTCCATGCGGATCGCGCAGGAGGAGATCTTCGGGCCCGTCCTGGTCGTCATCGGCTATGACGACGAGGACGACGCCGTACGCATCGCGAACGACAGCGAGTACGGCCTGTCCGGCGGTGTCTGGTCCGCCGACGAGGAGCACGCCCTGACGGTCGCCCGCCGCCTGCGCACCGGAACCGTCACCGTCAACGGCGCCTCCATCGGGTTCGACGGGCCGTTCGGCGGGTTCAAGGCGAGCGGGATCGGCCGCGAATACGGCGCGGTCGGGCTCGGCACGTACACGGAATACAAGACGATCACTGTGTAGGGCGAGGCGGGGGAGTGGACCGAAACCGGCGCACGCGGTCGTCGCGAGGCTCCCTGCGCCCGGGCACAGCAGGGTCAAGGGGCCCGACTCCTTGGCTGGGGCGCCCCGAAGCGTTCGCCGCCGGGTAGAGGTCGCTTCCCTGGGGTGACCCGGGGCCGCCTCACGATGATGGCGTCACCGTCTTGACCGGTGACGCGCAAAGGGGCAGGCTGTCATCGTCGCCGCTTGCAGTGGTGCGCCGGGCTAGGCGTACGGAGGGGAGAGCGATCATGAACGAGGAACTCGCGACCGATGGCGCGGAATCCGCGCGGCACGCACGCTACGGCAGGCTGCCCGAGCGCATCCGCTTCGAGGACATGACCGAGGAGGCGGAAGCGACGCGGAGCGGGGGGCGGATCGCCGCGTACAACGCCGAAGACTCTTGGACGTTCTACTCGTGCCTGGCGCTCGACCTGGGGTTGTAGGCGCCTCGGGCACCCCCGGCTGTGGGCCGTGAGGAAGCGGTGTGGCGCCCCGGGGTGGCGGCGTCCGCCGTGGCCGGGCCTGTCCACCACCCTCGGCCGCTCGCGTGACGCCTGCGTGGCGACCCCGGACGCAGTGGTGCCGGGCACACGGCCTCGTGGCAGTGAGAGCTGGTTCTGGCCGGGGGCACCACGGGGGTGGGAGCGGTGGCCACGGATTCCTGGGCGGTCGTGCAGGGCGGCATCGCGAGGCTGTTCCGCCGTCGCGGGGAGGACCGGCAGGCGGACATCGAGGCCCAACTGGCCCCGGGGCAACCGCTTGACGGTTGATGCACCGTATGCCGAGGTGACCTTGCGCGCTCCGCCCCCGACTCGGCCGAAACTCGCCAATGCCGATCAGACCGGTCGTACGGTCGTGTCATGACTGTTGACGACGCGCCCCTTGTGTACCGGTTGGCCCGCCCCGAGGACGCCAAGGCCATGGAGACCCTCGACGGTTCCTTCACGACGCACTCCGTGTTCCAGGTGACCGTGACCGAGGACGGGTTCGGCATTCGCGAGGTTCCGGTCGACCCACCGATCCACAAGGTCTTCCCCGAGGAGGAGTCCTCGGATGACGGGGACGACGCGGAAGACGCGAACGCCCGGACCTGGGTCGCGCTGGACGGCGGCGAGCTGGTCGGCTTCGCCGCCGTCTCCTACGACCCGTGGAACCGGCGGCTGACCATCGAGGACATCGAGGTCTCGCCCACCCACCGCGGCCAGGGTGTCGGCCGCACCCTGATGGAGCACGCCGTCGGCTTCGCGCAGGAACGCGGCGCCGGGCACGTCTGGCTGGAGGTCACCAACATCAACGCCCCCGCCGTTCGCGCCTACCGGCGGATGGGCTTCGCCTTCTGCGGGCTGGACACGGCCCTGTACGAGGGCACGCCCTCGGCCGGTGAGCAGGCCCTCTACATGAGCATGCCCTGCGCCTGAGTCGCCAGCAGCCGGGTTACGACGGGGGCCGACCCGTCGGCGGGAGCGACCGTCACGGTCAGCAGCCAGTCGGCCGGGTGCGCCCCCGTCGCCGGGCCGTACCACTCGACATGTGCGTCCAGCAGCCGCTCCCCGGCTGCCGTGCGGACGGCGTACCACCGCTGGAACGGTTCGGTCCGCCATACCGGCAGCGGTATGGCCCGCTCCCCGGCCAGGCGCGGGGCGCCCGGCCCCACCTGGTCCAGGGAAGTCCGTACGGTGTCTTCGACAGTCCGTGCCACCGGCACCGCCAGGTGCTTGGCGAAGTGCAGCAGGTACTCCATCCGTTCGGCCTGCGGCGGTGCGCCGAGGACCGCCCGGCCCGACCGGCACCAGGCCCCCCACTTGATGTTCGAGACGAGTCCGGGCAGGCGGGCCATGTCGCGGGGGATCCAGAAGAGGATCACGTCGGAGAGCCGCATCGCCTCCTCCTCCCAGGCGACCTGGTCCGCGTATGCCGGGTAGTCGCCCCCTGGCGACGGCTCGGGGACGAACACCACGAGGGTGCCCTCGCCCGACCATTCGGCGCGCAGAGCGGCGACCGCGGTCGGCCGCCAGGAGGGGAGGCCGCCCTCATTGGGCGTAGGCCCGCAGAGATAGACGGCGGCGGACCATGAGGCGGGCGGTTCCTCGTCGACGTGGACGACGCGCACCCGGTCGAGGGGAGCGGCGGGGTCAGCGGGCACGGGGGCCTCCAGGGGTGGTGTCGGTGAGGAAGTCCAGGACGGCTCGGTTGAAGGCGGCGGGCCGCTCCAGGAAGCCGAGATGGCCACAGTCGGGCAGCTCCAGATAGCGGCCGCCGGGAACCGCCTCGGCGACCTCCCGGCCCAGCCGGGCGGGCGCCAGCAGATCGTCGGCAAACCCCACCACCAGCACCGGTGTGGTGATCGCCGCGTAATCCGCCAGCCGGTTGCGGGTCAGTGCCCGCGCGTGGTGGACGGCGCCGCCGCCCGAGAGCGCGGAGAGTTCGAACAGGTCCAGCCATTCCGTGGTCGTGCCCTCGTCGGCCAGGGTCCTGGGGGAGAGGTTCTGGGTGAGCCTGACGAACGCCTCGTACGCGGCGGGCAACCGCAACTCCGGGGTGGCCAGCTCCTGTTCGGCCCGGGCCAGCGCTTCGCCCACCGGGTCGGGTCGGCCCCGTGTCGCGGCCAGGACCGCCCGGGTGACCATGGCCGGATCAGCGACCAGCAGTTCCTGCACGGCGAGGGCGCCGAGCGAGTGTCCGACGAGCGGCACGGGTGACAGGTCGAGTGAGGTCGCCAACTCCCGTACTTCCGCGGCGAGTTCCTCAGCGGCCGGCCCGGCCGCCGGGATCCGGTGGTCGAAGGTGATCACTTGGTGGCCGGCGGCGGTGAGCGCCGGCACCTGGTGGTGCTCCCAGATCGCGCCGGATCCGCCGCTGCCCGCGACCAGCACCACCGGCGCTCCCACGCCGTGCACCGCGTACCGGATACCGCTGGGCGTCCGGCCGGTGGTCGCCGCCTTCATGCGGCGAGCCGGGTCATGGCGGTGCGCACCCACGCCGGGCGGCCGGTGTCCAGGCCGCGCAGCGCCACGTGCACCCACAGGAACGAGGCGCGGGCGAGGATGTGGGCGCGCAGGTTGGGCCCGGCCTCGCCGCCCGCCGCCCGGTATTCCTCCAGCAGCCGGTCGAGTACCGGCGGCCCGCCCGCGTACAGCAGGTCGACGAAGTCGGCTGCCGGGTCTCCGAGGCCCGCGTTGGCCCAGTCGAGCAGCCCGGACAGGCGGGGCGGTCCGGCCGCCGGACGGGTGACGAGGGTGTGCCCGGGGTGGACGTCACCGTGGACCAGGACCAGCCGGTCGGGCCACAGGGCGTCGTCGTCCAGCCATGCCTGCCAGCGCCGGATCCGCGCCCGGGGCAGCCGCAGTTCGGCGCAAGCCCGTGCCAGTCTGGCCGCCACCGCCGCGCGTATGCCGTCGGGGGTCGTGGCCGCCGTGTCCTCAAGCCGGTCCAGCGCTCCGGTCGGCGTGGCGTGCACGGCGACCAGCGTCTCGGCCAGCGGCGCGAGGTACTTCTCCGGGTGCGCCAGCGGGTCGATGGCCCACTCGTAGACCAGGGTGTTCTGGTCCTCGGTGCCGGCGGGCGCCCCGGGCAGCCGCGGGTAGGCGACGAGCCGGGGCGTGCTCAGCCGCCAGTCGGGCACCGGCACCGGCACCCGGCCCCGTACGGCCGTCAGCACCTCGCCTTCCACGGCCAGTTGCCGTACGGCCTCCGGGCGGCGGGGGCGCCGCAGGATCCAGGGGGCGCCCCGCGTGTCGAGGATGTGCGTCACCTGGAAGTCCCAGCCGGACTCGTCCAGGCGGGCGGAAGTGGGGTCCAGCCGGACGCCCAGCAGCTCCGAGGCGTACGCGGCCAGCTCGGCCGGATCGGCTCCCGGATCGGCGGTCGGGTCCGCGGTCACGGTGCCGTCACCCCCGTGCCGAGGTGGCGGTCCCGGGTGGCGTTCCGGTCGACCTTGCCGGTGTGGGTCTGCTCAAGGGCGCTGACCGCGACGATCCGGCTCGGCACCATGTGGCTTGGTGCGGTCCGCGTCAGCTGTCCCCGGATCCGGGCCGCCACCTCGTCCGGTAGCTGTTGCGGCGCCGGCACGAAGAAGGCCGCGAGGGAGCTGTGCGTGCGGCCCTCGACCCGGGCCGCCGCGACGGCGGCGACCCCCTCGCAGCGCCCGATCAGCGCCTCCACGTCCAGCAGGTCCACCCGGTGGCCGCGGATCTTCACCTGGTGGTCGGAGCGTCCACGGAAGACCAGTTCCCCACCGGGCGCGGTGCTCACCAGGTCCCCGGTCCGGTACCAGCGAGTGCCGTCGCCGCTGTCCGTGAACCGGGCGGCCGTCGCCTCGGGACGGTCGTGGTAGCCGAGCGCCAGGCTCGGGCCGGACACGTGCAACTCGCCCGTGTCGTCGACGCGCTGCCCCACATGCGGCAGCGGGAACCCGATCGGCAGATCCTCGCCGGTCGGCGCCGGCGGGGCAGCGCCCGGCCCGGCCAGCACGATCGCGTGCGTGACCAGCGCGGTCTCCGTGGAGCCGTACGTGTTCAGCAGCCGGATGCCGCCGGTGTCCAGGAGGTGCCAGCGCTCCAGCATGTCCGCGCGGACCGCCTCGCCGCCGATCACCAGGGTCCTCAAGCAGCCGGGGAGTTGGGCGCCCTGGTGCAGCAGGTCTCCCACCAGGCTGTTCCAGAAGCCCGTCGGGAGCACCGCGACCGAGACCTCCTGATCCGCGACCACGTGAGTGAACCGCTCCCGCGCGGCGTCGTCGATGACCAGGGTGGCCCCGGCCGTCAGGGTCGGCAGGATCTCCTCCAGGCTGGTGTCGCCGCCCGCCCCGTGGAAGTGCAGGGTCACCGAGTCCGCGTCGATGCCGTACAGCGCGCGCAGCTCCGGCACGACGGCAGCCAGCGCCCGGTGAGGCACCACGACCCCCTTGGGATCCCCCGTCGAGCCCGAGGTGAAGAGCACATACGCCGGATCCGCGGCCCTGGCCGACGGGAGCCGGTCCGGTCCGGTGCCGTCCGGACCGGCTGTCGTCCAGCGCGGCCGGATCACCCGCTCCACCGGCGGCTGGTAGCCGCCCTCGGCGGTGGCCACCGCCTCCCGGCAGCCCACCCGCTCCAGGGTGGCGGTCAAGTGCGCCGCCGGATACTCCGCCTCCAGCGGCACGTACGACCGCCCCGCGGCCAGCACACCGAGCACAGCCGCGACATCGCGGGCGCAGTGGTGCACAACGATCCCCACGGGCGGCTGCGGGCCGTCCGTGCGGGGCTCGACGGCTTGGGCGACGGACCGCGCCCAGCGGGCCAGCGTGCCGTAGCCGACCGCCAGTCCGTTGTCGACCACGGCAGGCCGACCGGGATCGGCGCGGGCGAGCGCGAAGAAGGGTTCCAGAAAATCGATTTCGGCGGAGCGCATTGTCAAATTCCTTGTTCTATTGGAATATTGGCGGGTGCGTATCATTGTTGAACACGACCTGGAAATACCCATGCGGGACGGCGTCTTATTGGGTGCGGACCTCTACCGTCCGGACACTTCCGTACCCGTTCCCGTACTCATCCGGCGAACTCCCTACGGAAAATCAGGAAATCCCGGCGGGGCCTCCGTCGACGGCCTGCGGCTGGTGCGCGCCGGATATGCCCTGCTGGTGCAGGACGTGCGCGGGCGGTTCGGCTCCGGCGGCCGCTTCGAGCCGTACTGGAACGAGGCCGAGGACGGCGCGGACACCGTGGCCTGGGCGGCCGGACAGCCCTGGTGCGACGGGTCGGCGGGCCTGTTCGGCAGGTCCTACGAAGGCATGGCGGCGCTGCTCGCGGCCGCCGAGAGTCCGCCCGGCCTGGGAGCGGTGGCACCTCAGGTGGCCGGTTCCGGCTTCGACGAGGGCTGGACATACCAGGGCGGCGCCTTCCAACTCGGCTTCATCCTCTACTGGGTGCTCTACGATCTGCTGCTCACCGGCGCCGGCCTCGACCCCGCGGTGGAACGCGAAGTGGCCGAGGCCGTCGACCGGATCGACGAGCTCTACCGTGACCCCGCCCGCGCCACCGGCCTCCTGGACCGGCTCGCACCCTATTACCGTGAATGGCTCGGCAAGGCGACCGGTGACGCGTATTGGCGGCGGTCCGCGCCCCGCGGGTCCTATCCCGCGATCAAGGCACCGGCGCTCAACATCACCGGCTGGTACGACATTTTCCTGTCGGGCGCTCTGGAGAATTTCCGCGGAATCCGGGCCGAGGGCGGCGCGGCGCACCTGGTGGTCGGTCCCTGGTCCCATTGCGTTACGGACGGGATTTTCCCGCAGCGCCGTTACGGAATTGCCGCCGACGAACAGCACTTGGACGTGACCGGACTCCACCTGGCCCATTTCGACCGGCACCTGCGCCACGGCTCGGCCGCCTCCGACGAACCCCCGGTGCGGCTCTTCCTCACCGGCGCCGACCAGTGGTGCGGCTTTCCGGACTGGCCCGTCCCCGGCACCGAGCCCTACGTCCTGCACCTGGCCGGTCGCACGCTCACCGAAGCCGCCCCCGGAGCTCCGGGCTGCGACGTGCTCCGGCACGACCCGGCCGATCCCGTTCCCACCACCGGCGGGGCCACCGCCCTGCCCGGGCAGTACGTCGGGGGCGACTGCGGCCCGCTGGACCAGCGCGAGGTGGAACAGCGCCCGGATGTGCGCTGCTTCACGACCCCGCGGCTCGCCGACCCGCTCACCGTGATCGGAGAGGTCGAGCTGACGGCGTTCGTCACACCCGACGCCGCGGGTGCCGATGTGACCGCCAAACTGGTGGACGTGGCCCCGGACGGCCGGGCGGAGATCCTCTGCGACGGCATCCGGCGGATGGAGCCCCGAGCCGTGCGGACAGAGGCGGGTGCGGACGAGACGGCCGCGGCCGTCGCCGCCCCGGGAGCGGGCAAGGAGCCCGCCCACGGGCCGGTCGTCGAGGTCACCGTCCGGCTCGGTGCGGTCGGCCATGTCTTCCGCCGGGGCCACCGCGTCCGGCTGGAGATCGCCGGCAGCAACACGCCTCGCTTCGACGTGCACCCGCGGGTGGTGGCGCACCACACCCTCCACCATGGCGGCGACCACCCCTCACGCCTGCTGCTGCCGCGGCTCACCGACGGCTGAGGGGCGGCCCGGGCCCGCGGCGTCCGGGTGGAAGACCGAAAGGTCCGCGACCTTCTCGATCTTCCGCCCGGCCTCCCAGTGCGCGCGGCGCAGCCGCCGCAGCTGGGCCTTCGAAAGCCGGGTGCTGTGCTGCGGGATCGAGCGCACCATCCGCGCCCGCTTGGCCGCGACCGGGTAGCGGTCCCGCACCTGGTACGGGTCGTTGAGCAGATGATGCAAGGTACCCGTGTGGAAGGCGGCCTTCAGCAGCGCGTAGTACGCCGCCGCACCCACGCCCTTGGCCCGCGCGCAGTGCACCAGGGTCCGGGAAGCCTCGAACAATCGCCACACCACCGGCACGGCAGGCGTGGTGAAGACCCCGGTCTCCTGCGCGATGCCCTCGCCGACCCCGTAGCGGAAGTAGCTGCGCATGTTCGCGAAGCCATGCTGGGCATCGTGGAAGATCCGCGCCTGCGGGAGGTAGAACACGGGGATCCCGGCCAACTGGAGCCGGAAGTCGAACTCCCGGTCCTCGCACCAGTGGATCAGCTCGTCGAAGTGGTAGCCGCCGATGTGGTCGGTGATCGCCCGGTTGTAGATGAGTGGCGGCGACAGCGCGCTGATGTAGTCGCCCTCGTCGAACTCCCTCACCCGTGCGGTCAGTTTGCTCAGCAGGCCGTCCGAATCCCCGTACACCACCTGGCCCTTGACCACCGGCTCGGTGAGCACCGCGCGGACCATCATGCGCACCACACCCGGGGCGAAGGTGCAGTCGGAGTCCATCAGCAGCAGGTACTGGTTGCCGGTGGCCGCGGCCCCGGCGTTGTAGGCCGCGCCCAGATTGCCGACGTCCTCGATCTCGGTGACCGTCAGCGGCCTCGGATGCTCCGCGATCAGCTTCTTGACGGCTTCGCTGGGCCCGTTGAGCGCCAGCACGATCTCGACGTCCTCGTCGATCGAGTCGATGCAGTCGGCGATCCGCAGATCGTCGCGCAGCGCGATGACCACGCTGGTCCGTGCGATGCCCTTCTCGACCGCGGCCTCGTCCACCAGGTCGGTGGCCATGTCGGGGTCCCTCCTCGTATCGGCGGTATCGGTGTTCACGTGGTCGCGTCCTTGAACCGGACCGGCAGGGCGGCCAGGGTGCGCCGCGCGATCGACTCGGCCTCGGCCAGGCTGCGGGCGTGCGTGATCGTCCCCGCCAGTACCTCGGCCCCGCCGGTGTACGGCGGCAGCACCGTCCCGGGCCGCAGCGCGGTCCCCCAGAAGACGTCGTGCACGCCGGCCCGGCGGGCCACGTCCCGGGGGTTGCCGACCCACTCCACGACGCCGCCGTCGGCCGGCAGGAACCGCTGGACGGCCGCCGCCCGGCGGGTCGGCACCAGCTCGGCCGGTTCCAGCGGGCGGCCCAGCGCGAGCCGGACCACATTGGGCAGCGGGTCCACTCCGGTGGCCAGCCGCATCACCTCGGTGGCGATCCGGGCGCCGGTCAGCCGGCAGGTGATCTCAAGGAGCACCACCCGGCCGTCCCGGGTCCGCAGGATGTCCGTGTTGATCACCGCCGGGTCCAGCCGCAGCGCCTCGGCGCCGCGGCGTACCGTCTCGGTGACCTCCTCGGCCTGCTCCGGGGTGAGTCGGCTGGGCAGCGTGTCGCCGCCCTCGAAGAAGTACGGGGCGAACTCCTCCTTGCGCCCGTACTCGCGGTCCGCGAGGCCGATCAGATGGAACTCACCGTCGACCAGGAAGGCCGCCAGCGTGTGCTCGGTGCCCTCCAGGAACTCCTCGACGACGATGCGGCCGCCGGGACTCAGCCGCAGCGCCTCGGCAGCGATCTCCCTGACCTGGTCGGCCGATTCCACCTTCATCACGCCCAGTGAGCCGGTCTGGTCGCAGGGTTTGACCACGGCCGGCAGCCCGATCGCGGCGACCGCCTCCGCTGCTTCGTCCACCCCCTCGGCGACCGCGTGCCGGGGCATCGGCAGCCCCGCCTCGCGCAGGATCGCCAGCCGACGGTCCTTCAGCGTGCAGTTGAGCGCCGTCTCCAAGGGCAGCCCGGGGCAGCCGTAGCGCCGTGCGACAGCGCTGATCACCGGCGGGTTGTCCGCGCCGAGCGAGAACACCCCGTCCAGCCGGTCGATGCCCGCCGCCGCCAGTTCGGCGAGTACCGCCACCGTGTCGTGCGGGTCGCACACCAGCAGGGTGTCCGCGGCCGCGCGGACCCGGTCGGTGGGGCGGTCGGTGGCAACCACGAGCTCAAGACGCATCCGGCGCAGTTCGGCCAGCGAGTGGTCCATGCCGCTGCCGAGGCCGCAGGCCAGAACCCGGTCGATCACGACCCGCCTCCCGCAGCCGCACCGGAGCCCGTCCCCGAGGAGCCCGTCCCCGAGCCCGGTCCCGAAACACCGGCATGCACGCGGGAGTTGAGGCCGATCACCTGGAACACCTCCGCGTACCCAGAGCCCGCGGTCACCGCACCCCGGTAGAGGGCCAGTCCCCTGATCCCCTCGTCCCAGGCCGCGTGCCGCAGCTGCGAGACGTAGGCCCGCATCGCCTCGACCTTCGCCTCGATCTGCCCGCCGATGTCCTCGGCGTACTGGAAGCGGGCCATCGGCGCCCACACCTCGTACCCGAGCACCAGCCGCGGCGCGGGCATCGGCTCCGGCCCGGCCTCGTGGAAGAAGGCGGACTGGGCCATCCACAGCGCCTCGGTGGCCAGTTGGTGCACCATCCGGTGTTCGACGTCGTCGTCGTTGTCGTGCGGCAGGTACACCACTTGCGGGCGGACCTCGCGCAGTACCCGGACGAGGTCCAGGTGGACCCGCCGGGTGAGCGCGAAGTCCCGTGACGGCTCCTCCAGTTGGACCACACGGTGCACCCCGAGAGCCTTGCCGGCGGCCTCGGTCTCGGCGGCGAAATCGGCGTCGCTCACCTCATCGTCGAGCGCGCTGCGCTCCCGGCCGATGACGATCACCACGGTGACCCGGGCACCGTCGCGCACGTGCTTGGCGATGGACCCGCCGCAGCCGATGACATCGTCGTCCGGGTGGGGCGCGACCACCAGGACATCCGTGATCCCGGTCATCCCCGGGCCTTCGCGGTGCCCGCCGTCGGGAGCAGCCCGGCCCAGTTGGCCCACCGGGCGGTGAGCGCGACCCCCTCGGTGAAGTCCACCGACGCCTCGAAGCCGAGCCGCTCGCGCGCCTTGTCGAACCGGGCCCGCGCCTCGGAGCGGTACAGCTCCAGCTCCCACTCCGGTACGGCGCCCGTACCGGCGTCCGGTGACGGGTCGCCGAGTTGCCGCAGCGCCCGGATCGCGTCGAAGAAGGCGCCCCAGCTCACCGGTTCGCCGTTGCCGACGAGGAAGCGCTCCCCGGCGACACCCTCGGCCGTGATGGCCAGCAGCGCGGCGTCGACCAGGTCGTCCACGTACACCGCGTTGCACACGCCGCTGTCGCCCGTGGGGAGGGCCGCGAAGTCCTCGGCCGGGCGCTGGAGCTGCGCGGTGGTCCACTGGCCGGCCCACGGCCCGTAGACCACGCCGGGTTGCAGGACCACTGTTTCCAGGCCCGTGCCACCGGTCGCCAGCACCGCCTGCTCGGCCGCCAGCTTCTGCTGCTCGTACTCCCGGTCCGCCGGGTCGGCGGCCAGCGCCGCCGAGTCCTCGGTCAGCGGGCCGGTGCCCGTGGCGTCGTACACGTCGATCGTGCTGATGTGCACCACCCGCCGTACGCCGGCCTCCTTGGCGGCGGTCAGCACGTTCGCGGTGCCCTCGACGGTCGTGGCCCAGCGGGCGGACTCGTCGCCTTCGCTGCCGAAGGCGCAGTGCACCACGGTGTCGCAGCCGGCGAATGCCTCGCGCAGGCTCGCCACGCTCAGCAGGTCGCCGCGCCGGAACTCGATGCGCTCCTGCGGGAGTATGGAGAGCCGGGCGGCACGGCCGAATCCGCGCACCACCGGGTGGATCCGGGCGTCCGTGGTGAGCGCGAGCTGCTCGACGAGCCGCCCGCCGATGAACCCGCTCGCGCCGGTGACGGCCACGCTGCGGCCGGCCAGGGCGCGCGGTGCGCCGGTGGGCCGGGTGACCCACGGCTGCGGCTCGGGCCGGCGCTGCGACCCGCCGTAGCACCGCTGAATCAGCTCCACCACGCGGACGCCGTCCTCGGGGCCGGAGTGCGCGGCTGCCGTCCCCCGGCAAGCGGCCGCGAAGTTCGCCAGCTGCTCGGTGAACAGCAGCTCCCACTCGTCCTGGGCCGGGGCCACCGCCTCGACGTCGCCGCGGTGCAGCTCCTTGCCGTCCGCGGTGACCAGGGTGCACTCACCGGCGGGGAAGTCGGTGCCGATGGTCACGGTGGCCTTGGTGCCGACCACCTTGCAGGCGATGCCGAGGTCGCGCAGTCGGCTGAAGTCGGCGAACACGTCGACCGTGCCGAAGCGCAGATGTGCGCAGGCGTCGGTCTCCACGCCGCCCAGTGAGTTGTCCTCGTAGGAGACGACCTCCACGTCCGGGCCGAGCCACCACAGCAGGGTGTCGAAGACGTGCGAGGCGGTGTCGGTGAGCACCCCGCCGCCTGCCAGCCGGCGGTCGAACATCGACCAGGAGACCGGCTCCCAGGCGTAGGGGTGGCCCTCGGCCCACTCGACCCGGAGCACCTTGCCCAGGTCGCCGTCCTTGATGAGGCGGTGCACCCAGGCGTAGGCGGGGAAGAGGCGGCGCGGGTGTGCCATGGCCAGCACGGTGTGCTGGTCGCCGGCGGCGGTCTCGGCCAGTCGGCGCGCGTCCTCGACCGAGGTGGTCATCGGCTTCTCCAGCAGCACGTGCTTGCCGGAGGCGAGCAGCGGCGCCACCGTCTCGGCGTGCTTGGTGTGCGGGACGACGACCACGGCCGCGTCGAAGGCGTCCGCGACCTCGGACGGGTCGGTGGCGAGCACGACCTGGTCCGCGCCCTCGCCGCCGAGTTCGCGGTAGAGCGCGAGTGCGGCCTCGGCCTGCCGCGGGTCGTGGTCGATCAGCGCGGTCAGTTGCACCTCGCCCTTGAGCGGGGGCAGGGCGGGCAGATGGCAGCCGCGCGCTGCTGCGCCGCATCCGACGATGGCAAGACGTACGGGAGGCATGGCTTCTCCAGTGGCTCGTGAGGTCAGGGTGAGAGATGAAGCGGGCGGGGACGTGAGGGGCTGGGCGCGGGTCAAGGCGCGTGATGGACCCAGACGTTCGGCTCGGCGTACGTGCCGTACCCGTCGTCCGCCACCCGCAGGGGGACAAGACCGCCGGCGAGCGGGTAGTCGCCGGGTCCCGGCAGCGGATGCCCGAGGGCCGCTTCCCAGCGGGCCACCGGCTGCCGGATGACCAGCGACTGACGGGCGAACCCGAGCTGTTGGGCGCCCAGTTGAAGGTGGGTGCGCAGCCAGGGGTCGAAGCAGCCGCCGTCGGGGCGGCGCCAGGCGGCGTACTGTTCGATCGGGATGAGCGGGTAGCGGGGCTTTCGGGTCGGACGGACGGGGATGATCACGCCGCGCGGGCAGTCGGCCGCGGCGATCTGCCGGACGGCGGCCAGCAACCGCTCGGCATGGCCCGCGGCCCGGTGTTCGGGGTCCACCGAGACGGACAGCATGCAGATCGCGTCCGGTCGCTCCGGCCGCCCGTGGTCCACGGCCTCGACCAGCACCTCGTCGGTGCCGGAAGGCAAGCCCTGGGGCGTGCCGTCCCAGCGGACCGGGAGCCCGTTGGCCGCCGCCACCAGCCGGCCCTCCTCGTCCACCAGACAGAGCTGGTGGGACGGGTACTGCTCGTACATGCCGTGCCAGCGCCAGTTGCCGGGGGACTCCCAGCCCATGAACTCCGGCATGTTCGCCCCGATGAGGCGGTCCACCTCGGTCCGCAGCCAGGGGTCTCGCGAGAGGTCGGTGAGCGTGAGGGACACGTCGGCTCAGCCCAGCAGCCGGGAGTCGGCCGTCGCCCGCATCTCTCGGGAGCGGCGCAGATCGGCGGTGACGCAGACCCGCTTGAGCCAGCGGTCGGTGCCGTTGTAGCGCGCCGTGAAGGGCAGCCGGCCGTGCACCGCGCGGTGGTTGTCGATGAAGAGCACGTCGCCCTGGTCGGCGACGACCTCCCGCATCCCCGCGTCGATCACCTTGAACAGGGCGTCGTAGGCGCGCCGCGCCTCCGGGTCCTCCTCCGGCACCGAGGTGAAGTAGGGGTCCAGGCGCATGTACGGGTCGACGCGCGAGCCGTACAGCAGCGCGCCCAGCGGACGCTCGTCGATCATCCGCTGGATGGTGGAGAACCGCGCCGCCTCCTCGGGCGAGGTGATGGTGTTGTTCTTGGGCAGGTGCGATTCGTCGGGGGCGATGTGGAAGCGGGGCTCGAAGAGGATGTCGATGTCCTCCGCCGAGAGCGACGACAGGTCCAACTCGCCGATCGTGGTGGGTACATGGTCGGGATTGCGCAGTGCGCCAAGGATCAGGTAGTCGCTGCGGTATGGGTGGAAGGCGTCCTCGGTGTGCCAGGTGAGCAACTCCTTGCTGCCCATCCCGAGCTGGTCGTTCTCGTGCTGACGGATCGGGAAGATGTCGTGCACCAGGTGCCCGTCCTGCTGGGTGGCCCAGCCGAACGGCTCGCCCAACAGCGCCGAGTAGAGCATCAGCAGCAGCTCCTCGGAGAACTCCGGGCCGGGCCGGGCGCGGCCGCGCCAGTGGGCGGGCGTGGGGCCGATCCGGTCCTGGTCGAAGTGGTGACCGCGAATGACCGTGTGGCCCGTTCGGTCGGCGAGCTTGAACTCGCGCAGGAAGTGTTGGACCCCGAGCGGCAGCCGGGCCGCGAGGTGCGGCAGGTCGCGCAGCAGGACCGGGTCGTTGAAGGAGGGGTAGGCGCGCGCCAGTTCGGCGCCCAGGGCGGCGGTGGCGGACGCCTCGTCGGGGGAGAGGGTGTAGCTGGTGGTGTGGTTCGACATGCCAACTCTCGTTACGTGGGAAGAGTGACCTGATGGGGTGCCCTGGCGGACAGGGCGTCGCCGGAGAGGGGCGCTGGTTCAGCTCAGCGCCCCGGCGCGGTGGCGGCGGTGAGCACGTCGCTCAGCAGCCGCGAGGTCGGGGAGGTGAAGAGGGCGCTCGCGCGCATCCCGGCCGCGGCCGGGAAGGACGTACGGAGCCGCGTGAGCAGACGCATGGCGAGCAGGGACTGGCCGCCGTGGTCGAAGAAGTTGTCGTCGGGGCCGAGGTCCGGGGCCCGCAGCACCTCGCGGAAGTGGCCGAGCACGGTCCGCAGGGGTTCCTCGACGAGCCCTTCGACCGGCGCCGCGGGCGCCGCCGCGATGTGGGCCCATGCGGCGAGCAGCCGCTTGTCGACCTTGCCATGCGGATTCTTGGGCAGGACGGAGACCTGGTGGATCACCCGCGGCACCGCCCAGTCGGGCAGCACCGCGGCCAGGTGCGCCACCAGGCTGTCCCGGTCCGTCCCGGTGAGCCGTACGGCCTCCCCGGGCGGCGGGGCCTGCCGAGGGGCGGCGGGCACGACGAACGCCCAGAGCGCCGTGCCGGTGTCCGGGTCGGCGAACACCACGGCCTGGTCCACCTCCGGGCTCTCGCACAGCAGGCGCTCCACCCGGGCGGGCTCCAGCCGATGCCCGCGGATCTTGATCTGGTCGTCCACCCGCCCGAGGAAGACCAGCTGTCCGTGGTCGTCGATGCGGCCGAGATCCCCGGTCACATACATCCGGGCCGCCGGCCCGGCGGAGAGCGGGTCCGGCACGAACCGGCGGGCGGTGGCGGCCTCGTCGTCCAGGAAGCCCCGGGCGACCAGGGGGCCGCCGATGCAGATCTCCCCGGTCTCGCCGTCGGGCACCGGTCGCCCGTCCCGCCGTACGCTGATCTCCACGTCCCGCAGCGCGGTGCCGAGCGGCACCTCGGTGGCGTCCTGCGGCAACAGGCCGGTGTACAGCGTGGAACTGACGGTGCATTCGGTGAGGCCGTAGACATGGGCCAGGGCGGCCGACTGCGTGCGCTGCCACTCCCGGTACGGCGCCGGGTCCATCCGCTCGCCACCCACCACCACCGTGCGCAGCCCAGGCGGCGTGCCGAGGTCCCGCTCGGTGAGCCAGCGGGCGTACTCCAGCCAGTACTGGGTGGAGAGTTCCACCACCGTGGTGCCGGTGGCCGTCAGCAGGGCGTGTAGTTCCTCGGCGTCCAGGGCGCGGGTGTCGCTCCTGCAGACCACCGCCGCGCCGGCCGCGAGGGTGGGGAAGACCTCCTCGATGACCACGTCGAACCCGAGCGAGGCCACTTGGAGCCAGCGGTCCTCGGCGGTCAGCGCCAGCCGTTCGGCGACCGCCGACGCGAACCGCCCGAGCGAACCGCGCTCGACGACCGTGCCCTTGGGCTGTCCGGTGGAGCCCGAGGTGAAGAGCACGTACGCGAGGTCGTCGCTCCTGGCCTGTCGCTGCTCCCGACCGTGGTCGGGGTGGCCCGACGAGTCCGGTACGTAGGCTCCTTCGGGCGCGTGGTCCCCGTCCCCGGCCCAGACGGCGGCACCGGTACGGCGGACCAGCGCCGACCGCGCCGCCGTCGGCAGCCGGTCGTCGAGCACGGTGAACCCGGCCCCGCTCTTGAGCGCCGCGACCATGCCCAGCACAGTCTGGGCCGGGTCGGCGAAGGCCAGGCCGACGAGCTGCCCCGGTCCCGCCCCGCGTCCGGCGAAGGAGGCCGCCCACGCGTCGGTGAGCCGGTCCATCGCCCCGTACGTCAGCACGCGCGTCGGGGTCACCAGTGCGGGGGCATCCCGGTGGTCGCGTACCGAACGTGCCCATTGCGCCGTGAAGTCGGGCTCCGAAAGGCTCGGCCGGCTCTCCGCGGCCCCGGCCGCCGCCACGCTCATCGCCCAGCCCCGCGTTCGCGCAGGAATCCGGACAGCTCCGCGAGCCCGGCCCGGAAGGCCGCTTCGCCGCCGCCGAAGCCGATCCGCACCCCGTGCGGAGCCCCGAAGGCGGTCCCGGGCACCAGCAACGTCCGGTGCCGTGCCAGCAGTTCGCGGCAGAGCCGATCCACCGCCCCCGGCGCCGTACCGGGCCGTTCCAGTTCCCGGAGCACCGGCAGCGCGCACACCCCGCCCTCGGGCGGGGTCCACCGCACCAGGTCCTCGTGCTCCGCCATCCACGCTGTCAGGTGGCCGAGGTTGCGCCCGGCCTCTTCTGCCCGCGGTCCGATCAGCCGGTCGGCGTGGCGCATCGCCCGCTCGGCGATCAGCTCCACCAGCGGCGAGAGGAACAGCGTGGTCCGGTCGCGCAGAGGGAAGGCGGCGTGCAGCAGTTCCGGCGGCGCGATGGCCCAGCCCACCCGCAGGCCGGGCAGCCCGAAGGTCTTGGAGTACGTGCCGTAGGAGACCGTGTCCGGGTACAGGGTGCCCGGGTCCGGCAACACCTCCCAGCGGTGCGCGATCTCGGCGGTCGCCGCGTCCCAGACCAGCAGCGCCTCCGCCTCCGCGACCTGGGTGAGCAGGGCCTTCAGCCCGTCCGGCGAGAGAGAGGATCCGCTCGGGTTGTGCGGGAAGTTGACGATGACCGCGGCGGTGCCCGGGGTCACCCGTGCGGCCAGTGCCTCAGGGTCGATCTCCCCGTCCCGCACGGCGCCGGCGGGCAGTACCGCCACCTCGCACCCCGCCGCCCGCGGGTAGTGGCCGAGGGAGTGGTAGATGCCCTCCTGGACCACCACCCGGTCGCCCGGCCGCAGCAGGGTGCCCAGAGTGAGGGCGATGGCCTCGCTGGAGCCGTGGGTGACCAGCACCCGGTCGGCGTCCCCGGCGGCGTAGCGGTCGGCGATCGCCTGCCGGATGCCCGCTCCGCCCTGGGAGACGCTGTCGTCCATGACGACGGCGTCGAGGTCCTCCGTGCGGATCCCGCACAGGTCGCGTATCTCGGCGAAGGTGTAGGGATGGACGCCGCTGGAACTGATGTCGAAGACGTCGGGGCTCAGATGCCGGCGGTACCACTCCTCCAGGACCGGAGGCTCTTCCCGCTGCGGACGCAGACTGCTCATGGCTGTGCGACTGTCCCTTCTACCCTTGACGGGTGGTCTCCTGCCACCACCGCTGCCCGGACAGCGGCAGCGTGTCGATGGGGTCGTAGTAGTGGTACGAGCCGCTGTGGGCGTCCGGGTCCGCCGCCTCCAGCGGCGTCAGATAGCTCTTGCTCCAGTGGGAGATGCCGAGGTCCCGGTCGTAGGCGTCGGTCTGGTCCACCCACCTCTTGCCGGCCAGCGGCACGTCGCACACGATGCGCGGGGTGGCGAACCCGGGGAGGAAGCCCATGATCTGACGTTGCATCAGCTGTGCCCGGTGCAACGGCACCCGCCAGTGCTCGGCGTTCGGGATCATGTCGCACATGTAGAAGTAGTACGGCGTGACACCCGCGTGATCGGCGAGCGCGAAGCACAGGTCCAGCAGCTCGTGCGCGGTGTCGTTGACCCCGCGCATCAGCACGCCCTGGTTGCGTACGTCGCGCAGTCCGGCGGCGAGCAGCGCCCGGGCCGCCTCCGCGACCAGCGGGGTCACCTGCTGGGCCGCGTTGGCGTGGGTGTGCAGCGCGATCTGCACCCCGCGCGCCCGGGCCACCTCGCTGACCCGGGCGATCCCGGCCAGCACTGGCGCGGAGTTCCAGTACTGCGGCAGCCCGATCAACGCCTTGCTGGCCAGCCGGATGTCCCGAATCGAGTCGATCTCCAGCAGCTCGGATATGAAACTCTCCAGGCGCGGCCAGGGAAGATTGGCCAGGTCCCCGCCGGACACCACCACATCGCGGATGCCGGGGGAGGCGCGCAGGTGGGCGAGGATCCGCTCGGCCCGGTCGACCGGCTTGAGTTGGAGCTTGCTCTTGGCCACCTGGGGCGTGGAGTTGCCGACCAGGTCCATCCGCGTGCAGTGCCCGCAGTACTGGGGGCAGGTCGACAACAGCTCGGCGAGGACCTTGGTGGGGTAGCGGTGGGTCAGCCCCTCCACTACCCACATGTCCTGCTCATGCAGGGAGTCCCGGCTCGCCATCGGGTGCGAGGGCCATTGCGGGTGGCGGTCGGAGAACACGGGCAGCATGTACCGGCGCACCGGGTCGTCGTAGAACGCCTTGGTGAGCTCGCCGGGCCGGGCCCCGGCCACGTGGGGGGCGATGGTGTTCAGCATGTGCGGGGGGAGCAGCACCGACATGGTCGCCCGATGCAGCCGGTCCTGCTCCCAGTCGGCGTAGAACTCCACGTCCAGCAGGTCCCCGACGACCGCGCGCAGGCCCTTGGCGTCCTTGACGCAGTGGGCGCGCTGCCACTGCGGGTCCGCCCATTCGGCGTCGGTGACGGCGCGCCAGCCGGGGAAGCGCCGCCAGTCCGGCTCGACCAGGTCACCGCGCCGGTACTCGTACATGCCCTCGGGCGGTACTGAATCCGCTTGGCCACGTGCTGTGTCCAGGTCCACCGAGTCGCCACCCATTTCCCGTCCGTTTCGGCCGTACCGCCTGACGTGGACCGATCTTGCAGAGCCGCGAGGTTGTACACGAGGGAGGACCGTTGTACAGGGGCGTAGGCAGGGTGCGCCCCGTACAACTCGCCGAGGTGTGGCCGGAAGCGGAACGCCGTGGCCGGGAGGGTGTCAGTGGCTGGGCGGGGTCGCCGGAAATCAGCCGACAGTGCCGCTGTATGGCTCGAATTGCCGGATGTTCACTTGATCGGCATGTCACTGGCATGTACCAATGCCCAGAGTGGCCCCTGCCGGAGGTTGTACGCCGACCACGTCAACCACCGGGGCCGCACCGCTGTGCCCACAGGTGGCCGAACAGCCCACCCCACGGGCCCCCGATCGTGCGCTCCGCATCGAGATGATCGACTTCCCAGGGGGTAAAATGCCCAGGCCAGAGCGGTTACTGGACCCCACGGCCGGACCGCTGGAAGAATTCGCCCACGGCCTGCGCACCCTCAGGCGCCAGGCCGGCAACCCCTCCTACCGCGCCATGGCGAAACGCGCGCACTACTCCGTCGCCACCCTCTCCGAGGCCGCCCGGGGTTTGCACAAGCCATCGCTCAAAGTCACCCGCGCCTATGTCGCGGCCTGCGAGGGCGACATCGCCACCTGGACGCGCCACTGGCACCGGGTGACCAAGGAACTGGAAGCCCGCGCCGCCCTCCACGACCACCGAGAACCCCACAGCGGCGTGCCGTCGCACGCGGCCGCCGGACGCGGCAGAGCCGCACCGCCGGGCCCTGCCTCCCGTGACCGCCGCGCACCGAGCGAGGACGGCGCGCTGTCCGGCCGCGAACGTGAGGAACTGCACCGGCTGCGCCGCGAGGTGGAGGAATTGCGGCATGCCAACGAGGTACTGAAAGCCGCGTCCGCCATCTTCGCGGCGGACCTCCGCACAACGTCCAAGGTCGTGTACAACTCCCGCGATCGACAAGATCGGTTGGCGTAATCGGAGGACCCGGCTCGACTCGTTCCCGACCGGAACCGAGTCGAGCCGGCCCGGACCGGATGATCCCGACCGACCTTTGGGGACTGACCATGCGTGTGCTCGGAGTCAACGGCTGGCCCGGTGCCAGCCACGACGGTGCTGCCTGCCTCGTCGTGGACGGCGAAGTGATCGCCATGGCGGAGGAGGAGCGCTTCACCCGCAACAAGCACGCCTACGGCGAAGCGCCCCTGAACGCGGTGGCCTACTGCCTCGCGGAGGGCGGCCTCACCCTCGGCGACATCGACATCGTCGCCCACGGCTGGAACCTCCCCACCCTCTTCGGCGACCGCGGCCTCGACTGGTTCCGCAGCGACGCCGACGCCCTCGAACACCTGCTGCCCAAGGCCCTGTTCCCGCGTACCCGGGACCCCCGGCTGACCTTCGTCAACCATCACATCGCCCATGCGGCCAGCGCCTACCACCTCTCAGGCCGTGACCGGGGCGCGATCCTGGTCCTGGACGGCCAGGGCGAGAACGAGAGCACCACCCTCGCCGTCGGCATCGACGGCGAGATCAAAACACTCCGCGCCCACACCCCCGGGTGGTCGCTCGGGTACTTCTACGCCGCGGTCTGCGAGTACGTCGGCCTCGGCGCCGACGCCGCCGGCAAGATGATGGGCCTCGCCTCGTACGGCCGCCCCCAGGACCTCACCTTCGGCGGGGCGTTCAGCTTCGCCGACGAGGACTTCACCATCGGCGTCGTCCCGCCCGACCTGCGCTCCACCGGCACCACCGACGAGGAGACCGCGACGATCCGGCACTGGTCGGCCCACCTGGAGAAGGCACTCTCCGGGGGTGCCAACCGCTCCGTCCGCCACTTCGACCCACACCTGGGCCGCTTCACCCGCGTCACCGACCGCGACCCCTTCGAGTACCGCGACATCGCCGCCACCGCCCAGGCCGCCCTGGAACGGGCAGTCGTCGCCCTGGTCCGCGGCCTGCTCCGGGAGACGGGCGAGTCCACGTTGCTCATCGCGGGCGGGGTCGGCTTCAACGCCACCCTCAACGGCAAGCTCATGCGGCTTCCCGAGGTCGGGGACCTGTTCGTTCAGCCGCTCGCCGGCGACCAGGGGGTCTCCCTCGGCGCTGCCGTCTGGGTCGCCGCCCAGGAGGGTGACCGCATCAAGCCGATGGAGGGGTCGGTGGCCTGGGGACCGCAGTGGTCCCCGGACTCCATCCGCCAGGTGCTGGACGCTTCCGGCACCGCCTACACCGAGCACGACGACATCGCCTCCGCCACCGCCGACGTCCTCGTCCGCGGCGGCGTCGCCGGCTGGTTCCAGGGCCGGGCGGAAGGCGGGCCCCGCGCGCTGGGCCACCGCAGCATGCTGGCCGTGCCCTCGCCCGAGAGCACCCGGGACCACGTCAACGTCCGCATCAAGCACCGCGAGGCATGGCGGCCGTTCGCCCCGAGCATGCACGAGGAGGCCGCCCCCGCCCTCATCGGCACCGCCACCCCGCTCCCGTACATGATCGTCACCACTCCGGTCACCGAAGCGGGCGCGGCCGCCATGCCCGCCGTCGTGCACAGCGACCGCACCACCCGTCCCCAGACCGTCTCGCACTCCGTCGACCCGCTCTACCACCGCCTGATCGGCGAGGTCGGCCGGCACACCGGCACCGCCGTGGTGCTCAACACCTCGTTCAACGGCCGCGACGAACCGGTGGTGTGCAGTCCGCGCGACGCCCTCGCCACCTTCCACCGGCTGCCCATGGACGCCCTCGCGCTCGGCCCCTTCCTGGTGCGCCGCCCCGAGGGCGCCGTCGGCGGGGAGCACGCGTGAGCGCACCGACGCGTCCGGCCGCCCTCTCCGACCCCGCCCGGCCGGCCGATGTCCACGCGCACCTCGCCGGATGGCTCGCCGAGGCCGTGCTGGATCCGGACCCGGACCTCTCCGCCCCGCTGCGCGACCTCGGCGTGGACTCGCTCGACCTGATCCGCGCCGCCCGCCGGATCGAGGCCGCCTTCGGCGTGCGCGTGCCATTGCGCGAACTGTTCGCCGAAGAGCTGACCCTCGACCAGCTGATCCTGCTGGTCGCCGACCAGGCCGGCCGACGCCGCACCGTGGGCGGCGCCGAACCCGGCGCCGCCCACGAGCCCGTCGTCCTGACCCCCTCCCAGGAGCAGGCCTGGGAGGAGCAGACCGGCAGCCGCGCCCACTGGAACCAGGCGCTGCTCTTCACCACGCGCCCCGACCTCGACCCCGTCGTGTTCGCCCAAGCCGTACGGCACCTGGTCGCCGGACACGCCTCGCTGCGGCTCGCCATCGAGGCCCCGCCCGCCCGGCGCCCCCGCCAACTGACCGCGGCACTCGCCCCGGACGACGCGCTCGACGGCATCCTCGACGTGGTGGACATGTCTGAGCTCGCGGACGCCGACCTGCCGGCGGCGGTCGCGCTGCGCTGCGCGGTGGAACAGCGCTCCCTCGACCCGCTGGCCGGCCGGATGGTCCGCTTCGTCCGGTTCGACGCGGGCCCGGCCCGCCCGGGCCGGCTGCTGATCGCCGTCCACCAACTGGCCTTCGACATGGTCTCCTGGTCCATCCTGCTCGCGGACCTGGAAGAGCTCTACGAGGGCGTCGCCGCGGGGCATACGGACATGCGGTGCACCGAGGGCACCTCCTACCCCCAGTGGGCCCAGGCCCTCGCCGACCACGCCCGCACGCCCGAGACCGAGGCGGAGAGCGAGTGGTGGACCGAGGTGGCTCGTACCCCGGGCCACATCCCGCTCGACCGCACGCCGCCCGACCCAAGGGCCGCTAACACCGCCGCCACCGCCGCCACCCACATTGAGGAATTCGCCCCGGACTTCACCGGCCGGCTGCTGGAGACGGCCCGGGCTCACCGCTGCCACCCCGGCGAACTGTTGCTGCACGCCCTCGGCGAGGTGCTCGGCGACTGGCAAGGGGAACCCGCGGTCCGGGTGGACGTCCTGCGGCACGGCCGCGAGGAGGCGGTCGGCGACGTCGATCTGGCTCGCACCACGGGGTGGTTCACCACCACCGTCCCGGTCCGCCTCGACCTTGCGCCCGGCACCCCGGCGGAGCGGCTGGCCCGCACCGTGGGCCACCTCGCGGCCCTGCCCGGTGGGGGAGTGGGGTACGGAGCGCTGAGCCGGCACGGCCGACCGCGGCTCGCCGCCGCTCTGCGCGGCGCGCTGCCCAGCGATGTCTCCTTCGACTTCGAGGGCGACGAGTCCGACGAACTGCCGCTCGGAACCCTGCTGCCGGCCATCGCCGAGGAACCGGTGGGCGAGATCACCGGTCCGGACTGGGTGCGACCCCACCTCCTCGAGGTGATCGCCACCACCGACGACGGGGTGCTGCGCGTCGAATGGTGGTACTCCACCGCGCTGCACGACCGGGGCACCGTACGACGCCTCGCCGACCGCCACCGCGCGGCCCTCGCCGCCCTCTGCGCATCCGCCACCTGACCCGGACCCACCACATGGGAAGCCGCATGCCATGACCCTGCCCAGCGTGCTCGATCCCTTCTTCGCCGTCGCCCGGACGGACCCCGAACGGCCCGCCGTCCTCGACAACGGAGTGACCGTCGGCTACGGCCAACTGGCCCGCTGGGCCGGGGCGGTGGCCGACCTCGTGGCCGTCCGCGGCCCGGCCCCCCACCCGCCGGTGGGCATCGTCGCCCACCACAGCGCCCGGGACATCGCCGCCATCCTCGGCGTGCTCGCGGCCGGCCGGGGCTATGTTCCGGTCGTCGACGAGCCCGCCGGCCACATGGACCAGGCGCTGCGGGCGCTCGGTTGCCGCGAGGTGGTCACCACCGCCGAAACCGGCCGGCTCCCCGCCGTGGACCGGCTGCTGCGGCCCAACTGGGGCCCCTCCCGGGCCCCGTTGCGGGAGGCCGGCGAGCCGGTCGGGGCCGAGGACCCGGCGTACGTCCTGTTCACCTCGGGCTCCACCGGCGCGCCCAAGGCGGCCGCCGTCCCGCATGGCGCGCTGCACGCGGTGATCCCGCAACTGCGGGAACGCTACGGCGTCGGACCGGACACGGTGGCGCTCAACTTCCACCGCGCCGACGGCGACACCAGCCTGGAGGAGATCCTGCCCACGCTCTGCGCGGGCGGGCTCGTGGTCATCGACGAGAACAGCGAGACCGACCTCGGGGGCGTGCTCGCCGAGGCCGAGATCACCGTCGTCAACCTGCCCGTCGACTACTGGCACGTGTTCACCGGCCACCTGCTGGAGCACGGGCTGAAACTCCCCGGCACGCTCGACACGGTCGTCATCGGCGGCGAGGCCGTCCGCCCGGACATGCTGGAACGCTGGCACCGGCTCGGCGCCGACCGGGTCCGGCTGCTCAACACGTACGGCTCCACGGAGACCGCGCTGGTCACCCACACCGCGGAGCTCGCGGGCCCGGCCGCTGAGGGTCCGTTCCCCGAGGGGATTCCGATCGGGCGCCCGCTGCCGTCCGTACGCCAGGCCATCGTCCCCCGCGCGGACGCGCCCGGCGGCACCGCTGCCCCCGGGGAGCTCTACCTGGCGGGCCCGCATCTCGCGACCGGCTACCTCGACGATCCCGAGCGCACTGCCGCCCGGTTCGTCCGCGCCGACAGCGTCGGCCTCGGTGACCCGGGCGACCGCACCCGCTGGTATCGGACCGGCGACCTCGTCCACGAAGCCGCCGACGGCAACCTCGTCTTCCACGGCCGGATCGACCACCAGGTCAAGATCCGCGGCCACCGGGTGGACCTGCTGGACGTCGAGCACCACCTCGGGCGACAACCCGGAGTCATCGCCGTGGCCGCCGCCGAGCACGCCAAGGGCGACCACAACTCCCTGGTCGCCTTCGTGGTCCTGGCCCCGGACACCCCGAACGACGTACGGGGGCTGCGCGAGGTACTGCGCGCCACCCTGCCCGCGTTCCTGGTGCCCGACCGGATCGTCGCGGTGCCCGCCCTCGCGCACACCCGCACCGGCAAGGTCGACCGCGCCGCCACCCGGGACCGCTACCTCTGAACCCGCCGCGGGACCAAGCCCTGTCGCCAAGGTCCCCCCTGCCTGGAGCCCTCCCTTGGCCAACAGACTGTTCGACGCCTCCGTGTCCCCGGCGGCCGTACCGGAAGCCGATGCCCGGGGCCCCTGGGCCTACCTGTGGTGGCTCGTGCGCATCCGGCCCTGGCCGCTGGTGCTCAGCGCCTTGCTCGGCATGGCCTGGATGGTCCCGCTGGCCCTGCTGCCCCTGGTCATCGGCCGGGCCATCGACGAGGCCGGCCGGGACGGCGACCCGGCCGGCCTCTACCTGTGGGCCCTGATCGCCCTCGGCCTCGGCCTCGTCCAGGCGCTGGCCGGTGCCGGCCTGATCCAAGCCGCTGTCGGTGCCGAGGCGCACGCCCTCTCGTACACCCACCGGGTGCTGATGCGGCAGGTCACGCGGCTGGGCGGGACCCTGCGCGCCAAGGCCCGCTCCGGTGACGTGGCGGCCTCGGCCGCAGCCGACGTCGAGAGCATCGGCAACTCCTTCGAAGTCGTCGGCCGGTCGGTCGGCGCGGTGGTCGCCGCCGTGCTCGTGGCCATCGCGCTCACCGTCACCTCACCGGTCCTCGGCCTCGCCGTGCTCATCGGCGTACCCGCCGCCGTCGTCGGCATCGGGCCCCTGCTGCGTCCCCTCCAGGAACGCGACGAGGAGCAGCGCGAACAGATGGGCATCGCCACCTCCCAGGCCGGGGACATCGTCGCCGGACTGCGCATCCTGCGCGGCATCGGCGGCGAGGCGGGCTTCGCCGAGCGCTTCCGCGTCACCAGCCAGCAGGTGCGCCGGGCCGGCGAGTCGGCCGGCCGGATGGAGGCCTGGCTGGAGGCGGCCGGGGTGTTCCTGCCCGGTCTGGTCACCGTCGGCATCGCGTGGCTCGGAGCCCGCCTCGCGCTCAACGGCACCATCACCCCCGGCGAACTGGTCGCCTTCTACGGTGCTTCGGCCTTCCTCACCCTCCCCGTCAGTACCGCCACGGAGGCCGCGGAGACGCTCAGCCTCGCCAAGGTCGCGGCCGGCCGGATCTGCACCCTGCTGCGCATCACCCCCGTACCGGAGCAGCCCGTCCACCCCGAGCCGCTGCCCGCCGGCCCCCTGTCGCTGACTGACGAGGACACCGGACTCACTGCCGAGGCCGGACTGCTGACCGTCGTCGCGGCCCCGGCCGACCGGGCGGGCGCCCTCGCTGACCGATTGACCCGGTACGGCGAGCACGCCGCGCCGTCGGCCGTACTTCTCGGCGGGGTCCCGCTGGACCGCGTCGACCTGGTCGAGCTGCGCGCCCGGGTGCTCCGCTCCGGCCCCGCCGACACCCTCTTCAGCGGCACCGTGGGGGAGGAACTCTCCGCCGGTCTCGCCCGTTCGCGCGGCGCCCTGACCGACGCGCTCTTCGCGGCCGACGCCACCGATGTGGTGGAGGGTCTGCCCGGCGGCCTGGACGAGTATCTCGGCGAGGGCGGGCGGGCCCTGTCGGGCGGCCAGCGCCAGCGCCTGGTGCTGGCCCGCGCCCTGCTCGCGGCCCCCGACGTCCTGGTCCTGGAAGACCCGACGGCCTCGGTGGACGCGCAGACCGAGGCCCGGGTGGTCGAGCGGGTGGCGGCCCTGCGCGCCGGCCGTACCACCGTGGTGTTCAGCGACAGCCCGCTGTGGCTGGGCGTCGCCGACCGGGTCCACCTCCTGGACGCCGACGGCAGCCCCGCCCGCGCCGAAGGAGTCCGCTCATGACGACCGCCACCGACACCGCGGACACCGGTCTTTCGACCACGCTCGGCCAGCGCCGTCTGCCACTGGCCGGCCGAGCCGAGGTGCGTACCTGGGTCGGCGCCTTCGTCCGCGCCAACGCGGGCCGGCTCACCCTCACCCTCGTGCTCTTCGGTACCGCGCTGGTCGCCGGGCTGAGCGGCCCCCGGCTGCTCGGTGGGCTCGTCGAGTCGGTCAAGGCCGGCACCACCACCGCCCACGTCGACACCCTCGCCCTCGCCTTCGTCGCCCTCCTCGTGGTCCACGCGCTGCTGGCGCGCGCGGCCAAGGTGCAGGCCACCCTGCTCGGCGAACGTGTTCTCGCCCGCACCCGCGAGGACTTCGTCCGCCGCGTCCTCGGGCTCCCGCTGTCCGAGGTGGAGAGCGTCGCCGCCGGGGACCTGCTCAGCCGGGCGACCACCGACGCCGACCGGCTGAACGAGAGCATCCGCCAGGCCGCCCCGCGCATCGTGCTGGCCGCGGTCACCCTGGTGTTCACCGTCGGGGCCATCCTGCTCACCTCTCCGGTGCTGGCCCTCGGACTGATCGCCGGGGTGCCCTTCGCAGCCGTCTCCACCTGGTGGTACCGCCCCCGCGCCACCCGCGCCTACGAGCAGCTGCTGGCGCAGGAGGCCGATGTCCTGGCGGTCACGCACGAGACCACCCGGGGCTGCTCCACCGTCGAGGCGCTGGGCCTCGGTCCCCGCCAGCGGGCTCGCCACGGCGTGGCCGTCGACCGCGTGGTCCGCACCCGGCAGCGCACCACCTGGCTGCAGACCGTCTGGTTCCCCAGCCTGGACCTGGCCACGATGGTTCCGATGGCACTCACCCTGCTCATCGGCGGACTCGCCTACCAGCGCGGCGCCGTGGGCCTGGGTGAACTCACGGCCGTCGTCCTCTATGTCCAGGCCCTCGGCGAGCCCCTCAACGATCTGCTCACCTGGACCGATGAGCTCCAGATCGGCAGTGCGGCACTGCGCCGCATCCTCGGCGTCGAGCGGCTGCCGTGCGAGGAGCCCAAGCCCACCGCCCCCACCCGGGGCCACGGCATCAGCCTCACCGGGGTGGGATTCGGCTACGGCCCGGCCCGCGAGGTGCTCAGCGGCATCGACCTCGAACTCGCCCCGGCCGAACGGCTCGCCGTGGTGGGTGCCTCCGGCGCGGGCAAGTCCACCCTCGGCAAACTCCTGGCGGGCGTTCACCATCCCACTCGGGGCACGGTCCGGATCGGCGGCGCCGACCTCACCTCACTGCCGGTGGGCCAACTGCGCCGGGAAGTCGTCCTGGTCACCCAGGAACAGCACGTCTTCAGCGGCACCCTCCGCGAGAACCTCACTCTGGCCGACGAGGAGGGCTGGCCGGACACGGAGCTGTGGGACGCGCTGGAGACCGTACTCCTCGCGGACTGGGCGCGGTCGCTGCCGGACGGCCTGGACGCTGAGATCGGCCCCGGAGCGGCCCCGGTCTCGCCGTCCGCCGCACAGCAACTGGCCCTCGCCCGGGTGCTGTTGTCCGACCCGCACACCCTGGTGCTGGACGAGGCCACCGCGTTGCTCGACTCCTCGGCCTCCCGGCGGGTCGAACGCTCCCTGGCCGCGCTCATCGAAGGGCGTACGGTGGTCTCCATCGTCCACCGGCTGGACTCGGTGCGCGACGCCGACCGGATCGCGGTCATGGACCGCGGCCGGATCGTGGAACTCGGCAGCCATGACGAACTCCTCGCGGCCGGGGGAGCTTACGCCTCCCTGTGGCGCACGTGGCGTTCGGTCCGCCGATGACGGACGGAGCCGCCACGACCCCGGGCGCTGGGCGGGGGGGGGGGGGGGGGGGGGGGGGGGGGGGGGGGGGGGGGGAGAGGGAGGGGGGGGGGGAGGGGGGGGGGGGGTGGGAGGA